>NZ_JAJOHV010000035.1 GCF_021129175.1 Chromobacterium piscinae | reverse complement strand
GCCCGGGTGGGCCGGCTTTTTTGCGTCAGCTGTCGGCGAAGTCCATGGTCATGCTCCAGGGCGCCTGCTGACTGATGGAGTAGGCGATCTTGGCTTCGCCGCCGCCATCCGTCACGTCCAGCAGGCCGCTGTCTTCGTCCTGGCCGATGGTCAGCTGGTAGAAACCGTCGCCGCAGTAGTCGTAGTCCGGGCCGTCGGCGAAAATCACGCCCATCATGTACGCGTTGCCGGGGCCGCTCCAGTCCACACTGATCCGGGCCGCGAGGTCCGGTTGCAGCGCAAAGCCGCGCCGCAGCGGCTTGTCATCCAGCAATAGTTCCTGATCATCCCAGTTTGGATCGCTATCGATGTATATGGCGCGGCTGGAATGGTTTTTCACCGTCACGACGGGTGAGCTCATCTGTTTTCTCCTTGCGGGAAGAGTCGCGTTATTTGGCGGATCGGCGCTTGCTAGAATAGGCGGGATGTGGGCGCGAGCTGGTCTGCACCACTCTTTCGGACAGGCATTGCCGACTGTGGCCGTGAGATAGTGGCGGGTCATTTGATTGATGGCCCGCCAAGAGCGGGGCAAGACAAAAGGAGAAGAAAATGACCAGATGGATGATGATGGCCGGCATCGCCTTGATGGGGCCATGCATGGCGCAGGCGGCGGAGACGCCTGGCTTGCCGGATGGCGCTTATGGATTCGACTGGTATGGGGCGACCCCTTGTCGCAAGATAGGCAAAGCGGATTTGCGGCGCTTTCAAACCTGCGAGAATGGCGGCAGCGGCTTTGGCGGCCCGGTCAAGCCATTGCTGACTTGCCGTCACGGCAAGGACGACGAATGGGTGATTTACGCCAACAAGGCGCAATGCCGGGAGGAGCGCGAGACGATGGAGGCCAACGCGCCCTGATTCTCTAGTCCATCTTGGACCAGCCCTCTCCGCCGGCCAGTTGCCGCAGCAACCATCCCGCCGCCGCGCCGAGGGGGCGGTTGGCGGCCCATACCAGGTCCACCGGCATCCGTTTGGGCCAGCCGGCGACATCCAACTGTTTCAGCTCGCCGCCGCCAAAGCTTTTCACCAGCCAGCACGGCAGCTCGGCCCAGCCCACGCCCAGGCGCGCCATGTCCAGCAGCATCAGATAGCTGGGCGCGTACCATTGCCGTTGGCCGGTGCGCGCGGGACTTTTGTCGTTGTAGGTGTTAAGGCGCAACTGCCGGTGCAGGGCCAGTTGTTGTTCGTCGACGCGGTCTATTTCCACCAGTGGATGCCGATAGGCGGCGTACAGAGCCAGCTCGCTGGCCTCGCGCTGGCGCTGGTGGCGGATATCCGGCGGGTAGTGGTCCAGCGCGCCTACCAGGCCAAGCTGGGCGCGGCCGGACAAGATCAGGTCCAGCACGTCTTCCTGTTCCCCGGCCAGGCACTCCAATTCCAGCAAGGGGTAGCGCTCCTCCAGCCGGCAGGCGACGTTTTCCAGCGTCTCGGACTGGAAGGTGTCGGACAGCACGATGGTGAGCCGGCTTTCCACGCCGGCGCTCAGCTGTTCCGCCTGCCGCTGCATGTCCTGGCTGGCAGTCATGATTTGGCGCGCTTGCGGCAGCAGCAGCCGTCCGGCCGGGGTGAGGGTGGGTGTCCGGGTGCCTCGGTCGAACAGGGGGGTGCCCAGGTCGATCTCCAGATTGGCGATGGCCTCGCTGACGGTGGATTGGCTTTTGCCCAGCCGTCTGGCCGCGGCGGAGAAGGAGCCGAGATCGGCGGCGTAGACGAAGGCGGAGAGCGCGTCGACGGAAATAGTCATATCGGTTTAACCGATGGATGGTATTTTTATAGTATCCGGAAACCCAATCATAATGCCAAGCATTGAATTTCAGCATTAGGGAGAAGTCAATGCAAACGACAAACAAGAAACTGGGCGAGCGGGTGCTGCACGCCGTGCTGTACGAGGCTTGCGCGATGGCTCTGCTGGTGCCGCTGGCGGCGCTGGTCATGCAGAGGGACATGCTGCATATGGGCGCGTTGGCGTTGATGATGTCGACGGCGGCCATGTTGTGGAATATGGTGTTCAACTCGCTGTTCGAGCGCGTAGAGCGCCGTTTCCAGTGGCGTCGCACCGCCGGCGTGCGCTGTCTGCACGCGCTGGGCTTCGAGGGCGGACTGGTAGTGTTGCTGGTGCCGCTGGCAGCCTGGTGGTTGAACAGCAGCTACTGGCAGGCTTTCCTGCTGGACCTGGGCTTCTTTGTCTTTTTCCTGCCCTATACCTATGTGTTCAACTGGCTGTACGACCATCTGCGCGAGCGTTTCGTCGCCCGCCGGAGTCTGTCGGCCGCTGTGGAGTGATTGATGAAAGTCTGGCTGTTCCTGATGGGGGCCATCCTGTCCGAGGTGGTGGCCACCTCCGCCTTGAAGGCCTCCGATGGCTTTACCCGGCTGTGGCCGTCCGTGCTGACCGCAGGCGGCTATATGTTGGCCTTCTATCTGTTGTCGCAAACCCTGCGCCATATTCCGGTGGGCGTCGCCTACGCGCTGTGGTCCGGCATCGGCATCGTGCTGGTGTCGCTGATCGCCTGGCTGCTGTACGGCCAGAAACTGGACCTGGCCGCAGTGGCCGGCATGGGGCTGATCATCGCCGGCGTGGCGGTGATCAATCTGTTCTCGAAAGCGTCTGCGCATTGAGCGGCGCGGGCAAGCCTGCCTGGCGCTCGCCAGGCTGGACTTGCCCGCTCACCAGAGCTGTCTTCGCAAGATACCCATGAGAATCCATGCGCGGCATTTGTCCGCGCTGCGCATGGATGACGTCCATTCCCGATTTCTTCCATCCGTCGTCAGCATCGCATCCGTGGCTGCCGCCCAATTCGCCTGTCCATGGCGGGCGCTCGTTCCACCGCAGCAATGAGCCGCCGAGCCGAAAAACGCATCCATACTATATTCATCAATATATTTCCCTTTTCGCATCCTCTTGCTCCGCCAGGCTCGCCATCAACAGGAGCGGGCCCGGGCGTCGAGGTGGGCGAAACAGCCGGCGATACGGTTTTGGGCGAGGCGAAGCATGGCGATTTTGGCGGTATGCGGCGTGAAGGGCGGCTGCGGCGCGACGACAGTGGCCGCGTCGCTGGCCCTGTTGTGGCAGCGGCAGCAAAGGCCGGTGCTGGCGATGGACCTGTGCCGGCAGAACATGCTGCGTCTGCACTTCGGCATGGCCCGGGAGGAGAGCGATGGCTGGCGCGGCCGGCTGGATGCCGGCGCCGACTGGATGCGCGCCGCCTGGGAGGTGGGCAATCATCACCTGATGCTGGTGCCGCATGGCCGGGCGGGGCTGGATAGCGGCCAGGCCGGGCCGGAGGACCACTGGCTGCGCGAAGAGCTGGCGCTGCTGGAGAAGCGGGCCGGGCAGCGCACCGTGCTGGATTTGCCGGCGATAGGCGTGGCCGAACGGCGGCAGGGCTTGAACGCCGCCAGCCACGCGCTGGTGGCGCTGTCGGCCGAGCCCGCCGTTTGCGCGCTGCTGGAGATGACGGAGGCGGAACTGGCGGCCAGCGGCTTGCGGCCGGAGCGCGTCTTGTTCGTCATCAATCAGTTCAATCCGCTGCGGCGGCTGGACAACGATGCCGAGGCGATGCTGCGCGAAGCGCTGGGCCCGCGGCTGGCACCATTGCCCATTCATCGCGACGAGGCGGTGAGGGAAGCCTTCGCCAGCCAGCAGTCCTTGTTCGATTACGCGCCGGAAAGCCAGGCCGCCGACGATTTGCGCCAATTGGCGGCCTGGCTGTCGGTGCGCTTGGATGCCGGGGGACATGTTTCATGAAACTGTCCGCGGCAGGGTGGCCGGCGTGGGGCGTGCGGTTGCGTTTGCTGCACCCGGCCGATGCGCCGCGCTTCGCCTTGCTGCTGCTGTCCTTGTTCATCGTCACGCCTTCCCGGGGCTGGGCCGCCTGGAGCGACAGGGCGCGGCAGTATTTTCCCCAGGTCGATTTCTCCCGGCCCCGGCCGGGCGATCCGGTGCGGATCTTGTTGCAGCTGGCTTGGCTGTCTCTGGTCAAGCCGCCGTTCGCGCGGGGAGCGAGAAGGACGGGATCCTGGCCTTACTGGCTTGGGCTTTGCCGTCGCGCTTTGGCCGCGGCCGCCGGCTGGCGGCGCCGCGTCGGGGCCTGGCTGGAGGCGCGCTTTCCGCAGGCGTTCGATCCCGCTCGTTTGCGCGTCTCGGTAGAGGGCGTCGCCGAGCATGCCTGGTGGCGGAACGCCGCCATCCGAGCGGCTTGCTATCTGGCGGCGGCCTTGCTGGGCGCGCTGCTGGTGACCACGCCATTCGACGAGTATTCGCAAGCGGTGTTCACCGTGGTGCTGTTGTCGCTTGCCCTGTGGGTGCGGCGCATTCCTGGCCCGGTGCCCACCTTGATTCTGATGGTGTTTTCCATCGCGGTTTCCACCCGCTACATCTGGTGGCGCGTGACGTCCACCATCAATGACGACAGCTGGCCTAATCTGATTGCCGGGCTGGTTTTGCTGAGCGCCGAGCTGTATGCCTGGCTGGTGCTGTTGCTGGGCTTTTTCCAGTCGTCCTGGATGCTCGAGCGCGAGGTGGTGCCGCTGCCTGCCGATGTCGCGCTCTGGCCCAGCGTGGACGTGTTCATCCCCATTTACAACGAGCCGCTGCGGGTGCTGAAGCCCACCGTGTTCGCGGCGATGAGCATGGACTGGCCGCCCGGCAAGCTGCGGGTGCACATCCTGGATGACGGCACGCGCGACGAGATCCGCGAATTCGCCAAACAGGCGGGCGTCGGCTACATCGTCCGCCGCGAACACAAGCACGCCAAGGCCGGCAACATCAATCACGCGCTGGGCGTCACCGACGCCAGCTTCGTCGCCATCTTCGATTGCGACCACATTCCCACCCGCTCTTTTTTGCACAACACGATGGGCGGCTTTCTCAAGGACGACAAGCTGGCGCTGGTGCAGACGCCGCACCATTTCTTCTCCGACGATCCGTTCGAACGCAACCTGGACACCCGCGGCGAGGTGCCCAATGAGGGCGAGTTGTTCTACGGCCGAGTGCAGGACGGCAACGATTTGTGGAACGCGTCCTTTTTCTGCGGCTCATGCGCGGTGCTGCGGCGCGAAGCGCTGTTGTCGGTGGGCGGCATCGCAGTGGAAACCGTCACCGAGGACGCGCACACCTCCTTGAAAATGCATCGGCGCGGCTATCGCTCGGCCTATATCAATCTGGTGCAGGCGGCGGGGCTGGCCACCGAAAGCCTGTCCGCCCATGTCGGCCAGCGCATCCGCTGGGCGCGGGGCATGGCGCAGATTTTCCGCAGCGACAATCCGTTGCTGGGCAGGGGGCTGACGTTGGGGCAGCGCTTTTGCTACCTCAACGCGATGATGCATTTCCTGTACGGCATACCGCGGCTGGTGTTCCTCACCGCGCCCTTGGCTTTCCTGTTGTTTCATGCCTATACCATCTACGCGCCGGCGCTGGGGCTGGTGCTGTATGTGGTGCCGCACATGGTGTTTTCGGTGATGTCCAATTCGCGGATGCACGGCGAATTTCGCCGCTCGTTCTGGGGCGAGGTCTACGAGACGGTGCTGGCCTGGTACATCACGCTGCCCACGACTGTGGCGCTGTTGTTTCCCGGCCTGGGCAAGTTCAACGTCACCGCCAAGGGCGGGGTGGTGGAAGAAGACCATGTCGACTGGAGCATCACCAAGCCTTACCTGGTGTTGTTGGCGCTGAATCTGCTAGGCGTGGGGTTCGGCGTCTATCGGGCCTGGACCGGTCCCGCCGACGAGGTCGGCACCGTGGTGGTGAACCTGTGCTGGGTGGCTTACAACACGCTGCTACTTGGCGTGGCGCTGGCGGTGGCGCGCGAACTGCGCCAGGTGCGGGTGTCGCATCGGGTACAGAGCCGGCTGCCGGTGTCGCTGCATCTGCCGGATGGCAAGGTCTATCCCTGCCATACCCTGGATTACTCCGAGGGCGGCATGGCGCTGGCGCTGCCGGAAGGTTTGCATTTGAGTCTGAAGCAGAACGCCGAGTTGACGGTGTCGATGCGACGCGGCGGCCGCAGTCACGCGCTGCCTTGCCGGCTGGTGTTCTCCAAGGACGGCCGTTTGAGCGTGCGCTTCGTCGGCCTGAGCCTGGAAGACGAGATGGCGCTGGTGCAATGCACCTTCGGCCGCCCCGACGCCTGGCAGCGAACCGCCGAGCGCGAGCATGAGGGCACGCCCTTGGGCGGCGCCTGGGACATCTGGCGCATGGGCGGCCGCAGCCTGTGGCAGTTGCTGCTGCAGGCGGCTTTGCCGTTCACCGTCCGCAGCGGCCGCTGGATGGGCTTTTGGAGCTGGCTGGGCAGCCTGCTGCCGCGGCAGCCGCATATCTATCGGGATAGCAAATGACCATGCGCATACCGAGAAAACCTCTGTCGATATTCCTGGCCGGGCTGTTGCTGGCGGCGCAGACGCCGCCGCTCAAAGCCGAGGGAAAAATCTCTGCATCCGAGCCGGCCGCATCGGCGGCGCTGGTTTCCACCCGCACGCTCAGCTTCAAGCAGATGGGCGCCGGCTACCCGCTGAAAATGCGCGGCGACAACAGCCTGGCGGGCGTAGGCTTCGGCAGCCGCGGCGATGAAGTGATCACCAGCCTGACGCTGCGTCTGCGCTATACATTCTCGCCGGCGATGCTGGCCGATCTGTCGCATGTGCAGGTGCTGCTCAACGACGAGGTGGTGTCGGTACTGGCCTTGCCGAAAGAGCAGGGCGGCAAGCCGCAGCAGCTGACTCTGCCGCTGGACCCGCGGCTGCTGGCCAATTTCAACCAGCTGAAGTTCCGCTTGATCGGCCATTACACCAATCGCTGCGAGGACGAAACCCACAGCAGCCTGTGGGCCGAAATCAGCAATGCCAGCGAATTGCAGCTGACGGTGCAGGCGCTGCCCTTCGCCAACGACCTCGGCTATTTTCCCGAGCCTTTCTTCGACAGGCGCGATTTTTCGCCGCTGAAGCTGCCGTTCGCGTTCGCCGCGCGTCCTTCGACAACGGCGCTGCAGGCCGCAGGCGAGCTGGCGTCGTGGTTCGGCGCCCAGGCTGGGTGGCGCGGCGTGCGCTACACCGCCGCGTTCAACAGCTTGCCGGCGGCGCAGCACGCCGTCGTTTATGCCACCAACGCCCAGCGGCCGGACTTTCTGGCCAAGCTGCCGCCGGTGTCGGCGCCCACCATCAGCATCATGCCGCACCCGGAGCGGCCGGAGCGCAAGCTGCTGTTGATTCTGGGCCGCGACGACAAGGACCTGCAGCTGGCCACCGACGCGCTGGTGCTGGGCCAGGCCGGGATGAGCGGCGCCCAGGTGACGGTGCGCGGAATGAAGCTGGACGCGCCGCGCCAACCGTACGACGCGCCGAACTGGGTGCGGCCGGATCGGCCCACCAAGCTGGGCGAGCTGGTGGACAATCCGCGCGATCTGCAGGCCACGGGCCAGCAGCCGGCGCCGATACGCGTGTCTTTCCGCGTGCCGGGGGATCTGTTCACCTGGGGCAGCCGCGGCATTCCGCTGGATCTGAAATTCCGTTACACCGGCCAGCAGCAGTCCGCCGGATCCCGTTTGAACATCGGCATCAATGAATTGTTCGTGCAAAGCCTGAACCTCAACGCCAGCGGACTGGGCAGCACCCAGACCAGCCTGCGCCTGCCGGTGCTGGATAATGGCCTGCTCAGCAATATCGACCGCATCCTGCTGCCGCCGTTCCGCGTCGGCAGCCGCAACGAGATGCAGTTCCAGTACGTGTTCGCGGCGGAAAAACAGGGCGAGTGCGCCAACAACCTGGCCGATGGCAACCGCGCGGCGATCGATCCGGACTCCACCATCGATTTCAGCGCCTATCCGCATTACGCGGCGCTGCCGAATTTGGGCTTGTTCGCCACGTCCGGCTACCCCTTCACCCGCATGGCCGACTTGTCGGACACCGCAGTGGTGTTGCCCAGGCAGCCGGCGCAGCAGGATGTCGGCGCTTTTCTCAATGTGATGGGCAATATGGGGCAATCCACCGGCTACCCGGCGCTGCGCTACCGGCTGGTGGACGAGGGAGGGCTGGACAGCGTCAAGAACCGAGATCTGCTGGCGATCGGCAACGCCCACGATCTGAGGCTGTTGAAGGCCTGGCGCGACAAGCTGCCCACCACGCTGGAGGGAGCCGAGCGCAAAGTGGCGGAAGGGAAAGGCAACGCCTTGTACCAGGAGCCGGCGCTTGGCTTGTCGGGCGGCGGCCGCGTCAGCGGCCAGGCTGACTTTTCCGCCAAGGGAAGATTAGGGGCGATACTGGGCCTGGAGTCGCCGCTGGCCCGCGGCCGCAGCGTGGTGATCGTCACCGGCAACGAACCGGACGCGATGAGCGCCGCCACCGGCGCGCTGTCGGACGACGGTAAGGTGGCGCAGATGGCCGGCAGCGCGGTGCTGATCCGCGGCGACAATATCGACAGCCAGCAATTGGGGCCGGTGTATTACGTCGGCAGCCTGCCGCTGTGGACCTGGGTCTGGCTGTTCCTGTCGGCCCATCCGCTGTTGCTGGCGGCGCTGTCCGCGCTGGCGGTGCTGATCTTCTCCTTCGCCATCCTGCGCCTGTTCAAGGCGCTGGCCGCGCGCCGACTGAAGGAGTCTTGAGATGGGCGCGCGGCTGCGGGCGTGTCTGGCGGCGCTGTCCGCGCTGGTTTTCGTCTCGGCCCAGGCGGCGCCGTGCGATGGCTGGCCGGCCTGGCAGGATTTCCGCCGGCACTTCGTTTCCGACGGCGGCCGGGTGCTGGACCGCGGCGCCGACGGCCAGCCCACCACCTCGGAAGGACAGAGCTACGCCTTGTTCTTCGCGCTGGCGGCCAACGACCGGCCGGCATTCGACAAGCTGCTGCAGTGGACGCGGGACAATCTGGCCGGCGGCGACCTCAGCGCCCGGCTGCCTGCCTGGCAATGGGGCAAGCGCCCGGACGGCCAGTGGGGCGTGATGGATGACAACAGCGCGTCCGATTCCGACTTGTGGATCGCCTATGACCTGCTGGAGGCCGGCAGGCTGTGGCGCGAGCCGCGCTACACCGCGCTCGGCAAGCTGCTGGCCCTGCGCATCCTGCGCGAGGAGACGGCGGACCTGCCTGGCTTGGGGCCGACCCTGCTGCCGGGCCGCGAAGGCTTCCGCAAGCCGGGGCTGGCCCGGCTCAATCCCAGCTATCTGCCGCCGCAACTGATGGCCCGCATGGCGCACGCCTTGCCTGGCTCCAACTGGGCCGCGCTGCGCGGCACGTCGCAGCGCGTGCTGCTGGAAAGCGCGCCGGCGGGCTTCGCGCCGGACTGGATCGGCTACCGCAACGGTTTCGTCGCAGACGACGCCAGCAAGGCGTCCGGCAGCTACAACGCCATCCGCGTCTATCTGTGGGCCGGCATGCTGGCGCCGGACGCGCCGGAGCGCGCGGCCTTGCTGGATAGGCTCAAGCCGATGGCGCGGCAGGTGGCCAAGACCGGCCTGCCGCCGGAAACGGTGGATACCCGCGACGGCAAGGTTCAGGGTTCGGGGCCGATAGGCTTCTCGATGGCGCTGCTGCCTTTTCTGCAGGCGCAGGGCGATCAGGCGGCTTTGCAGACGCAGTTGCTGCGCGTCGAGGCGATGCCGCTGTCCGAGCGGCCCGACGCCTATTACGACCACGTGCTGACTTTGTTCGGCCAAGGATGGCAGCAGGCGCGCTATCGCTTCAAAGCCAACGGCGAGCTTGTCCCCGCCTGGGAGGGAGCATGCGCGCCATCCTGAGCGCCTTGCTGGCGCTGGGACTGAGCGGGGCCCTGCACGCCGCGCCTGCGGCGGTGGACCCGGTCCAGGCGCTGTTGGAGCAGGCCAGACTGTGGCAATCGCTGGGCAGGCCGCTGGAGGCGCAACAGGCATTGGACAAATTGCAGCGCATTCATGCCGCCAAGCCGCAAGACAAGGCTGAAGCCCTGACTTTGCAGGCGCTGGTGCAAGTGCAGCAGCGCCAGGACCAGCAGGCGCAGAAGACGCTGGCGCAATTGCGCAAGCTGTATCCAGGCTATGCCGGCATCGCCCGCGTCGAGCAGCTGCGCCGGGTGATGGGGCCGGACCGCAACAAGCTGTTGACCGCGCGCTCGCTGTTCAACAGCGGCAAGTACGAGCAGGCTTACGCCGCCTTCAATGCGCTCTACCAAGGACCGCCGCCGTCCGGCGCGCTGGAGCTGGAGTACTGGCAACTGGTGGCGCGGCTGCCGAATGGCGGCTGGGCGCGCAGTGTGGCCGCGTTGAAGAAGTTGATCCAGCAAAGCCCGTCCAATCATAGAAACCGGCTGACGCTGATCGGCATCCAATTGCTGCGTCCGCCGCTTCCGCAGCAGGGCTTCGCCGAGCTGAAGGCGCTGAGCCAGTTCGCTGACAGCCGCAACGAGGCGCTGAGCCTGTGGCGCAGAGCCTTGCAGCAGGTGGATCTGCCTCAGGACGCCTATATCGCTTATCTGCAGGCGGCGCCCGACGATGAGCAGATGCGCGCCCGGCTGAATGCCTTGCAGGAGAGCAGGCGCAAGCAGCGCGAGCTGCTGGCCGATCCGGCCTATCGGGCCCTGCTGGCGGCCGACAAGCAACTGGACGCGAACCAGCTGGCCGCGGCGGAAAAGAGCCTGCAACTGGCGGCCGGCCGCTATGGCAATCAACCGCAGTATCTGAAGAGCCTGGGTCGCCTGCGCGAGAAACAGGGCCGTTACGCCGACGCGGCGGCCAGCTATTGGCAGGCCGGGCAGGCGGGCGACGGCGGTTGGAAGCGCCGCGTCGCCGACGCGCAGCTGGCGGAAACATTGGCGCAGGCCCGGGCCGCGATGCAGGCCGGACAATGGCAGGCGGCGCGCGCCTTGTTGGATCAGGCGGGCAAGTCGCAGCCGGCCAGCGTCGATGTGCTGCTGGCCGACGCGGAATGGCAGACGGGACAAAAGCGCGCGGAGCAGGCGCGGCGGCTATACCGCCAGGCGCTGGACAGGAAACCTGACAGCGGGCAGGCGTTGGCCGGCTTGCTGCGCGGCTATCTGGATGCCGGCCAGTACGCCGAGGCCGACCAGATGCTGCGCGCCTTGCCGCAGAAGCAGCAGCGCGCGCTGGGCGCCTCGTATCTGTCCGCCCGCGCCGAAGTGGAGCGCGAGCTGGGCGACCGCTTGCTGGCTCAGGGGCAATTGCCGCAGGCGCTGCCGCATTTGCAGCGCGCGGTGGATTTGCAGCCGCAAAACGCCTGGAACCGCTTCGCCCTGGCCAATGCCTGGCTGGCAGCTGGGGACGCCGATAAAGGCGGAGCCGTTCTGCGCCAGTTGGCCGACGCGCCGGCAGCCAGCCCGGAAAGCTTGTACGCCTACGCCTTGTTCCAGGCCAAGCGGGATGAAGACCGCGCGGCGCTGGCCACTTTGCAGCGGGTTCCCCAGCCGGCGCGCAGCGAGGGCATGGCGGAACTGCAGCGCCGCGTTTGGCTGCGCGAAACCATGCGTCTGGCCGACGCCCAGCTGGCTTTGGGCCACGCGGAGGAGGCGCGGCGCGGCTTGCAGGACGCGGAGCGCCGGATGCAGGGCGATCCGGAGCGGCTCTCCGAACTGGCGCAGGCCTGGCTGCGGGCGGGCGAAGCCGACCATGCCCGCCAGTTGCTGCTGTCGCAGTATCTGGAACAGCCATCCACGGACAACGAACTGGCCTACGCCGACCTGCTGCTGGATCTGGACGACGCCGCGGCGGCCGAGCCGCTGCTGGCGGCGGCGGGCCAAACCCGGCAAGACATGAGCGAGGAGCAGAAGCGGAAGCTGGCCGAATTGCAGGCCACGCTGGCTGTGGCCCAGGCCGACAGGGCGCGGCAGTCCGGCGATGACGCCGGCGCGCAGGCCATCCTCAGCCAGGCTTTGGCGAACGCGCCGCAAGACGCGCGCTTGCAGCGCCGGCTGGCCGACTACGATATGGAGGCCGGGCGCTGGGATGCCGCCCGCGAGCGCTTGCGCCAGGCGTTGAGCGGGAAGCCGGACGACGACGAGGCCCAGCTGCAATTGGTGGATCTGCATATCAAGACCGGCGACCGCGAGTCGGCCGGGCAGGGCATAGACCAGTTGTTGCAGGACAAGCTAGGGCGCAGCCTGGATTTCCGTTTGAGGGTCATGACCCGCTTGGGCGATGTCGGCGATACCGCCAGGCTGGATCGCGAGATATCCAGCTTGCTGGCGCAGAACGTCAAAAGCCCTGGTCTGATGGGACAGGCGGCGCGGCGCGCGCGGCAGAAAGACCAGCCGGAACAGGCGCTGGCGTGGTATCGCGCCGGTTTCGCTCCGGCTTCGGCCATGGCGACCGTTGGCGATGTCGGCCAGCGGCAGCCGCTGCGGCCGGTGGCGGCCGAATCGGCGCAGCAGGAAAGCCTGCATGAGGACTACGCCGCGCTGCTGGACGCGCGCAGCGTCAAGATCTGGCAGGGCCTGGATCTGACCTACCGCAGCGCCGAAAACGGCACGCCGGGCCAGTCGCAGATGACGATGTGGCAGGCGCCGCTGCTGGTGGAGCTGCCGGCGCCGCGCGAGGGGAAGTATTTTCTGCGCGCCGACCCGACCAGCATCAACGCCGGCTCTTTGGATAACAGCGCGGACAATAATTACGCCTTGCAGCGCTTTGGCTCCGTCGCCGCGTGCGCAGCTTTGGCCGGCAACAGCGTCCAGAGCTGCGCGGGGCGGTTCGGCGCGCAAAGCGCGCAAGGCTTGGATTTGGGCCTGGGCTACCAGAACGAGCAGTGGCGGGTGGATATTGGCAGTACGCCGCAAAACTTCCCGGTGTCCAATGTGATAGGCGGCATTCGCTATTCGGACAGCGTTTCCATCCTCAACTACAAACTGGAAGCCTCCCGTCGCCCGGTCACCAGTTCATTGCTCAGCTACGCCGGCGTGCGGGATCCCTATACCGGACAGACCTGGGGAGGCGTGGTAGCCACCGGCGTCGGCGGCAGCCTGGGCTACGACAAGGGCGGGCCATTCGGCGTATGGTCCAATTTCGCCTACCAGCAGCTGACCGGCGAGAACGTGGCCGATAACCGCAAGGTGACGATCATGGGCGGCGTTTACTGGCGTTTGCTGAAAGAGCCGGCCCGGCAGCTGACGCTGGGCGTGAACAGCATCAATTTCTGGTTTCAGAAGAACCTGGGCGAATTCACTTTCGGCCAGGGCGGCTATTACAGCCCGCAACGCTACAACTCGCTGTCCATCCCGCTGGGCTACGCGGCGCGCAACGAGCGCTGGAGCTGGACGGGCCGGGCGTCGGTTTCCGTGTCCAGCGCGCGGGAGGCGGCGTCGCCGTTCTATCCCACCCGGCCGGATTTGCAGGCGCAGGCTGGCAATCCCTATGTCAGTGCGAGCGCCGGCCCAGGCTGGGGGGTATCGCTGAGCGGGGCGTTCGAATATCAGCTGACGCCTCGGCTGGCGCTGGGCGGCATGCTGGAATACCAGCATTCGCAGTATTACCAGCCGGGCCGGGCATTGTTCTACCTGCGCTACCAGCCGGACGGCGCGTCGTTGACGCTGCCGTTCCCGGTGGAGCCGCTGCAGCCGTATTCGAGTTTCTGAGGAGAGGAGAGTGGCGTGAGCTTCAAGCCGATTACGTGGCTGGCTGTCGTCCTGTGGCTGTCGGCGGGCATGGCGGCAGCGGCTCCTGCGGAGCTGGAGGCGGCGCGCGCCTGGTATTGGCAGCATCCCTACCAACCGGAAGCCATCAACCGGCTGGCGCTGCAATTGCTGAAAATGGGCGACGCGGATAGCGCCGTCGTGCTGCTGGAGCGCGCGCTGCGCATCGCGCCGGATCGCCAGGACATCCGCGCCAATCTGCTGAGATTGAAGTCCGGCTCGCGCCAGGTGGCGGATTCTCCTTGGCAGGCGCAGAGCGCGGTTGCGGGCGCCGAGCCGAATGCCGCCGCGCCGGCAAGTCCGCCGTCTGGCCCGGGCAAGCTGCCTGAGCCCTGGCCGCAGCCTCCGGCGCATCCCTGATCGTTGTCCGGCGGAACCCGCCTGTTCTCCAGGCGGCGGTTTGTCGCCCCGCTTCTCTGCCTATTTTGGATTTCGCCTCTAGCAGGCGCATGAGCGGATTTTGAAAGCCGTTCCCGGCTGCTTGGCCTAGCATGCCGTTTCAGTCGACTCGGCTGGAGGCGGGACTCGTGGATGATTTGTTTTTTGATGCGTTGCTGGCAGAGCTAGGCCAGCGTGTTGGTTTGAGCGGGCTGATTTTTGATGCCCAGGGGCATTGCGATTTGCTGTTGGATGGCGCTGCGCCGGTTGCGTTGCGAAAGGATGCCGGCAGTGGCCGGCTGATCCTGATCATCCATATCGGCAGCGAGCCGCCGTTGTTTCTGGAGCCGGAGCAGTTGTCCGCGATGCTGGAAATGGCGCTGAACCCGTTGCTGGGCCAGGAGCCGGGAATAGGCTGGAACCCGGAGCTGGGGCTGGTGGCGTATCAGTCGCTGGCCGCCGATGCCCTGTCTGCGGCCAGAGTGGAGGATTGTCTGGCTGGTTTGGCGCTATGCAGGGAAACCATCATGCAACAAGTGCTGAGCCGCTAGCGGCTTGCCGGGAAAGGGCGGCAGTGATCAATTTCAATAGTGTGTCATCTCCTCGCTTGGTGGACACCGATGTGGTGGGCGAGGTGGTCGATCGCGGCGGATTCTCGGTGGCTGGTCGCGAGTTCTCGATAAGCGTGGCGACCGATCATGGGCAGGTGAGGCCGCAGGAGAGCGCCGCAGGTCGTTTCTTTGAAGGCGCGCGGCGGCTTTGCGCGACCGGCTCTTGCGCTTCGCAGACGCGCGCGCTGAACGCCGTATTGTTTCCCAAGCCTGCAGAGGTGCTTGGCAAAAGCCAGGCGGCGTTGAACCGATTGGGAGAGTACGCCTGCACCGATGCCCGCACGTTTGTCCGCCCGAGCCATCCCCGCTATGCGCAGATCATGTCCAGATTGGGAGACTTCGGCCAGGATGCCAACCGCATGCGGGCCAATCAGCAGGCGAATATGAGCGCCAATGTCGCCGCGGGTTTCGAGGTGGATCGTTCCAAATTGGACCGGATAGCCAGACTCGTGGACGAGGCTCAGGCGGGCTGCTGCTCAACTCTGGCCTATGCCGGAGCGGCGGAGTTGCTTAAGCATGCGGGCGCTTGCCGCGTCGAGGTCGTCGCGCACCATCAAGGACACAACACGACGCATTGCTTCATCATCGTCGGCAGGGCCCACCCCAGCGATCTCGCTCAGGTGGGAAGCTGGGGCGCCGACGCGATTGTGGTCGACCCCTGGGCGGCCACGATAGGGGGCCAGTTGTCTGGCCCGCCGTCCCATCCTCCCATCAGCAATCTATGGCCACCGACTCAGTCGCTGTTTGACAGCCGCGGACACGCCTGATCGCGCCGGCAAGCGAGGGGCTGAGTTGCGGGATTCTGGACGCGCCGCGGCTCAGGCGTTTTCAGGTGCTGCTGGCCGTGTTTATTGCACCGGGTATTCTGTCCAGCCGCCGCCATCCTGTTGCAGCAGGAAGCGTTTGCCGCTCTGCATCACGATGGAGCTGGCGCTTTCCGACACATACGGCGTGGCGGGGAGGTCGCGGCCGAAGTCGGCAGGTTGGTAGTCGGCGCCGAATGGGCTCTTGTTCATCATCCGCGACAGGATGCTGGATATCGCCAGGTAGCTGCTGGGCTGGTCTATCCGCATCTGGCTCGGATGGCCCTGGCCGCCGATCACCTTGATCGCCGCCGGCACGATGGTGATGCGCGGCGTGGGAATCTCGCGCAAGCCGCTGAACTGTTGCTTGTCGCCGCGCAAGGCCGCGCCGTGTTCCGGCACCATCACCAGGATCAGCTTGCGATGACTCTTTTCCAGCTGGTCGATGAACTGGGCCAGGTCGGAAAACAGCCGGTTGGCGCGGTACTTGTAACTGTCCATGGTATTCAGCCCCGGCGCGGCGGGGATGGTGTTGCCGTCGTGCAGGCTGATGGTGTTGTAGTAAACCGCCACATGGGCGCTGCTGTCTTGCTGGCGCAGCTCCAGCCAGCGATTGAGCACCGCGTAGTCGCTATAGATCGGGCTGCTGTCGAAAGAGCGCAGGCCGACCGGCAGGCCCTGCTGCGACATCAGCGGCTGGTTCAGCCGGCCATCGGCGCGGATTTGCTTCAGAAAGTCGTCGAAGCTGCCGTCGTGGTTCAGCGCCAGCTCGGTTTTGAACCCCAGCGCCGCCAGATCCTGGAACAGGTAGCAATTGCCGGGCGCGCTCTGGTACAGCTCGCTGTGTTTTGGTTGGCCGCAGCTGGCGCGCAGCACGCGCAGCGCGGCCGGGCCGCTGTATGGCGTGACGGAGTTGAAGTTGCTGAACAGGAAGTCGAAGCGACTCAGCAAGGGGTGCTGGTCCATGCCTATCGCGCGCAGGTCGTCCCAGGCCAGCGAGCAGATATGCAGCAGCAGCACGTCGAAGCCGGGGTCGGCCAGCGGCCCCTGGAATTTCACGATGCGTTGGCCTTCGCTTTTGAAGAAGGCCGCCAGTTGCTGGTCCGGCGTCTGGGGCGCGGCTTGCGCGGCGGCGCCGCTGTCCACGGCCGCGTTTGCCGGCGCTTGCGGCCGGTCCTGCCACAGCTGGCGTCCGCTCAGGCCCAGCAGCGCGATCACCACCAGCGTCCCCAAGCGCAGATAGCGCGACAGCAGCCAGTAGCCGCATAACAGGATCACCGCGCCGGTCAGCAGCGGCAGCGACAATACCCGGCCGGCCAGATCCAGCAGGTAATGCAGGCTGAAGCCTTTGAGCGTGGACAGCTGCTGCAATGCGATTTCCGGCGATGGCAGCCAGCTGTCGTGGTAAAGCAGGGCTGCGCCCGCGATCCAGGCCAGCGCGGCGCGGACGCGCAGCCAAATTCTGCCGGAGACCGGCATCAGCAGCAGCAGCGCGAAGGCGAGGTTGGGCGCGGGGTGGAGATTGAGCGTGCCCTGCCAGGACAGCAGCAGCTTGGCGATGAAATAGACGCTCCAGGCGCCCAGCCCCAGCGACGGGGCGGCTTCGGGAGCGCTGGCGGCGGCGGAGTGGCTGGGCTTCATGTCGGTTTACGGCTCGGCGCGGCGGCTTTGGGCCAGCGGCGCGTCGTCCCGCCGCCTCAGCTTTTGCAGATAGGGGTGGGGCTGGAAATGGCGCAGCCGGCGCAGCAGCAGGCTGCTGAGCCAGGGCAGCAGCCGGGCGCGCAGCTGGTAGCCGGCGATGCCGGCGGCCAGCGCGGCCAGCAGCACCATGAATTGCAACTGGCTCAGTTCGGGGTTGAACATGGGTTTTTCCTTTACTGGCCGCCGTGGCGGCGCAACGGCGCGCGCTGCAGGACGGGCGCGGCATAGGCGTGCCGGCTCTCGCGCAGGTGCGGCTCATCGGACAACTGGTGGCTCAGGTCCGGCAGTTGGTCGAAGCCGGGCTGCCGGGCGAGTTGCGACAGCGCCAGCAGGATGCTGTCGCAGTCGGCGCTGCGGACTTCCGACTGGGCCACTTCGCCTATAGGCATGCGGAACAGATTGCCCAGCGCGGCGTCGGCGTCGCTTTCGCGGCAGGCGAACAGAAACAGATAGGCGTGGCCGCGGTCGGCGGTGCACAGATCGCCGGCGCGCTGGAAACGGCCCAGCGCCAGCAGTTCGGCCGGCGTGGCGCCCAGCGCGGGCTGCAGCTGGATCAACATATTGCTGACATCGATGGCGCGGCTGCGCTGCACGGCGTTCTCCACCATCTCGACAAAGCGCGCGGGCGGCAGGTAGCCGCGGTCGGCCTCCGGATGGCTGGCGGCGTGCAAGTCTTCCGCCTCCACGCCGCCGCCTTGGTAGACGGCCTGGCGCAGCGAATGGATGATGCCGGCCAGGCTGGCGAAGCGCAGTTCCGCCGGCAGCACGGCGTTGGCGCCCAGCCGCAACAGCAGTTGTTCCTCGTTCTGGCGCAGCCGGCGGTTGCCCACTTCTCGCACCATGATCTTCAGCAGCTTGCCGTTTTGCCGCCGCAGTTGCGCGACTGCCTGGCCCAGCGCCTCTTTCTTGGCGCTGGCGGTATCCAGCAGGACAGTGGCGGCCACCGCGTCGCGGGCCGCTTCCAGCAAGCGGGGCAAGTCGTCGAATGTCCGCCACTGCGGGGTTGGCGGCGCATGGCCGCTGAGGGCGGCGCTGGTGGCGAGCACCTGCAAGGCGTCAGTGGCGAGGCGGGCGGCATGCTCCGCGCCGCTGTCGGCGGACCCGTCGCAATCGCCGATTTCCGCTTGCGCGCTCAGCGTATGGCGTAGGCTCATTTCCAGCACGCGCAGCCTGGCGGTTTCTCTGGGAGGCGCGCCAAGCCAATGCGAGATCTGCCAGCTGTAGAGCCCGTTGCCCAGTTGCGCGGCGTAAGCCATGCCGGCGCAGTCGCGGCCCAGTTGGCTCAAGGTCACCAGCGCGGCGGCGTCCAGCCGGGAGCTGTCCAGCAGCAATAGCAGCGCATGGCCGTGGCGGGCCGCCCAGTCGCCGCAGGCCTGCAACGCCCGGCGAGCCGAAGCGGGTTGCTGCAGCGGCAGATAGTCTTCGGCATGGTCCAGCGCTACGGTCATGCCGCCGGCGGGCGGCAGCAGGGTTTTGCGGCAGCGCGCCAGTTCATCCAGGCAGGCGCTTGTCAAATGGAGCGACGGCTTGCGCAGCCGGCGCGGCGACAGCAGTTCCAGATTGCCGGCGTGAATGCGGCGGTCGAGCCAAACGGTGTCTTGCTGCGGAGCGGGTTGCTGTCTGCTGACGCAGAGCAGGGGCTGGCTGCCGGTGGAGGGAAGGTTGGAGAACAGCAGCGCCTGGGCCAGTCCGGAATCGGGCGAGGCGACCAGGTAAAGCGCGCCGCAATTCAGGGTGGCGGCGGAGGGCGGGAGGCCCTCTATGCCCAGGCTTTGGGAGATGTCCATTGCGGTGTTCTGTTCCCGGATCATTTAACAGTATCAGCCGAATGCCGCGCAATCAAACCCGTTGAGCTTGGGCGGCGGAGTGGAATATGCGCCGGGAATCAGGGCTTTTTGAACCAGATGCCCAGGTAGGCTTGGCGGTAGCTCTGGTTGTCTTCGATATCGCCATCGCGGCCATGGCTCAGCAGCCTCTCCTGCGTGACCAGTATCGGTTTGCTGACGAAGCCGCTGGGCGGCTGACGGGCGAAGCCGCGGTTCAACTCATCGGCCATCTGCCAGCCTTGCTGGTTGCACGGTTCGGCCACGGTGGCTTTTTGCTGCGAGATGCCTTCGCGGATGCGGTTCATCGCCGAGTTGGAGCCGTCTCCGGCTGAAATATTGACGATGTCTGCACGCCCGGCCTGGTGCAGCGGGAAGTTGATGTTGTCGTAGTAGAGGTCGTTGATGGCGAGGGTGTGCGTCCATGCCTTGCCGTATTGCCGCGCCAGCTCCGGCACCAGCTTGGGGATGATCTGCGTGGTCTGGCTCAGGTCCACGTCGCGCACCGCCAGCACCTTGCAACGTTTGCAGCGCTCTAGCGCCGTCTTCATCGCCTGGGCCTTGCGCATGGCGATGGAAAAGTGGGAATCGGTGAAGATGACGGCGCCCATCGGCCCCGCGCTGCTGCCTATCGCGTAGTCCACCGCGGTTTGCGCGACGGCCAGCGGATCGGTGGTGATGTTGGCGAACAGCTCGGCATTGGCGCCGGGGGCGCTGCCGGCGTGCCAGCCCACCGCGATCTTGCCCATCCGCTTCAGCATGGCCAGCTCCAGATGATAGCCGGCGCTGTCGGCGCCGATCAGCGCCACCCCGGCGATATCCTTGGCCGTGGCCTGCAGCAGCAACTGTTCGCGCACCGCGTCGTTGCTGCTTTTGGCGTCGGCAACTTTCACCTGCCAATGCAGATAGCCGGCGGCGTTCAGGAAGCTGCGGGTGGTCTTGGAAATGCCGCCGTTGCGCAGGTCGTAGGCGATCAAGAGCACATGACGGCCGGTCTGGGCCGGCGGCCCGGAGACTGGGGCGACGGCGTCCGGCAAGGCGGCATTCGTCGAGTAGGCCGGCCAGACTGTTGCTAGAGCCAGGATGAGACACCGGGTGGCGCGGACAAGCGGCGTGGTCATGGGGACTCCGGCAAGGCGCGGGGCGGCGAGGAGGCGGCTCCATGCTCAAATATAGCAAGCGGCCTGTCCGTTGCCGGACAAGCCGCCGCGTTGCGTCCGGCACGCGCCGGACTTTGCAGTTTGCTTAGTGAGTGTCGGGGTTGGCGTATACCTTAGCGCCCCCGCGCCAGGTTTCATGGACGTTGATGTGGCGCAGATCGGTCACGCTGTCATCCAGCGGATCCTTGCCCAGAATGACCAGGTCTGCCAGCTTGCCCGGTTCAAGCGAGCCCACTAGATGGTCCATGTGGCACTGCCAGGCCGCATCCAGCGTCACGGCGTCCATCGCATGCCGATGGCTGAGGCATTCCTCGGCGTTCAGCACTGGCTTTACCTCCTGTTGAGCGCCTTCCATCTTGCGGTAGATTGCTTGCTCCGCCATCCGCAGCGATCCCAGCGGAGAGACGAAATGATCCGAGTGCAGGCTGATGCGCATGCCGGCGGCGCGGGCCGACTCGCAGCGGTCCAGCAGCTCCGAGCGGGCTTCTCCCAGGATTTGGGTGAGGAAGGCGTCTCCCCAATAGCCGACGTGGCCGATCAGAAAGCTGGGTGACAAGCCCATCTTGGCCATGCGGCTCAGAGAGGTGTCGGTGAGCAACGACGCATGCTCCACCCGCAGGCGAAGGCTGCGCGCGTCGGCGCGGGTTGCGCTGATCGCCTCCTGGTAACTGTCCAGCACCAATTCCATCGCCTGTTCGCCATTCGAGTGAACCAGCACCGGCCAGCCGCGCCCCAACGCCAGTTGCAGGTAGCTGGAAAGAGCGTCCGGCAGCCGTTTTGCGTTTTCCGGGCTGGGATCTGCGGGGACGTTGAAGTTGAACAGACCGATGGGCGATACATCCGGCACCGGATGCTGCCTCGCGTTCTTGTAAGGGCGGTACTGGAAGCCGGTCAGGCCCTGGTTAGAGCCGTCCGCCACCAGTTTCAGCGCCTTGATGCTGAAATTGCTGTCGGTTTGGCTGTGCAGGTCGGGTTGGTAGTCTTTCATCCACTGCAGCATTTGCGGCAGCTCATTGGAGTACAGCGCGCCGGCGATGCGTACCGGCGACAGGCCGAGTTTGGCGATCTGCCTGAGCAGCTTGATCTCCACGTTCTTCAAGGATGAGCCCAGGCCGGCATCGAACAGAGTGGTGTTGCCCCTGGCGGCGGCGTCATGCAGCACGCCCAGCAGGTTGCGCAACAGGTCTTTTGCCAACAACCGTTTGGGAATCTTGCCCATGATCTGGACAATGTTGGCTTCCGTGAGCACGCCCTTGCAATCCTGGATTTGCACCGGCGTGAGTCCGGCTTCCTTCATCGCCGTGGTGTTGGCGTAGCCGATGTGGCCGGATGCGTTGAGCAGGAAGATGGCGACGTTGTCGTCAGGCGGAGCCAGCTCATCCAGTTTGAGAGAGTCGATATCGATCCACTCCCGCATCAGCGAAGGATCTATGCCGAAGCCGAGCACCCAGTTGGACGGAGCGCCGGGTTGTTTGGCGTTCTTAATAGCTGGCCCGAGCTTGTCCTTGATCTGCTGGTAGCTGTAGTCCGGGTTCAGCATTTGTGAGTCTTCGCCTTTTTGTCCGGCTGGCGTGACGCCGAAGGCGCTCAGGGAAATCCAGCTTCTGAAAACCGCGCTGGGGGTGATGTGCATATGCGGATCAATCAGGCCCGGCAGCAGGGCGCGGCCATTCAGGTCTATTTCTTTATAGGGACCATGGCTGCTCATCGCCGCGCGCACGCCGTCCAGCTCCCCCATCGCGATGATTCTGCCGCCGGAAATGCCTAGCGCGGCGACTTGATCCGGGCCGGACGCAGCCAGAGGGCGGATGACGCCGCCGTGAAAGATGGCGCTTTCCTGCTTGCTTGAGTGAGGAAACAGCTTGCCCAGTTCAGGAGCCAGCGCTTCCAGCTCCCGCAGCCAATCGTCCTGGGATAGCTGGGGCTGATCCAACTGCGCCAGCAGCGGCAGGCTACAACATGCGCAACCCAGATGGTGATCGTGGTGGTGATGTTCGCTCATGGCATTCATCCTTCTTGCGTGGGCCGGCGCCGTTAGCCGGCATCATGGACGGCTTGCGAATAATCGCATGGCATTGTTCGGCCGTCCCGCGTCTGGCCGCAATTTGGATAGTTAGGCCGGGAAGTGGGCCTGGGCCGTCTTTGGGCAGCCAAAACCGGGTATAATCGACCCATTTTTCCATCCAGAAAACCAAGATTCAGCACCATGGAACAACTTGCCAAAAGCTACGAACCGGGCGACCTCGAGCGCCGCTGGTACCAACACTGGGAACAGGCCGGCTACTTCAAGCCGAGCATGGACACCTCCAAGCCGTCCTTTGCCATCCAGCTGCCGCCGCCCAATGTGACCGGCACGTTGCACATGGGCCACGCCTTCAACCAGACCATCATGGATGGCCTGACCCGCTTTTACCGGATGAAGGGCAACAACACCGTGTGGGTGCCGGGCACCGACCACGCCGGCATCGCCACCCAGATCGTCGTCGAGCGCCAACTGGCCGACCAAGGTCTGAACCGCCACGACATGGGCCGCGAAGCGTTCACCAGCAAGATCTGGGAATGGAAGGAAAAATCCGGCGGCACCATCACCAGCCAGATGCGCCGCGTCGGCTGCTCGGTGGATTGGGATCGCGAATACTTCACCATGGACGACGTCCGCGCCGAAGTGGTGACCGAAGTCTTCGTCCGCCTGTACGAGCAAGGCCTGATCTATCGCGGCAAGCGCCTGTCCAACTGGGACGCCAAGCTGGGCACCGCCATCTCCGACCTCGAAGTGGTATCCGAGGAAGAAGACGGCCACATGTGGCACATCAAGTACCCGGTGGTGGGCAGCGATGAGTTCGTCACCGTCGCCACCACCCGTCCGGAAACCCTGTTGGGCGACGTGGCCGTGGCCATCGCCCCGGACGACGAGCGTTACCAGCACCTGCTGGGCAAGCAGCTTGAGCTGCCGCTCACCGGCCGCACCATTCCGGTGATCGCCGACAGCTATGTCGACAAGGAATTCGGCACCGGCTTTGTCAAGATCACCCCGGCGCACGACTTCAACGATTACGAAGTGGGCAAGCGCCACGGCACCCAGCTGATCAATGTGATGAGCCTGGAAGCCAAGATCCTGGCCAAGGCGCAGATCTTCGGCTTCGACGGCGCCGCCCAAGGCGCCATCGAGCTGCCGGCCGCCTACGCCGGCCTCACCGCCCAGGAGGCGCGCAAGGCCATGCTGGCCGATCTGCAAGCCCAGGGCCTGCTGCTGGAAACCAAGCCGCACAAACTGATGGTGCCGCGCGGCGACCGCACCGGCACCGTGATCGAGCCGCTGCTCACCGACCAATGGTTCGTCGCCATGAATAAAGTGGGCGAAGGCGACCCCACCGGCCAGTCCATCGCCGCCAAGGCGATCGAGGCGGTGGAATCCGGCGAAGTGCGCTTCGTGCCGGAAAACTGGGTCAACACCTATAACCAGTGGATGAAGAACATCCAGGACTGGTGCATCTCGCGCCAGCTGTGGTGGGGCCACCAGATCCCGGCCTGGTACGACGAAGACGGCAACATCTACGTCGGCCGCACCGAAGCGGAAGCCCAGGCCAAGGCCGGCGGCAAAACGTTGCGCCGCGAACAGGACGTGCTGGACACCTGGTTCTCGTCCGCCCTGGTGCCGTTCTCGACGCTGGGTTGGCCGGAAGAAACGCCTGAGCTGAAGGCCTTCCTCACCTCCAACGTGCTGGTGACCGGCTACGAAATCATCTTCTTCTGGGTCGCCCGGATGATCATGATGACCAAGCACTTCACCGGCAAGGTCCCGTTCAAGGATGTCTACATCCACGGCATGGTGCGCGACCACGAAGGCAAGAAGATGTCCAAGTCCGAGGGCAACGTGATCGACCCGGTGGACCTGATCGACGGCATCGCGCTGGAGCCGCTGGTGGAAAAACGCACCACCGGCTTGCGCCGCCCGGAAAAGGCCCCGCAGATCGCCAAGGCCACCGAGAAGCTGTTCCCGGAAGGCATCCCGGCCTACGGCACCGACGCGCTGCGCTTCACCATGGCCAGCTACGCCACGCTGGGCCGCTCGGTCAACTTCGACTTCAAGCGAGCCGAAGGCTACCGCAACTTCTGCAACAAGCTGTGGAACGCCACCCGCTTCGTGATGATGAACGTGGACGGCAAGGACTGCGGCCAGGACGAAAGCCTGCCGCTGGAATACAGCTTCGTCGACCAATGGATCATCGGCCGCTTGCAGCAGGCCGAGATTGACGTCACCAACGCGCTGGAAACCTACCGCTTTGACATCGCCGCCCAGGTGATCTACGAATTCATCTGGAACGAGTACTGCGACTGGTACGTGGAACTGGCCAAGGTGCAGATCCAGGGCGGCAACGAAGCCCAGCAGCGCGCCACCCGCCGCACCCTGGTGCGCGTGCTGGAAGTGGCGCTGCGCCTGAACCACCCGCTGATGCCCTTCATCACCGAAGAGCTGTGGCAGACCGTGGCCCCGCTGGCCAACGCGAAGAAGACCGACTCGCTGATGCTGGCCCCGTGGCCGGTGGCGGACGAATCCAAGATCAGCGCCGCGGCCAACGCCCGCATGGATGCATTCAAGGACATGGTCAACGCGGTGCGCAATCTGCGCGGCGAAATGGGCATCGGCCCGGCCGTGAAGGCCCCGCTGTTCATCGAAACCGCCGACGCGTCCATCGCCGACTTCGTGCCTTACCTGAAGCTGCTGGCCCGCCTGACCGAAGGCACGCTGGTGGCCAAGCTGCCGGAAGACGATGCCCCGGTGGCGATGTCCGGCGAAGCGCGCCTGATGCTGAAGGTGGAAGTGGACAAAGCCGCCGAAACCGCGCGTTTGACCAAGGAGCAGGGCAAAGTGGAAGCCGAGCTGGCCAAGCTGACCGCCAAGCTGGAGAAGCCGGGCTATGTGGACAAGGCACCGGCGCATTTGGTTGAGCGCGATAAGGCTCAGTTGGCTGAGCTGAATGACAAGTTGGAGAAGGTTAGGGCGCAGTTGGCCAAGCTGGCTTGATAGTTAAATGTCATTTGTGATAAAACCCCCATCATCGAAAGGTGATGGGGGTTTTTATGTCTACTGAAGGCGAGATAAGGGTTGCTAAAGCGAAAGGAGTTCCACTCTACGCGCAACAAGAATACGACAAACAACTTAACTATGGGTTGTGGTCAACATCAAGGACGCGTTTTATTGCTGCGCGGCGTCTGAAGTCTAAGGATTCAAGATCATCCAAGACAATATCATTTTTATCGGCATATATGATCTTGTTTACTCTATTGGATTTTCTCTTTTTAAATAAATTGAATGGATATAATTCGGGGTATGTGATTTTTTTCAATATTTCATGCTCTATTATGATATTGATATTTAGTCAATTTGAAAGCTCTGCTTCTTATGCTGTTCGGTCGCATAAGCACCACCAGTGCGGCCTGGAAATTTCAACATTATATAAGAGATTGAGGAAATTAAAGTCTCAGCATATGGGGGAGCGTGGTGAGGATTTCTATCGGGAGCTGGAGGAAATAGACAAGCAGTATGATCTTATTCTTATTCAAAATGATAATCATGAAATGATAGACTATGATCTTTTTAAAGCTACATACCCAAAGTATGAGGATCATAGTCTCAACTGGTTTGACGTTTTCCTAATTCGGATTCGTCATTACATTGGCAATGTGGCATTTTATCACTTTGCTATGTTTGTCCCTGCAGTTTTGATTTTGGGCGTTTTTATTCTTGTGGTTTTTAAGTCTGGGATCGTAAGTCTCTGATCATTCCTATGATTCTCTAATGGAATCTTCATTCTCTCCGCGTATCCATAATAATTAATTGGTATTTTGTATGCGATGCGTGACCGCATCGTGGTGGAACTCCCTGCGTTGCTGGGATTCCGCCCTACGGGTCGTGGTCGGGGTGTCGCGGTAGGGTGGATGCCCCGGAGGGGCGATCCACCGTTGCCCACTGCTGCTGATGGGGTGTGCAAACCCTGTGGCTGAGTTTGTCGCTGGTCTTTTGACGGCTTGTAATGACCCACTAAAAACCTGCTCAGGTCATAATTCACACAGGAGCATGTGATGAGGGCCGTAGGTTGGGCTGAATGTAATGAAGCCCAACGTTTACCGCGTTGGTTTGTTAGGATTTTTGTGCCCGCTCCGCGGGCGGATGTTTGAGTGCCGGTTCCGCCCGGTTGACGGGTCCATTTCTTTTGCTCCGCCAAAAGAAATGGACGAAAGAAAAGGCGGCCCAGCAGCGCTGCGAAACCCCGTCTTCAAAGCCATTTTCAAGGAGTCGCCGGAACTAGCGGCGCGCTACCGTCGCGCCGCGTCGAACAGCCAGCGACTTAAAACCTTGAAAATGGCTTCGAAGCCGGCTTGCGCTGATGGGGAGGGGTGAAATGATTCGATTCTACGATCTTGATCCGGTTTTCTAGATGCAATTTTCCAAGATGTGCTGTACTAACTCTTTGGGTGTCACTATTTTAATTTCAAAATTTTCCTGAAGCCATTTTCTGCGGCTATGGTGCAGGACAGAGCTACTGCCAGCACTTTTACCACTATCAAGTGTACAGAAGAAATCATGCTTATGGGCATAGTGAGCGGCAAGAGCATCTCCATCAGCCCATTCTGCAATGGCTTGGGCTAGCTCTTTTTCAGACTCTTTTCCGTGTGAAAAAGCACGGTATGGTCCTAAGTTACTTAAGCCGGGATCATTTTCTATTGCCAGGAGACCTAGTTTGTAAACTTGGTATGATCCAAGCCCTTCCTTTTCAAATGCTAAGATGGCTTCATTACTTCTGGCTAGTCTTTCAGATAGTTCTTCCTCGTTGCTTTTAATTGGTTTATATAGTTTTTTATCAAGTCGGAGTGAGCCAATCCGAGGAGCATTTATGAAAGTAAAGCCCAATTCTAATGCTTTCCGAGTGGCGACAAGGAGTGTCTCGCATAGTCCTGTGTGATGATCATATTGGGGTGTTAAGGTTATCTTGTAAGGTTTGGCAATGTCAGTTTTTGTGTCGGAGTTGGCTGAAGGCGTTAAGGTTGTTTTTATAGTGATATCTTTATGGTACCTTTTTCTATCTAATTTTCTTATCGATTCCAGTGTTATTATGACGTCGGATATGTAAGGCGTTATCATTTTGCTTTGTATGAGTAGTACTATTGTGGATAGTGCTTCCTTCTCTGAATGTTCTTTTAATTTCCCTTCAATTACAATTGACTCCCAAATGTTTGAGTCAAAAGTTACATGTATTGATTTCATTCAGTCGCCCTGTCTAATTTTTCCGCCCAATCTTAATCTGCAATGCCAATAAAATATTTTCTTTTTACTTTGCGCGTGTTTTATTTGGGGGTGTCTCTCATCTAATAATTTTATACATTTTAAAAATTTCCGCTGTAATGGTTGCCTGCTGTACTTCTTGCCAGCCCATCCTTTGTCATTTACTCTTGCACCTTCTGTGCCTGGGTTCTAGCCTAGTCCGATCGTGTTCAACAGCACGATCAGGTTTGGCGACCTGGGACACATGGCAGACATTGCTGGTATAGGCGGTGTCTGTCGCGCTTGCGCGCGCTCATGCACTCCATGGCGGGCCGGGCGGGGAGACCTCCGGGTCTGCCGGGTCCATGTGTCCGGTTCGCCAACCCCGTTTCGGCCTGCCACCCCGTTTGGCGACGAGGGGGCAGTGGCTAATACCCACATGGAGCTTTCCCAATGGTACAGTCCATCCAATCACCCGCGTCCTCATTTTTGCGGGAATTCACATTTCTCGATAAACCCTTCCATCTCTTGCATCGCCACAACGGCCTATGGTTCTTTGCCGATGATGTCGCGGCGGCGATCAAATGCCGTACTACGGCGGCCTTGCTAAGCAAGCTGAACAAGGAGGAGGTCCGCGCCATGCCGGTGGGTGGCGGGGAGGTGGTTTGCCTGTCGGAAACTGGTGTGGCCATGGCGATTCGGCGCTATCGCAAGCCGGCGGCGCGGCGGTTTCGGCGTTGGCTGGAGGAGGAGTTGTTGCCGGCCTTGCGGCGGGAGGGCGAGGAGGCGCTGACGGCGGATCAGCTGGAGCTGGCCTTGGCGCTGGCGGCGGAAGCGGCGCGGCAGGTGAGCCGGGCGGTGCTGGATGCGGTGCTGGAGAATGGCGAGGCGTGCTGGCAGCATACACGCTGGCTAGTGACGCTGGACTATGAGCGCCACAACCGTCAAAAACACCCGCTCGGCCGCATGATGGGCCTCAACAGTTCCGTCGCCACCCTGGATGCGCTGGCCGAGCTGATCGCCGTGCCTGACGGCATGCCGGCCAGCGACACCGAGCTGGTGAAGTTGGCGGCGGCCTGCCATTTGAGATTGGCGGAGCGGATGAGCCTGCGCATAGGGGATGAGTGATGTAGGGCGCGTCACCCCCTTCTTGGCGGCGCGACGCACAGATTGCGTCTCACGCGGCGAGATGTGTTGGCGGTGCGTCGCCCCTGCGGGGTGACGCACCCTGCCTTAACCGAGTGGATTTCGCCTTCCCAGCGGAGCGACGCGCCGTTTGTTTACAAAGCCTGAACCCATGGGCCGCGTCATGGTCTATTTACTTAATGCTGCTATGCTGTGGCTAAAGCAGCCTCCATGCTGGTTTCTCGATCGCTCTCCCAGAACGGTTGTCCCCTTGTTCCGGCCAAGCCTTTGCCCGGCGAGGCAGGCCGCTGTTCGTCAACAATAAGGAAAATCCATTGATTCATAACTCGATTCCGCGCTGGACCATTGTCACCCCTGTTGTGGCCTGGGCCGCCATCGCCGCGTCTTCGGCGGCCGGCGGACACGCTTTCTATCTGACGCTGCTGGCGGCGTTGCTGGCGGGAACGGTGTTTGCCGCCGTGCACCACGCCGAGGTGGTGGCGCATAAGGTGGGCGAGCCTTTCGGCACCTTGATCCTGGCACTGGCGGTGACGGTGATCGAGGTAGCTCTGATCATTTCCTTCATGCTGGGCGGGGGCGAGGAGAAGCTGGCGCTGGCGAGGGACACCATTTTTTCCGCCATCATGATCACCTGCAACGGCATTCTGGGCATTTGCCTGCTGCTGGGCGGCTTGCGCCATCGCGAGCAGAACTTCCAGCTTAGCGGCGCCAAGGCGGCGTTGACCGTGCTGGCGGCCATTTCGGTATTGGCGCTGGTGCTGCCCAACTATGGCACTAGCCAGCCGGGGCCGTTGCTGTCGTCCTCGCAACTAGCGTTCACCGGCGTGGTGTCGCTGGTGCTGTATGGCGCTTTTGTGTTTGTGCAAACCATCCGCCACCGTGATTATTTTCTGGTGGAAGGCAGCCATGACGAGGACGAACACGCGCCGCCGCCATCCAACAAGGTGGCCATGCTGGCCGTGGCGATGCTGCTGATTTGCCTGGTGGCGGTGGTGACCCTGGCCAAGCTGCTGTCGCCGTCGATTGAGAGTTTTGTGGTGGACGCCGGCGCGCCGGCCGCGGTGGTGGGCATCATCATCGCCGCCCTGGTGCTGTTGCCGGAAGGGCTGGCCGCCGCCAACGCGGCGCGGGCGGATCGGGTGCAGACCAGCCTGAATCTGGCTTTGGGTTCGGCGCTGGCATCCATTGGCCTGACCATTCCCACGGTGGCGATGATTTTCGTGTTCATGGGCGAGCCGCTGATCCTGGGCTTGGAAATCAAGGAAACCATCTTCCTGCTATTGACGCTGGTGGCGTGCTCATTGTCGCTGTCAGTAGGGCGCACCACCATTCTGCAGGGCATCGTGCATCTGGTGATCTTCGCGTCTTTCGTGTTCTTTGCGATCAGCCCCTGAGCGAAGCTCTGCGAGGTAAAGCAAAAGCCGCCAGCTCAAATGCTGGCGGCTTTTCTGTTTATGAGCTTGCCGGTGTTCTGGCCGCGTCCCAATTGCCGTGCTCTCTCATGTGGTCTGGGCCATTGCATTTCTCTTTTTGGTCATGCCCCCCCCATCTCCTGTATCGCCACATGGTTTGCGGTTCTTTGCCTGATGATGGCGTAAGCAGGGAGGGGGGTACCTTGCCGGAGGCGCAGCGGTTTCGGTGTTGGTTGCTGATGTTGGACTGGGGGCGCCGCTGCAGTCAGACGGCTGCCTGGATGTCGTCAATGGAAGTATTTTTCCAAAATCTTATTTCCATTCATAAGAGTATGGGCGGTTAGGGGTGAGCCGTACTTCTCCTCTAGTCGAATAGTTTCAGTCTCTGCCATGTCATATCGTGGATAAATGGATGAGACAAGCACATCTTCGTTAGTGTGTACGGACCAGCCAAGGAACAAACCGTCCAAGTTGCGTTCGCATGTAATATGATAGTTTTGCATCTGGTATTCCTTTCGGAATATTGCTCTGCAAGGAATGTGCTCAATGTTGAGAAAGTCCATTTTCCTTGATGAGTGAGTTATGGCTGTGTCTTGTGGGCAGGTCAGGCAAGTTTTTTATGGTGATAGATGGTGTGATTTCCGCCTAATGCTTTTGCGCGATACATGGCGGTGTCAGCCAAGGCTACTAAATTGTTTGGGATGGTTGCATCCGTCGGATAGATGGCCACCCCAATGCTGGCTGTCGGGAAAATCGCATTGGCAGGCAGCGGGATCGGCTGGCAAGCCATGTGTGTGATTCTTTTCAGGATTGTTGCGCATTCCGAGCTGTTTTTGAGCCCCAGCAACAATAGGATGAATTCATCTCCGCCAAGTCTTGCAGCGGTATCCCCCGTTCGGATTGCTGTATCTAGCCGAATGGCAAATTCTTTTAGCACCGCGTCACCACTTTGATGGCCATGGACGTCGTTGATCTTTTTGAAGTGATCCAAGTCCAAAAAGCAGACTGCCAAGAACGTTTTATTCCGATCTGCTTGGGCAACCGCTTGAAGTAGTCGGTCGGTAAAAAGCAATCTATTGGGTAATCCGGTTAGTGAGTCTATATGAGCGCTTTTGGTTATTGCCGCTAAATCTAGTTTTTGCTGCGTAATGTCGCTCATTATTCCGATGTAGTGAGAAATTTCTTGGCGCACATCATAGACGGCAGAGATGTTCAGTTTGATTGCGTATAGCGAGCCATTTTCCTTTTGGTTCCAAACCTCCCCTTGCCATTGGCCGTGCTCATCGATGGCTTGCCACATGGACGTGAAGAAGGTTTTGTCGTGAATGCTGGAGGAAAATATACTGGGTTTTCTTCCTATTATTTGGGCATGACTGAATCCTGTAATATTGCAGAGTGCTTGATTTGCCTGCAATATTTTCTGTTGATTATCAGTTATGCATACTCCTTCGCTGACGCTATGAAAAAGGGAGTCGGCAAGTTTCAATCTGGCTTGCGTCGGCCACACTTCGCATTGCTCATTGTTTTTCGCGGGCGAAATGGTTCTTGATTCATCTCTCAACTGGTTCATTTTTATACTCCTTTGTAAGGATTGCTATTTATGCATTAGGGGTCCATTTTAATTCTCTCTTGCATGGTAATATGGTTGGGTTGTGGATCTATGGTGTGATTGGTGTGTGGATTTTAATTACATTTCTTGGATCTTTGACAAGGGAAAGGGGTGGGAATTTTTTATTGCTTCCGCCTGTCTCAAGAGGTTGCTTGGTTTGAGGGGGTGTGGTAGTGGTTTCTTTGTTTGACGAGAAAGTGGCAATGTATCGCGAGCCTACTTTTTGGATGCATGCCACTTGGAAAAGAACCATTTTCCCATCAATGCTTTGAGTGACTAAATCTCCCTCTTTTAAGTCTTGAATTTTCATTTGATACTCCATTCGCGTGAAGTGGTGTGCTGGTGAATGATGGTTAGCTTTTATTGTTTCAAACCGTTATTCTGGCGCGGCGAGAAGGGGTTTTAATTGGGCTGGATTGTTTGGCTTGTCGCGCAGTTTGAGATGGGGCATGCAAAAGCATGCTTTGGCCATTGCTTAATGACAAGAATTTAACCCTATTGCGTTATTGCATTGTCAATAGATTAATTGCAAGCAATGCCATTTGGGTATGACCTGTGGGGCGGGGTGACTGTTGACTGCGCAACATGTAAGGATTGGCTTATTCAGTCTTCGCCTTTTTTTATGGGTTGTCAAATGTATTTTCAAGCGCGGTGATGTCGCCGGGCGCAATTCTCAATTTTGGTTTTCGTTTCCTACGCGGATGTTTTTCAAGGCATAGCCGCGCTGCTTAAGGCTGGGAAGGGGGGATGTCGAACTCGACTTTCTCGTTTGGCTGAGGAGGTCATATTTGCGCGCTATTTTTAAAGTGCGGAAAAGTTATTTTCCTGCTCTTTTTGTCAGGTCTTTTTCCATCATTTAATTCTGGCGCAGGGAGTCCAGGCTTTAATCTTGATCTAATTGAGACAGATAACATGACCAAGTCCAGTATCTGGCGGCGTGGCAAGCATGGGTGTGAAGCGCTTCTCGCCATGTCGGCCATGGCAGGTCCGGCTTTGTAGCAGCCTATTGAATCCGGACACCAACTCATGTTGTGCAGTCACCACCTCAACCAAGGTGAACCATGAGCAGAACACGTCCGCGTTCAAACTCGAAATCCGGCACGCTACGGCCTATCAGAGGATGCCGGCGGCAAGGTTGTAGCGAGGGAGCACGCTCCATACCACGCTCGGTGGAGTAGCTTGTGCCGTCGCGAGCGGCGATGCAGGGCTTCAGGAACGGGCATGGACAGGCCGCGCATGCCGAATGGCAGACGCTTCAAAGGCGAGCGCGAATCCGCCGCCTGCTCCAATAAAAGGCGGAATAGGCGAGATTGCCCAGCCTACTTGATCGGGATGGACTGCGCGTGGTGGAAGTAGTCTTGCGGGTCCCATTGCCGTTTCACCTGTACCAGGTTGCGCGGCGCACTGCGGTAGTTTTCCTTGAAATATAGCTGCATGGCCTGATCGATCTTCCCGTCTTCATGGGTGCCCAAATCGCAGTCCGGGTAGTTGTAATAGCAGCCATCCACCACGCCGTTCTTGTCTTGCTCCGGATTGGGCGTGCCGCCATATTCGGCGTACACCGCCTGATAAAAGCCGCGAATCCAGTTCAGATGCGTCCGGGCCTGTTCCTGATAACGGGATTGTCGGCTTTGCCCCGGCGCGGAGGCGTTGTTCCAATAAGTTTGATATTGCAGTTTCAGGATGGAACTGCGTTGCGGCACCGGGGTGGCGCTGCTGCTGCGCTCGTTGACCGCGCCGCCGTAGCTATCCACTTGCAGCAGACTTTGCGCCAAGGCGCCATTCGCCAGCCCTTCCGGCTTCTCATGCAGCCAGCGGAAAATCTCATCCTTTTGGTTTTGTGGGAAGCCTTTATTCATATATGCGGACTTGTATTTGCCAAACTGGTTGGGGCCGGAGCCATTCACCGTTTGCAGCGCTTCCAGATAGGTCAAATGCTGAGCGCTGAGATTGGCGTGCAGCGTGTTCATCCAGCCGGGATGGCCGCCCATGGGGCGGCGCAGGACGGTTGCGGGGGCAATGGCGGCAAAGCGTTGCTGCAGGCTTTGGATGCGCGCTTCGGCCTGTTGGCAATGCTGGTGAAAGCTGGCGCCGATGGGCGAGGCGATTTGTACAAGCAGGCCGATTTGCCCGTTATCGACATGGTTCAATTTCAGCAAGCTGAAATCGTTGTTGGACATGCGCATGACGAAGTCGGCGTATTCGTCCAGCAATTGGCTGAAGGCTTGTTTGTTGATTTGATCCCAATCCCAGGCAAGCGTGAACTGAGTGGCATGGTCTGGCGCATCCGGCAGCGCGGCAAAATAATAGCGAACGATCACGCCGAAATTGCCGCAGCCGGCGCCGCGCAAGGCCCAGAACAAATCGCGCCCCTCCTGGCTGCCGCTTTGCTCGGATACATGGCGCAATTTCGCCTGGCCCTGTGCCGCATCCCAGGTGACGATATCGACGGCGGTCAGATGGTCTACGGTCAAACCGTGCAGTCGGGACAGCAGGCCGTAGCCGCCGCCGGTGATGTGCCCGCCCGCGCCGACCGAATAGCAGGAGCCGGCCGGCAGGGTTTTGCCATGGCCATTGAGCAAGGCGCGATACACGCTCCAGTTTTCACAGCCGGCATCGACAAAATACGCGTTGCGTTCCGCATCAAAGCCCACTTGGCTCAGGGCGGACATGTCGATGATGGCGCGGGTGCTGTCGTTGTAGACGAAGTTCTCGTAACAGTGGCGGCCGGAGGCGATTTTCACGTCGCGGCCATATGCGCTTAATGCCGCGCCGACATATTCCTCTACTTGCTCGTGGCGGGCTGGCACGTAAACGGCTTGCAGCTGCGGCGCGAACCAGCGCCGGTCAAAGCCTTGCTTGTCGCTCAAGATCAGCGGCTGATCGCCTCCTCGCGTGGGTGCTTGCGTCATTTCGCCGCTCCTTTGCGCTGGCGGATTTCCTGCGGATCATTGTGGATGCCGCGCTTGACGATTGATGCCAGGCGACAACCAAACCGTCCCTCGTGTAGAAGGAGGCACTCTTATTTATATCGCTAGGCTATTAAAATACAAATAAGTATGCGGTTACACTTAAGCTTGCCCTTGGCAGTCCTTCGCATTGCCGCAAGCGCTGAAATACGCTTGATGCGATTTTGCGGCTGGGGTGGAAATTTGTTGAGGCGGCAGGATGCCGCGCTCCGCTTGGCTCGCGATATTGAACTAGTGAATGCGGCTTGCCATTTGCGCTTGGCGGCATGGGCTGGCCTGCGAGAGGAGTGGCAGGACACGTCATCTCAGCGGGGAGGCGCGCCGCTTGTTTTTTGTTATGAGGGCGTGCCTTGTGCGAAGCATGCGGAGCTTCGCGCCATAAGGGCGGGTAGCGCGGCGGAAGTCATGCGGCGGGGAGGCTGGAGCTGCCTCGCGGCGCGCGATCAGATGGAGGTGATCAGTGCGTCGGCTTGATAGCTTGCAGTTTCAATGCCCGAGGCCGAGCTGAACGTTACCTGAAAGCGGCGGCCTATTTGCTTGATGGACAAGACTTTGAACGAGACGATCAGATTGTCGATTTGTTGGGTGATCAGGTCACCCTGTTTCAGTTCCTGAATTTTCATGGTTTATTTTCCGACTCCCATGCCTTTGGCATGGGTTGATATTGTTAAAGCGAGTCCCTATGGCAAGGATGGCTTGCGATATTTTCATGAGTTCTGCCCGGGTGTCATGGAGGCTGCGAGACAACGGATTCCAATCAGCCGCCGCCTGTTTGATATGTTTGGCTTGGCGGCTTGCAATGGATTGCTGGCTAGGCTTGTGACAACTACCTTCGCGTGCCAACAACTGATGATTTGGAGGAGGCTTGGCTAGAGAAGAGGAGCGTTACGGCTCGTTTGAGCGGGACAACATGAAGCGATTCCGGCGAATTCTCCTGTTAATTTTTTGATTTGTCAATATTTTTCGAATAATCAGGATGCCTCATCATGCGATGAGGCATCCCGCTTGGCAGGCGAAGCGGGTGAGCAGGCTCTTAGCGCTCCCGATCCGGTCCGTGGTAGTGGACGGTTTGGCTTGGGACGCCGCAACCCCATAGCGAATAGGAGTCCGCCATTTCATTGATGCCCTCGCCGTACGGAGAGAAGGCAGGAGCCAGGTGCGCGAGGCAGCAGGCGCCCAGCTCGGTGGCGTAAAGGCTGCGCTCGGTGCAGAGCACGCGATGGGTCATGCTCTGTTGCGTAGGAAAGGCGATGGTTTGCTGGGGGCCGAGCTGGCTGTAGTCTTCGTTCAGCATGACCTGCACTACGCCGTTGAGAGCGGAGCTGTTGGCCATCGATGAGGCCAGCAGGTAGATCGTATTTGACTTGGATGGGTCGGGCGAGAAGCCCAGATGGATGAACGAGGCTCCTTTGGCTGGGCCGGCTGTGAGTTGGAACCAATCGATCTCGCCATTGGCCAGGATACGGCCGAAACTGCCGTTTCCGCCGGAGGCGTTGCCCAGCAGGGCGAGCCACAGGTTTCCGTCCGGCCCTGGCACCATGCCGACCGGGGTATTGCCGACCTCTCCGGGGATAGCGATTTCGCTGGGCGCTTGCGCAGGGTTGGCGGGGACGCGGAATAGCGCGCTGGATTGATCCAGGGTGGCGTAGACATCCCCGCTGGCGGGATGCACTTGCACGAAGATTGGTCTGGGCGGGCAGGGGATGATCCGCGGATGGTCGGGGTCATGGGTGTCCACCCGCGCAACGTGGTGGCTGTCCTTGCAGGAGGCCCACAGGATGTCGCCGTCCTCCGCGACGACGTGGGGGCCGCGGGCGGGTTCCGGCAACTGGATTTTTTGCAGCGTTCTGGGGGCGGCCGCCAAGTCGTGTGCGACCGGGTCGATCAGCAGCAACTCCGATTGAAACTGCAGCGTGACCCACAGGCAGCCGGGATGGCGTTTCGACACCGTCAGCCCATGCAGGCCGGAGAATGGGTTGTCGATGATGTGGGCGACGGATTCTATGGGGCGTCCTGTGCCGGGATCCACCCGCATTTTCACCAAACCGCCGGATGGCTGCTGCGAGATGAGGATAAGGTCCGGCGCGATGGAGACGACTTCGTGCGTCTGACTGGATGCGGGGAGAGGGTACTCGATGACGCGTTTGAAGCTTGGCTTGGCGGCAGACATGGGCGTTTCCTCAATCATATGAAGGGGAGCTGGCATTCCGGCGAATGGGACGCGTCGCTTTAATAAGGCGACGCGCCGCCATGAGCGACGGACGCGGTCATGATTTGGCGTTCGTCTTCAGGTTGTTCAGCGAGGCCTCCAGCGTTTTGATCCTGCCGATGGATTCGTCGACGAGGTCGGCTATTTCCTTTGAAGACTTGGTCGATTCAATCGACAGTTTTCTCACCTCGTCGGCCACCACCGCGAAGCCTCTGCCCATTTCACCGGCGCGGGCGGCCTCTATGGCGGCGTTCAGCGCCAGCAGATTGGTCTGCGCGGCGATGTCGTTGATGGTGCCGATGATCGACGATATCTTTTCGCTGGAGGAAATGACCTGGCGCATTTCCTGATCGGTCACTCTTTCCGCCTCCATCTTGGCGGTGACGTCCACGCCATAGGTCACGATATTTTTGACGACCCCATGCTGGGAGGTGAGAGGGCAGACGGTGACGTTCATCAGCACCATCGATCCGTCTTTTTTCCTCATCTTGAACTCTTCGGTCAGCATTTCGCCTTTGAGCGCGCGGCTGAAATTGTCCGAGCCTATGATTTCCGCTAGCGGGCGGGCGTGCTGCTGGAGCTCTTCATTGCTCTTCAGCTCCAGGTGCGAAACCATGTACTCATTGCCTTGCAGCACCTTGCCTTCGGTGTTCCATTCGCAGATGGCGTTGGACATGCCTATCGCGGCGAATTTCTTGCTGTATTCCTCTTCCCGTTCCTTGGTTTCGGTGATGTCGGCCTGGATGGAGATGTAGTTCGACAGACTGCCGGTTTCGTCGAACACCGGGTTGATGGCCAGCGAAACCCAATAGGGCTTGCCCGCCTTGGTGTAGTTGAGGATTTCTCCGTGGAAGGGACGGTGCTCCCGCAGGCAGGCACCGATTTTCCGGACGGTGTCCGGATTGGTGTCTTCGCCCTGCAGAAAGTGCCCCGGCTTCTTGCCGATGATCTCATCGGCCGCGTAGCCGCTCATTTTCGAGAAGCCGTCATTGGCGAAGATGATCAAGCCATTTTTGTCAGCCACCAGCGCGGAGTTGTCGGTCTGGTTGATGATCAGCGACATCAGTTTGCTGGAGTTTCTGGCCCTCACCGCCTCGGTGATGTCGGTGGCGTATTTGACGATTTTTATGATCTTGCCGTCAGGGTCGAAGATCGGATTGTAGGTGGCTTGAATCCAGATCCTCCGGCCATTCTTCGCCACGCGGCAGAATTCTCCTTCGTGAAACGCGCCTTTTCTCAGGCTGTCCCAGAAGCGCTGGTATGCCTCGCTTTGGCTTTCTTCCGGCAATACGAATAGCTTGTGGTGCTTTCCCACGATTTCCTGCTCGTCGTAACTCAGCGCCTGGCAAAAATTCTCGTTGGCGCGCGAGACTACCCCATCGGTGGTGAACTCGATCACCGCTTGCGAGCGGTTGATGGCTTCAATCTGGCCAGTCCGGTCGGCGGCGATCATGACGTCGCTGGTGATGTCGGTTGCGAACTTGATGACGCTGGCGACGCGGCGGCCTTTTCGGATCGGGATGTAGGAGGCCTGTATCCAGACATCTTTCCCATTTTTGGCAATGCGTCTGAATTGGGCTGTCTGATGCTTTCCTTGTTGCAATTCTGTCCAGAATTGTTGGTAGGAAGCGCTATTTTTTTCGCTTTCCGGCAAAAACATGCCGTGATGTCTGCCTACAACTTCATTCAGCGAATATCCCATCAGGTTCAGGAAAATGGGGTTGGCGTCGATGATGGTGCCGTCGGGCTTGAATTGTATGACAGCCTGCGCGGCGCCGATTGCCTTGACGATATCCTGATAACTTCCCGTGCTAGAAAAGTGTTTTGTGATGTCCATTTTCCCTTTTCCTGTTTCTATCTCCGATGAGCGGAATCGATATTATCGGTTGGCCGGATCGTTTCCCTTGTGACGTAATTTTGTAACGAATCATTGATGATCTACGGCTGCTTTTCAATTTAATGCATTGAATTCCAACTCTTTGCCGTGCGGCCCCGCGCATGCTTGCCTTTTGCCTGTTCGGATAGGTGGAAATGCATGCGTTGATTACCATTCTTTCTAGATCAGCAGCTTCTTATCTGCATGGCATTTTTGAGGGGCAATTAGATTGGATCGGGCCGGCGCTGCCTGTTTGGCATTTTCAATCGGCATGGGCTGGCGAGAGGACATGGCCTGGATTCAGAGCACGGGGTTTGGGGCCGCATTTGAGAAAATCGGGGCGTCGGAACTTCTCCGGTTTGACGGCTTTCCCATTCTCGGCGGCCGGGTTTGGGGCTGATGGTTATGGAGGAGAGGCGGGTATGTGGTATTTACTGTCAAGTAAATCTCCCTATTTTAAGCGGGCGCTTTGGGCGATATATTCACTTTTCCCGGCAAAAGGTACAGTTGAAAATGGTGCTGGCATGGAATGTCTCTACCTGTACAGAATGATTGTAGTTAATGTGGCCAGTTCTCTGAAAAAGCGCTTGTTGAATGGTTTTGATGAGCATAATCTACTTGGCAAAAGGATGAGTCAGAATAATGAATATGGAGGAGAGAGGTGAATGGAAAAAGCGCCGCTATTGCTGGAAACGGTTGAGCAGGCTGTCAGGATTTTGCAAGAGTCTCCGTTTGTCGCTATCTGGAATTATCAAGTATTAAGCGTGCAAGCCGGGAAAGTGGATTTGGCGCTGCCGGCACAGCCTCAGTTTTATCGTCCCGGGGGCATTATCCAGGGCGGCTGTCTGATGACCTTGGCGGACACGGCGTTTTGGCTGGCGGCCATGACAGAGTTGGGCATTGATGCTCCCATCGTCACTCTGGAAATGAAAACCAATTTTCTGCGGGCGGCTCAGGCTGACGTTTACTGCCGCGCCGAAGTGATGAAAAGCGGCAGGCGAGTCACCTACGGCACAGCCACCATCACAGATGGAGCGGGTCAAACGCTGTCGCATCACACCTTGACCTATCTCTCCGCCTGAACCCATTGCGGGACACAACTTCATCGGTCGGACCTGGCCCGCTTCATTGACCATCTCCGCTCGCAGGCCGACTTGCGCCTGTTTTCGGCGACACGCTGCGCTCCTGTGAGAAATTCCGCCGCGTCGGATCATCGTCGCCATTCACTCTGGAGAAAGGAAAACATGATGGAAAGCAAGATCAATCCGTATGAAGTGAGCCTGGAGGGAATTGGCTCGATGCCGGACGAATACCGCGACACCTTGATTCATCAGTTGTTGGCTAACGGAGAAGGCGAGCTGAGCGCGGGCGATACCTATATCGATTCCTTCTATCCCTTGGCGCCGGATGCGGACGAACGCTATATCTGCGCGCAGTTCGCCGCGGAAGAGGTGGATCACTTCCGCCGATTTTCCCGCTTGCTGGCTGAGCTGGAAGTCGATACCTCCCATATGCTGGGCCAGAAAAAGGAGGATAGGCGGTATTTCGCGGCGGAAAGCATGACGACTGAATTTCGCAGCTGGGAGGAGCGGGCGGCTTTCAGTTTTTTGTGCGAGCTGGAGGGGCATTACCAGATCAAGGAGATGGTGGGCAGCAGCTACCAGCCGCTGCGCGAAGAAGCCCAGGCGGTGTTGAAGGAGGAAGCTCGGCATTTCAGCCATGGGGCGCTGTTGATGCGGCGCGCGGCGAAGGACAAGGATGCGCGGGAGCGGGCTCAGGAGGCGCTTGACCGCTTGTATCCGATGGCGATGGACATGTTTGGCCGCTCAGACTCGCGCCGCAGCGAAATGGCGGTGAGATGGGGGCTGCGGCAGTACACCAACGGCCAATTGCGGGACATCTATCGCGATGACGTTCGCGGGCATATCCAGCGCCTGGGGTACCAGGTTCCCGACGAGATGGCGCATCGCAAGTATTTCTGATTCCGCAATCCGAGCATGTCGACAGGAGAGCATCATGAAAGATATGGCAATGGCAGTGGAAGCGCTGGCCCGGAAAGTGATGAACCACCGGGTGTTTGATCATCCCATGTACCGACACTGGGCCTGTGCGCCGCTGCCGGCGACGCAGTCGGCGGCATTATTTCACCAACTGCAGAATTTTTGCGCCTCGACCCGGCTGGGAATGGCTTTCCCGCAGGGCTTGAAGAATATGGGGCTGCCGCGGCAAGCGGAGTTGATGTCCGAAATAGAGGTCTCGGAAGGCGGCCACGGCCCCGATCTGGCGAGAATGGCGGGCCACATCGTGAACCTGGCCGGCAAGGAGCGGGTGTTCGATGATCTGGACGACCAGGCGGAAGTGGAGGCCGGGCTGAAACGCTACTCCGACCAGCTTTTGGGCGACCTGCCCGGCTATGATCGAACCAGCGGCCTGACTCGCCAGGCGCGCGAGGCCATCGCCGTGTTTCAGCAGAGAAGCCGGTCCGATCCCGAGTCCACCATCCGCAATCTGGGCATCGCCTTCGCCCTGGAATTGATTTCCAACCGCTCGCTGATTCCGGGCGAGAAACGGGCGCTGGTTGATTCCGGCCACTACGGCGTAAGCCTGAAAGACCCGGAAATGTACTATCTGCTTGACCACTGGGGGGAGTGCGGCGCGGAGCAGCAACATGAGCTGAATGTGCGGCAAGCCATTGCGGGCGTGCTCAATGCCGAAACCGAACCGCTGGTCCTGTCCGGCATCGACGCTTTCCTCGATGCGCTGGCGGCATTGTGGGACGTGATCGACAGCCAGTTATTGCCGGCGGAGGCGGCGGTCTGAAACCGGGAGCAGTCGAGACGGCATTTTGCTCCCGGCCGGTTTCCATGGTTTTATCGCTTGGTCGCGGTTGTCTTGAAAAATACGCCGGTTTGCAGCAGGAAAATGGATCGACTCATGATTTTATTAACCAAAAAAGTAATATTCATGACATGCGACATTTGGCATATCTAGTCGGGCGGGTGGTATGATTTTTGAATGAAAACGCCATCGCAATCCTCCTGTCCATTCCATGCCGGCGGCCATCCGCCGGCATCGCCCAAACCGTCCTCCGGCAGTTGGCCGCCGGGTCCGGAAGCCGGCCTGACCGGCTGGGGGCTGCTGACCCAGCTGTCGCGCGATTTGATGGGCACGCTGGCCAGCTGGCAGCGCGAGTTCGGCGATCTGGTGCATGTGCGCACCTGGCCGGAACATCAGGTCATCGTTTCCGATCCGCATCTGGCGCGCGAGCTGCTGGTCAATCAGGCTGACTCGCTGCGCCGCTGGGAGCGGGCGCTGAGCGTGTACGGCCGGGTGCACGGCCATAGCGTGCTGATCGCCGAGGGAGAGGCCTGGCGCGAGAAGCGGCAGGCGCTGCAGCCCGACTTCACGCGCAAATCGGCGCAGGCGTTCTCGCCATCCATCGTGGCGGCCTCCCGGCGGGCGTTCGAGCAATGGCCGGATCGGCGCGACGCCTGGCCAATAGAGAGTGAGCTGACGTCGGTGACGATGGAAGTGATTCTGCGGATGATGTTCTCCAGCGGCGTCGGAAGCGAGGCGCGGGAGGCGGAGGAAGCCGTCCATACCTTGATGGTGGCCTCCACCGAAGAGTTGTGGAGGCCGGCCAGCCTGCCGGACTGGGTTCCGTGGCAGCGCAAGCGCCGCCGCGCGCGGCTGCTGATGAACGGTTTGATCGAGCGGCACTTGCAGGCCAGGCTGCGCCTGCCGGCGGACGCATGGCCGGAGGATCTGTTGTCCCGCCTGTTGCGGCTCCATCTGCAGCAACCGAAAAGTTGGCCATTGCAGGCGGTGCGGGACGAGTGCAAGACGGCCTTCCTGGCCGGACACGAGACGGTGGCGGCCTCGCTGGCCTGGTGGGCCTGGTGCATGGCGTCCCATCCGGATATCCAGGAAAAGGCGCGGGCCGAGGCGTTGGCGGCATGGCCCGGCGGGGGCGACGGGAACGCGGACTTGTCCGCGCTGCAATACGTAAGCCAGACCCTGCTGGAAACGATGCGCCTGTACCCGGCGGTGCCGCTGCTGATGAGCCGGCGAGCCGTCAAGCCAGTGACGCTGGGAGACTGGACCTTCCCGGCAAAGACGGTATTCATGGTGCCGATGCAATTGATGCAGCATGACGAGCGCTGGTTCCCCGAGCCGCTCAGCTATCGCCCGGAACGTTTCAACCCCGATGCGGCCAGGCCGCAGCAGGGCGCCTATCTGCCCTTCGGCGGCGGGCCGCGCGTATGCCTGGGGCAGCATCTGGCGGTGGCGGAGATGACGCTGGTGGCCGCGCAGCTGCTGCGCAGATACCGCTTGTCGACGCCGGCCGGGATGGCGCCGCCGCGAGCCGTGTTTCATGTTTCGCAACGCCCGAGCGCGCCCTTGGCGCTGGACATCGCGCGCATCTGACCCGCGCGGCGCGTGATGCCGCGTGCCGGCGGCATGCTTGGAGGTTGGCGCGACAGAACTTTCGAGGAGGCGACGCTGATGCTAGAGGGAGGCTGCCTGTGCGGCACCGTGCGATATGCGGTCCGCGATGAATTCCGCTATGCGCTCAATTGCCATTGCGGCCAATGCCGGCGGGCCACCGGCGCGGCGTTCAAGCCCTTTGCCGGCATCGAGCGGCAAAAGCTCAAACTGACCCAGGGGCGGGACAGCCTGCTGATTTATGGCGACGAGCGCGCGCATGACGCGCGCTGCGGCCAATGCGGATCGCTGCTGTATTCGGTAGTGCGCGACGGCGAGTTCGTCCATGTGGCGCTGGGCACTTTGATCGACGTCCCGGCCATCCGCCCCTCCGCGCATATTTTCGTCGGCTCCAAGGCCGAGTGGCACGACATCACCGACAATCTGCCACAGCACGACGAGTTTCCCTGAGGCCCGGATCGCCCGCGCTGTTTCGGCGGGAGCCGGGCCGGCTTGGACGGGGCGGTCCGTTCGGCTATCCTTTTCGGCATTGATTCGACCTCCGACCTTTTTACGATGTCTCACTCCATGTTTTCCGCCCGCATCGAACTGCTGCATTACGGCAGCGACAGCATCCGCCACGCCCATGACGGCCATCACCAGTGGGTGCTTGGCCTGGCGGGGGCATTGGAGCTGGAGATGGAAGGGCTGCCCTATCTGAACGGCGCGGGTTCCGCGGTGCGCATCCCGGCCGGCGTTTCCCATTGCTATGCCGGCGCGCCGGGCAACCGGCAATTGGTGCTGAACGTGCCCGTCCAGGAAAGCGGCGCGGACGCGGCGGCATGCCAATTGACCTTGCCGCCCGCGGCGCGGGAGCTGGCGGACTGGGCGGCGCGGCATCCGCAGCCGGAAGCGCGGCAGCCTATGTTGTCCGGCATGCTGCTGGAGCTGCTGTTTCCCGACGCGCCGGCGGTTTTCCTGTTGTCGCCGCGGCTGGACCGTTTTTTGGCTTCGCGGCTGGGATGGCCGTTGACGGTGGCAGACATGGCGGCCGCCTGCCATTTGTCGCCCAGCCAGTTCCATGCGCGGCTGAAAGCGGAAACCGGGCTGACGCCGATGGCCTATCTATGCCGGATGCGGATGGAGCGGGCGCGGCGTTTGCTGCTGGGCGGCCGCGCCAGCGTGCTGGAGGTGGCGCTGCAGGTGGGCTACCAGTCGGCTTCCGCTTTCAGCGCCGCGTACCGGCAGCGGTTCGGCGCCAATCCCAGCGAAGAGCGGGGCAGAGTCCGGCGCGCTTGAACCGTAGTCCGTCGCGCGTTGCGCTCGCGCGGTTCGGCCATACTGCGGCCATGTCTGATCACATGGAAAACGCGAAATGTCCGATTCAAGCAGCCTCAGCTGGGAAGATTTTCTCAAGGTGGAGTTCCGGGCGGGGACCATCGTCCACGCCGAGCCCAACGCGCAGGCTCGCAAGCCTGCCTATGTGCTGAAGGTGGATCTGGGCGAGCTGGGGGTGAAAACATCCAGCGCCCAGATCACCGACCATTACCTTGCCGCCGAGCTGATCGGCAAGCGTGTGTTGTGCGTATGCAATTTCCCGCCCAAGCGCGTGGCCGGCGTGCGCTCGGAAGTGCTGGTGACCGGGGTGCACGACGAGGCGGGCAGGGTGATGCTGGCCGAGTTCCCGCTCGCGGCGCCGAACGGCGGCCGGTTGATGTGACGCGATCGGCTGAGCCCGCCCCGGGGAACGGGGCGGGCGGCATGGTTTAGCTCAAACGCTTGATGATGCTGCTATTGCCGTTGGCGCGCACCACCACCCAGCTGGCCGGAATCGGTGATCCCAGCATCACCTGCAGTTCGGCGTCGATGGCTGCGCCCTTGGTGTAGTAAATGTCGCTGCTATTGCCGTTGGCGCGGGCGACCACCCAGTTGGCGGGAATGGGTGAGCCCAGCATTACCGTGATCTGGCTGCCATATGACGACCCGGCGACATTGTGGATGGTGTTGAAGTTGCCCATGGCGCGGGTGATCACCCAGCCGTCGGGCACCAGCGAGCCGACGGCCACTTGCAGCTCCGCTTCCCTCGGCGCGTTGTTGGCGTTGTAAATGTCATTGGAGTTGCCGTTGGGGCGGACGATGACCCATCCCGAAGGGATCGGCGAGTCCAGCATCGCAATTGGCGGTGGTTCATGTTTACTCCTGACAAGATGGTTGCGGTGGATAGAGCCAAGGCTGCATTTTGCCGCCATGATATGACGTATGATTTTTTTTGGGGGGGTGGTTTTTACGGGTGGAATTGATCTGGAGCAGGCGAGTTTGGTCTGAAGCGTTGTTTGCCTGACGGCTTGCCGCGCGGCTGCTCGCTGGCACGCGAGGCCTGGGCGGCGTGGGATCGGGCTGATCTCCGAGGTTTTCCCGCCGCGGGTGCTTGCGCCGCCATGCTTGCTGGTTTACCTTGCAACTTTTCGCCGGGCAGTCCGGCTTCCCTTTCTTATCCCATGTCGATCGCCATAGCTGAATTAGCCGAATTTTTGCCGGATGTAGCGCCCTATCCATTGGAGGAATGCGACGGCGTGGCCGTGATGCGTTGCCGTTTTCGTATTTCAGCCTACGATGACGCTTGGTTCGCCGCGCTGGGCGTGGCGCGTCCGGATACGCTGGAGCGGGCGGTGCCCAAAAGAAAGGCGGAGTATCTGGCTGCGCGCTATCTGTGCAAGCTGTTGCTGGAGGCGCGGGGGCTGCCGCCCGGCGTCGGCAGCGGCCAGCACCGGCAGCCGCTGTGGCCGGCGGGCTGGACAGGCGCGATCACCCATAGCGACGAAACCGCGATGGTGGCGCTGGCGCCGTCCGAGGGCGGCTTGATGCTGGGCATGGATCTGGAGCGCTGGATGTCGGACAAGACCGCCGGCAATGTGCGGACGGGCATTCTGGTGGACGGGGAGGATGAAGCCCTGGTGGGGCCGTGGCCGTTTCCGCGTGCGCTGACGCTGGCTTTCTCCGCCAAGGAAAGCCTGTTCAAGGCGCTGTACCCGACAGTGGGCGAGTATTTCGATTTCGACGCGGCGGAAATGGTCCGGGTGGATTGGGATCGGGGGCGTTTCTCCATTCGCCTGCGGAAGACGCTGGCGCCCGGCCTGGAGGCCGGGCGGGCGTTCGTTGGCGGTTTTTATCTGCAAGACGGCCAAGTGCTGACGCTGATCCGGGCGTCTTTCTGAGCCGCGGCCTGGCCGCTCAGCTGTTTTGCCGCTCGGGATCGCCGCGTTGCAGTTGCGCCCAGTAGCCGTAGTTCACTTCCAGGTTCTCCTGCAGGTCCGACAGATTGACGGCGTAGTTGCCGACGATTTGCACCGCCTGCATCGCCAGATTGCATTCCTGCTCCAGCAGCTTGGACAGGGTGTTGGCGTTGCGCAGCTTCTCGGCCTCTCCCAGCCAGCCCAGCCAGTGTTCCGCCCAGGCGTTTTGTTGCTGCTGCAGTTTTTGCAACGCGGACTGCTGCAGTTGGAGCAGGCTGAACCAGGTTTGCGGCTGCGCGGCGCTGGGCAGCAGGGCGAGCGTGGAGCCGGCGTTGTTGAGGCTGCGGGCCAGCCAGTTGCTGAACAGGGTGTCTACCTTGGCCGGCGCCGCCGCGTTCCGGGCGGTGGCGTCCAGCGCGGCGGACAATTGACGGACGTTGTCGTCGGTATTGGACATGGCGATTCCTTTCTGCGCGCTCAGCCGCCCAGGCGGTCGAGCATGGCGTGGATGGCGCGGATTTGCACCGCGTTGCGCGAGTAGTAGTCCGGATTGGCCGGATCGTCGCTGGAGTAGCCCCACCAGTCCCAGCAGCCATCCGGATTCTGCGCCTGGTTGTCGTCGCTGCCGCTGGCCTGGGGATAGAGGACGATGATGTTGTTGCTGTCGGCCAGATAGTTGTAGCCGGTGGTGGTGACGTAGCGGTTGCCGTAGGGCGGCTGGCTGGAAATGTCGGCGCGGCCGTAGCTGAAGTCGACATAGCTGTAGCCCTGCTTGCAGCCGTGCAGCGCGATGTGCACGCGGGCGGGAGCGCCGTCGGCCACGGCTTGCGGCACGTAGGCGTAGCCGAACTTGCCCATGCTGGCGTAGGCCTGCTGGCCATCGAGGAATTCGGACTGGTCGAAGCGCAGCAGGCGGCCGCTGAGCTTTTCCGCCGGCGGCTTCAGGTCCGGATAGATGTGGTTGAGGATGCGGTGGGACTGCATGAAGCCGCCATTGTTGAGATACGGCGGCTGGTTGAGCGCCAGCGGCGAATCCTCGGGGTTGTCGGTGATCAGCGAGTGGCCTGCCGGCAGGTCGTCGTGGTAGGCCAAGTTGGCGTCGGACAGGCCCAGCAGGCGGTACAGCTCGCGGGTCTGGGCGACCACCGGGGAGCGCACCACATTGTCCTGGGTGCCGGTGAAGATGTAGACGCGGTTGTTGCGCAGATTGGACAGCGCGTCTATTTTCCCGGCCTGTTCGGCTTCCTGGGCCAGTTGCAGCGAGCGGCGGGCGTTCGGCGCCAGTTCGGGCAGCAGCGGCGCCATGCACAGCTGCAGCGCGTTCAGCTCGTACGCGTCCTCCGCCAGCGGCGCCGCGCCGCGAAAGGTTTCCACGCCGCGATACGGGCCGCCGGCCACCACGCCGGCGCCGGCGAAGCTGGCGGAGTGGGCCAGATGCAGCTGCACCGTCATGAACGCGCCCGAAGACAGGCCGGAGACCGAACTCTTGCCTTTCTCCACTTCGTATTTTCCCAGCCGCACCACTTCCGGGAATATGTTGGGCATCGCAAACCTCCTGTCTGTTCAAGCGTTGGGAAACGGAACCTGCGCGAGGCATTGTCAGCGCATTTATTGACATTTGCGTGACCGCGGTCATCTGGTATGACGGCGCGTTGACAGAGAGACGGTTTGCGTGTTGTGCGGCGCACAACGCATGATCGGGATGCGCGGGGAGGGGCCTAGCCGGCGGCGGATTGTTGCAGCCAGTCGATCACCGCTCGCAGCCGGAACGGCATGGGGTCGAGTTTGGGGTGGACCAGATAATAGGCATAGCGCTCCACCGGCTCGAACGCGCCCAGGGGCAGCGTCAGCTGGCCGTTGTCCAGCAGCGGCTGGGCGAGCCTGCGGCGGGCGATGGCGACGCCGGCGTGGCCGACTGCGGCGGCCAGGCACAGATCCGAGCGGTCCAGCGTCAGCCCGCGCGGCGGCAGCAGGGATTCGCCGCCATGCCGGCGGGCCCACAGCGTCCACTCCGCGTCGTGGGCGGCTTGGCGCCAGGCTTGCGCGTCGTGCAGCAGCCTGCAGCCGCGCAGCCGCGCCGGATCGGCCGCCAGGCCATGGCGTTCCGCGTAGGCGGGGCTGCAGACGGGCGCCATCTCTTCGTCCATCAGCTTGCGGGAGACCAGGCCCGGGAAATGGCCGTCGGCGTAGTACAGCGCCAGATCGGCGCGGCCGCCGCGGAAGTCGGCGTCGCCGTTGCCGGTGCGGATATCGAGCTCGATCCGCGGATGGCGCTCGGCGAGAACGGCCAGGCGGGGCGCCAGCCAGCATTGGGCGATGGAGGGGTGGGCATGGAGGACGACGCGGCCGGAAGGCTCGGAGCCGGCTTCGGGGTAGAGCGCGGTGTCGAGCTCGGCCATGCTTTTTTCCAGCGCGGCGAAGATGCGCTCGCCGTCCTCGGTGAGACGGATGTTGCGGGTCAGGCGCTGAAACAGCAGCAACCCCAGCGAGCGCTCCAGCCGGGCGATGCGGTGGCTGACCGCGCTCGGCGTCAGGCACAGCTCGTCGGCGGCCGCGGCGAAGCTCAGCCGGCGCGCTACGGCCAGGAAGGTGTGCAGATTGGCGAGCTGGCCGCCGTCAAGCCTTGTCGGATGCATCGGCGCTCAGCCCGTCAAGCTGCGGCCGCGCCGCAGGTAATCGTCCATTTCCGCCTCCGGAACCATGCTGCCGCCCGTCGCCCAGATCAGGTGGGTGGCGCGGGCGAGCCGCTCCGCGTCCAGACCCATGCGCTGTCGATAGCCCTGGTTTTCGTCCAGCACGCGCGCCATGCCCGGCGCGCCGGCCAATGCCGATGGCTCCAGTCGCAGTCCTTCTGATTGTTCCAGCATCGCCAGCAGGCGGAACAGCTCGTCGTCGTCCATCGTGTAATAGCCGTCGATCAGCCTTTGCATCGCGCGGCCGACGAAGCCGGAGGGGCGGCCGACGGCCAGTCCGTCGGCGGCGGTGCGGTTGTCGATGCCGAAATCCTGCACCGAGATCCGGTCGTGCAGGCCGGTGAGTACGCCCAGCGTCATGCAGGGCGAATGAGTGGGCTCGGCGAACAGGCAGTGGACGGCGTCGCCGAAGGCCAGCTTGAGCCCGAAGGCCACGCCGCCGGGGCCGCCGCCGACGCCGCAGGGCAGGTAGGCGAACAGCGGATGGTCGGCGTCCACACGCACGCCGGCCTCCGCCAACTGGACCTTCAGCCGTCCCGCCGCTACCGCGTAGCCCAGGAACAGGTGGACGGAGTTTTCATCGTCGACGAAGTGGCAGGATGGATCGCCGGCGGCCTGCTTGCGGCCTTGCTCCACGGCCGCGCTGTAGTCGGAGTCGTACTCCGCTACGGTTACGCCGTGCGCGCGCAGCTTGTCTTTTTTCCATTGCCGCGCGTCGGACGACATGTGCACGGTGGCCTGGAAACCCAGTTTCGCGGCCATGATGCCGATGGACAGGCCGAGGTTGCCGGTGGAGCCGACGGCGACGCGGTGGCGGCTGAACAGCGCGCGCGCTTCGGGGCCATCGAGTTTCGCGTAATCATCGCCGGGACGGAGCAGACCGTGGGCCAGCGCCAGTTCCTCCGCGTGCTTCAACACCTCGTAGATGCCGCCGCGCGCCTTGATCGAGCCGGAGATCGGCAGATGACTGTCGGCCTTCAGCCACAGGCGTCCGGGCAGCGCCATGCCGTAGCGGCGCTCCAGAGCTTGCTGAAAGGCGGGCACGGTGAGCAGCGGCGATTCGATGATACCGTCGCTGTCGGCGGTTTCTGGGAAGACGCGGCGGATATAGGACGCGAAGCGTTGCAGGCGGGCGGAGGCGTCGGCGACGTCGCCGGCATCCAGGCCGATGTCGCCCAGCGCCTGGCCGGCGGGCGCGACCGCGGGATTGAACCAGGCGCACTCGCGCAGATCGGTCAGGTCCTGGATTTCGGGGTGAATTTGCCGCCATTCGTCCAGCGTCTTGCCGTGTATCATTTGGATGTCCTGTCTTGGCCGCGGAAGTCCGGCGGAAGCCGCTATTAAACGACAGCCCGAGGCGGCTGGCAAAAGACGAATTTTCAGGCGATGGCTGATCCTCGTTCAAGCGCGGCGACATTCCGTGAGTCTGTTTCATGTTGCGCGGCGTCAATGTCGCGCATGGTTTTTGCAACTGGCTGTTTGACAGGCATCGCCTTATGCGCCATATCGCAATAATCGGTGGCGGCAAATTCGATTGGCATGCCGCAAGCATCGATGGCTTTCAATTTTCTCTTCCATACTCCGGCTGAAAGATGAATCCTTCTGACATCAAGGCGGATCCTAGACCCAGGATATTGTTGTGCTGCGCCGCGCTGTGGCTGTGCGCTTGCGGCTTGCTGGCCTTGCTGGGAGGCGGTTTGCCCGGCTATCTGGCAGTGTCCCTGATGGCCGCGGGATGCTTGCTGGCGGTCTGGCTGCTGGGCGCGCCGCCGCACCCGCCGCCTGCCGACGATGGCTTATCCGAGGCGCGAGAGAAGATGTTGAGCGGGCTGGGCCTGTTGGGCAACGGCATTTCAGACGTGTCCGGCGCGGTGGAGCGGGACGTGTCGCAGATGCAGACCATTCTGAGCGACGCCATTGTCAAGCTGGTGCAGGGGTTTTCCGACATTGAGGCTATGCTGCGCGAGCAGCAGGCGCTGGCGCTGAAGATCGTCCAGCATGGCGATCATGGCGACGGCGCCGGTTTCGACGCGTTTCTCAAGCGCACCTCGCAGAGCATGACGGAATTCGTCGACAACACGGTCAGCACCAGCAAGACGGCCATGGTGCTGGTTGACCGCATGCATGAGATCAAGAAACGAGTCGACGCGGTGGAGAGCGCGCTCGGCGACATGGCGGAAATCACCGCCCAGACCAATATGCTGGCGCTGAACGCCGCGATCGAGGCGGCCCGCGCGGGCGAGGCCGGTCGGGGATTCGCGGTGGTGGCCGACGAAGTGCGCAAGCTGTCGCAGCGCTCTTTCGATTTTTCCGGGCAGATACGCCAGTCGATAGATCTGATGGTGCAGGCCATCGAGCACGCCAAATCGGAGATATTCGAGATGGCGTCCCGCGACATGAATTTCGCGCTGGACGCGAAAACCCAGATCGAGGACATGCTGGGACAATTGTCGCGGATGAATTCGGACACGGGGCAGGCGGTGGACCAGCTGTCGCAGATCGCCGGGCGGGTCGGAGACAGCGTGCGCTCCACGGTGACCGCGCTGCAGTTTCAGGACCTGGTGTCTCCGCTGGTGCGCAATGTCAGCAGCCGGATGCAGGGTTTTTATCAGGTGGGTGACAGCATGCGCCAGATGAACGGCAAGGATGAAATCGACAGGCTGGAGGACATGCGCCGCCAGTTGCAGCAGCTGGTCGACAGGCATCAGGCCAACGGCGCCGCGCCGCAGGGCATGTCGGCCGGCGACATCGATCTGTTCTGAGCGGGCAGATATGCCCCGCAAGGGCTTGCAGTCAGCCGCGCGATCGGCGGAACGAACCGCTTCTGCTCAGGGCGGCCAATGGAGGGCGGCGAGATGGGAGTCAGGCTGGGCAAGACGGCGGACAAGTCGGTGATCGTGGTAGAAGGCCGGTTCGATTTTCAGCAGCACGAGGCGTTTCGGGCGTGCCTGGATGAAGCCTTGGAGCGCGGAGGCGGCCTGGGGCTTGAGGTTGACTTGTCGCGGGTGGATTACCTGGAAAGCTCGGCGTTGGGCATGCTGCTGGTGATGCGCGACCGGGCCAAGGCGCTTGGGATAGACAGCATCGCGTTGCTGGGCTGCCGCGGCTTCGTGCGGCAGATTCTGGTCGTGGCCAGCTTCGACAAATTCTTCACCCTTCGCTGAGCGTCCCATGGACCGCACATTCACCGTGCTGGTGGCCGAGGACGTCGAGCCCACCCGGCTGTTGATGGGCCTGGTGATCGAGGAAATGGGACATCAGGTCTGGTATGCCGAAAACGGTCTGCAGGCGGTTGAGCAATGCCGGCGGGAGCTGCCGGACATGGTGCTGATGGACATGATGATGCCGTTGATGGACGGCCACGAGGCCACCCGGCAGATTCGCCAGCTGTGTCCGGATCATTGGCTGCCCATCATTTTCCTCAGCGCGCGCAGCGACGAAGAGGCTCACATCAACAGCCTGGACCTGGGGGCCGACGACTACCTGCCCAAGCCGATCAACCTGACCATGCTGGCGGCCAAGATCCGCGTGATGCAGCGGATCAGCGAAATGCAGCGGCGGATTTCCGACGACGCCCGCCAACTGGTCAGTTATTACCACACCAACGAGCGCGAGCAATTGTTCGCCAAGCACGTGCTGGACAGCATTGTGGGCGGCGAGGGGCAGGATCTGCCGGGCGTGCGCAGCTGGCAGCAGTCCGCGGAGCAGTTCAGCGGCGACGTGCTGGCCCGCGCGCTGTCGCCGACCGGGCAGTTGTGCCTCATGCTGGCGGACAGCACCGGACACGGATTGTCCGCGGCGCTGTCTTGCCTGCCCGCGGTCGACATTTTCTATGCGATGGCGCGGCGAGGCTTCCCGTTGACCTCTATGGCGCGCGAAATCAATGCCAAGCTCAACCGCTTGCTGCCGGTGGGGCGCTTTGTCGCCGCGGCGCTGATCACCATAGACTGGGAGCTCGGCTGCGTCGAAGTCTGGAACGGCGGCATACCCTGCGTGATGTTCGTCGACGACGACGGCTGCCCCATGAGGGAGTGGAAGTCGCAATATCCGCCATTGGGAATCTTGTCTGTCGATGAGTTTTGCTGGGGCAGCGAGACATATTTCTGGGAGCAGAGCGGCCAGTTGGTAGTGTGTTCCGACGGATTGACCGAAGCCGAGAGCCCTGGAGGCGAACAGTTCGGAATGGGAGGGTTGCTGCAGGCGCTGATATCGAACCCGGCCTCGCCGTTGGACGGCATCCGGCTGGCCGTGCTGGAGCATTTGAGCGGAGCGAATAACCGCGACGACATCTCCTTGGGCGTGGTCAGGCTAGAGGCGGGCGTTAACGCCGCGCTGGACCGAGTGGCGGATCACCAGGGGCGCGACGACGGCGGCCAACTGAGCTGTTGGCGGGTGCGGCTGGTTTTCGGCGTGGAGGAGTTGCAGCGCGATCAAAGCATTCCGCTATTGATCGGCTGGCTGAATCAGCTGGGCTTTCGCGGGCGGCAATTCAAGGAAGTGTTGTTGATCGTATCAGAGCTGTTCAATAACGCGCTTGACCATGGCGTGCTGGGGCTGGACTCCGGCATGAAAGACCAGTCGGATGGATACGAGCGCTATTTCATGCTGAGGCGCGAACGACTGGCCGAGCTGGAGCGGGCCGAGATTGAATTGGTGCTCGAGCGCCGGAGGGAAAATGGCGGCGACGCGGTGTTGATACGCATGCGTGACAGCGGAACGGGATTTGATTACCCGGCCCTGATGGAAAAGCTGAACCGGCAGGCCGGCAGCCACCGCCATGGCCGCGGCGTGTCTCTGGTGAACGCCTTATGCGCGAGACTGGCTTACCATGGCCGGGGAAACGAAGTGGAGGCGGAATTCAGGCTGTAAGGTTTCGCCATCGACAAGAGGGAGCCGGTCTGATGATGTCGTTGTCCGACAGCTTGTATGCGCCGTCCCGACGCGGCGCCGCCGCCTTGGCCGGCGCCGTCGCGCTGTCCACGTTTTGGGCGCTGGGGCTGGCTCGCGGCCATGGTCTGATCGTCCCCCTTTACGGCAACGCGCTGGCCTTGCTGCTGCTGTGGCGGGCCTGGACGCGGCTCGGGCGCCATGCGCTGGCGCTGGCCGCATTCTGGCTGGGCGGCTGGGCCCATCTGGGCGCGCTGCCCGCCGCGGAACTGGCCGTCGTCAGTTGGCTGCAGGCGGTTGGCGCGGGAATGTTGCTGAGCCGGACAGTGGAGCGCGGAGCGGCGGCAGGCGGGCTGGCGGCGGCGCTGCTGCCGGGCGCGCCGGGCGCGCTGCTGCTTTGGATGCATCCATGGCTGGATGCCGGCGGCTGGTACGCGGGCGGCATCGTGGCGGGGTTGACGCTGTTGCCGCCATGGGCGGCGCTGAGGCGGTTCGGCGCCGCCAGTTTGAAGCCGGACCGCGTATTGATGCTGGTCGCCCTCGCGCTTGCCTGGTGCGCGCTGACGGTGAAGTGGCGGCCGTTGGGCGTCGCCGATCTGGTTCTGCCCGTATTGCTTGCGGGACTGCTGCTGGATGCTTCCGGCGCGATGCTGGCGCTGCCGCTGATGGCCGTTCTGGCTTGCGAAACCCTGATTCGTCTTTTTCCGGAAGCCATGCCGGAGCCGCTGCGCCGCCCGGGGCTGCTGGTCTGGTCCGCCCAGGCGCTGTTCTGGCTGGCCGCCGCGCTTTTGCCCCATGCGGCTGGGCAAGCCCTGAGCGCGCGCGCGGAGCGGTCGCTGGGGCGGAGGCGTCTGTCGCAGGCGCTCAATGGTCTTGAAAGCCATGGCGCGCTGCTGGACGAGGGGGGGCGGCTGTTGGAGGTGAGCGATGGGCTGCGTCGCCTGCTTGGCGCCGTGCTGCGTGGCCAGGACATGGCGGCTTGCTGCGCGCCGGAGGATGTTCCGCGCTGGCGCGCGGCCCTGGCGCGACGCGACGCGACGCAGCGGTTGCGCTTGCGGCTGCTGGCCGGAGAGGATGCTTTCCTCCATTGCGAACTCGGCCTGACGCCGCTGGAGGAGGGGGCAGACGGCATAGCCTGGCTGTTGCGGGTGGAGGTCCTGGCGCAGCAGAGGCCGGACGAGCGCGAGGCCGCGGCTATTCAGGCGCAGTTGGAGTCTTTGCTTGCCTCGTTCGATATCGGGCGGTGGACGTGGGACGCGGCGGCGCAGTCATTGGCGTGGGATGAGCGGATGCGCGTGCTGCACGGGGCCGGCGGGGAAGAAACGGTCAACTGGGCGCGCTGGCGGAGCTGCGTGCATCCGGACGAGCTGGCGGCCTGGGATGGGCTCTGGACCGATGAGTTGCGCGGGCTGGCGGCCGAGGGCTGGGATTATCGCATCGTGGACGGCGAAGGCCGCTTGCGCTGGTTTCGGCTGTGCGCCCAGGTGGAGCGGGACGAGGCCGGGCGGGTGCTGCGAGCCGAGGGCGTGTGCTGGGACGCGGGCAGTCTGCAGGAGGGGCGGGCCGAATTGCGCCGCGTGCGCGACGAGCTGCAAACCGTGCTCGACTCGATGCCGGCGATGGTCAGCTATTGGGATGGCAATCTGCACAATGTTTTCGCCAACCGCGCCTATCTGGACTGGATGGGGCTGGAGATAGGCGACGTCATGGGGCGCCATCTGCGCCATGTGGTCGGAGACGAGCGCTACCGCGCCAACCAGCCTTATATCCAGGGCGCGCTGGACGGCGTGGCCAGCCTGTCCGAGCGCTGCATCATAGACCTGAGCGGCCAGGAGCGGCATCTGCTGGCGCATTACGTTCCGCATTGGCAGCGGGAGCAAGTCAGCGGATTTTACGTGTTTGTCACCGACATCACGCCGCTGAAGCAGGCGCAGCGGGAGCGGCAGGAGGTGCAGGCCAGGCTGCAAGGCATTATCGATTCCGCCAGCGATTTCGCGATCATCGCCACCGATCTGCGGGGCGAGATCAGCATTTTCAGCGCCGGCGCCGAGCGCATGCTGGGATATCGCGCCGATGAGCTGACGGGACTGGCTACGCCGATGATCCTGCATCTGCCGGAGGAGGTGGCCAGGCTCGAGAGCGAGCTGTCGGAAGAGCTGGGGAGGCCGGTTGCCGGCTTTGATGTTTTCGTGGAGAAAACGCGTCGGGGCGGCAGCATCATCCAGGAGTGGACTTACCGCCACAAGGATGGCCGGCACATCCCGGTCAGCCTGGTGACCACCGGCATCTGGCAGGATGGCTGGCTGCATGGCTTCGTCTGCATCGCCAAGGATGTCCGCGCGGAACGGGAGGCGACGCGGATGCTGGAGCTGGCCAAGGAGCAGGCCGAAAGCGCCAGCCGGGCCAAGAGCGAATTCGTCGCCAACATGAGCCATGAAATCCGCACGCCGATGAACGGCGTGCTCGGCATGCTGGAGCTGCTGTCCAGCACCAGGCTGGACGGCGCCCAGCGCGACTATTTGGACATGCTGCAGCTGTCCTGCCGCTCGCTTATGGCCATCCTCAACGACATCCTGGATTTTTCCAAGATGGAGGCCGGCAAGCTGGAAGCGGCTCGAGTCGATTACGACCTGAACGAGGTGCTGGGCGCGCTGGCGGCGATGATGTCGATGAATGCCGCCCGCAAGTCGCTGGAGCTGGTGATCGCCGTCGAGCCGGATGTGCCCGGAGGCTTGGTCGGCGATCCTCTCAAACTACAGCAGGTGCTGGTGAATCTGGCCGGGAATGCGATCAAGTTCACCGAGCGGGGCGAGGTGGCGGTAACGGTGGGGCTGGAGAAGGGGGCTGCCGGCGACAAGTTGTTGTTCTCCGTTCGCGATACCGGCCTGGGGATGGACGAGGCGCTGTTGAAAACGGTATTCGACCCCTTTGTCCAGGCGGACTCCTCCAATACGCGGCGTTTCGGCGGCACCGGCCTGGGTTTGACGATTTCCCGGCGTTTGGTCGAGCTGATGGGCGGCGAGATGGGGGTGGAAAGCCGGTTGGGCGAGGGTAGCCGCTTCTGGTTTTCTTTGCCTCTCGAGGTCGCAGGGGAGGCGCGCGCGGCGGCTGCCGCCCTTGGGCGCGTGCTGGTGGTGGACGACAATGCAGGCAGCCGGCAAGCAGTCTGCTGGCATGTGCAGCGCCTAGGCGGATCGCCTGAAGGGGCTGCGGACGCGGATGAGGCTCTGGCTGTCTTGGCGGGAGAGGAAGGTACGGCATTCGAGATCGCCTTGGTGGACTGGCGGCTGGGAGAAGAGAGCGGGCTGGCGCTATGCGGCGAGATACGCCGGCGCTGGCCTGACCGCGACATCGCCTTGATCGCGATGGCGAGAGCCGACGACAGGGGCAGGCTGGGCCGGGCGGCGGGGCGAGAGGCGTTGAATGGCGTGTTGGTGAAGCCGGTAATCGCCGGGGCGCTGGCTGATGCCTGGCGAAACGCGCGCGCGCGCGGAATGGAACCCGAGGCGAGGCCGTTCGGCGCCAGGCCCGCGGGATGGCGGTCGGCGCGCATCCTGCTGGTGGAGGATAATCCGATCAACCAACAGGTGGCTTGCGTCTTATTGCAGCAGGCGGGCTTGCAAGTGGAGACCGTGGAAAACGGCCGGTTGGCGGTGGACGCGCTGAGGGAGCGGGGCGGAGATTACGCGCTGGTGTTGATGGACAGGCAGATGCCGGTGATGGACGGCGATACCGCGGCGTCGTTGATACGCGGAGAGCTGGGGCTGAAACTGCCCATTATCGCGATGAGCGCGGGCATGTCGCCCGAGGAATGGTCGGGGTGCCTGCGAGCCGGCATGGACGAGTTCATCGCCAAGCCTATACGGTTCGATCGCTTGTACGCGGTGCTGGATCGTTACCTGGCTTGGCCGCCAGAGGAAGAAAAGGCCGTCGAGCCGGATGAGGTCGTATTTTCAGCAGAGCTGATGCGCCTGGCTGGCTCCAGCCCCGCCGCGCGCGAGCGGGTGCGCAAGCTGATGCAGATGCTGATCGATACCAGCGGACCGGAGATGACACGGATCCAAACCAGTTTGGAGCAGGGTTTGCTGGATGTCGGCGCCAGGCAGCTGCATGCCTTGCGCGGCAGCGTGGGCTCGTTTGGCGCGGCGGATTTGGTGTCTCTTCTCAAGGGCCTGGAAAAAGCGGTCAAGGAGGGGCGAAGCCAGAGTTGGCCATCATTGCTGCAGGATATCGAATTGGAGCTGGAACGGGTGGCGGGCGCGGCGCGAGCCTGGCTGGCGGATAACTCCGCCTGACGCGCTGGACGAATAATTTGTTCCTGCTGGATAAAGCATTGGGCCCGGCTTGCTCTGCTTGGGACACTGTCGGGGACAAATTTGGTCCAAGTTATAGCGTATTACAGCGGTTTGTGCAGGGCTGTAGTGGAGGAGATATGTCTCCGTGACAAAGCCTTTATTGGGGGGCTCTGGTGGGGCGTGGTGGATTGTGAAGGGAAACGTTAAATATGGTTGGTGCGAAAGGAGAGACTCGAACTCTCACGCCTTGCGGCGCTGGAACCTAAATCCAGTGCGTCTACCAATTCCGCCACTCTCGCATCCAAATGGCTTGCAAACGCGGGCTGTCGCCCACATCTGTGCCTTGAGGGAATGCGATATTACCCCAAGGATTCGTCCAAGACAAGCAGGAAGAAGGAATGGAAACTTATTCCCTTCGGCATGGTCTGTTGCTTACAATCCCAAAAGTCGTTCCAGAATAATCAACTCAGGAGAGTTTCACATGCACCCGGATTTTCAAACGGCCTACCAATCGACCCCGATGGCCGATGTTCGCAACAAAATGTTGCGCAACACCTATGGCCTGCTGGGCCTGTCGATGATCCCGACCGTCATGGGCGCCATCGTGGGCACCCATATGAGTTTCGCGTTCTTGGCCGGCAGCCCCATCATCGGCATGCTGCTGATCATGGCGGTGTTCTACGGCCTGGTCTTCGCCATTGAGAAGAACCGCTACAGCTCGCTGGGCGTGTTCCTGATGCTGGGCTTCACCTTCATGATGGGCGTCCTGCTCGGACCCTTGCTGCAGTTCGCGCTCAAGTTCTCCAATGGCGGCCAGCTGATCATGACCGCCGGCGCGGCCACGTCCGTCGTGTTCTTCGTGATGGCCGCCATCGCCACCACCACCAAGCGCGACCTGTCGGGCCTGGGCAACTTCCTGACCGTGGGCGCCATCGTGCTGATGGTGGCCGTGGTGGCGAACCTGTTCCTGCGCATGCCGGCGTTCCAACTGATGATCTCCGCGGCATTCGCGCTGTTCAGCTCGCTGATGATCCTGTGGCAGGTCAAGACCGTGGTTGACGGTGGCGAGAACAGCTACATTTCCGCCGCGCTGTCCATCTACATCAGCATCTACAACCTGTTCACCAGCCTGTTGCAGCTGCTGCTGGCCTTCGGCGGCAACCGCGACTGATCGCACCTCATACTGACAATCCAAACCCTCCGCTTCGGCGGAGGGTTTTTTTATCGCATGCGCAAAATACCTGTCCACTCGACAGGAGTGGAGCGTTTTTTGAGCGCTCGCTGGTGTTGTTTGGTTTTTGGCGAGGGGGAACGCGTTGAACTGGTCCGGTAGAAGCGCGTCGAATCGATTCGCTTATTCAAATCACTCGAAGGAGAAAACATGAAGATCGATTTGACGGGATGCCGGTTGGCTTTGCTCGCCGCGTTGTTGGCGGTGCCGTTTGCTCATGCCGCCGAGGGGGGCGCGGTAAAAACCGAGACGCTGCTCAAGACGGAGCGCTCTTGGGATGGCGATCTTTACAAGGCCTATCCGGCGGGGCAGCCGGAATTGACGATGGTGCGCATCATGATTCCGCCCCATACCAGCCTGCCTTGGCACAGCCATCCGTCTCCCAACGCCGCGTATGTGGTCAGCGGCGAACTGACTGTGGAAAGCCGTGATGGAAAACGCCAGAAGCATCTGAGCGCCGGCGACACACTGGCGGAGATGGTAGGCACCCAACACCGCGGCGTTACCGGGGACAAGCCGGTGGAGCTGTTGGTATTTTACGCTGGGGCAACCGGCGTGCCGCTCAGCGCCAAGGCCGAGTAGCCTGATGAAGATAAACCGCGTTCAGTTTTCTTTGGACAGGACGCGGTTTGTCGTTTCCAAGCGTTTTTCCGAGATCGTCTTGTCTATTTCTTGTGAGGTATGAGAGAGTCTCAGCCCACCCGCATCAGCCGGTAGGTATTGCGCCCGGCGGCCTTGGCCTGGTACAGGCCCTCGTCGGCGATTTCCAGCAGCCGTTCCGGCGTGATGTCGGGCATGTAGGCATAGGCGACGCCGATGCTGGTGGAGACGCGGCGGCGCTCGCCTGACAGCTTTGCATCCTGGCAGACTGCCGCCATCAGCTTGTCGACCACGGCGGTCGCGGTGCGCTCGGTATCCAGGCCGACCAGCAGCACGACGAACTCGTCGCCGCCCAGCCGGGCCACGTGGTCTGTGCCGCGCACGTTCTGCCGCAGCCGTCCGGCGAAAATTTTGATCAGCTCGTCGCCGGTGGCATGCCCCAGCGTGTCGTTCACTTGCTTGAAGTGATCGATGTCGAGAAACAACAGCGCCAATGCCTGGCGCTTCAGGTAGTGGTGCTTGATCTCGTCGCCCAGGATGTCCATGAAAGCCGCGCGGTTGAGCAAGCCGGTCATCGCATCCTGGGTGACCTTGTTGCGTAGCTCGATTTCCCGCGCGCGCGACTGGGTGATGTCCCAGATCATCACGTAAAACCCCGACACTGTGCCGTCCGCGTGCTGTTGCGGAATGTAGCGGCCCTCCACATAGCGCTGGCTGCCGTGGAGGAACATTTCCATCTCGAAGGCGGCGGCCTGCCCCTGCAGCGCCTGCTCGACATAGGGCCGCACCGCCGCATAGCTTTCCTCCCCCAGAAAATCGCGCATATTGCGGCCTATCACCTGCTCCGGCGCAATGCCGAACAGCCGGGTGTAGGTCTTGTTGCAATAGCGATAGCGTTGATCGACGTCGACGAAGGCCACCAGCGCAGGAATGGAGTCGGTGACGGTCTTGAGCAAGGCCTCGCGCAGGACCAGGTCCAGTTCCGCCAGTTTCTTTTGCGTGATGTCGCGCACGCTGATGCTGATGCCGTCCCCGGCGCGGACGATTTCCTGGTGGATCCAGATCGGGTGGCTGGCGTCGTAGGCCTTGGGCACTTCTTCGGACAGCGGCATGCCGGTGTCGATGACCTGCTTATAGCTTTCGAAGTGGTTGGAGACGTTCAGCGAGGCCGCCAGCGCTTTCCAGTTCCTGCCTATCGTTTCGTCCCGGCGCAGCTGCCACATCCTTTCCGCTTCGGCGTTGATGTAGACCACGCGAAAATCGTCCACCTCGCCGATGTGGTCGCGCAGCGCCTCCATGATGATGAAGGCGTCCATATTGGCTTCGGCGGCGTTGCGGAAGCGCTCGGCCGCCATTTCCGCCATCCGGTTGGATTGCAATACCTCGCGCAGCAGCGGCGAAGTGCGCCAGCGCAGGATCAGCGTGCCCAGCGTGACCATTGCCAGCATGATCAGCGCGTCGATCTCCAGATCATGGCGGATCGGCGCCAGCAGGTCCGCCACCCGGATCTTGTAACTGAAGGCGAGTCCGCTGTCGCCGACCGGCGCATAGGCGCTGATCACGTCGCGGCCCGAGTAGTCGACCGCGTGCAGCGAACCGCTTTTCCCGGAAAAGGCCGGCCACATGGTGAAGTGGCGGACGTTGCCGGCGATCGGGATCGTGGGTCCGGGATCCCGCGGCGACTGCGAGAAGCAACGCAGATCGTGGTCGTCGTGGCCGCACAGCGCGTACAGGCCGCTGAGCCCGTCGCGCGGGGCGGTGTCCTGGACGATGCGGTCGAACATCTCCAATTTCTGTTCGATCACCAGCCGCGATGAGCCGGCCGAGGTGCGGTAGATCGCCTCGGTGCGGTATAGGTAATGGCCGTTCCACAGCAGCCGGGAGCCGGCCGGCGAGCGCAGCGCCAGGGCCTGGCGCGGCCGGGTTTCGAAATAGCCGACCTGCACCAGCGCGCGGCCGCCGCCATCCTGGATGGCGATGCCGTTCAGCGTCATGTGGTTGCGGGCCGCCAGCTCGGCGGCGGCGGCGCTGGCGTCCAGTTTGCCGCGGCTGGCGTCTTCCAGCAGCTTCTGCATCGACGGGCGCTGGTAGATGCGGCGGGCGATGTCGTCGCTGATGCCGAACTGGGCCACCAGCAACGCGGCGCGCTGCCGCACGCTGTTGGCCATCACCGTGCTCAGGCTGCGCTCGTGCGCGGCGCTGGAGACGCGGTAGATCAGCAGGCCGGTGGTCAGCGAGATGGAGATCAGCAGCGCGGTGGCGGTCACGGAAATCGAATCGGCCATGTCTTGGGAGCGAAGATGGCGGCGAAGCGCCTGTCGCCTCAGCGCATCCAGCCCCAGGGCGGCGGAGATGACGCCCAGCGCGGTCAGCAGAGCCATCCGCACCGAGGCGCCCCAGCTGTACAGCAGCTCCAGATTGACCAGGTACGCCACCGCCCCCAGCACGCCGAGCAGCAGCGGCAGCAATACGCAGATCTTCACCGCTCGGCGCCGGGTCGGCGTGGAGCCCGGCTGCAGCAGCAGGCCGCAGCCCAGCGCGGCCAGCGCCAGCGCGGTCGGCGGCGCCATCCGGCCCGGGTGGGGCACCATGTCGTTCCGCCAGGCGTGTAGCTGGGGCAGGTCCAAACCCAGAGACCTGCCGCTCAGGTGCTCCAGCAGCGTGGCCGTCGCCATCGCCAGCACAAGCGCCGCCAGCACGCGGTGGGCCCGCCATTGCGGCCGCCATAAGGCCAGCGGCAGCGCGAGACCGTACAGGATCAGGCAGAACGCGGTGGCGATCACCATGTGGATGTTTTCCGGAATCAGGGCGGGAGTGCGGAGAATCCAGCCGCTGATGACGTCGGTTCCCAGCAGGACCAGGAAAAGGCTTGCCGCGATGGCCAGCAATCGATATCGGTCATGCAGCAGCTGGCGTTTGAGTTCGGTGGTGGACAGGGTGAATCGGTGCACTTCATTCCATTCTGCGAGCCGGCGCGAAGGGTTCCTATACGAAATGTTAGGACAAATATCGACGATGGCTGTCCGAGTGCGGGAATGAGCGGCGCGGGGGCATGGACGAGCATGCGGAATGGATGATGCAATGCCGCATGGCTTGGATTTGCCTGCCTTCATGCGGGCGGTATAGATTGTTTGGCGCAGGTCCGGAGCCGCGCCGCGGCAAGATGGCGCTCCGGATGCGGACAAAGGAGAAACCGTCATGAAAGCGAAAACATCCGTCGGCGCGCCGCTGATAGAGCGCCGTTCCATAGACTTCATTCCGGAAGGCGAGCGGCATGGCCTCGTGTTCAGCCAGTTCACGCTGTGGCTGGCGGCCAATCTGCAGATCACCGCCGTGGTCACCGGCGCGCTGGCGGTGGTGCTGGGCGGCGATGTCGTCTGGTCCATCGTCGGTCTGTTGCTGGGGCAGGTCGCCGGCGGCGCGGTAATGGCCTTGCATGGCGCGCAGGGCCCCAGGCTGGGGCTGCCGCAGATGCTGGCCTGCCGCGCGCAGTTCGGCGTCAAGGGCGCCGTGCTGCCGCTGGTACTGGCTTGCGTCATGTATCTGGGCTTCAACGCCACCGGCATGGTGCTGTCCGGCCAGGCGCTGGGCCAGCTGTTCAAGATAAGCGACGCCGCCGGCAGCCTGTTGTTCGCGCTGGCGGTGCTGCTGGCGGCGGCGCTCGGCTATCGGGCGATACACCGGCTGGGGCGCGTGGCCAGCTTGCTCGGCCTGCTGGCCTTCTGCTATCTGTTCATGCGCTTGCTGGAGCGGGTGGATCTGCTGCCGCTGCTGGCGGCGCATACCCGTTTCGAGCCGGCCGCCTTCACCGTCGCGATATCGCTGTCGGCATCCTGGCAGATCGCCTTCGCGCCCTATGTGTCGGACTATTCGCGCTACCTGCCGTCGACCACGCCGCCGGCGCGGGTGGCGCTGGCGATAGGCTTGGGTTCTGGCCTGGGCGCGCAGATCGCGATGTCGCTGGGCGTGCTGGTGGCGGCCATCGGCGGCGCGGCGTTCCGCGGGCATGAGGTCGCCTACTTTGTCGGCCTGGGCGCTGAGGGCGCCATCGCCGCCGCGCTGTTCTTCTGCGTGGCGTTCGGCAAAGTCACGATTTCCACGCTCAACGCTTACGGCGGCTTCATGTGCGCGGGCAGCATCGCGTCGGCGTTCGGCGCGCGGCCGGAGACGTTGGGGCCGCGCCGGCGCTGGCTGATCGTCGCGGCGATGGCGCTGGTTTCCCTATCCGTCGCGGTGTGGGCGCAGCATGGCTTCCTGCCGCTGTTCAAGTCCTTCTTATTGCTGCTGCTCGCCTTGTTCACGCCATGGAGCGCGGTGAATCTGGTGGATTTCTATCTGTTGCGCGGCGGCAAGCTGGACGCGGCGGCGCTGGAGGGCGCGGACTACCGTTTGCCGGGCTTGCTGGCCTATCTGGTGGGCGTGTTGTTGCAGTTGCCGTTCATCGACAGCGCCTTGTTCAGCGGGCCGATGGTCCGCGCGCTGGGAGGGGCGGACGTTTCCTGGCTGGTGGGTTGGCTGGGGACGGCCAGCTTGTACTGGCTGATGATGCGCCGGGGCGCGGCCGCGTGGGCGGCGGCCCCCGGCGGAGGGCGAAGCGCAGGCTAGGCGTTTACCATGGCCGCGCCGACGACGGGCATTGCGGCACCACCGGCGCGTTGCTGCCGGTATCGATGAAGCCGTCGCTGATCCAATGGCCGGCGGCGGTGCGGTTCCAGATGTCGGTGCGGCCCCAGACGCCGTCCACCGCCTCGCCGCGCGCGTGGCACTGCAGCGACACCTGCTCGCCGCGGGCGGCGCTGCCGACGATCTCGGCGCTCAGGCTGGGACCGCCGCGCAGGTTGACGTAGCCGTCGTTGCCGCGAGGCGTGGCGACGCCGCTGGCGCCGCCGGGAGTGGGCGCCGGATCGCCGCCGCCGCTGTAGTGCGTCAGGCGGCCGCCCACGTTCACTCGGCCGCCGTTGCGCGCGGCGTAGCCCTGGTAGGCGCGGCTGCCGGAGAAGAACTGCCAGCCGCCCAGCCACTTGCGGTTCACTGGCTCGGCCTTGCCCTGATGGATCAATGAGAAGTGGACATGAGGGCCGGTGGTGCTGCCGCCGCAGGGCAGGCCGTTGCCTATCTTGCCCAGATAAGCGCCCTTGGCCACCCGCTGGCCGTCGGCCACCGTGTTGAGGTTGATCATGTGGTAGTAGGTGGACGAGTAGCCGTTGTCGTGCACCAGCTTGACCAGCCCGCTGCCGTTGCGCAGGCAGCTTTTGTAGATCACGCCGGCCTGGGGCGCCAGCACCCGGCCGTCGCCGCCGGCGAAATCTATGGAATCGTAGGGCTGGCTTTCGCCGCTGTAGCCGTGCGGGCCGCCGGTCATGCTCCAGCTTGATCCTTCCTGCCAGGGCAGGCCCAGGCCGGTGGCGTCGGGCACCAGTCGCTTGGCCCGAATGGTCTGGCTGCGCCAGGCGCGCCGCTCATCGGCGCTCAGCCAGCCAGTCGGCGCGGTCTCGAGCAGCGCGGCGAAATCGCGGCCTCCCTCCAGCGCCAGCCGCCAGCCTTGGTCGGTCTGATGGGCGAGGAACAGCCGCGACAGCGGCACCTGGTCTGCATCCGCGCCGGCAGTCACCGGCAGCGGCTGGGTGGCGGAGCCCAGCACCCAGCGGCGGTCGGCGCTTTCGCGGTTCAATTCGACCAGCGGCGGCAAAAGGCTTCCCTTGGCCAGGGGCTGCGGTGCGAGCCGCGCTAGCGCGTCAGCGGCTTGTCTGCGCAACGCAGGGTCCTGGGCTTCCTCGGCGGCATGGGCGGGCGCCGCGCCCAGGCAGATCAGCAGCACGGATAAATATGAAATGGCGGGTTTCATCATCACGGACTCCTTATCGTTCTGAACAGGAACTGCGTGACCGACCATATAGCGGGCGATGCTGGTTTTCAGCTGTCCCTAAGAGAGGCGGGGATGGGGGAACCTTTTCGCGGACGTGAAAAAGGGAACCCTCGGGTTCCCTTGCGCGCGGCGGGCAGCGGCTCAGCGCTGGCCGGCGTCCTGCAGGTTCTTGGGGCCGAAGGCGGAGGGCAGCAGCGCGTCCAGCGTGGTGTCGATGATGTCCTCGCCGTCGCAGATCGAGCGCACATGCATAGCGGGGCCGAATTCGTTGAGCACCTGGCGGCAGGCGCCGCAAGGCGAAGTGGGCTTGTCTGTGGGGGTGTAGATGCAGACCGCCACCACATCCTGCATGCCATGGTTGGCGCGGGCGGCGAAAACCGCGGTGCGTTCGGCGCAGTTGCTCAGGCCGAAGGAGGCGTTTTCCACGTTGCAGCCGATGTGTATCTTGCCGTTGCCGTCCAGAATGGCGGCGCCGACGGAGAAGCGGCTATAAGGCGCGTAAGCCTGGCGGGAGGCCAGTTGCGCGGCCATTTCCAGTTCGGCCCATTGTTCGTTGCTGGGTGCGTATTGCTTGCTGGTCATGCTGCCTCCATAAAACCAGATCGGCGACGGATGATGCGCCAGGGGCGGGGCCTTGTCAACGCGATAGCCGCGCCGAGCGGATCAGGCATCCTGCTGCGATTCTCCAACAGATGCGCGATATGCGGCTTTGTCCTGGCGCAAGTGCCGGCCGCAGTAGTCCAGCATCGCCTCGGTCAGCGCCTGCGACAGCTCGGACTCTACCCGCCAGTGGTGCCAGTACAGCGGCAGGTCCATGTATTGGCCGGGGAACAGGTCGACCAGTCGGCCGTCCTCCAGATCGCTGTCCAGCATCAGTTCCGGCAGCAGGCTGTAGGCGACGCCTTGGCGGGTGAGCTCGACGAAGCCTTGGGCCGAGGGCACGGTGAAGCTGGGGAAGCCGCCCTCGTAGCTGGCCGCCTGGCGCAGGAACTGCCCGTGCACCGCGTCCTTGCGGCTGAAGAGTATGCTGGGCGCGCGCGCGAGCGCCGCGTGGTCCACCCCGTCCGGAAAATGGCGCGCGGCGAAGCGAGGCGTAGCCAGGCACAGGTAGCGCATCGCGCCCAGATAGTGCTGAACGCCGCTCTGGATCGGCACCGGGCGGGTGCTGACGCAGCCCATCACGTGGCCGGTGCGCATCAGCTCGTGGGTGTGGTCCTGGTCGTCGACCACCACGTCCAGCAACAGGTCGTGCGCCTCCAGCACAGGCGTCACCGCCTGCAGATACCAGGTAGCCAGACTGTCGGCGTTGACGCCGACGGCCAGCGTGGTGAACTCGCGCTGGCGCGGCGCGGGGCTGAGCTTTTGCAGCAGTTGGTTCTCCATCAGCAGCAGTTGCTGGTAGTGCCGCAGCAGCTGGCGCCCCGCCTCGGTGGCTTCCGCCGGCGAGGTGCGGGTGAGCACCGGTTGCCCCAGCTGTTCCTCCAATTGGCGTATGCGTTGCGATACCGCCGACTGGGTCAGAAACAGCTTTTTGGCGGCCTTGTCGAAGCCGCCGGTTTCCGCCACCGCGGCCAGGGTTTGCAGTTGTCTGGGGTCGAACACTTTTGCTTTCCGTAGTCTTTCGACGATAAGAGATCGTTTAATAATGCGGCCGGACTTGCTTAAAAGCCAGCGCCGTGGCATGTTGCAGCCTTTGGCGGCCGGCCTTGTCTGATGCGGGTTTCAGACAGACCGCGCCAGTAGATACGGTACAAGAAATACCTGCTCCTGGGCAGGTGGGCGAGATAGTAGGGACGGCGGCCCGGCAGGCCGCGTCCCAGCCACGACAGGCGCAGAAAACAATGCATACGGATGAAATGGCACTCCTGGCGAATATGTGCCGCTTTATCGGAATCCGGACCGAACACCTGGCGCAATTGCCGCGCCACGCCGATGCCGGCATGGCCCGCAGGGAACTGCTGGGCAAGGAGCTGGACTGGCATTTGCTGAAAAGCCCCGGCGAAGCGGAGCGCCTGCAGCGGCATCATGGCTGCTGCCAGGATGAACTGGCGGCGATGCTGCTGGCGGAGTGGGACGCGCTTTTGAGGATGCCCTTGGATCCGGCCGTGGCAGCGGCTTTGGTCGAGCAGGGCGAACTGTATTGCCGGCTGGGCGTGAGCCTGGGCTGGCTGCAGGGCCTATACGAGCGTTGCCAGCCGCATTTGCTGGCCAGCCTGGAGCAGGCGGCGGGCGCCGAAGCGGCGCGGTTGCTGCGCAAGCGCATCTTGCTGGACCAGATGCTGAAGACCCATGGCTACCAGCAGGCGCTGAAGCGCGAGGCTTCGCGCCATGGCGAGCACTTCCAGGCGATGTCCGGCCTGTACGCGACCCTCAGAGGCGTCAGCCTGGCGCTTGCCGACAGCGCCGATCGCCGCATCCTGCTGCAGACCGTCTGCGACGTCTGCGTGCGCGAGGCCGGTTTCGAGCTGGCCTGGGTGGGGTTGCTGGACGCCGACGAGAAGCGGGTGGAAGTGGCGGCGTTGTCCCGCGGAGAACGCGCGGCCATGCCCGGAGAACTGCCGGCGCACGCCGAGGACGCGCAGGCACCGGGCCTGGTGTCGCGCGCGTTGCGCAGCCGCGCGGCCCAGGTCAGCAACGATGCGCAATCCGACCCCGCGCTGCGACCCTGGCACGGCGCGCTGAGCCGCCAAGGCATCCGCAGCCTGCTGGTGGTGCCGCTGCTGGTGCGCCAGCAGGTGGTGGGGACGCTGGCGCTGCATGCCGGCGAAGAGGGTTTCTTCGACCAGTCCCGCCGCGCCTTGTTTGAACTGATGGCGCGCGAGATCGGCCGCGGGCTGGAACGCCACGACGCGCTGGAGCGCAGCCACCGCGCCGAAACCGAACTCGCCTTCCTGGCCCAGCACGACGCGCTGACCGGTCTGCCCAACCGCAGCCGCATGCAGGAGCTGATCGCCCGGCTGCTGAAGTCGCGCCGCGACAGCGGCCAGGTGGCGGTGCTGGCGATCGCGGTGGAAGGCTTTCACGACATCAACGCACGTCTGGGGTACGAAGGCGGGGATCTGGTGCTGTGCGAGATGGCGCGCCGCCTGCGGCAGGCCATCTATCCGTTCGGCCATGTCGGCCGGGTCGGCGCCGCGCGCTTCGTCGCCTGCTCGGAACGCACCGACAGGCTGCAGGAGCTGGTGGACGAGTTGATGAGCCTGCTGCCGCAGCCTGTGGACGCGATGGGCGCCCAGGTGGAGATACGCTGCAGCGTCGGCGTCGCGGTCAGCGGCGACGCGCTGTGCGACGCGGCCAACCTGTTGCGCCGCGCCGGCTTGGCCTTGAACCGGGCCAAGGATGAGGGCGGCGGCCATTCCCGTCATTACGACGCGGCGATGGACGAGGAAATCCACAAGCTGCACGCGCTGCGCAGCGCCTTCGCGCTGGCCATTCCGCGCGGCGAGCTGGCGCTGTATTACCAGCCCAAGATCAATCTGCAGAACCACCGCATCGAAGGCGCGGAGGCGTTGGTGCGCTGGGTGCGCAACGGCCGGCACGTGCCGCCGGGCGAGTTTTTCAACGCCATCGAGCATACCAATCTGATGCGCGAGCTGGACTGGTGGGTGCTGCGGGAGGCGGTGCGCCAGATGGGCGAGTGGCGGCGGCGCGGCTTGTCATTGCCGGTCAGCGTCAACTTGTCTGCGGCCACGCTCAAGCATGAGGATTTTCTGTTCGGACTGGAGGCCTTGCTGGAGGCGAACCCGCTGCCGGCGGGCTTCCTGGAGCTGGAGGTGTTGGAAACCGTCACCCAGCAAGAGGCGGAGCAGATCACGGCCAAGCTGGAGCGCTGCCGCGACCTGGGCCTGTCCATCGCGCTGGACGACTTCGGCACCGGAGCATCGTCGCTGGTGCATCTGCAGCAGCTGCCGTTCGACACCATCAAGATCGACCAGCGCTTCGTCCGGCTGCTGCTGGACATGCCGGGCAACGAGGCCATCATTCGCAGCATGCTGTCCTTCGCCCACTACACCGGGCGCAAGCTGGTGGTGGAGGGGGTGGAAAGCCGGGCGATCTGGAGCAGGCTGCGCGAGATAGGTTGCCACGACGGCCAAGGCTACGGCATTTCGCCGCCGCTGGCCGCGGGCGAGCTGCCGGAGTGGCTGAAGCAATGGAGCAAGAATTCTTCCATTAATTCTTCTTATGCATCATGATTTTTATTAGTTTTACTTAAGGAAATTTGGACGTTAATCTGCTTGCAAATAGTTTGGAGCAGGAAATGTTCAATTTCAGTGTTTTCCTTTCCGCGCTGGGCATCTCTTTCAGCCAGATCGTCGGCATCGGTCCGCAGAACGCCTATGTGCTGCGGCAGGGCATCGGGCGCAGCCATGTTCTGCCCATCGTCGCCATCTGCATCGTCGCCGACGTGCTGCTGATCGCCGCTGGCGTGCTGGGCGTAGGCAAGGTGGTGGCCGGCATCCCCGGCTTCGTCAGCGTGGTCACCTGGGCCGGCGCGGCCTTCATCCTGTGGCTGGGCTTCAAGTCTTTCCGCTCCGCGCTGAACGCGGGCGGCATGACGCTGGACGGCGGCGTGGAGCGCGACCGCAAGAGCGCCATCCGCACCATTCTGGTGGTGACCCTGCTCAATCCCTATGTCTGGCTGGACACCGTGGTGCTGATCGGCAGCGTGTCCTCGGTGTACGGAGAGCACGGCGCGGTATCTTTCCTGATCGGCAGCCTCAGCGCCTCCGTGCTGTGGTTCGGCGCCATCGGCCTGTTCGCAGGCAAGCTGGCCCCGCTGTTCACCAAGCCGTCCAGCTGGAGGGTGCTGGATTGCGTGATCGGCTTCGTGATGCTGTTCACCGCCGCCATGCTGATCTACAACTACGGCTTGTCGGCGCCGCTGCCGTTGTGACCGTCCAGAGTTTCCTTGAGCGCCTGCAAGGCCGGCAGCTCCAGCGCTTGCGCCGCGTAGCATAGCCCGACGCGGCGGGCCGGCGTGGCGCCTGCCAGCGGGATGGCTTTGAGGCCGGGGTGGTCGTCGGCCAGCGAGGCGGGCAGCAATGCGACGCCCAGCCCAGCGGCCGCCATGTGTGCGGCCAGCCTCAGGCTGCCGGCCCGCGCCGCCGCGGCCAATGCCGGCGCCGCCGCGCCGTGCAGGTCCAGCAGCCGCTGATGGCTGGGATGATGCGGACAGGTGATCCACTCCGTCTCGTCCAGCAAGGCCACATCCACCTGATCGCGCGCCGTCAAAGGATGCCCCTTCGGCACGGCCAGCACAAAATCCTCTTCCCACAGCGGCAGAAACAGTTCGTCTTCGCAGCGGCCGTCCTCGGCCGCCAGCCGCGCGTCGCCGCAGCATCCCTCCCGCGCTTCCAGCAGAATCGCCGGCTTGGCGCGCGCCGCGCGCGCCAGCAGCGCCTCCAACTGGCTGCGGCCCACATCCGCGTCCACGCCCAGGCATAGCGGCGCGCAATCGCGGCGCTGCCGGAACATCCTCGTCAAGGCGTCGGCCTGGGCCAGCATCCTGCGCGCTTGGGGGTAGAGCAGGCGAGCGTCTTCGCTGACGTCCACGCCGCGTGGCAGCCGTTCGAACAGGGTGACGCCCAGCGCGTCCTCCAGCTGGCGTATGGTGACCGACAGCGTCGGCTGGGTGACGAATAGCCGCTGCGCCGCCAGCGTGATGCTGCGTTCCTCGAAAACGGCGACAAAAGCCTTCAATTGGCGAATATCCATAGAAATAATCTATATCAGACAGAGATTTTTATCATTTTTCAGCTTATTTCATGCTGAATATACTGCATGGCATCTGTTTCGTATCGATAAATTTTATGGAAGGAGAATGTCCATGAACAAACCTCTGATCGTGATCACCGGCGCCAGCTCCGGCATCGGCGCCGCCGTCGCCAAGCTGTTTTCCCGGGCTGGCCATCCGCTGCTGCTGCTGGCGCGCCGCGTCGAAAAACTGGAAGCGTTGGCGTTGCCTAATACCCTGTGCCGCCGGGTGGACGTGACCGATCGCGCCCAGCTGCAAGCGGCGCTGGCTGAGGCTGAGGCGCGCTTTGGCCCCGCCGACGCCATTGTCAACAATGCCGGCGTGATGCTGCTGGGCGCGATGGCGCGGCAAGACCCGGACGAATGGCAGCGCATGCTGGACGTCAATGTCAAGGGCCTACTCAATGGCATCCACGCGGTGCTGGCCGGCATGGCGGCGCGCGGCCGCGGCACCATCATCAACATCAGCTCCATCGCCGGTCGCAAGACCTTTCCCAGCCACGTGGCCTATTGCGGGACGAAGTTCGCGGTGCACGCGATTTCGGAAAATCTGCGCGAGGAAGTGGCCGGCAGCGGCGTGCGCGTGATCACCATCGCGCCGGGCGCGGTGGAGACGGAGCTGTTGGGGCATACGACGGATGAAGCGATCAAGGCCGGCTACCAGGAGTGGAAGCAGCAGATGGGCGGGGTGCTGGCGGCGGACGATGTGGCTGAAGCCATCGCTTACGCATACGGGCAGCCGCAACGTGTGTGCGTGCGCGAGATCGTGCTGGCGGCTACCGGGCAGTCGGCGTAAACATCCCGATCCAGCGGTGCCGCGCGCGGTACGCTGGATCGGGCGGCAGACAGGGAAAGGGCGGGGCGCGATGCGGCTCGCCCTTTTGCATGGATATTTTGATTACGAAACAAATGTATTTTAGCGTTAAAACAATGACATAAAGTTAGAATATCAAATTGAAATTTTATAAATAATAATTCTTTCCAGAATGATTATCCATTTGCCATAAAAAGATCTCCGTGACGCAACACTCAAGGAGAAAGAGATCATGACAAGGAAAATCATCACGCTGTGCGCGCTCGGCGCGGTTATCGCAGGCCAGATCGGCGCGGCCCTGGCCCTGCCGGTGAACAACAGCTACATCCAGTCCAGCGCCAACGAGATTCGGGGCTTCCTCGGCTCTTACGCGCGGCCGACGGTCTATGTGGACCAGAATGCCTGCGGCGAGCCGCAAACCAGCGCGATGGCGTGCGGCCCGTACACCATCAGCGTCGGCACCGGCTTCCTGCAGCAGCAGGAAAGCAGCTATGGCAACTACGTGGCCAAGTTCATCCTGGCGCACGAATGGGGTCATTCCGTCCAGTTTACCCGCGGCATCAACCGCCAGCCGCCGATGCAGGAACTGCAGGCTGATTGCGTGGGCGGCACCTTCGCCAAGTACGCCGAGACCAATCTGCGCTATCCGAGCTTCATCGAGAACGCGGTGGCGTCGGCGCGCGACGCGGCCGACTACGCCGAGCACGGCACGCCGTCGCAGCGCGACTACTACTCGCGCTACGGCTACGCCAACGGCTTCAACGTCTGCATGACGCGGATCTGACGATGAAGAGGGCAACCTTGTTGATCGCAGCGGCCGCAGGGACGGCGGCCGTGGCGGCATGGCTATGGCTGCCCGCTCACTTCGGGATGGCGGGCGGCGCGTCCGGACAGGCGCAACCCGCTGCCGCGAAGGGGGCCGGGACGGAAAAAGGCGCGGCCCAGGCATCCGCTAAACCCGCCGCAGGCGGTTTTAGTTTCGCGGTGGGCGGCGATCCGTCCGCGCAGCAGCAGTCCGCCGCCGCGCAACCGGAAACGCCGGTCGAGCGCGAGCGCAAACAGCAGCTGCGCAAACTGGGCTACATGATAGACGCGCGTTACTACCAGATGTCGCTGGCCGATCTGCGCATGGCCGCCAGCCGCGGCGATCCGCAGGCGCTGACGCATCTGGCCGAGCGCTATCTGTTCCAGTTGGACGGCCATCCGCGCGAGCCGGATTACGAGGCGGACTTTCGCTACCGCGAGGAGGCGCGCGAGGCGCTGCAGCAGGCCTACGCGCGCGGCAATCTGCACGCGGCGGCCATCATCTCGGAGAGTTATCTGCTGGACAAGCAGCCGGAAGAGGCCGCCGCCTGGAACTTGGTGGCTCGCCGCTCCGGCGACACGCTCAGCGCAGACTGGCTGTTGAAGACCAAGGACTACCAGGCTTTGACTGATCAGCAGAAGGCCAGCGCCGCGCAACGCGCCAGCCAACTGTGGCAGTCGCTGCAGAGGCGCAAGGCCGCCGCCGGCTAGTTTGACGGGAAGCGGCGTTTCAACGCGGCCTGCCGGGCCGCAGCGAGGCGCCGCGAACCTCGAATTTCACTGCCTGCACCACCTTGCCGTCGCCGCCGCGCAATTCCAGCCGATGCCGGCCCGGCCAGGGGAACCAGGCCAGCTCCGCTCCGGCTCCCAAACGTTTTCCATCCAGCCACCACTGCGGTTTGGCGACGCCGCGCGCGCGCAGCACCATGCGCTGGTTGGCGGGCGGGATGTCGGGATCGAGCGCGAAGATGCTGCCGTCCACCGGCGCGGCGATGCCCGGGGCCAGGTCGGCGACGGAGCCTTTCTGCGGCACGATCAGCGCGCGCTGGGTGCCGGCCAGGAACCACTCTGTCCGCGGCGCGGCCACGTCGCCCTGATAGCGCACCCGTTGATGAACCAGACCGGCTGGCGGCGCGGGCGGCGGCAGGGGCGCGGCTGATTGCTGGGCGCGATCCAGCACGGCCTGCCACACCGGTGCTGCGCCGTGCATGCCGGACACGTCCCACATCGGCTCGCCGCTGGCGTTGCCCACCCAGGCCGCGACGGTGAATCGGCGCGAGAAGCCCACCGCCCAGTTGTCGCGCATGTCCTTGCTGGTGCCGGTCTTCACCGCGCTCCAGTAGCGAGTGGACAGCGCGCTCTCCAGGCCGAAGGTGAGCGCGCGGGCGGTGCGGTCGGACAGGATGTTGGCGATGATGAAGCTGCTGGCGGGGTCGAGCAGATGTTCGGGCTTGGGTTTGGCGTCGGCCAGCGTCCAGCGCGGCGGGCTGGCCAGGCCCTGGTTGGCGAGCGTGCGGTAGGCGTTGGCCAGGTCCAGCAGGCGGATGTCGGCCGCGCCCAGCGCCAGGCTGTAGCCGTAGTAGTCGCCGTCCTCGGTCAGGGTGGAGAAGCCCAGTTTGACCAGCCGGTCGCGCGCGGCGTTGGGGGTGACCATTTCTATCGTCCGCACTGCCGGGATGTTCAATGAGGATGCCAGAGCGGTGCGTACCGGCACCAGGCCTTTGAAATCCTTGGAGTAGTTTTGCGGCGCGTACAGGCCGCTGCCGGTTTGCAGATCCAGCGGGCTGTCGTCCAGCAACGAGGCGGCGGTCAGATAATGCTTTTCCAGCGCTTGCTGATACAGGAAAGGCTTGAGCGTGGAACCGGCCTGGCGCAGCGCGGTGACGCCGTCCACCTGGGCGGCGTTGGACAGGCCGCGGCCGCTGGAACCCACCCAGGCCAGGATGTCGCCGCTCTGGTTGTCCAGCACCACCAGCGCGCCGTCCTGCACATTGCGCTGCGACAGCGCCGACAGGTGCCGGCGCAGCGCGGCGGCAGCGAAGCGCTGCAGCGGCAGGTCCAGCGTGCTGGCTACCCGGCTGCCGGCGGGGAAGCGGCGCGCTTGCTGCAGCTTTTGCGCGAAGTGCGGCGCGTCTTGTTCGGCCAGAGGATTGGCGGCGCGGCTGCGGGCCAGCGCCTGAACGGCGCGCACGCCCAGCGCCGCGCAGTCCGGCTTGCGGCCCACATCCTGCAGGATATGGCAGGAGCGGCCGGCCACCTTGTCCGGCGCGGCGTTGGGCGCGCGGATCAGCGCCACGGCGATCGCCGACTCTTCCAGATTCAGCCCGGACGGCAGCTTGCCGAACAGCGTAGACGACAGCGAGGACAAGCCCACCAGCTCGCCGCGAAAACCCACCAGGTTGAGATAGGCCTCCAGGATTTCAGCCTTGGTCCAGTGCCGTTCCAGCCAGGCGGCGGACCAGGTCTGGCCCATCTTCTGCCACAGGCTGCGCCCGCCTTTGCTTACTTTCAAATCGTCGTCCAGCAGTCCGGCCAGCTGCATGGTCAGCGTGGATGCGCCGCGGGTGCGGGTGTTCCACAGGTTGGCCCAGGCCGCCGCCGCCACGCCGGACCAGTCCACGCCGCTGTGCTGATAAAAGCGTTTGTCCTCGGACAGCACCAGCGCCTGGCGGAAGGCGGGCGAGGTATCGGCCAGGCTAACCCAATCCTGCCGCCGCGCCTGCTTGTCGACGCGCAGCCGCTGCAGCGTCTGGCCATGGCGGTCCAGCAGCGTCACGTCGGACGGCTGCCAGGCGGCTTTCACCTCCTTGAACGTGGGCTGGGCCCAGGCAGGGGCGGAGAGCAGGGTAAGGGTGATGATGAAGATGCTGGGTTTGGTCACTGCTGGTGCTTTTCTCAATTGCGGGCGGGCACTGGGTATTGGCGCAAAGGTTATGGCGCGGCGTATTTGGGGGTCATTGGCGCGAACGCTGCTGCTGGGCAGCGGTTGCGCAGCCTATCGCTTCTCTCAATGCGGCTGCCGTTCGAGCGAGTCGGTGATTTCTCGGCTCAGCAGGTTCGCTTGAGTAGAATTCTGAAAATGGACGATTTTTATCTCTGGGCACGACATGCATGTGGAAATGGGTCAGCTCATTGAAGACGCCGCCGTTCTGGCAGAGGGTGATGCCGTCCGGGCGGTATAGCGGCTTGATGGCCTTGGCGATGATTTGAGCTGCGTCCATGATGGCTTTGGTCAATTGCTCATCCAGCTCTTCTAGCTCCACCGCATGTTGCTTGGGGACGATCAGCGTATGTCCTTCACTGAACGGATCGTGGTCAAGAAAGCAGGTGACAAGGTCGTTCTCGTAAACTGTGTGTATGGTTTCTTTTCCATTCGCCAATCGGCACCCCAAACACTCCATCTTTTCTCCCATTATTTCTGCGCGATATCCATCCAGTCTGTGAACGAATGCAGCCTCTCCCCGGAATGGCGAGGAAAGGCTGTCACGTCACTTTCCGTCACCTACCACTTTGAATACCCCGTTAGGCGACATCCCGAACACCTCCGGCGCGTACATCGCTTCCACCCGGGTGGGCGGCAGCTTGAACGCGCCTGGGTTGTTCAGCCGCATCGTGTATTCCACCTTCAGCTCGCCGCGCGGCACATAGCTGTAATAAGCGCGGTAGCCGGCGAAGCGGCGTTCGATGTAGTCGGCGTAGTCGCCGCCGTTGCCGGACTTGGCGTCGATCGCCGAATCGCGGCCCAGGCCGCTGCCCTGGATCGCCGCGCCGGCGGGGATCGGGTCATCCACCACCACCCAGCTCATATCGCTCTGGGCCTGGATGGTCAGCGTCACCTTGACCACGTCGCCGGGCTGGTACTGGCCGTCCACTTTCTGGCTGACCGGCGTCAGCGTTTTCTTGATGCTGTAGCCGGCGTAGCGCGCGGTTTTCAGCGGAATGGCGGCTTCGGCCTGGATGGTGGCCCACGGCGAGCCGGAACCGGCGTGCTTGAGCTGCAGACTGCCAGCGGAAGACAGCCACGGCAGCAAGCCCAGCTGTTTGACGCCGTCCTGCGGCCAAGACAGGCTCAGGCTGGACTTGCCGAGGATGGCGCTGGTCTGGCCCGTCACCGGCACGGTTTCGAACTGGCGAGAGAACTGCGCGGCGGCCAGCGATCCCCATAGGTTGGCGGTGGTGGTGCCCCAGTGGCCTTTCTGCTGGCGGGCGAGGAGGCCGGTCAGCAGGCGCGGCATGTCTGCCTGCCAGTCAGGCAGCTTGCGGGCGGCCAGCAGCAGCTTGGCCGCGTTGACGTCGCCGTTGCCCATCAGCCACCAGGCGTTGTCGTTGGCCTCGGTGCTGAAGCCCATTTTGGTGCCCTGGTAGGTCAGGCGGGCGCGCAGCAGATTCGAGGCCTCGGATATGCGGCCGGCGCGCTGCGGGATGTCCGCCGCGCGGTTTAGCAGAGACAGCCAGTCCACCAGCATCGCGGTGCCCATCTTTTGCGGGTTCAGGTCCAGCACGTCCAGCATCGCCGGGCGGAAGCGGCCGTAGCGCGACAACGCGTCCATCGCGGCCAGCCGGCGGGCGTCGGCGTCCTGGCGGCTGCCGGGCAGGTCGCGTTTCAGCTTGCCTTCGACGAAGGCTGACAGGCCGTCCAGCATCTTGTTGCGCGCGTTTTCCGGAATCTCCATGCCGGCCTCGTTGGCGACGGACAGCAGATGGCTGGTCAGCACGTCGCTGCCGCGGTCCGGCGCGCCTTCTCCCTGCGGGAAGTAGGCGGCCAGGCCGTTGCCGTCAAGGTACAGCGGCAGCTCGCTCATCAGCTGGTCCCAGCGTTTGCGGTCGGACAAGCCGATGGCGATGGAGCTGCGCTGCTCCAGGCAGGCGTAAGGATAGTCCTCGAACCAGCGGCGCACGCCGGGCAGGCTGTTGCCGAGCTTGGCCTGCAGGCTGACGCGGATGCCGCCGCGGCCCGGCAGCGCGCCTGGCGGCGGCGCCACCGGGATGGCCAGCTCGGGCGACACGCGCTGCAGCGTGGCCTGCTCCACCGTCACCGGCACCGCCGGGTCGATCTGCTGCTTGACAGCCAGCTTGTCGGCGGCCTTGCCGTCCACCTGCTGGGCGGCGAAGGTCCATTGGGCCTCCTTCAGGCCTTCCGGCACCGTCACATTCCAGCTGACCAGCCGCGCCTCGCCCACCGGCAGGCTGATTTCCCTGGCCGGCAGCGCCGGGAAGCCGGACGCGGCGGCGGACACTTTGACCTTCAGCGGCTTCTCGCCGCCGTTGCGCACGGTGACGCCGGCCTGGAATTGGTCGCCCTCGCGCGCCAGCGGCGGGATGCCGGAGCTAAGCTGCAGGTCTTGCGTGACGTTGAAGCCGGATTCGCCGGTGCCGAACATGTCATTGCCGACGTCGGCCACCGCCACCAGGCGGAAGCGGGTGAGGGCGTCGTTGATCGGCACCTTGATCCGGGCGCTGCCGTTGACATCCAGCTTCACGCCGGGCTGCCAGAGCAGCAGAGTGTCCAGCAGTTCGCGCGTCGGCGCCTTGCCGCCGCCGCCGCCCGGCGGCAGCGATTTGCGGCCGTAATGGCGCTTGCCCACCACTTCCAGCTGGGCGGTGGCGGTTTCCACGCCGTAACTGTGGCGCTGGTACATCGCCTGCATCAGCTCCCAGCTATGGTTGGGCTGCAGCTCCAGCAGCGCTTCGTCGACGGCGGCGAAGGCCACTTCGGTGCCGGCCGGCGCCGGTTTGCCGCCGGGCAGCTTGACCTTGACGGTGACTTCGGCGGTCTCGCGGATGCCGTAGCTCTTTTTGGCCGGAGTCACTTCCACGTCCAGGCGCTTGGCGGCGTCGCCCACCTGGATTTCGGCGATGCCGTATTTGAAGGCCGGGCGCGACAGGTCCACCATCGCGGTCGGCGGCGCGTAGTCGCCGCCTTCGTTCCAATAGGCGTCCCACCATTCAGACGGGCTCTTCCAGCCCCAGGTGAAGAACGAGTACCACGGCACGTCGCGAACTCGGCCGCGCACGGCCAGCACCGATACATAGACGTTGGGCGTCCAGTCGGGGCCGATTTTCAGTTCTACCGTCGGGTCCTTGCCCTCCAGTTCCACCACGCGGGTTTCCAGGATGCCTTCGCGCTCGATGGCCAGCCAGGCGGTGGCCTTGCGGAACGGCATCCGCACCTGGAAGCGGGCGGTTTCTCCAGGCAGGTAGCTGGTTTTCTCGGGCAGGATGTCGATGCGGTCGTTGTTGTCGACGTCGAACCACAGCTCGTCGTGCTTGCTTACCCAAACCGATTGCGCAGCCTGGGCGACGTTGCCCTGGTCGTCCTTTGCTTCGGCGATCAGCTCCATGTCGCCGGCGTCTTTGAGGTTGATGTCGCAGAACACCAGGCCGCGGGCGTCGGTGGTGCCGCTGCACACCTTGCCCTTGTCGTCGGTTTCCTCGTTGTGGTCCCAGGCGTAGAAGCCGCCGACCAGCCGTTTGCGGCTGGACAGGTAGCGGTGCTCGCGCAGCGTGACCTTGACGTCCTTGTTGGCGATGGGTTTGCCGGCGGTGTCCAGCACCACGGCTTTCAGCTGCAGCGCGCGGCCGGCGGTGATCCAGCTGTCGACGCTGACGCCTACCTGCAAGGCGGCGGGCCACAGCGGGATGCGGCGGGTGATGGTCTGGGTTTCGCCGTTGGGGTCTCGGTAGGCGGCCTCGGTCACCAGATCGTAGCGACGGTCCAGCTTGGGCAGCTTGTCGACGGTCGCCTTGCCGTTGCCGTTGGCGTCCAGTTTGAGCGCGGCCTTGTCCAGCACCACCTTGCCGTCCAGCGAGCCTTCGCTGTTTTCCCGGTTGCGCTGCGGCGGAGAGAAGGTGAAGCCGTCGTAGGCTTTGATGCGGGTGTAGGCGTCGGCCAGCATCGCGCTGACCTCCACCGGCCAGTCCTTGGCCGGGCCGCCGTTGCCCCAGGACATCGACACGTTCAGCGGAACCTGCTTGGCGCCGATATTGGCGCCCTTGGCGGTGAAGATGCGGCCGGTCATTACCGGCAGGCGGAATTCCTCGACGCGGAAGCTGCCGCTGTGCAGCGAATAGCCGTCCAGCTCCGGGCTGGATGGCTTGGCCTTGTCGTCCGGGCCGCGCGTGCCCTTGCGCTCCAGATACAGCGTGTATTCGCCAAGCTTGGCCTCTTTCGGCAGAGTAAAGCTGCTTTCGGCGTAGCGGCCGTTGCGCCAGGCCAGCGGCAGGCTGACTTCGTCGCCGCTGCCGTCGTGGACGATGCGCAACTGCTGCGGCAGCTGGTTGGGCTTCAGCTGGGCCAGTCCCTTGCCGGCCTGCACCCGCAGCAGGTGCTTCATCGATACCGTTTCGCCGGCGCGGAACAGCGGTCGGTCCAGAATGGTGTGGGCTAGGATGGACGGGCTGTCGTTCCATTGCGTGGGGAAGGGGAAGCGCCACGACTCGATGCCGCGGTTCCAGCCGGAGCGGACGAAGGATACGTCCTCGTTGCCCTGAGCGTCCTTGGCGTGGGCGGTGACGAACAGGCCGGACAGCTCTTCGTCGGACGAGCATTCGCCGCCGTTCAGCTGCTTGCTGATGCTGGCGATACCGTTCTTGTCGGTCTTGCCGGACCACAGCGCCTCGCCCTTGCAGTCGTAGACGCTGATTTTGGCGTCCGGCACCGGCTTGCCCTTGTCCAGCGTGGTGACCCACACCGAGGCGTTCTCGCTGGATCGCTTCAGGTGCACCGCCATATTGGTGACGAGGGCGGCGGTGCGCACGTACATCGGTTTGTCGGCGCCCAGCAGCGACTTGCCCAAGAGGCGGGACGACACTTCCACCACGTAGAGGCCGGGCTTAGGCAGCGGGATGCCCACCACCTCGAACGGCCATTTGCCGTTCTTGTCCGGCTGCGCCGGCAGTTTCAGCGGCTCGGCGTCGCGGTTTTTGGAGAGCAGCGACACGCGCCGGCTTTCCACGGTCTTGTCCTTGCCGGCCGGCAGGTTGCTTTCATGGTAACGATGGACCTTGGCCAGCCACGCCATCATGTCGGCGTCGCGGGTGAGGCGCAGCGACTGGCCGCCCAACTGCACCGACTTGATCTTCAGGTTGGCCTCCACGCCGCGCAGCGTGATCGGCAAGGCGGCGTCTGAGCCGGACTCTATGATGCCGAATGGCGCGGCGGCGAATTTGGCCAGCGGCGGATAGTCGCCCAGCTTGAACGACAGCGGGAAGCGGCCGGCATTGACCAGCGGCCGGCCCACCTCGTCGCGGAATTCCTTGGGCAGCGTCAGCGTCAGCGTTTCCAGCGGGGGGAAAGGCGGCGCGAAACTGATGCTGCCCACCGGCTCGCCCTTGCTGCGCTCCTGCGCCAGGGGCGCGCGCTCTGCGCCGCCGCCGGACAGCCGCACCGCCATCGCCAGTTTTTCCGGCACTGGCGAGCTGAAGTTCAGCGTGACGGGCTTGAATGGGATGCAGGCGCCCTTGGCGCTTTCGCGCTGGCAGCTCATGCTGGCGCTGAAGGCGGGGCGGACCTGGAAGTCCAGCTTGTCCGGCTTGCCGGCGCCGCGAAGATGCACCAGCGACAGCTTGCTGTCCGGCGCCAGGCGTTGGCCGCAACGCACGGTCAGCACCCGGGCGGCGTCTTTTTGCAGATCCAGGTGCTTGAGCAACGCCGCGCGGTCGGGAGCGGCCAGCGGCTGCGCCGGGATGCGCTCGGGCAGGCTGGACGACTGGCAGTAGAGCGAGGACGGCGACACATTGGCGGCGTTGAATTTCAGCACGAAGGCCTGGTCTTCCTCGATCCGTCCCTCGTCCGGCCAGCTGCGGCTGACGATGGGAAGGCCGGTGAAGAAGCGGAAGGCCGGACCGCTTACCGCGGCGCCCTGCGCATCCTTCAGGCCGGGCTTCAGCGTGAAGCGGCAGTCGGTATTGGCGGCGGGCGTTTCCGGCAGGTCCAGCGCCCAGGTCTTGTCGTCCACCCAATGGCCCTTGCCTTTCAGGCCGCAGCTCCAGGCGAACGGCGCCGGCGCGGCGCTGTTGCCCAGCGCGATCATGCTGGCTGAGAAGGTGGCGCGCACCTGGTTGATTTCCTTCACTTCGCCCTGCGGGCTGAAGGTGACCACGCCGGCGTGAGAGGCGGCGGGGGCGGCGAGAACGGCGAGCAGCAGGCTGCGGCGCAGCAGTGTCTTCATGGCGTCACCGAGGGAGGGTTGGGGCCGGGAGGCGCGGTTTCGGGCGGAAAGGCTCATTCTTTCAGGATATTTTCTCTGCCGGAAATGGCAATTTGCATGAAGCGGGATGATAGCAGATGGCGCCGCCAGCCGTGCGCGCGTCGGGAAAATCCTCAGCAATATCAAGCCGGAATCCTTTCGGCTTCGCGGCGGGGCGCTCGCCTGAGCCGCAGCCGAGCGAGCCTCCCGGCCTAAGCCGGAGCGGCGCAGGGGCAGACAAGCCGGCCCTGCGTGCTATACTCTTTGCTTCGTTGGGTGCGTGGTGTAACTCCACGCAGCGCCGCTTCCAAGCCGTCCGGCGGGTGCCGGAACCTGGCGGGAGTGAGCGTCGTACCGTCCCAGATGACTAAAACCTGTCACACTTAAGGAATCAACATGCAAGTACAGCTGGAAACTCTGAGCAATCTTGAACGCCGCATGAACATCGCCCTGCCGATGGCCGCCATTGAAACCCAGGTTGCCGAGCGCCTGAAGCGCGTGGCCCGCGGCGCCAAGATCCAAGGTTTCCGCCCGGGCAAGGCTCCGCTGAAGATCGTGGAAATGAACTACGGCGCCCAGGTGCGTGAAGAGGTGATGGGTGAACAGGTTCAGCAAGGCTTTTACAAAGCCGTGACCGAACAAAGCCTGCGCGTTGCCGGCTACCCGCGTTTCGAGCCGGTTGCCGCCGGCGACGATAAGGAAAACTTCAAGTTCGCCGCCACTTTCGAAGTGTATCCGGAAGTGAAGGTCGGCGAGCTGGCCGGCAAGGAAATCGAAAAGCCGAATACCGTTGTCGGCGACGCCGAAATCGAAAAGACCATCGACATCCTGCGCAAGCAGCGCACCCGCTACAACCGCGTTGAGCGCGCAGCCGCCGAAGGCGATCGCGTGATCATCGACTTCAAGGGCGCCATCGACGGCGTGGCATTCGAAGGCGGCTCCTCCGAGAACTTCCCCTTCGTGCTGGGCCAGGGCCAGATGCTGGCCGAGTTCGAAGCCGGCATCGTCGGCGCCAAGGAAGGCGACATCAAGAGCGTGGAAGTGAGCTTCCCCGAGGACTACCATGGCAAGGACGTGGCCGGCAAGAAGGCCGTGTTCGAGATCCTGGTGAAGAACGTGGCTGAAGCCACCCTGCCGGAAGTGAACGAAGAATTCGCCAAGATGCTGGGCATCGCCGAAGGCGACGTGGAAAAGATGCGCGGCGAAATCCGCAAGAACGTCGAGCGCGAAGTGAAGCGCCGCCTGCAGGCCCGCATCAAGGAAAACGTGATGCAGGCGCTGATCGACGCCACCGAGCTGGAGCTGCCGAAAGCCCTGGTGAGCCTCGAAATCGGCCGTCTGGTCGAGCAAGCCCGCCGCGACATGCAACAGCGCGGCATGAATGTGAAAGACATGCCGTTCCCGCCGGAACTGTTCGCCGCCCAGGCCGAGCGCCGCGTGAAGCTGGGCCTGATCCTGTCTGAAATGGTTGATGCCAACAAGCTGGAAGCCAAGCCGGAGCAGGTTCGCGCCATGATCACCGAATTCGCCGACAGCTACGAGCAGCCGGAAGACGTTCTGGCTTGGTACTACGAGAGCCAAGACCGTCTGGAAGGCCCGACTTCGATGGTTCTGGAAGACAACGTGGTTGAATTTGTGCTGTCTCAGGCCAATGTTGTAGCCAAGGACCTGTCCTTCGATGAACTGATGGGCAGCCAAGCCTGATAACAACTTTTGGAGTGGCCGATGAAATCTATGATGGAAGCGCAAGGTCTGGGCTTGGTGCCCATGGTGGTGGAGCAGAGCGGTCGGGGCGAGCGCGCCTATGACATCTACTCTCGCCTGCTGAAGGAACGCATCGTCTTCCTGGTCGGCCCTGTCACCGACGAGTCGGCCAACCTGGTTGTGGCGCAGATGCTGTTCCTGGAGTCGGAAAATCCGGACAAGGACATCCATTTCTACATCAACTCGCCGGGCGGTTCGATTACCGCCGGCATGTCGATCTACGATACGATGAACTTCATCAAGCCGGATGTTTCCACGCTGTGCATCGGGCAGGCGGCCAGCATGGGCGCCTTCCTGTTGGCGGCGGGCGCCCATGGCAAGCGTTTCGCGCTGGAGAACAGCCGGGTGATGATTCACCAGCCGCTGCTGTACGGCGGCGGTCTGTCCGGCCAGGTGACCGACATCGAGATCCATGCCCGCGAGCTGGTCAAGGTGAAGGCCAAGATGAACGAGCTGCTGGCCAAGCACTCGGGCCAGACGCTGGAGCGTGTGCAGTCCGACACCGAACGCGACAACTTCATGTCGGCGGAAGAGGCTCGTGCGTACGGCATGATCGATAAAGTGCTGTCTTCCCGTCGGGATGTGACGGCCTAAGTAGTGGAATTGGCTAATGGCTGACAAAAACAGCAACGAGAAGCTTCTCTACTGCTCTTTCTGCGGAAAGAGCCAGCATGAGGTGCAACGGCTGATCGCCGGACCGCAGGTGTTCATTTGCAATGAATGCGTCGAGCTGTGTAACGACATCATCCGCGAAGAGCTGGAAAAAGGCGCTGGCGGCGAAGTGATCGGCAGCGGGTCTGACGACCATCCCTTGCCGACGCCGCAGGAGATTCGTGCGGACCTGGACCAGTACATCATCGGCCAGGACTTCGCCAAGAAGACCCTGTCGGTGGCGGTGTACAACCACTATAAGCGGTTGTACAACAAGGGCGGCAAGGACGACGTCGAGCTGGCCAAGAGCAACATCCTCTTGATCGGTCCGACCGGCTCCGGCAAGACCCTGCTGGCCCAGTCGCTGGCGCGCTTGCTAGACGTGCCCTTCGTCATCGCCGACGCCACCACGCTGACCGAGGCGGGGTATGTGGGCGAGGATGTCGAGCACATCATCCAGAAGCTGCTTCAGAAGTGCGACTACGATGTGGAGAAGGCCCAGCGCGGCATCGTCTACATCGACGAGATCGACAAGATCTCGCGCAAGTCGGAAAACCCGTCCATCACCCGCGACGTATCGGGCGAGGGCGTGCAGCAGGCCTTGCTGAAGCTGATCGAGGGCACGGTGGCCTCGGTGCCGCCGCAGGGCGGCCGCAAACATCCGAACCAGGAGTTCATCCAGGTCGACACCACCAACATCCTGTTCGTCTGCGGCGGCGCTTTCGATGGTCTGGACAAGATCATTCGCCAGCGTTCCGAGAAGGGCGGCATCGGCTTCGGCGCCGAAGTCTCCTCCAAGGACGACGGCAAGAGCCTGACCAAGCTGTTCCAGGAAGTCGAGCCGCAGGACATCATCCGTTTCGGTTTGATTCCGGAATTGATCGGTCGTCTGCCGGTGGTGGCCACGCTGGAGGAGCTGGACGAGGAAGCGCTGGTTTCCATCCTGACTCAGCCGAAAAACGCGCTGATCAAGCAGTACCAGAGGCTGTTCTCGCTGGAGACGGTGGAGCTGGAGGTTCGGCCGTCGGCGCTGCGCGTGATCGCCAAGCAGGCGCTTGCCCGCAAGACCGGCGCCCGCGGCCTGCGTTCCATTCTGGAGCGCGCGCTGCTGGACACGATGTACGAGCTGCCGTCCATGCAGGATGTGGAAAAGGTCGTCGTCGACGAGAAAGTGATCGAGAAGGGCGACAAGCCGCTTTTCATCTATCGCGAAGGCGGCGGTGTGGCACAATCCGCCTGACGGCCTGGCCTGAATGACTGAACCGCCCGTCAGGGCGGTTTTTTATTTGTCACCGACGTAATCTGTTTTAGTATGGGGTGTTGATATTCTGGCCTTTCGCCCCATTTTCCAAGCATTGTTTCCCCAAGCTAAGGTTAGGTGATATGCCGCAACCCGCAGAAATCAGAGAAGAGACCACGCTGCCGCTGCTGCCGTTGCGCGATGTGGTGGTCTTTCCGCACATGGTCATTCCGTTGTTTGTCGGACGGGCCAAGTCGATCCGTGCGCTGGAACTGGCCATGGACGAAGGCAAGCAGATCCTGTTGGTGGCCCAGCGTTCGGCCTCCAAGGACGAACCTTCCGCCGAAGACCTGTACAGCGTGGGCACCATCGCGGCCGTGCTGCAGATGCTCAAGCTGCCGGACGGCACGGTCAAGGTGTTGGTGGAGGGCCGCCAGCGCGCCACCATCAAGGAAGTGGGCGAGGAGGACGGTTGCTTCGTCGCCGAGTTCGCGCCGCTGTCCAGCGAGCTGGAAGAATCCAACGAGACCGAGGCGATGCGCCGCGCGCTGCTTGCGCAGTTCGAGCAGTACGTCAAGCTGAACAAGAAAATCCCGCCCGAGGTGCTGAATTCGCTGGCCGGCATCGACCGGGCCGGCCGCATGGCGGACAGCATCATCGCCCACTTGCCGTTGAAGCTGGAGCAGAAGCAGGAAGTGCTGGAGATGTTCGACGTGCAGACCCGCCTCGAGCATCTGATGTCGCAGCTGGAAGGCGAGATCGACATCCTGCAGGTGGAAAAGCGCATCCGCGGCCGCGTCAAGCGCCAGATGGAGAAGAGCCAGCGCGAGTACTACCTGAACGAGCAGGTCAAGGCCATCCAGAAAGAGCTGGGCGAGATGGATGAGGCCAGCGACCACGACGAGCTGGAGCGCCGCATCAAGGCCGCCGGCATGAGCAAGGAAGGCCGCGAGAAGGCGTTGTCCGAGCTGAAGAAGCTGAAGATGATGTCGCCGATGTCGGCCGAGGCCACCGTGGTGCGCAATTACATCGACACGCTGCTCGAGCTGCCATGGAAGAAAAAGACCAAGATCAGCAAGGACGTGGCCGCGGCTGACGCCGTGCTGGACGAGGATCACTTCGGCCTGGAGAAGGTCAAGGAACGCATTCTGGAGTACCTGGCGGTGCAGCAGCGCGTCGACCGCCTGAAAGCGCCCATCCTGTGTCTGGTGGGCCCTCCGGGCGTGGGCAAGACCTCGCTGGGGCAGTCCATCGCCCGCGCTACCAACCGCAAGTTCGTGCGGATGGCACTGGGTGGGGTGCGCGACGAATCTGAGATCCGCGGCCACCGCCGCACCTACATCGGCTCGATGCCGGGCAAGGTGCTGCAGAACATGGCCAAGATCGGCGTCAAGAACCCGCTGTTCCTGCTGGATGAAGTGGACAAGCTGGGCGCCGACTTCCGCGGTGATCCGTCGTCGGCGCTGCTGGAAGTGCTGGATCCGGAACAGAACCACGCCTTCATCGACCACTACGCCGAAGTCGAATACGATCTGTCCGATGTGATGTTCGTCGCCACCGCGAACTCGCTGAACATCCCGCCGGCCTTGCTCGACCGGATGGAAATCATTCGTCTTTCCGGCTATACCGAGGACGAAAAGGTGAACATCGCGCTGAAGTACCTGCTGCCGAAGCAGATGGAGGCAAACGGCGTGCGCGAAGGCGAGCTGGTGGTGCAGGAATCGGCGCTCCGGGACATCGTCCGCTATTACACCCGCGAAGCCGGCGTCCGTAGCCTGGACCGCGAAGTGGCCAAGATTTGCCGCAAGGTCGTGACCGGCGCGTTGCTCAAGCCGACCAAGACGGCCAAGGTGACAGTGTCGGCCAAGAATCTGGACAAGTACCTGGGCGTGCGCCGCTTCGACTACGGCCTGGCCGAGGAGCAGAACCGCATCGGCCAGGTGACCGGCCTGGCATGGACCGAAGTGGGCGGCGAGTTGCTGACCATCGAGGCGGTGTCGCTGCCCGGCAAGGGCAATATCGTGCGCACCGGCCAGCTGGGCGAGGTGATGCAGGAGTCGATCACGGCGGCGATGAGCGTGGTGCGCAGCCGCGCCAGAAGTTTGGGCGTCAAGCCGGACTTCTACGAGAAGAGCGACATGCACATCCACGTGCCGGAAGGCGCGACGCCGAAGGACGGCCCTAGCGCGGGCATTGCGATGACCACGGCCATCGTGTCGGTGCTGACCGGCATCCCGGTGCGCGCCGACGTGGCGATGACCGGCGAGATCACGCTGCGCGGGGAGGTGCTGCCGATCGGCGGTCTGAAGGAAAAATTGCTGGCGGCGCACCGCGGCGGCATCCGCCACGTGCTGATTCCGAAGGGCAATGAAAAGGATCTGGTGGAGATTCCGGCCAACATCAAGCAGAAGCTGGAAATCCATCCGGTCAAGTGGATTGATGAGGTGCTGGCGCTTGCGTTGGAGCGTCAACCGGAAGAACTGTCGCAAGAAGAACAATCTGGCGACATTCCGCCCGCTCAGGACGCGGGCAGCAATGTCCCGGTCCTGAAGCATTAAGAATCATGGTCTTACCGAAGCCGTGAATAAGCTGTGTTTTCGCGGCTTCCCGTTGTGCTTGCGAATTAGCAAAATGACCGTGGAAGCCGCTTGACACAAGGATTTCCGCCTTGCTATAAAGCAAGCGTTTTTATCTGAACTACGTAGACCGAGAACGACGAAAGGGGACTTACGTGAACAAGTCTGAACTGATTGACGCCATCGCGGCAGAAGCCGACATCTCCAAGGCTGCTGCTGCCAAGGCTCTGGACGGCATGGTTGCTGCCGTTACCTCCGCCTTGAAAAAAGGCGATACCGTGACCCTGGTGGGTTTCGGCACTTTCTACGTGGGCGAGCGCGCTGAGCGCAGCGGCCGCAACCCGAAGACCGGCGCCACCATCAAGATCCCGGCGGCACGTTCTCCGAAGTTCCGCGCTGGCAAGGCACTGAAAGACGCGCTATAATTTGCCACTCCGCCGGGGCCTGATTTTGCAGGGTTCGGCGGAGCGCACGGGCGTTTAGCTCAGTTGGTAGAGCGTCTGCCTTACAAGCAGAATGTCGGCGGTTCGACTCCGTCAACGCCCACCAACGGCACGGAGTGGTAGTTCAGTTGGTCAGAATACCGGCCTGTCACGCCGGGGGTCGCGGGTTCGAGCCCCGTCCACTCCGCCAAATACACAAGAGAAGGTGAACCGTTTGCGTGTTCACCTTTTTTTTTACAGGGGTGGCCTTAGCCAATCGTCATGTTCGAGTTTGTCCAGAACAACAAAACCGTCATTCAAGTGATCCTGGGCGCTGTGGCCCTGACTTTCGTAGGCTTCGGCGTCGGCAGCTATTCCAGCGCCACCGACGATCCCTATCTGGTCAAGGTGGGCAAGACCAAGATCTACAAGCGAGATCTAGATCGCGCGCTGGAAGGCCAGCCTAGCGACCCCGCCGCCCGCCAGGCCGCGCTGGAAAATCTGATCCGCCAGGAGCTGCTGCTGGCCGAGGCCCGCGACCACGGCGTCGCCGTCAGCCCGGAACAGCTGCGCAAGGTGATCGCTTCCATTCCCGCCTTTCAGGAAAACGGCCAGTTCAGCTCCCAGCGCTACAGCGAATTCCTGAAGAGCCGCTATCCGAATCCGGAAGCCTTTGAGGCCGACATCAGCCGCGATATCCTGCTGCAAAGCCAGCTGAACAGCGTGGCCGGCACCCAGTTCGTGTCCAACACCGTGGTGACGCGCGTGGCAGGGCTACTGGGCGAAGGCCGGGAGCTGCAGCAGTTGGTGCTGAAGCCGTCTGATTTCGGCGCCGAGGTGAAGACCGATGCCGCCGCGCTCAAGGCTTACTACGACGCCAACGCCAAGCGCTTCAAGCTGCCGGAGCAGGTGAAGCTGGATTACGTGGTGCTGTCCCAGGATGCCTTGGCTCAGGGCATCAAGGTCAGCGACGCCGACGTGCAGAAGTACTACGACCAGCACAAAGCCGACCTGGCCGGCGAACAGCGCCGCGCCTCGCATATCCTGCTGACGGTGGCCAAGGACGCCAAGCCGGAGCAGAAGGCCAAGGTCAAGGCCGAGGCCGAGGCCATCCTGAAGGATGTGCGCGCCAATCCGGCCAAGTTCGCCGAGCTGGCCAAGGCCAAGTCGCAGGATCCTGGCTCCGCGGAGAAGGGCGGCGACCTGGGCTTCTTCGGCCACGGCATGATGGTCAAGCCATTCGACGACGCGGTGTTCAAGCTGAAGCCGGGCCAGATCAGCGACCTGGTGGAAACCGAGTACGGTTTCCACATCATCCGCCTGGACGCGGTCAAGTCGCAGAGCCTGGAGGACGTCAAGGGCGTGATCGTGGACAAGCTGCAGAAGCAGAAGTCCGCCGCGCTGTTCCGCGAACAGGCCGACAAGCTGAACGAAGTCGCCTACCAGCAGGCCGACTCGCTGAAGGGCGTCGTCGACGCGCTGAAGCTGGAGGTCAAGCACTCCGACTGGATGCAGCGCAACCAGCCGTCGCAGGATGAGCTGCTGGGCAACGCCAAGCTGCTGTCCGCCGTGTTCAGCGACGATGTGCTGAAGAAAAAGCACAACAGCGAAGTGGTGGATATCGGCGGCAACCGCCTGGTGGTCGCCCGCATCGCCGAGCACCAGCCGGAGCGTCAGCAGCCGCTGGCCGACGTCAGCGACGCGATCCGCAAGGAGCTGGTGGAGCGGGAGGGCGCCAAGCTGGCCGACAAGAAGGGCCAGGCTCTGCTGGCCGAGCTGAAGGCCGGCAAGGGCGTGGATGCGCAGAAGTGGGGCCAGTCGGCCACGGTATCCCGCCGCGCCGCCGCCGGCATGCCGGCAGCCGATGTCCGCGCGGTGTTCGCCGTGGCCGGCAACAAGCTGCCTGGCTTCGCGGGCGTGCGCCACGATACCGGCGAGTACGTGATCTATCGTGTCAACAAGGTGGTTGCGGCCCCGGCCGTCACCGACGCCGACCGCGCGCAGCTGGGCAATGTGCTGGGCGAGCTGAGCGCCAACAGCCAGTTGGCCAGCTACCTGAAGGCGCTGCGCGAGAAGTATCCGGTCACCGCCGGCAAGCAGTCGCTGACCGACAACAACTGATCCGGCACGCTTCGAACGCCAAGCCCCGCGCATGCGGGGCTTTTTGCTTTCAGCGCGGCGGATGAAGGCCGAAGCCGCGCGTCCGGGCCTCCTGGCGCAGCGCGTCCAGCAGCAGCCTGGCCTTGCGCGGCATGCCGCGGCTGGCGAACACCGCATGCATCTGCGGATCATCGCCATGGCTGGACACGATGCGGAAATCCGGGCACAGCCGCACCAGCTCGCCGCGCGCGGCCAGCGGCTCCGCCAGCCAGTCTCCCAGCCGGGCGATGCCCATGCCGGCGCGGACGGCGTCCAGCACGCCGTTGCCCGAGTTGCTGCGATGCCAGGCATTCAGGTTGAGGCTGACGGTTTCATCGCTTGATACGAAATTCCAGGCTTTCAGCACCCGCGGCGCGCTATGGATCACCACCCGGTGCTGGGGCAGCTCGACGGGATGATCCGGCGCGCCGTGGCGGGCGATGTAGCTTGGGCTGGCGTACAGGTGGCGGCGGTAATGCCACAGCGGATGGCCGATCAGCTCGCTGGAGGCTGGGAAGGCGCCGCGTATCGAGAAGTCCAGCTTGTCCCGTATCGGCTCCAGTATCGAATCGCTGTACAGCACCTCGAAGCGCAGGCCGGCGTGGGCATCGGCCAGGCTGGACAGCACGGCGGGCAGCAGCTCGCGCCCCAGCGTCTCCGGCGCGGAGAAGCGCAACAGGCCGCGCGGCGCGCCGGCCTGCTGGCTCAATTCCTCCTCGGCCTGCTGCTGCAGGTCCAGCATCTGGCGGGCGGCGGGATAGTAGGCCTCGCCGGCCATGGTCAGCTCCACCTGTTTGCTGGAGCGGGCCAGCAGCATGGCGCCCAACTCCTCTTCCAGCGCCTGCAGCGCGCGGGTGGCGCTGCTGGGCGAGGTGCCTAGCTGGCGGGCGGCGGAGACGAAGCTTTTCTGCTCCACCACCGCGCAGAATATGCGGATGCCCCATAGCGGCTTCATAGCGGTTCCAATATTGCGTTTTTTGCAATATTACATTGCAAGCATTGTTTCGGGCCAGCACGTACAATTTGCGTCGAGGAGGATGACAATGTTGTTGAGCTTGAGCTTTTTGTGCCTGATCGCCTTTTGCGCGGGCTTGGTGGACGCGGCCGTCGGCGGCGGCGGCCTGATTCAGATTCCCGGCCTGTTCAGCGCGCTGCCCAATGCGGCGCCGGCCACCATCTTCGGCACCAATAAACTGTCGGCGGCGGTGGGCACGCTGTCCGCGGCGCGTTCCTATCTGAGCCGGGTGCGGCTGCCGTGGCGGCTGGTGCTGCCAGCCGCCGCCACCGCCTTCGTGTTTTCTTTCGCCGGCGCGGCTGTCGTGTCGCAAATTCCCAAGGGGGTGATCCGGCCGTTGGTGCTGGCGCTGTTGCTGGTGATGGCGGTGTATACGTTGTGGAAGAAGGACTTCGGCAAGCTGCACAAGCCGGTGGCCATCGGCCGCCGGGAAATGGCGGTAGGCATGGCCATAGGCGGCGCCATCGGTTTCTACGACGGTCTGTTCGGCCCCGGCACCGGCAGCTTCCTGATGTTCCTTTTCATCCGCTTTTTCGCCTTCGACTTTCTGCACGCGTCGGCGGCGGCCAAGGTGGTGAACCTGGCCACCAATGTCGCGGCGTTGATCTTCTTCGTCGGCGCCGGCCACGTGCTGTATCAGCTCGCGCTGCCGATGGCGGCCGCCAATATGGCCGGCGCGATGGTCGGCACCCGGCTGGCGATGAAGAAGGGCGCCGGCTTCGTGCGGGTGCTGTTCCTCGGCTTGACCAGCGTGCTGATCTGCAAGCTGGCCTGGGACATTTTCCACGGCTGAGGGTTTTGCCCGGGAGCGGCCGCTTTGAACTGAGGCGGCCGCTCCTTTATCATGTAGTCTGAATGACTACGCCACGGCCGTTTCCCATGCACCCATCCCGCTGTCCGCCGCCGGACGCCGCCACCGATCTGCTGCAACTGCCCAATGTCGGCCCGCGCGCCGCCGCCGATCTGCGGCTGCTCGGTCTGAGCCATCCGGCCGACCTGCGGGGCCGCGATCCCCACCAGCTTTATCTGCAGCTGTGCGACGCCACCGGCCAGCGCCACGATCCCTGCGTGCTCGACGTGCTGATGTCGGTCTGCCACTACATGGATACCGGCGAGGCGCGCGCTTGGCCAAGCTTCACCGCGGAGCGCAAGCGCAAATGGACGGTGTGAGCGGGGAGGGCCAACTGACGGCCTGCCACGATTGCGATCTGCTGCTGAGGCTGCCCGGCGCGCAAGCCGGCCGCGTGCGCGTTTGCTGCCCGCGCTGCGGCGCCCAACTGTACGAATGCTCGGATAGCGGCCCCGAGGTCGGTGTGGCGCTGCTGGCGGCCGGCGCGGTGATGTTCGCGATCTCAAACATCTACCCGGTGCTGGTGCTGGAGATCGCCGGCAACCGAAATGCCGCCACGCTGTGGCAGACCGCGTTGGCGCTGCATGGGCAGGGCATGCCGGAGGTGGCGCTGCTGGTGCTGTTCACCGGCATCGTGATGCCGGCGCTGGAGTTGGCCAGCATGCTCTACTTGCAGTTTCCGCTGTTGTTCGGCCGCGCGCTGCCGGGTTTCCCGGCGATGATGCGGCTGCGCGGTCTGGCGCGGCCCTGGTGCATGGTGGAGGTGTTTTTGCTGGGCGTGCTGGTTTCGCTGGTGAAGCTGGTGCATTTGGCCAGCGTGCAGCCGGGCATAGGCTTGTGGGCGTTTTTCGGCCTGATCGTGCTGATGGCGGCCAGCGCTAGCCGTTTCCGGCCGCATGAACTGTGGGAGCGCTACCGCTCATGCCGCATTATCCATTGAGTAGCGCGGCGTCGCGCAATCTGTGCCTGTGCCACGGCTGCGGGCTGCTGGTGAGGATATCGACGCCCCATGCCGTCGCCTGCCCGCGTTGCGCGGCCCCGCTGCACCTGCGGCGCCCGGCGGCGCTGCAGCGTTGCTGGGCCTTGCTGCTGGCGGCGATGATCAGCTATCTGCCGGCCAATCTGCTGCCCATCATGGAAACCACGGCGCTGACCGGCGTGCAGCGCGACACCATCATGAGCGGCGTGGTCTATCTGTGGAACAACGATTCCTGGCCGCTGGCGCTGGTGGTGTTTACCGCCAGCGTGCTGGTGCCGTTGCTGAAGATTTTGGCCTTGCTGCTACTGTTGTGCAGCGTGCAGTGGAGCTGGCGCTGGGCGCCGCGCCAGCGCACGCGGCTGTACCGGATGATAGAAGTGATCGGCCCGTGGTCGATGCTGGACATTTTCGTGGTGGCGCTGATGGTGGCGCTGGTGCAATGGCAGTCGTTGGCCAGCATCAAGGCCGGGCCCGGCGCGATCGCCTTCGGCGCGGTGGTGGTGCTGACCATGCTGGCCGCGATGAGTTTCGATCCCAGGATGATCTGGGACCCCGTAGAGGAACATGATGAGCAGTGAAAATCCGCAAAACCCTCCAGAGCCGGATCTGCCGCAGGCAGTGCCGGTGCGCCGCGGCCGCTGGGCGCCGTCGCTGGTCTGGCTGATTCCAGTGGTGGCGGCCTTGATAGGCGGCTGGCTGGCGGTGCACGCCGTGCTGTCGCGCGGCCCCACCATCACTATTTCTTTCCAGAACGCGGAGGGGATAGAAGCCGGCAAGACCCGGATCAAGTACAAGGACGTGGAGGTCGGTGAGGTGACCTCGGTCAAGCTCAGCCCGAGCCGGCAGGCCATTGTGGCCACGGCGCAGCTGAGCAAGGAGGCCGCCGACTACCTGGCGGAGGACAGCCGCTTCTGGGTGGTGCGGCCGCGGGTGTCCGGCGGCGGCGTGTCCGGTCTGGGCACGGTGCTGTCCGGTTCCTATATCGGCATGGACATCGGCAAGAGCGAGGCGCGCAAGACCGATTTCGTCGGCCTGGAAACCCCGCCCATCATCAACGCCGACCTGCCGGGCCAGACCTTCACGCTGCGCGCCGACAATCTGGGTTCGCTGAACACCGGCTCTCCAGTATATTTCCGCCGGGTGCCGGTGGGGCAGGTGGTCGGCTACGAGCTGGATCCCAAGGGCGGCTACGTCAAGGTGGCCGTCTTCATCAACGCGCCTTACGACCATTTCGTGTCCGCCAACAGCCGCTTCTGGCACGCCAGCGGCGTCGACGTGTCGCTGAGCGCCAACGGCCTCAACGTCAGCACCCAGTCGCTGGCGGCGATCGCGCTGGGCGGCATCGCCTTCGAGACGCCGCTGGCCGACAATGCCGGCATTCCGCTGTCGGACCGAAATTTTATTCTGCACGATACCCGCGACAGGGCGCTGCAGAATCCGGACCGCGAAATGCAGCCGTTCCGCCTGCGTTTCCGCCAATCGTTGCGCGGGCTTAGCGTCGGCGCGCCGGTGGACTTCCGCGGCATCACGATAGGCGAAGTGACGGCGATAGGCGTGCAGTACGTGCAGGACCGCAAGGATTTCGACATGACGGTGGACATCCGCACCTATCCCAGCCGGCTCGACAGCCTGTCGCGCGGCGGCCGCATCACCGGCAAGCTGTCGCCGCAGGCGCTGGTGGCCAACGGCATGCGCGCTCAACTGCGCTCCGGCAACCTGATCACCGGCCAGTTGTACGTGGCGCTGGACTTCTTCCGCGACGCGCCGCCGGCCCGGCTGGTGGTGAAGGGCGGGGTGCCCGAGCTGCCGACCATTCCGGGCGACCTGGAAGAGCTGCAGCGGGTGTTGCAGCGCATCGTCAAGAAACTGGATGCGGTGCCGTTCGACAGCATAGGCAAGGAGGCCGACGCTTCGCTGAAATCGCTGCACCAGACGCTGGACAGTGTGAAGCGGCTCAGCGACGGCCTGAATAACCAGACGGTGCCGCAAGCGAGCAAGACGCTGGAGCAGTTGCAGCAGACGCTGGAGGCCACCCGCCAGACCATGCGCGCCGACTCGCCGCTGCAACAGGACGTGCGCTCCGCCGCGCAGGAAGTGAAAGAGACCGCGCGCAGCTTCCGGGCGCTGGCCGATTACCTGGACCGCCATCCCGAGGCGCTGGTGCGCGGCAAGGAGGCGCAGCCATGATGATGAAAACGATGTCCGCCGCGGCCATGATCGCGGCGCTGGCCGGATGCGCGTCGCCGCAGTCGCGCTTTTACGGGCTGGCCGCGCCGGCCGCGCCGCAGGCGCAGGCGCAATTCGGCAAGCGAGTGCTGCTGGGGCCGGTGAGCCTGCCGGCGGCGCTGGATCGACCCCAGCTGGTGATGGACATGGGCGGCGGCGAGCTGAAGCTGCAGGAGTTCGAGCGCTGGAGCGCGCCGCTGGACCGGCTGCTGGCGCAGCGGCTCAGCCAGGGCGTGGCGCGCTCCAGCGGGGTGGCCAGCGTCTACGCCTACCCGCAGCCCGGGATGGACGGCGGCGATCTGCGTATCGCCGTCGATGTGCGCGTCCTCAGTCTGAAGCCAGGGCAAGGCGCGGCGCTGGAGGCGGCGTGGCAGCTGCAGAACGCGGTCGACGGCAAGATACTGGCACGCGGCGGGTTCAGCCGCAGCCAGGCGGTGGCGTCTAGCGAGCCGGGCGCGCTGCTTGCCGGCCTGCAGACCTTGCTGGATGGCCTGGCCGCCGACATCGCCGCGCCGCTGGTCCAGCATCCGGAATGGTGGCGCGCGGGCTGATTCTCCACCATTGGGAGTAGGCGGCCCCGGCCGTAAGGGTTAATCCGCCTCGTCCGTTGGCAGGCTGATAATCCTGCGACCGACGAATACCAGCGCGCGTCGCCGTCGCTTATCGTGGCAACCATGACCACTCCATGGGTATGGCGCCATGACTTCCCCGACATTCAAACGCTACAGCGTGCTGGCCAGCAGCACGCTGGCCTTCACCCTCTGTTTCATGGTCTGGATGATGTTCGCGGTGCTGGGCATCCCGATCAAGCAGCAGCTGGGCCTCAATGAAACCGAATTCGGCATCCTGGCGGCGACGCCGGTGCTGACCGGCTCGCTGATCCGCGTGCCGCTGGGCATCTGGACCGATCGCTACGGCGGCCGCCCGGTATTGTTCGCGCTGATGCTCAGCTGCGTGATTCCCATCTACCTGATGCAGTTTGCCAGCGCCTATTGGCAGTTCCTGCTGGCCGGCCTGTTCGTCGGCCTGGCCGGCGGCTCGTTCTCGGTCGGCACGCCCTATGTGGCGCGCTGGTTCCGCAAGGAGCAGCAAGGCCTGGCCATGGGCATCTTCGGCGCAGGCAACGCCGGCTCTGCCTTGACCAAGCTGGTGGCGCCGGCGCTGATCGTCGCCTGGGGCTGGCAGAGCGTGCCCACTGCGTACGCGCTGATCATGCTGGCCGCCGCCATCCTGTTCTGGCTGTTCTCTTTCAGCGATCCGGCCCACAAGGCGCCGTCCACCATCACGCTGCGCCAGCAGCTGGCGCTGATGAAGCACCCGGCGGTGCTGCGTTATTGCCAGTACTACTCGGTGGTATTCGGCGGCTACGTGGCGCTGGCGCTGTGGATGACCAAGTACTACGTCGGCGAGTACGGGTTGGATCTGAAGCACGCGGCGCTGCTGGCGGCCTGCTTCTCCCTGCCGGGCGGCGTGCTGCGCGCGGCGGGCGGTTATCTGTCCGACCGTTTCGGCCCCTATGTCGTCACCTGGGCAGTGATGTGGGTGTGCTGGGTGGCCTTCTTCCTGTTGTCCTATCCGCAGACCGAGATGCGCGTCGCCACGGTGAACGGGCCGATGAGCCTGCATATCGGCCTCAACGTCTACCTGTTCACCGGCCTGCTGTTCCTGGTGGGGGTGGCGATGGCCATCGGCAAGGCGTCGGTGTTCAAGTTCATCGCCGACGAGTTCCCGGACTCCATCGGCGCGGTGTCCGGCGTGGTGGGCCTGTCAGGCGGCCTAGGCGGCTTCCTGCTGCCCATCCTGTTCGGCGCGCTGCTGGATCTGACCGGCGTCCGCTCCAGCGCCTTCATGCTGCTGTACGGCACGGTGTGCGTCAGCTTGGTGTGGATGCATTTTTCCTTCAAATCGGCGGCTAAGGCCAAGGCGCGCGCGGCCGCGCCGGTCCATCCCATTCCCTTGACGAGCGAGCGCGGCTGAGCGCGGCGCGGGAGGCATTCATGACTTATCTGATCAAACACTGGGAGCCGGAGTCGGCCTCGTTCTGGCAGCAGAAAGGCCGCGCGGTGGCGCGCCGCAATCTGTGGATCTCGATTCCGGCGCTGACGCTGGCCTTCGCGATCTGGCAGGTATGGAGCGTGGCGGTGCTGAACATGCCGAATATCGGCTTCGGCTACAGCCAAAACCAGCTGTTCTGGCTGGCGGCGCTGCCGGCCTTGTCCGGCGCCACGCTGCGCATTTTCTATTCCTTCATGGTGCCGGTGTTCGGCGGCCGCAAGTGGACGGCGATTTCCACCGCCAGCCTGCTGATTCCCGCGGTGGGCATCGGTTTCGCGGTGCAGGACCCCAGCACCAGCTACGTCACCATGGTGACGCTGGCGCTGTTGTGCGGCTTCGGCGGCGGCAACTTCAGCTCCAGCATGGCCAATATCAGCTTCTTCTTCCCCAAGGCAGAGAAGGGCACCGCGCTGGGCCTGAACGCCGGCCTGGGCAATCTGGGCGTGTCCATCGTGCAGTTCGTGGTGCCTATCGTCATCACCATGGGCCTGTTCGGCCAGTTGGGCGGCGATCCTCAGCATTGGGCGAAAGGCGCGCTGTCCAAGCAGATGTGGCTGCAGAACGCCGGCTTCGTCTGGGTGCCGTTCATCGCCGTGTCGGCGCTGGCGGCCTGGTTCGGCATGAACGACCTGGCCTCGGCCAAGTCTTCGTTCTCCGAGCAGGCGGTGATCTTCACCCGCAAGCATAACTGGCTGATGTGCTGGCTGTACGTGGGCACCTTCGGCTCCTTCATCGGCTTCTCCGCCGGCTTTCCGCTGCTGGTGAAAGGCCAGTTTCCGGAAATCGACCCCACTCGTTACGCCTTCCTCGGCCCCCTGGTCGGCGCGCTGACCCGCCCGCTGGGCGGCTGGCTGGCGGACAAGATAGGCGGCGCCAAGGTGACGCAGACTGCGTTTTCTCTGATGGTATTGGGCGTGCTGGGCGTGATCTTCTTCCTGCCGCACGGCGGCCAGGCCGGCAGTTTCACCGGCTTCTTCGCGATGTTCCTGTGCCTGTTCGCGCTGACGGGAATCGGCAACGGCTCCACCTTCATGCAGGTGCCGGCCATCTTCCTGACCCTGCATCAGCGCATGGCCGGCCCAGGCGAGGCGGCGCAGAAGCAGGCGACGCAAGACGCCACCCGCGAAGCGGCGGCGGTGCTGGGCTTCACCAGCGCCATTGGCGCCTACGGCGGCTTCTTCATTCCCAAGAGCTACGGCACCTCGATCGCGATGACCGGCGGCGTGGAGGCGGCGCTGTATGTGTTCATCGCCTTCTACCTGAGCTGCCTGGCGATCAACGGCTGGTACTACGCCCGCAAGAAGGCGGAGGTGCGCTGCTGAGCGGGCGGCGGAATGCCCGGAAGGTGGCGGTTGCTGGCCGGGTATTGCAGCCTATGGCTTGGATGGTATCGAAAGGGCGCCTGCGGGCGCCTTTTTCACGTCCGGCTTTCGTTCTATCCCGGACTACTCCTTATGGCTTAGCCGGCCCCCTTCCTCTGCCGGGTCCATTCACCCCTACTGGCCGATTGGGCGGCTTGCAGGCGAAAGGTAGGCTAAGAACCATCGCAACCAGTACCGGCAGCCGGGCGGCAGCGACGCAGAGCAGGGTTCCCCGGCGCGCATGGAGGCAAGATGAGCCATTTTCTCGACAGACTGAATTTCCTCGGCAAGGTAAAAAGCACCTTCGCCGACGGCCACGGCGCGGTGGTGAATGAAGACCGCGGCTGGGAAGACGCATACCGCCAGCGCTGGCAGCACGACAAGATCGTCCGCTCCACTCACGGCGTCAACTGCACCGGCTCCTGCAGCTGGAAGGTGTATGTGAAGAGCGGCCTGATCACTTGGGAAACCCAGCAGACCGACTATCCGCGCACCCGGCCCGATCTGCCCAACCACGAACCACGCGGCTGCCCGCGCGGCGCGTCCTACAGCTGGTACGTGTATTCCGCCCAGCGCGTCAAATATCCGATGCTGCGCGGCGAACTGGCCCGGATGTGGCGCGACGCGCGCAAGAGCCTGAGCCCGGTCGAGGCCTGGGAAAAGATCAGCCAGACGCCTGCGCTCGCCAAGCAATACAAGTCCGCGCGCGGCCAGGGCGGTTTCGTCCGCGCCAGCTGGGACGAGGCCAACGAGATCGTCGCGGCGGCCAATGCCTTCACCATCAAGAAGTTCGGCCCGGACCGCGTGGTCGGCTTCTCGCCGATCCCGGCGATGTCCATGGTGTCCTACGCCGCCGGCAGCCGCTACCTCAGCCTGATCGGCGGCGTGCCGCTGTCGTTCTACGACTGGTATTGCGATTTGCCGCCGGCCAGCCCGCAGACCTGGGGCGAGCAGACCGACGTGGCCGAGTCCGCCGACTGGTACAACTCCACTTATCTGATGGTGTGGGGCTCCAACGTGCCGATGACCCGCACGCCGGACGCCCACTTCTACACCGAGGTGCGCTACAAGGGCACCAAGACGGTGGCGGTATCGTCCGACTTCGGCGAAATGGCCAAGTTCGGCGATATCTGGCTGGCGCCCAAGCAGGGCACCGATGCCGCGCTGGCGATGGCGATGGGCCACGTGATCTTCAAGGAATTCCACCTGGATCGCCCGTCCACCTATTTCACCGACTACATCCGCCGCTACACCGACATGCCGATGCTGGTGACGCTCAAGCGCGACGGCGAGCGCTGGCTGCCGGACTACTTTCTGCGCGCCTCGCATCTTGACGGCCAATTGGGCGAAGACAACAACCCGGACTGGAAAACCCTGCTGATCGACGAAGCCAGCGGCGACATCGTCGCGCCCAACGGCTCCATCGGCTTCCGCTGGGGCCAGGCCGAGGGCAAGGCCGGCAAGTGGAATCTGGAGCAGAAGGATGGCGCCAGCGGCCGCGAAGTGTCGGGGCGCTTGTCGCTGATCGAAGATCGCGACGAGGTGGTCGGCGTCGGCTTCCCGTATTTCGGTTCCGAGCATGATGAACTGCTGACCCGCAACGTGCCGGCCAAGCGCATCAAGCTGGCCGACGGCAGCGAGGCGATGGTGGCCACGGTATTCGACCTGATGGCCGCCAATTACGGTCTGGACCGCGGCCTGGGCGGCGGCAACGTCGCCATCGATTACATGGACGACGCGCCGTACACGCCGGCCTGGCAGCAGAAGCACACCGGCGTGAAGCCGGAGCTGGTGATCCAGGTGGCGCGCGAGTTCGCGCAAAACGCCGACCAGACCCAGGGCAAGTCGATGGTCATCGTCGGAGCGGCGCTGAACCACTGGTACCACATGGACATGACCTACCGCGGCATCATCAATATGCTGATGCTGTGCGGCTGCATCGGCCAGTCCGGCGGCGGCTGGTGCCACTACGTGGGCCAAGAAAAGCTGCGTCCGCAAACCGGCTGGGCGCCGCTGGCCTTCGCCGGCGACTGGAACCGCCCGGCGCGGCAGATGAACGGCACCAGCTTCTTCTACGCCCACACCAGCCAGTGGCGGCATGAAAAACTGGGCGTGGGCGAGATCCTGTGCCCGACCGCCGACGGCAAGATGGCCGACATGGCGCTGATCGATTACAACGCCAAGGCCGAACGGATGGGCTGGCTGCCGTCCGCGCCGCAGCTGTCCGCCAATCCGCTGGACATCACCCGCGCCGCCGCCGAGGCGGGCCTGGATCCGGTCGCCTATACCGTGGACGGTTTGAAATCGGGCCGGCTGGACATGGCCTGCAACGATCCGGACAACCCGCAGAACTTCCCGCGAAACATGTTCGTGTGGCGCTCCAACATCCTGGGCAGCTCCGGCAAGGGCCACGAGTACTTTCTCAAATACCTGCTGGGCACCCAAAACGCGGTGCTGGGCTCGGAAGACGACTGCATCAAGCCGTCCGAGATCACCGTGCGCCCGGCCGCCGAGGGCAAGCTGGACCTGATGGTGGTGCTGGATTTCCGCATGTCCACCACCTGCCTGTACGGCGACATCGTGCTGCCCACCGCCACCTGGTACGAGAAGGACGACCTCAACACCTCCGACATGCACCCCTTCATCCACCCGCTGTCCGAGGCCGTGCAGCCCTTGTGGCAGGCCAGGAGCGATTGGGAAATCTACAAGGGCTTCGCCAAGAGCCTGTCCGAGATCGGCAAGGATTATCTGGGCACGCAGAAGGACCTGGTGCTGACCCCGCTGATGCACGACAGCCCGCAGGAGCTGGGCCAGCCTTTCGACCCCAAGGACTGGAAGAAGGGCGAGTGCGAGCCGGCGCCGGGCAAGACCATGCCGGCGATGACGGTGGTGGAGCGCGACTACGGCGCGATCTACGACAAGTTCACCACCATCGGCCCTCTGCTGGAGAAAGCCGGCAACGGCGGTAAGGGCATAGGCTGGAAAACCGCCCACGAGGTGGACATCCTGCGCGGCCTGAACCAGGTGGCGCAATCGGGCGCGGGCAAGGGCCAGCCCCGGCTTGAGACCGCCATCGACGCCGCGGAGATGATTCTGACCCTGGCGCCGGAGACCAACGGCCATGTGGCGGTGAAAGCCTGGGACGCGCTGTCCAAGATCACCGGACGCGACCATACACACCTTGCCCGTCCGCGCGAGCATGACACCATCCGTTTCCGCGACGTGCAGGCACAGCCGCGCAAGATCATTTCCTCGCCGACCTGGTCCGGCCTGGAAAGCGAGGAAGTCAGCTACAACGCGGGTTACACCAATGTCCACGAGCTGATTCCGTGGCGCACTTTGACCGGCCGCCAGCAGTTCTATCAGGACCACCAGTGGATGCGGGCCTTCGGCGAGGGATTGTGTGTGTATAAGCCGGCGGTCGATTTGAAGACCACGCAGGTGGTGCTGGGCAAGCACGGCAACGGCAACCGCGAGCTGGTGCTGAACTTCATCACCCCGCACCAGAAATGGGGCATACACAGCACCTATTCCGACAACTTGCGCATGCTGACGCTCAGCCGCGGCGGCCCCCACGTCTGGCTGTCCGAGATCGACGCGGCCAAGGCCGGCATCGCCGACAACGACTGGATCGAGGTGTTCAACGTCAACGGCACGCTGACCGCCCGCGCGGTGGTGTCGCAGCGGGTGCCGGAAGGCATGACGCTGATGTACCACGCACAGGAGAAGATCGTGAACGTGCCGGGGGCGGAAGTATCCGGCAAGCGCGGCGGCATTCACAACTCGGTGACCCGGACCGTGACGAAGCCCACCCACATGATAGGCGGCTACGCCCAGCTGTCCTGGGGCTTCAATTACTACGGCACGGTGGGCGCCAACCGCGACGAATTCGTGGTGGTGCGCAAGATGGACAAAGTCGACTGGATGGACGTTCCGGCGGGAGAGAAGCAATGAAGATACGCGCGCAAATCGGCATGGTGCTGAACCTGGACAAGTGCATCGGTTGCCATACCTGTTCGGTCACCTGCAAGAACGTGTGGACCAGCCGCGACGGCATCGAGTACGCCTGGTTCAACAATGTGGAGACCAAGCCCGGCATCGGCTACCCCAAGGACTGGGAGAACCAGGACAAATGGCAGGGCGGCTGGAAGCGTCGCGCCGACGGCAAGCTGGAGCCGCGCCAGGGCGGCAAGCTGAAGATATTGGCCAATATCTTCGCCAATCCCAATCTGCCGGCCATCGACGACTACTACGAGCCGTTCACCTACGACTACGAGCATTTGCAGAACGCGCCGCGAATGCAGACGCCGCCGACCGCGCGGCCGGTATCGGTGCTGACCGGCAAGAAGATGGACAAGATCGAGTGGGGCCCGAACTGGGAGGACGACCTGGGCGGCGAGTTCTCCAAGCGCGCCAAGGATGCTTTGTTTGAAGGCATCCAGAAGGAGATGTACTCCGCCTTCGAGAACACCTTCATGATGTATTTGCCGCGGTTGTGCGAACACTGCCTGAACCCGGCCTGCGTCGCATCCTGTCCGTCCGGCTCCATCTACAAGCGCGAAGACGACGGCATCGTGCTGATCGACCAGGACAAGTGCCGCGGCTGGCGGATGTGCGTGTCAGGCTGCCCGTACAAGAAGATTTATTACAACTGGACGTCCGGCAAGGCCGAGAAGTGCATCTTCTGCTACCCGCGCATCGAATCCGGCCAGCCCACGGTGTGCTCGGAAACCTGCGTCGGCCGCATCCGCTACCTGGGCGTGCTGCTGTACGACGCCGACCGGATTGAGCAGGCGGCGGCGGTGGAAGATCCGCAGGATCTCTACCAGTCGCAACTCGACCTGTTCCTGGACCCGAACGACCCGGCCATCGCGGCCGAGGCGCTGAAGCAGGGCATCCCGCAAAGCTGGCTGGACGCAGCGAAGCGTTCGCCGGTGTACAAGATGGCGATGGAGTGGAAGGTGGCCTTCCCGCTGCATCCGGAATACCGGACCCTGCCGATGGTGTGGTATATCCCGCCGCTGTCGCCGATCCAGAGCGCGATGGAAAACGGCCTGATAGGCGAGGGCGGCATCATCCCCGACGTGCAGAGCCTGCGGATACCCATCAAGTACCTGGCCAACCTGCTGACGGCGGGCAAGGAAGAACCGGTGGTCAAGGCGCTGGAAACCATGGTGGCGATGCGCCGCTACATGCGCAAGAAGAGCGTGGAGAAGGTCAGCGACGCGGCTACCCTGGCCGGCACCCACTTGACCGCGAGCCAAGTGGAAGAGATGTACCAGGTGATGGCTATCGCCAATTACGAAGACCGCTTCGTGATTCCGTCCAGCCACAAGGAAATGGTGGAAAACGCCTTCGAGGACAAGGCCAGCTGCGGCTTCAGCTTCGGCAACGGCTGCTCCGGCGGCGAGTCCGAGGCCAGCCTGTTCGGCAAGAAGAAGGCCACGCCCATCGTGTTCCACGACATGCGGCGCGACCGCAAGTCCAACGCCGGCAACTGAGGGAGGCCATCATGCGCATTCATGCCATTCTGTCCGCGCTGTTGTGCTACCCGGAGGCCGAGCTGGTCGCCGCGGTGGACGAGATCCGCGCCGAGGCGGCCGAGCACCTGCAGACCGCCAGCCTGTTGGAGCCGCTGCTGCAGGCTTTAGAGAGCGAGGACCTGATCGAGCTGCAGCAGCGTTACGTGCTCACCTTCGACCGCAACCCCTCGCACTCGCTGCACTTGTTCGAACACATCCACGGCGAGGACCGCGCCCGCGGCCAGGCGATGGTGGACCTGCTGGAGGAGTACCGCCGGCATGGTTTCGAGCCGACGTGCAGCGAGCTGCCGGACTACCTGCCGCTGTTCCTGGAGTTTCTGGGGCAGTGCGACAAGGCCGAGTCCGAGCGGCTGCTGGGCGACGCGGTGCATGTGATCGGCCACGTCGCCGGCAGGCTGAACGAGGTTGAGTCGGCCTATGCCGGGCTGTTCGACGCGCTGCTGACGCTGTCGCCGGTCAAGCCGGAGCCGCTGCAAGCGCCGCCTATCCACGACATGGACGAGATGCTGGAAACCTTTGGCCCTGGCGCGGATGGCGTGGAGCCGCTGCTAAAGCCGACCATGCCGGCCATCGCCCCGGTGAACTTTTACCCGCGCGGCGCGCGCGCCTGAAACCTTACCCCTTCTCCCCGGCGCGGGAGAGGGGCGGCGGGCGGCGCTGACGCCCGCCATCGGGAGACAAACATGGACTACCTGCATAGATTCGTATTCGGCATCTATCCCTACATTGCGCTGGCCATCTTCCTGCTGGGCAGCCTGATCCGCTTCGAGCGCGAGCAGTACAGCTGGAAGAGCGAGTCGTCGCAGCTCTTGTATCGCGGCCAGCTGCGCTTGGGCAATATTCTGTTCCACCTGGGCATCATCGGCCTGCTCTTCGGCCACCTAGTTGGTCTGTTGACGCCGCTGGCGGTTTGGGACGCGTTGGGCATCAGCCACGGCTTCAAGCAGCTGTTCGCGATGAGCGTCGGCGGTCTGATGGGCGGCCTGTGCCTGATCGGCATCGCGCTGCTGCTGCACCGCCGCTTCCTGTGCGACCGCCTGGCGGCCAACACCACCTGGCGCGACAAGCTGGTGCTGCTGTGGATACTGGCCACGCTGTTGCTGGGCCTGAGCACCATCTTCGTTTCGGCCCAGCACCTGGACGGTCACGAAATGGTGCTGCTGATGAGCTGGGCGCAGCACATCGTCACCTTCCGCAGCGACGCGGCAGACTTCATCGTTTCCGCCTCGCCTGTGTTTAAGCTGCACCTGTTCATGGGCATGAGCTTGTTCGTGATCTTCCCCTTCACCCGGCTGGTGCATGTATGGAGCGGGTTCGGCGCAGTGACCTACCTGGGACGCGCCTGGCAGCTGGTGCGCCCGCGGGGCTGAACGTCTGGGCATGAAAAGCGCCGCGCATCCGGAAGAGGAGCGCGGCGTTTTGTTTGGTTGGAGAGATCATGACGCCGGTTGGCCTGTCAGGCTATGCCGCGGTTATTTGGTATGTGGTTGCGTCTGGCTAAGCCCGGAGCTTTAGGTTGGGCTGAATAGAATGAAGCCAACGTTTACCTAGAATGAATAGATATTATCTAGCCCATGGGTATTATCAAGTATTTCGCGGTAAACGTTGGGCTTCGCAAGTTTAGCCCAGCCTACGGCCCTAGAGCTTGGAATGTACTCATTACTTCTGTCGAAAGCTCAATGTGTGCACCTGTTGTGAGCCTAAAACAAGTGCTGTTACTTGTTGCTCTGCAGATGGTTCAAGATCCGCATGCTCTTCGGCGAGATATTCAATGGCTTCGTTTGCGGTCCATGGCCCAAGAGAGGTTTTGTAGTTGATGTACTCGCTCTGAATTGCTTTCCAAGATGCATAGGTGCGCTTGGAGAGCAGTATTTCTCGTTTTGTGTAAATGATGTGCAGATTCATGGTCAGAAGAGCCTAAGGCCTACGGTGCAGCGAGAGTATAGCTTGATGATCTTGCGATGTGGCTACTCGGAGCAGAACCCTTGGCTGGCAAGCAGTGGTACCTTATACGTGCGTTTGATGAGGTCAACGTTCTTTGGTGTAGCGCCACCACTTGCACTGTCCGGGGATTCAGTAACGGATAGGTAACACTTGTCAGTTTTCAGCTCGTACACTGCTCTGTAGGTGCGGCCAGAGACCGGGGTGAAGGTGGCAGGGGCGAAGCAGTTGTGGATCATCCCAGGCGATGTACCTGTCGTGGCGATCATGAATGTGAGTGGCGCTCCTGCTGCGATCTTGTGCTCCTGCAAGTCGCCAGCGGTCACGGGGCTCAATAGTTTCATGTCCGTGCATTTCTCGGCACCTAGAAAGACGTATGCGTAGGCCTGAAGGTTAGAGCGATTCTCTATAAGTAAGCCAGCCGTGGGGCCGGTCAACGTTTCATGATAGGGTGAGTTCGCACATGCGGCGAGAAAAAAAGGTATTGGGAGGATGGTGAGGAAGCTCTTCATGGATTTCAACGGTTAAGTAAGATGGATGGAGCCGTACATCAATTGCCTAACGCTCAAGGTAAGCAGCACCGAAACCCGATGGGGCGGTAGGTGCCAACGTCGGTTGTAAAAATGGCGAAATTATGGTCAATATTGGCATACATTTGACTGACCAGGGCCGTAGGTTGGGCTAAGCTTGCGAAGCCCAACGTTTACCGCGGATCATTTGGTAATGCCTGTAGGTTAGGTAATGCCTATTCATACTCTGTAAACGTCAACCTACGGTCCTTGATAGATGGATTAGGCAGATTACCGTTGTGGGGATGCGGGATCAGTATTGTTCGTAGAAATTTTTGACCAATGCCCGGATAAGAGGCGGTTAGCCTCTTTTACGAAATCATCCCTGTAATTTGGGTCAGTAAAGCGCACCGTAAATTGGTTATTATTTTTTGCCCAAGATGCTCTTGTTGTGCCACCCCATCCGATTTGTGGGTAGTCTCCTTTCTCAACACATTGAGCGATGGCGCGCAGGCAGTGCAATACAGTTACATCTGAGGTGCTGCACGTAATGCTGTAATGATACTTGGCATGATTGGATGACATAAAGTTTGCCTAATTTTCAATTGACCACCCGAATGTCGAGTGAAAGCCGAAAATTTTGGCTCATAGAGAATATGCCGTCAAGATTGTTTTATTGAAATCCGAATGATGATGGTGGTGCGTTTCTTATGGGTGCCTAACGTTGGGAGGAACACGTCACTTGCCAGGCATGGCCATTCAACGCCGAGCTCATGGGCAGCGGGTAGCCAAGCAGCGCGGCTGGGTGGGGCGGGCAATACCTGCTACTTTGCGTTGAGGCCTGTTGTTGCACTGTTTGCGGGCATAGCCTTTGGCCAAGCCGCGCTACGGTTGGCGCATGTGCCTGCATGGGGATAGAACGTGCCAAGACTGCGAGGGCCGTAGGTCGGACTGAATAAGATGAAGCCACAGCGTTTGTGGAGGCAGTCCAGCTAACCGTAATGTTAGAGCGTTTTTTCATACGACCACCTTGACGCCAAGATCCAAGAGCCTATCTCGCAAATTTTAATACAACGTGTCGCCGTCCACGATCAGGTCGAAGTAACGGCCATCAGAGCCAATGTAGCAAATTACATCGGCACCCGAAGTCCGCTCAATAAAGTATTGTTCAAGTGTCCTGCCGTCTTCAAAAAGATAGGCATCCACTTGTTCAATCTTCATGGGTGGGTTTGAAGAGATTATCAGCGTTATAACGCCTGAATTAAGCCGCGCCGCGAAGCGGTATTGGCTTAAATGAATTTTTAGGAAGCATGCACGTGCTTCTAGCGGCGATATGCAATAAGAGTAAGGGCGAACAGGCTGGCGGGACTCGGTACCGATACATGCTGCTCATCCAGTTGCCACGGTGCGGGAAAGTCAGCAATGACCTCAGTTGCATCACAGGAACAATTCTCTTTGGCTAGCGGAGAAGGCTGCCCATCATACTCAAAGCGCAGTCGAACTATGTGTTTATTGCTGTCCAACTCACCCGATACCTGCCGAAGATCAGGGTGAACCTCTCTGAGCAAAGCGCGCTGGAGTGAGAGCTGCAGAAATTGACTGTCGATAGTGTTGCCCATGCTGCCTAACAACCACCTGAAATGTCGAGTGAAAACCACCAGATTTTGGTGCATGGAAAATATGCCGTCAATATTTTCATATTAAAATCAGTATGATGTCGGCCGGGTTGCTTCTTGTGGAGGCCTAGAATTGGACGAAATGCACCACTCACCATGGGGGCCATTCCACGCTGAGCTCATAGACACATGAGCAGGACGCGTAAGTAGCGCGGCCTGCTCTGTCAGGCCACTCCCGCGTCTAATTCGCCGTAAGTGCGCCGCGATTGGCTCATTTGGGACGACGGCTGTGTCTGTTTCTCTTCCTTGTGGTCCTTCATGCGTCATTCGCGGGCATGGGGATAGGACGCGCCAAGGCCGCGAGCAACCCATTCGAGGCACCCTCAGACCTTGTCCAGCCCATGCTCCACGGCATAAACCGCCGCCTGCACCCGGCTGCTCAGAGACAGCTTGCGCAGGATGTTCTGCACGTGGACCTTGACCGTGCTCTCGGCCAAGTCCAGCGCGCGGGCGATTTCCTTGTTGCTGGAGCCGCGGGCCAGCCAGCTCAGCGTTTCCCGCTCGCGCGGGGTCAGCGCGTCGGCTTCGCTGGTCTTGGCCGCCGGCTGGCGCAGGCGGGCCAGCAGCTTGGCGGTCATTTCCGGCGACAGCACGCTGTCGCCTTCCACCGCGCGGCGAATGCTGTCCAGCAGGAAGTCGGCGTTGATGTTTTTCAGCAGGTAGCCGCGGGCGCCGCCGCGCATGCATTCGGCCAGATCGTCTCCGTCCTCAGACACGGTCAGCATCAGCACCGCGGCGTCGGGACAGCCGCTCAGTATCTGCGCTAGCGCTTCGCGGCCGTTCATCACCGGCATGTCCAGGTCCAGCAGCACCACGTCGGGCCGCAGCAGCTCTGCCTGCTTGACGCCGTCCAGCCCGTCGGCGGCTTCGCCGACCACCAGAAAGTCGTCCTGGCGCTGCAGCAGCGCCTTCAGGCCGCTGCGAAACAGCGTGTGGTCGTCGATCAGTAAAATGCGTATGGCTTGTGTCATGCGCTGGTGCGCTCCTCTTTGGGCAGGGTCAGCTCCACCGTGGTGCCTTGTTTCGGCGCGGAGCTGATCTGGATCTGGCTGTGTATGCGGTTGGCCCGCTCTTGCATGATGGACACGCCGACGTGGCGCGCGGCTTTGGCGGCGAGCTGGCCGGGGTCGAAGCCGCGGCCGTTGTCATGGATGCGCATGCTGAAGCTGGCGGTGTTGTCGATTTCCACCTCCACCTCGCTGGCCTCGGCATGCTTGCGGATATTGGACAGCGCTTCCTGCAGGATGAAGAACACCTGCAGCTGCTGCTGCGGGTCCAGCGGCTTGCCTTCGCCGCGCATCTCCAGCCGCGCCGGCACGCGGGTTTGCTGCTCGAAGCGCTGCAGCAGGGTGCGCACCGCTTCCGGGAATTCCTGGCGGCTGATGCGGGTGCGGAAGTTGAGCAGCAGCTCCCTGACGTCTTCGTAGCACTCCTGCACGCCGGCGCGGATGAAGGCCAGGTTCTCGCGGGCCAGTTCCTCCTCGCGAGAATTCATCGCGTCTTCCAGCATTTGCGCCTGCAGATTGAGGAAGGACAGCGACTGGGCGATGCTGTCGTGCAGGCCCTGGGCCATCAGGTTGCGCTCCTCGGAGACGGCGAACTGGCGCTCGCGCGCGCTCAGCCGCTGGTTTTCGATGGCGACGCCCAGATGCTGGCCCAGGGTTTCGATCAGCATTTGTTCCGGCATCGACAAGACGCGCTTCTGGCGGAAGTACAGTGTGAAAATGCCGACATCCTCGCGCTGGCTGCGGATGTGGAATACGGCGATGGAGGCGAAGCCGGCCCTGCCGCAGTGGCGGATATCCTCGCCTTCCAGTTCGCCGATATGGCGCAGCACGGCGAAGGGCTGCTGCGCGGCCTCGCCGCAGTGGCAGGCGTCGTCGGGGATGCATTCCTCGACCAGCACCATGTCCTCGGGCAGCCCCTGCTGGGCGATCTGATCCAGCTTGCCGCGTTCCGGGTCCACCAGCCTGGCGTTGGCCGCGTCGGCGCCGGTCAGCTGCATCAGCCGGCCGATGAAGCCGTGGCAGGTTTCGTCCAGCGCGCGCTGCTGGTGCAGGAAGGAAGTCATGTCGTACAGCGTTTTCAGCCTCAGGTTCTGTTCTTCCACTTCGCGGGTTTTCTGCTGGACCTTGCTTTCCAGGTTCTGGTACAGGTCTTGCGCCCGTTCGGCCATCTGGTTGAAGCCTTCGGCCAGCATGCCGAACTCGTCCTGCCGGTCCACCTTGACCCGCGTGTCCAGCTCGCCCTCGCGCAGGCGGCGCATCGCGTCGCTGAGCGCGCGGACCGGGTTGATCACCATCAGGAACAGCATGTAAGCCATGGTCACCGCGCCGGCCAGCGCCATCGCGATCAGCACCATCTGGAACATGCGCAGCAGATTGGTGTGGTTTTCGTTGTCGCGCTCCAGCAGGCTGACCAGGCTGTCGATCTCGGCGACGAAGGCGTGCAGCTGCTGGGTGGTGGGTTGGCTGCCGGCGGCCAGCAGCCGCGGGCGGATGTCGCTGCGCCAGCGTTGCTCCAGCCGTTGTTCCTGGGTGCGGATGTCGCGGTTGTCGGGCAGGAATAGCGGGCGGGCCGGATCGCCGTGCTTGAGTCGGGCCAGCGTTTGGTCGAAGCCGTCTATCTCGTCGCGCAGCAGGCGGTCTGGGGCCTGGGTGGACAGCAGATAGGCGGCGCGAAAAGTGCGCATGCGCAGGCTGCCCACGTCGTTGATCGCGGCGGCGCCGCCTTCCAGCCGCCAGGATAGGGCCAGCGTGTAGCCTATCGAGACCAGCGCGATGGAGAGCGCCAGCAGCGACAGCACCAGCAACTTGCTGGCCAAGGTCTGGAAGCGGGGGGGCGCAAGGCGGATGTCGGGCATGGGCGTGTTCTGCTTTTGGCGGATGGCGAACTGCAGCGGCGGGCTGCACAATAGGCAGTCGCGGTTATGGTTTAAATATTGATTGTTTTAACATAGCTTTTATCGGTGTTCGAGACAATCCGCCAAAAGGAGAAGGCATGCAAGCGGTACTGGGCATATGCGGCTATTCGGGCAGCGGCAAGACTACTTTGCTGGAGACCTTGCTGCCTTTGTTGACGCAGCGGGGGCTGAGTGTGTCGGTGATCAAGCATAGCCACCACGACGTACAGCTGGATTCGCCCGGCAAGGACAGTTTCCGCCATCGACAGGCCGGCGCCTGCGAGGTGATGATCGTGTCGCCGCACCGGGTGGGCGTGTTCGCCGAGACCGCGCGCGAGCTGACGCTGGACGAGCAGCTGGCGCGTCTGTCGCCGTGCGATCTGGTGCTGTTGGAGGGGCAGAAGAGTCTGCCGGTGCCCAAGCTGGAGGTGTACCGGCCGGCGCTGGGCAAGCCGGCGCGCTATCTGGATGACCGGGATGTGATCGCGGTGGCCAGCGATGCGCCGCTGGCGGCCGCCATTCCGGTGCTGGATCTGAATGACGCGGACGGGGTGGCGCATTTCATTGCCGCCTGGCTGGCGGATAGGCGGTGATTCAGCCGCCGGTCTGCGACATGAAGCGCATCACCTTGGCCGGCGCTTCGAGGAAGTCGTGTTTTTCCGGCTTCAGCTCGATGGCGGTGCGGATGGCGCCGTCCAGCTCGGCGTCGCTGCAGCCGGCGCGCAGCATCGGCCGCAGCTCGAAGCGTTGCTCCTGGCCCAGGCATAGGTAGAGCGTGCCGTCCACCGACATCCTCACCCGGTTGCAGCTGGCGCAGAAGTGCTGGCTGATCGGCGTGATCAGGCCCAGCGTGAAGCGGCCGTCGCGCGAACCCCAGTAGCGGGCCGGCCCGCCGCCCAGGCTGACGCTGAGCTCGGACAGGCCGAAGCGGCGGCCCAGCCGCGCCAGTATCGGCGCCAGCTCGCTTCCGCGGGTGTCCCGGCCGCTGTAGCCCATTGGCATCGCCTCGATCAGGCGCAGGATGAAGCCGTGTTCGATGCAGAATTCCGCCATCGCCTCGATGTCGCCGTCGTTAACGCCGGCGATCGGCACCATATTGATCTTGATCCGCTCGAAGCCCGCCGCTTTGGCGGCGGACAGGCCGGTCAGGGCCTTGGGCAGGCTGTCGCTGCCGGTCAGCTCCGCCACGCAATCACGGCGCAACGAATCCAGGCTGACATTGAGCCGGCTTACGCCGGCGCGGCGCAAGGCTGGGGCGTGGCGTTCCAGCTGGGTGGCGTTGGTGGACAGGGAAAGATCCGCCAGGCCGGGCAGGGCGGACAGCCTGTGGGCCAGCAAGGGCAGGTCGCGGCGCAGCAGCGGCTCGCCGCCGGTCAGGCGGATGCGGCGCGTGCCCAGGCGGACGAAGGCGGCGGCGACGCGCTCTATCTCGTCGAAGCGGAGCCAGTGCGCGGGCTCTTCAAAGCCTTTGAAACCCTTGGGCAGGCAATAGCTGCAGCGCAGGTCGCAGCGGTCGGTGACGGAAAGCCGCAGATAATCGATGGCGCGGCCGAAGCGGTCGGACAACATGGTGCATCCTTAGGGGACTGCCGATATGGTGGAAATTGTATGCCGGACTCGGCGGCGCGACAGTTCCCTGGAGGTGGGAGGCGGTCTAGCTATTTAGTCGTAGAGGACGTGTGTTGGCTTGATTTGGCTCTGGCGAACGTAGTTTGCGCGATTTTGTTCTTTCTTGAACTTTTCTTTCAGCTGCTATTCTCTAATTTATTAAATATTTCATAATTTGATTATTTATTGAAATAATACGTCTTTGAATTATTGTAAAATGGCACAAATTGTTTACATTCGTCGCCATGCCTGCCATTCATTCCCAACGCAACGCTTACATCCTGCTGGTGCTGACCATGCTGATGTGGTCCACCAACTTCGTCATCGCCCGCGCGCTGCACACGCAGCTGGGGCCGTTCACGCTGGCTTTCGCCCGCTGGGGCATCGCCCTGGCCTGCGTGTTGCCGTTCGCCCTGCCCAGGCTGGGCCGCAACTGGGGCAAGCTGCGCGCGCAGTGGCCGCTGCTGCTTATCCTGGGTCTGTTCGGCATCGGCCTGACCAATACCTTCGTCTACTGGGCGGTGCAGACCACCACCGCCACCAACGCGGTGATCCTCAACAGCGCGACGCCGGTGATGGTGCTGCTGCTGGGCTCGCTGTATTTCCGCCAGCGCTTGAGCAGCCGGCAGTGGATGGGCATGACGCTGGCGCTGTGCGGCGCGCTGCTGATCGTGTTGAAAGGCAATCTGCTTGAGATCGGCGGCTTTCATTTCAGCGGCGGCGACCTGTTCGTGCTGGCCGGCGGCCTAAGCTGGGCCATCTACACGCTGGGCCTGCGCAAGCTGAAGCCGGGCATCGATCCCATGGTGCAAATGGCCGCGCTGTTACTGGTGGGCGAGGCGGTGCTGCTGCCGCTGTTTCTGAGCGAGCTATCGTCGCGCGGCCTGCCGACGCTGGACGCAGGCGTCGCGGCCAGTTTGCTGTACCTGGGCGCGCTGCCTTCGGTGGTGGCTTATCTGCTGTACAACCGCGCTATCGCGATGGTGGGCACGGCCAAGGCGGCCGCTTTCCTATACCTGATGCCGGCTTTCGGCGCGATGCAATCGATCGCGCTGCTGGGCGAAGAGCTGCATTGGTATCACGCGGCCGGGCTGGCGGCGATTTTCGGCGGCATCGCGCTCAGCTCCCTGAGTCGCGGAGCCGCGCGGGAGCGCGCCGGCGCGGCGCTGAGGGCGAAGGAGTCCTGATCCGGAAATCGGGTCAAAATGAAAAAGGCGGCGCTTTTCAGCGCCGCCTTTTTCATGGCCAACAGCGGATCGGGTTAGGTCAGATACAGCAGCAGCGGCATCACGCGCACCGTCAGCCAGGCCAACACTACCGGCAGGATCAGGCACAGCCCGCCCCAGAAGACCCAGGAAGTCTCGCAGTCGGCGCGTCGGCGCATTTCCATCAACTGCAGCCGGTAGGCGAGATAGCTGATGACGGCGACCAGCGGCGACACCAGCACATAGGCAGCCATCGGCCGCCACTCCAGCCACGGCGACAGCGCCAGCACGCCGAGGTGCAAGGCCAGTTGGCTGGCGCACAGCGCGGCCAGCCGCAGGTCGCGGCCTGGGAAGCGCATCGCGCGCCGGTTCACTCGCATGTGGACCGCCGCCCACATCGCGGCGGCGATGCCCAGCCAGGCGTAGGGATAGAACAGCGGCAATACCAGAGGTTCGATCGACACCGGCTCCGGATGGTGGTCCAGCAGTGCCGCCAGTATCAGGTAGGCGGCCAGGAAACAGGCGACGGCGGTGCCGTCGCGGCTGCGGACCAGCCGCCAGGCCATGTGCAGCGAAAACAGGATGAGGACGAGCAGCAGCAGGATACCGACAGGCGTTGCCGTCATGCAGCCTCCAGCGCCGACAGCAGCGCGGCGGATAGCAGCTCGCCGATCTGGGCCAGGTACTGGGTGTGCATGTCGAAGGTGAAACGCTGGGAATCGTCGCTGGCCAGCACCAGGATGCCGAAGGGCTGGCCGCCGGCGTCCTTCAGCGCCACCTGGGCGAAAGACTGTAGTACCGGCGTGGCGGGGAACCAGCTCAGCACCTCGTCGTTGACATAGGGGCCGCAGTACGGCGCGGCCAGATTGCGGGCCAGGCTCTGCACTTCGCTGCGGGCATTGTAGTGTTCGGCGTCCTTCTCCGCGGCGGGGTGCCACAGTTTCAGCGCGGCGCGGTCCAGCTGGAATTCCTGGCGCAGGCTGCCTTTCAGCTCGGCGATCAGCTCGGAGGGGCCGCGCGCGGCCAGCAGGGCGAGAGTCAGGCGGTGCAGCTTGGCCAGCAGGCGGTCATTGTCCTGGCCGCGCTCGATCAACTGCTGCAGCTGGGCCTCCAGCTGGCGGTTCTGGTCCTTCAGCTCCAGCATCTGGCGCTCGACGAAGGAGATCACGCGCTCGCCGTTCTGCGGGGCGGCCTGCAGGTTGTAACGCGGGGCGTGCTGCTGCAGGAAGTCGGGATGCTCGTCGAGAAACGCCAGGACTTGTTCGCTGTGCATCTGCCTTGTCCTTTCCTTAATCGTGATGCGGAAATGGGTTGGTGTGGTTGCGGGGGTTAAAGTTCGATTTCGCCCTGGAAAACGGTGACGGCCGGGCCGGTCATGATCACCGGGCTGCCTTCGCCGGCCCATTCGATCACGATGTCGCCGCCGCGCGCGTGCACGGTGACGCGCGGGTCCAGCAGCCCCTGGCGGATGCCGCAGACCACCGCGGCGCAGGCGCCGGTGCCGCAAGCCAGGGTTTCGCCGGCGCCGCGCTCGTAGACGCGCAGGCGGATCTCGCCGCGGTTGACGATTTGCATGAAGCCGGCGTTGACCCGTTGCGGGAAGGCTGGGTGGCTCTCGATGCGCGGGCCGATCTCGGCCACCGGCGCGGTGTCCACGTCGTCCACCAACTGCACCGCGTGGGGATTGCCCATCGACGCGATGCCGATTTCGCAGCCGCCGTCGGCCAGCGGCAAGGCGTAGGTCAAGGCTTCGGCGTCGGCCAGGAAGGGCAGGTCGGCAGGCTTGAAGCGCGGCACGCCCATGTCGACGCGGGCCAGGCCGTCGCCCAGGTACTCCGGGGATATCACGCCGCGCGCGGTTTCCACTTCGATCCGGCTCTTGCCGGTCAGCCCCTGGTCGCGGACGAATTTGGCGAAGCAGCGCGCGCCGTTGCCGCATTGCTCGACTTCACCGCCGTCGTTGTTGAAGATGCGGTAGCGGAAGTCGTGGCCCGCTTCGCGCGCCGGCTCCACCAGCAGCAGCTGGTCGAAGCCGATGCCCAACTGGCGGTTGCCGAGCAGGCGGATCTGCTCGGGGGAGAGGGACACGGCCTGGCGCACGCCGTCTATGACCATGAAGTCGTTGCCGAGGCCGTGCATCTTGCTGAATTTCAGTTTCATCGGTGTCGCGTGGCGATGCATTGTGGATGGGCCAGCTTAGCACAGCCGGGCGCGACATACATCGTCCGGCCGCGCGGCTGGCCTCCTTCCTGACGTTGCGTTACGCCGGCTTGTCGCGGCCTGCGTCGGCGCGCCCAATCCCTGGGCTTTGCCAGCGGCTCAGCTGCCCGCCAGCTGCCGTTGCGCCAGGGCTGCCAGCTCGGCCAATTTGCCGCGCGGCATCCCGGCAGACAGGGCGTAGCCGCGGCCGCGTTCCCACCAGTAATAGACGTTGACCGGCCCCTGGCTGGCGAAGTGGAAGCCTTGCTCCGCTTGCGGCCGGGCGCCGTTGGCCACATAGAGCGTCACCCGTTGACCGGAGGCGTCGTGGTACATCAGCTGTGCCACTGGGCCTTGCTCGCCGGGCAGCAGGCGGCCGCCTATCAGTTCATAGCCGGCCTGGGCCAGCCGGGGAGGCGTGATCGGGCTGCGCATGCGGCGCGAAAGCCAAGCGACCATCTGCGTTTCCTGGTCCGCGCCGATCTCGACCGGGCGCTGGATGTCCGGACTGTAGACCACGTGCGCCATCGCGGCTTGGCGCGGCAGGCTGTCCATCGCCTGGCTTGCGGCCGGCGCGGCGGGTTCGGTCTGATAGGCTTGCCGTCCATACCAGCCGCCGCCCAGGCCCAGCGCGAATACCAGCCCGGCGGCCATTGCCTGGCTCAGCCACGGCGGAGAGAAGCGCCTGGCGGGCGGCCTGGCCGCGGCCAGCAGCCGGCTGGGCATGGGTTCGCGCTCAGGCAGCGCCCACAGCTCGCGCAGCGCGTCGTCCTGGCCGCGCCATTGATCCAGCCGCTGGGCGGCGTCGGGATGCTGCTCCAGCCACGCTTCCAGTTCCGCAGCCTGCTGCGGAGGCAATTCGCCGTCGAGATAGGCTTGCAGCGTTTCCTCGTTCGGTTCGGTCATGGCTCTGCGCCTCCATATTCAACCATCAATTGCCGCAGCCGCTCCCGCCCCCGGTGCAGGCGCGACATCACGGTGCCCACCGCCAGTCCCAACGCTTTGGCCGCATCCTGGTAGCGCATCTCTTCCACCACCACCAATAACAGGACCTCTCTTTGCTCGTCGGGCAGCCGCGCGATGGCGCGGTCGAGGTCGCGCAGCTGGAGCTCCCGCTCATGGGCGGGCGGGACGGCCAGCCGCGCCCACTCCTCGTCGGGCAGCTCGCTGGCCGGGCGGCTTCGCCGGACATGGTCCACGTGCCGGTTGTGCATGATGCCGAACAACCAGGGGCGGATGTCGGAGCCTGGCCGCCATTGCCGCCAGTTGCGCCAGGCCGATTCCAGCGTGTCCTGGACCAGGTCGTCGGCGTGCGCCGCGTTACGCTCCAGCACACGGGCGTAGCGGCGCAACCGGGCGAGGTTGCCCAGCAGCAGTCGATGAAACTGCCGCTCCGGTTCTAGTTCGCCGATGGCTTGAGCTCCCTGATGATCCGGCGCGTCGCCAAGTCGAGTTCCGCCACGCTCAGATCCTCGTTCAGCACCCAGGCCTTGCGGCTGTCCTTGCTGAATGAGATGGCTTGGCGCGGGCCGGACAAGCCGCCGATCTGCGCGGCAGGCCGGAATGCCGGCAAGGCGACCTCGGTGAGCGAGTTGCTCTTCAAATTGCCAGAGTACAGGACTTTGCCGTCGGGGCGCAGAGCGGCGCCATAGGGTTCGCTGCCCACGGCCACGGCGGCCGTGATCTTGCCGGACCGGGTATCCACCTTGGCCAGGGTGTCGTCGCCGCTGTTGGCCGCGTACAGGGTGCCGCCGTCGGCGGAGATCGAAATCGCGCGTATTTTGTTGAAGCCGCCGATCTCCCGGAGCACGGCCAGGGACGAGGTGTCCACCACGCTCAGCTTGTCGCTGCGGAAGTTGGTGACATAGAGGTCGGCGCCGTCCGGCGATAGCTTGACGCCCTGGCGCGGGCCGGAAAAGCCGGTGATCACTTTGCTGACCCTCCAGGCCTTCAAATCCACCACGCTGACCGTGTTGGATGCCTGATTGTTGACGTAGAGGCGGGCGCCTTGGCGGTCGATGGCGCTGCCGAAAGCGCCGGGGCCCAGGGCCAGGCTGGCCTCCAGCGTCAGCGTGCCGGCATTCCAGCGCTCCAGCAGGCCTTTGCTGCTATCTGTGACGTAAAAGCGGCGGCCATCCGGCGCGAACACGATGTTGCGCGGGGTGATGAAGCCGGGCAGCGCGGCTTTGAGCCGCCCTTGCGCCAGGTCGTATACCTTCAGCTCGGCCGTCTGGCTATTGCCGGCTATCGCCAGGCTTTCATCGGGGCTGACCGCCAGCGTGTTGTTGTGGATGTCCGGGTCGAAAGCCTGGGCGGCGGCTGAAATTTGCGCCAGCGCCCACAGCGCGGAGGCGGCCAAAAGGGAAGCGGTTTTTCGCATGCTGGTTTTCCTGGTTTTTCAGAGGGGTCAGGGCCGGGCCACTTGCCAGAGTTGCTTGAAGTTGTCGCCTTTGCGCTCGCCGGGCGCGAGGTCCTGGGCGAAGCGGTAGAGTGGCTTGCCGCGCCACGACCATTGTCGCGAGCCGTCGTCGCGGGCAATCAGAGCCAGATCGCCTTCGGGTTGGGCGTCCGCTTCGGCGGCCAGGGGCGGCCACAATGCCGCGCATGAGCCGTTGCAGGCGCTGCGGCCATTGCCAGGCTGGTCTTTTGCGAACACGTAGAGCGTCATGCCGGCGGGGTCGGTCAGCGCGCCCTCGCGCGTCGATATCGGGGACGGCGCGGCCTGGATCTGCGCGGCGGCGAGCGCGGCGAGCATGCCGCCTAGCAACAGGGTGCGGTTCATCGATGGCTCCTGGTCGTGTGGTAGGGAAGCGGGACGCTTGGTCCGCGCTTGCATGGGGTATACGCAGGGAGGCCGCCGATTATTCCCGGCAAGGAGAAATTTTTTGTTGGGGGGATGGCGAGGCCGCCGGGAGGCGGCCCGGAAATCAGGCGCGCAGCACGGTGCGCGCGCCCTGGTAGCGCGGCGCGAAGTAGACATTGTCCAGCCGCGCGACGCGTATGGTGCTGTTGGTGCGCGGCGCGTGGACGAACTTGCCGTCGCCGATGAAGATGCCCATATGCGAGAACGGCCGGTTCATGGTGTTGAAGAACACCAGGTCGCCGACTTGCATCTGGTTGTCCGAGATCGGCCGCGCGATGTTGGCGATCTGCGCGGCGTTGTGCGGCAGGCGAATGCCGACGGCGTTTTGATAGATGTAGCTGACCATGCCGCTGCAATCGAGGCCGGCCTCCGGATTGCTGCCGCCGAACTGGTAGCCGCCGTCCAGCAGGCCTATCGTATACAGCAGGATTTCGCGGCCGTTGCCGTCGGCGGTGATGTTGGACAGCGAGGTGTCGCCGCCAGGCTTGCCTGGGCGCGGGCGCTGCTGGCTGGTCTTCACCGGCGTGGTGCCGCAGGCGGCGAGCAGGGCGGCGAGGCCCGCCAGCGCCGCGCCCTGCAGCAGGCGGCGACGGCCGGTACCGTCGTCATTCAGCTGGGTGTCTTCCATTGTCGCTTGGACTCCTGTCATTTCCATGCCGCGGAGGGGCTGTCCGCCTCGCGTCGCGCGCCGCGGCGATTTGTCTTGCTCCCGCGCGCTGCGCGGGAAGGGCTGCTTTGGGGGCAGTATAGCGCGCGTCGGGGCGCGGGCCCGCGTCCCAGTGTAAATGCGGAAGCGAATCGGCTTATGGCCGGCGGATGGCGGATGCGGAAAGAATGGCGCGCCGGCGGGCATGGCGGCGCTGGGCCGCCCGTGATTTTCCATGGATATCGCGCCTGTCCGGCTAAAATGGAAGCTCGATTCGACATCTTTCCGAGGGGAGATGCGGGGTGAATATTGTAACGGTCTCCACAATCGTTTTGAGGATCGCGCCACTGATGCGCCGCGCGTTGCCATGGGCATTGGCGATCTTCATCGGGTTCGTCCCGCTCCATGCCCTGTCCGCTGAAATCGTCTACATCACCGCCAAGGCGGATCTGCCGTTCTGGAACACGGTCGGCAAGGGCGTGAAGGCGGTGGCGGAGGAGAATGGCTACGCGTTTTCGGAGCTGGACAGCAAGCTCAACGCGGAAATGCAGCTGAACAATGTCCGCCAGGCCATCGATCGCCACGTCGCGGGCATCGTGATTTCCCCGACCAACAGCAAGTCTGCGGAAGAGGCGCTCACCCTGGCCCGGCGGGCGGGCATTCCGGTCGCCATCGCCGATATCGGCGCCAGTGGCGGCGATTACGTCAGCTTCGTCAAATCGGACAACTATCGCGGCGCATACGATGTGGGCGCGGAGCTGGCGAAGGCCCTTAAGGCGCGAAACTGGGGCAGCGGGGCCTACGGCATGGTCACCATCGAATTGTCGCGGAAAAACGGCCAGGACCGCACCAATGGATTCCGCGACGCGATGCGGGACGCCGGCTTCCCGCGCGAGATCGTGCTCAGGCAGATGAGGGATTACTCCGCCGAGGAGACATACCACTATGTCAAAGAGATGCTGGCCGCGCATCCGGGCATGCGGGGCTTCTTCATCGAAACCGACCAGCCGGTGGATGGAGCGATGCGGGCGATACGTGAGGCGGGCAAGCAAAAGCAAGTGCTGCTGGTTTCCTTCGACGCGATGCCGGACGTGGTCCGCCTGCTCAAGAGCGACGCCTTGATCGCCGTCGGCATGCAGCAGCCGTATTTGATGGGCAGCTCTGCGGCCGGCGCGCTGGTTTCGCATCTGCATGGCCATTCGCCGGCCAAGGAAATCCTGGTGCCCATCCTGGTGGCCACCAGCCGCAATGTTGACCAGCTAATGCCGGTCGCCTCGAAAACGGTGTTCGGCAAGCCGCTGAAGTGAGTGGCATCACGGCATCATCCGGGTCATTTCATTGTTGCGGATCAGGTCGCGGATGGTGGCGTTGAACGATTGCTGCAGCGCGCGGCCGTCTTTCGACACGCGGCTGAACTCGAAGTGCAGGCCGGTGGGGGGGGCGCCGGGCAGATCGGCGCGGCGGAGCGCCGGCCCGTTGAACAGATCGCGCAGCGCCGCGTCGCGTTCGGACAGGCTGTCCACCACTTCGCGGATTTCGATGAAGACGTCGCAGCGGTTCTCGATGATCTTGCTGATCGCGCTGCGCTCGTTTTTCGAGCCGATGTCCTGGCGCGAAGGATCGACGCCGAACGCGTCCAGGCGGTTGCCGAACAGGCCGCACACGGTGTAGCGCTTGAGATCGGACAGCGCGCGCAGCGGCGCGCCGTCGGGGTGCTTTCTGGCGGAATAGAAATACAGGTGATGGACTTCGGCGTAGGCGTCGGTAGCCAGAAAGCGCTTTTCGTCGAGTTCGCGGGAGGGGACGTCGATGGCGATGTCGATCTGGCCGTGGGCGACCATTTCGCGGCAACGCTTCCACGGCAGTCTTTCGATGACCGCCGGCTCGCGCCCGGCGCGCCTCAGCGCGCGCTGCAGCACGTTGATGGCGAGCCCGGTGTCCTGAGCGCCGCCGGCGAAGCCGGACGATGAAGTGAAGACATAGGGCGGGAAGTCCACGTCGGAAGCGCAAGCGAGCGGCGCGGCCTGGACGGCGCTGGCAAGCATCGCCAGCGCCGCCGCGAGCCGCCGGCCTTGCCCGTGCCGCGGTTTTCGGCTCTCGAGTGGCGCCACATGTCCTCCGCCCTGTGTCTGGTTGGGTCTTGGCGACGCAAGCCGCGGCCGGCGCGGGAGGCTGGATGGAGTCCGGGCGTCGCCTCTGCTCCTTCCGGTGTAGCCCATTCGAGGCTGGGCGGCAAAGCGCCGCCAAGCGGGGACTCAGCGGCCGCGTTGCTCCAGGTCTTCCCAGCGGGCCAGCTTTTCCAGCAGCAGCTCGTCGATTTCCTCGATGCGCTGTTGCCAGGCGATGGCTTCCTTGGGCGTGTCGCGGTAGCAGTTGGGGTCGAGCAGGCGCTGGTTCAGCTCGGCCTGCTCCGTCTCCAGCGCGCTGATCTGGTCCGGCAGCGCCGCCAGCTCGCGGGTTTCGTTGTAGGACAGCTTGTTGCGCGCGGCCTTGGGCTTGTCCTGGCGCGCGGGCGCGGCGGCCTGAGCGGTTTCCTTGGCCTTTTCGGTAGAGGTGAACTCGGCCATGCGTTTCTTGGCGTCCAGCCAGTCCTGGTAGCCGCCCGGATACTCTTCCAGCCGGCCTTCGCCCTCGAAGGCGATCACCTGGGTGACCACATTGTCCAGGAAGGCTCGGTCGTGGCTGACCAGGAATACGGTGCCCGCGTACTGGGCGATCACGTCTTCCAGCAGTTCCAGCGTGTCGATGTCGAGGTCGTTGGTCGGCTCGTCCAGCACCAGCACATTGGCTGGGCGGGTGAACAGCCGGGCCAGCAGCAGGCGGTTGCGTTCGCCGCCGGACAGCGAGCGCACCGGGCTTCTGGCGCGCTGCGGCGAGAACAGGAAGTCTTCCAGATAGCTCATCACGTGTTTCTTGACGCCGCCGATCTCGACGAAGTCGTTGCCCTGGCTGATCACGTCGGCCACGCTCATTTCCTCGTCCAGCTGCTCGCGAAACTGGTCGAAGTAGGCGATTTCCAGCTTGGTGCCTTGCTTGACCGAGCCGGAGTCGGGTTCCAGCTCGCCCAGGATCAGCTTCAGCAGCGTGGTCTTGCCGGCGCCGTTGGGCCCGATCAGGCCGATCTTGTCCCCGCGCAGGATGCGGCTGGTGAAATCGCGGATCAGCTGCCTGCCGCCGAAGCCCTTGTCGACGTGTTCCAGCTCGGCCACCAGCTTGCCGGAGCGCTCGCCGGCGTCCAACTGGAAGTTGACCTTGCCCACGCGCTCGCGGCGGGCGGACCGCTCGCGGCGGATGGCCTCCAGCCGGCGCACGCGGCCTTCGTTGCGGGTGCGGCGCGCCTCGATGCCCTTGCGGATCCACACTTCTTCCTGGGCGTGGAATTTGTCGAATATGCGGTTCTGCTCTTCTTCGATGGCCAGCTCTTCCGCCTTGCGTGTCTGGTAGGCGGAGAAGCTGCCCGGGTAGCTGCGCAGGATGCCGCGGTCCAGTTCGATGATGCGGGTGGCGACGTTGTCGAGGAAGCGGCGGTCGTGGGTGATCAGCAGCACGCTGCCGGAGAAGCCTTTGATCAGGCCTTCCAGCCATTCGATGGCGGAAACGTCCAGGTGGTTGGTCGGCTCGTCCAGCAGCAGCACATCGGGTTTGGACGCCAGCGCGCGCGCCAGCGCCACGCGTTTTTTCCAGCCGCCGGACAGCGCCGAGATGCGGGCGTCGGCGTCCAGGCCCAGGTGGCTTAGCGTGGACGAGATCAGCGCGTCGAACTGCCAGCCGCCGCGGGCTTCCAGTTCGTGCTGGATGGTTTCCATCCGGGAGAGCGCCTGTTCGTGGTCGGCGTCGGCCTGGGTCAGCTGCTGGGTGACGTGATGGTATTCGGTCAGCAGCGCCTTCAAGTCGCCCAGCCCCTCGGCCACCGCCTCGAAGACAGTGTGCTCGGGGTTGAATTCCGGTTCCTGCGGCACGTAGGCGACCTTGACGTCGCCCTTGGTGTTGATGCGGCCGTCGTCCAGCTGCACCGCGCCGGCGATGCCTTTCAGCAGCGACGACTTGCCCGCGCCGTTGCGGCCGATCAGGCCGACCGCCTCGCCCGGTTCCAGGGCGAAGTCTACGTTGTCCAGCAGCGCGTGGTGTCCGAAGGCGAGGCATGCCTTCTCGACGGTAATCAGGGCCATGTTCTGTGTGTCTTGCGAGATGGGAAAATACCGGCCAGTTTAACACGATGGCCCTGCCGGCGGACGGGTCGCCTGGCGGCTTCGGGGCTGATACAATGCGCGCCGAATCAACATTTGTCCGAAAGGTCCCGCCATGTATTTCGTCGACCGCGCCGTTGCCGTGATCAAACCGAAGCAACCGTTCCTGGATTGGCTGAACCAGCTGCCGGACACCGACATGATCGACCTGTCGCTGGACAGCCTGCGCAGCGACTGCACCGCCATTCTGCTGCCGGAGTTCATCGAGCCGGAAGAGGGCGTCGCCCATATCGACGAGATCAGCGAACAGCTGTTCAAGATGGAACTCGCGTCCTGGGACGAGGACGAAGCCCTGTGGCCCAAGGATTTGTCGCTGAAGGCGTTCTGGGAGTGGTTCGATGTGGAAATCCACTCCACGGTGATGGACAGCGTCGACGACGACATCACCAACAGCCCGGCCAGCGAGCTGTAAAACCCATGCGCGAACGGCCGCCGCTGCAACCCTTCTCGGTGCCGCTGCGGCCGTCGCGTTGGTGGCTGGCCTTGGTGTCGGCCGCTTTCGCCGCCTATGCGGCCGTCGTGGCCTGGCACCTGCCGGCGGCTTATCTGATCAGCGTGCCGGCCGCGGCTTGGCTGGCACGGCGCGCGTTGCGCGCCGACGGATGGCTGTGGGGCGAGGCTCCGGAACGATTGGAAATCGACCCGCGCGGCCGCTTGTTCCTGTGCCGCGGAGGCGAGCGGCGCGAGGCGGAAGTACTGGATGATTGCTTCGTCACCCCGCTGCTGACGGTGCTGAGCGCCAGGCAGGACGGCAGGCGCCGCAGCGTGATGCTGTGGCCGGATTCGGCCGGCGCCGAAGCGCGCCGCCTGCTCAGAGTTTACCTGCTGTGGTTTCATCCGCCGCAGCCTGAAGAAGAGACGGAAACCCACCGATGACGATGAAAAAGACGCTGGACGACTGGCTGAGCTGGCAGGAAAGCCTGCACACGGCGGCGATAGACATGGGCCTGGCCCGCGTGTCCCGGGTGCGCGACGCGATGGGCCTCAAGCCTTCCTGTCCAGTGATCATGGTGGCCGGCACCAACGGCAAGGGTTCCACCTGCGCGATGCTGTCCAGCATTTTCCGCGCCGCCGGCTTCAAGGTCGGCGCGTATACCTCGCCGCATATCCTGCGCTACAACGAGCGCATCGCCATCGATCTGAAGCCGGCCAGCGACGAGCGCATTATCGCCAGCTTCGAGGCGATAGACGCCGCGCGCGGCGACACTACGCTGACCTATTTCGAATTCGGCACCCTGGCCGCGGTGCACAGTTTCGTCGCCGAAAAGGTGGACGTGATGATCCTGGAAGTGGGGCTGGGCGGCCGGCTGGACGCGGTCAACATCTTCGAGCCGGACGTCTCCGTCGTCGTCAGCGTGGACCTGGACCATCAGGCCATCCTGGGCGACAACCGCGAGGACATCGGCTTTGAAAAGGCCGGCATCTACCGCGCCGGCAAGCCGGCGATCTGCGTCGATCCCGAGCCGCCCAAGCGGCTGCTGGACCACGCGGCCGCCATCGGCGCGGACCTGAAGCTGTACGGCCGCGATTTCGGCTACACCCGGATGGACAACCAGTGGTCGTTCCGCTGCGGCGACCACGCCCGCCACGCGCTGCCCATCCCGGCGCTGCGCGGCGGCTACCAGATGGTCAACGCCTGCGGCGCCCTGGCCGCGCTGGAGGCGATCCGCGACCAACTGCCGGTGGGCATAGGCGCGATCAAGCAGGGGCTGGTGGAGGTGGAGTGGCCGGGCCGCTTCCAGGTGCTGCCGGGCCGTCCGGCGGTAGTGCTGGATGTCGGACACAATCCGCACGCGGTCAAGGCGATGGTGGCCGCGCTCAAGCAGCTGCCTTACGCGGAGAACCGCTACGCGGTGTTCTCGATGCTGGCCGACAAGGACATGGCGGCGGTGGTTGAACTGGCGAAGGGCGAATTCGACCATTGGCTGGCCGCCGGGCTGGACATGCCGCGCGGCCAGAGCGGCGAAGCCATCGCCGCGGCGCTGAAAAATGCCGGCGTCGCGTCGGTGTCCGCTTTCGATACCGTCGCCCAAGCGTGGTCGGCAGCCTTATCGCGGGCCGGCGACAATGATAGAATCGTCGTTTTCGGATCATTCCACACCGTAGCGGAAGTGGAAGCGGCCCGGCGACACCCGGTTTGAGGAATGCATGGCACTGTCCAGCCACGATGAACTGATATTGCTGAGAAAGCGCGCCCGCCGCCGCCTGGTGGGCGCGGTGGTGCTGGTTTCCATCGCCACCGTCGTTTTGTGGAACGTGGTGGGCCATCTGCCGGAACAGCAGATGAAGCCCGAGTCCATCGAGATCATGGGCGGCGCGTCCGCGCCGGTGGCCGCTTCCGCGCCCGCCGCGGCCGCGAAGCC
>NZ_JAJOHV010000034.1 GCF_021129175.1 Chromobacterium piscinae | reverse complement strand
CGGGCCGGCAGCGCGGCGTAGAAGCCGGCGCGCGGCCGCGCCACCACCCGCTGCTTCTGCTCCAGCCAGCGGTAGGCGGCCAGCGCGGTCAGGCTGTTGACGCCGTGGTGGGCGGCCAGCTGCCGCACCGAGGGCAGCTTGCCGCCGGGCGGGAATTCGCCGGCGTCCAGACGGGCCTGCAGCAGCCGGGCGATGTCCTGGTATTGCGGCATGGGCTTAGTCGACGATGAACAGCTTGGCGCCTTGCGGCGCGCGGGAGCGATGGGCCTCGGCCCGGTCCGCCACCTGGTAGCTCATGCCGGACGTGAGGACGAAGACGCGGCCGTCGTCCAGCTCGGTATGCAGCTCGCCCTCCAGGCACAGCAGGATGTGGCCCTTCTCGCACCAGTGGTCGGCCAGGTAGCCGGCCGTGTACTCCACCATCCGCACCCGGATGTCGCCGAGCTGGCGCGTGCGCCAGTAGGCGCGGCCCTGTTCGCCGGGGTGCTCGTCGGCGGGGACGTCCGCCCAGTCGGTGACGCCGAAGGGAATGCCGGTCAGCTGCATGCGGGGCTCCTGAGGATGGCTGTTATATAGAACAGATGCGGCCCAGCATAAACTGTTTGGCGCGCTTGTGGGAGTCCGTGGCGCGCAGGCCGTGGCACGCTGGCGACATTGGTTTTCATCAGGAGAGTCGCCATGTGGCAAACCTTGCGGCGCGACGCCGCCCCCTCCGCCTTGCTGGCCGCCGTTTTGGCCTTGCTGGTCGGCTTTTCCGGGCCGTTTCTGATCATCGTCCACGCCGCCCAGTCGGCCGGGCTGTCGCAGGGGCAGCTGGCGTCCTGGGTATGGGCGGTGTCCATCGGCTCCGGCGCGGCCGGCTTGTGGCTGAGCCTGCGCTGGAAAACGCCGGTGATCGCCGCCTGGAGCACGCCGGGCGCGGCGCTGCTGCTGGCTGGCTTGCCCGGCGTGCCGTACCCGGAGGCGGTGGGCGCCTTCCTCGCCGCCGCCGCCATCGTCACGTTGGTGGGCGTCAGCGGCTTGTTCGACCGGCTGATGGCGCTGTTCCCGCCGGCGCTGGCGGCGGCCTTGCTGGCCGGCATCCTGTTTCATTTCGTCGGCGAAGTGGTGGCCGAGGCGACGGGCCATCTGGGCTTGGTGCTGGCGATGGCGGCGCTGTTCTTCATCGGCCGCCGCTGGTTTCCGCGCTGGGCGCTGCTGGCCGCCATCGCGGCGGGCGCGGTCTTGTCCGCCGGCGAGTTGCATGCGCCGGCGGCCGCGTCGTTGCATGCCGTCGCCGCGCCGTTGTTCACCTGGCCGGCCTGGTCGTGGTCCGCTTTCGTCAATCTGGCCCTGCCGCTGGCGCTGCTGGCGCTGACTAGCCAATTCTTGCCCGGCATGGCGGTGCTGCGCGCCTTCGGCTACCAGGTGCCGGCGCGCTCGCCGGTGACCGCGCTGGGCCTGGCATCGATGCTCACCGCGCCGTTCGGCGGCCACGGCGTCACGCTGGCGGCCATCATCGCCGCCATCTGCACCGGGCCGGAAGCGCATCCGGACCGCAGCCGCCGCTATGTGGCCGGCGTGTTCTGCGGGCTGATCTACATCGTCATGGGCGTGATGGGCGGCGCGCTGGCGGCGCTGGCGCTGGCCTTGCCCAAGCCCTTGCTGGTGACGGCGGCCGGCCTGGCGCTGTTCGGCACGCTGGCGTCGTCGCTGGGCGCGGCGCTGGCCGATGCCGAGCATAGGGAGTCGGCGTTGCTCACCTTCGTGGTGGCGGCCTCCGGCGTCAGCTTCGCCGGCCTGGGCGCGCCCTTATGGGCGATGCTGGCCGGCGGCCTGCTGTGTCGGCTGCTGAGCCCGGTCAAACCCGCGCCGGAAAAGGCAGTGGAGGCGCCGGCGCGCTGAGGCCGCGGCTGGCCGGCGGGGGCCGCGCATGATAACTTAGGCGGTTGAATATACCCGCAGCGGCGCCTCCCGCCGGCATGCGGCAAAAGGAGAAAACATGTTCGCCCCTTCCGTCTACGCCCAGCGCCGCGCCGGCCTGCAAGCGTCCGGCCTGTCCGGCCTGCTGCTGTTCGTCGGCAACGTCGACTCGCCGATGAATTACCACGACAACACCCTGCCCTTCGTGCAGGACTCCAGCTTCCGCTACTTCTTCGGCCTGAACGAGCCGGGCCTGGCCGGCGCGATCGACGCCGACAGCGGCGAGGCGACGTTGTTCGGCAATGATCCGGACGTGGCCGACATCGTCTGGACCGGCCCGCTGCCGTCCCTGGCCGAGCGCGCCGCCAAGGTCTCGCTCTCGCGCAGCCGTCCGTACGCCGAGCTGGCGCAAGTGGTGGCCGAGGCCCGCGCCGCCGGCCGTCCAGTGCGCTACCTGGCGCCTTACCGCGGCGAGACGCTGATCGAGATGGGCCGCCTGCTGGACACCCATCCGGCCCAGGTGAAGGAAGGCTTCTGTCCCCAACTGACCCGCGCGGTGGTGGCGCTGCGCGAGATCAAGGGCGCGGAAGAGATCGCCGAAATGGAAGCCGCGCTGGGCGTCACCCACGCGATGCACATCGCCGCGATGCAAAACGCCAAGCCCGGCGTGGTGGAATACCAGGTGGTGGGCATCATGGAAGGCATCATGCGCCGCCACGACTGGCAGCTGGCCTACCCGTCGATCTTCTCCAAGCGCGGTGAAGTGCTGCACAACCACCACCACGACCACGTGCTGCAGCAGGGCGACCTGGTGCTGAACGACACCGGCTGCGCCAGCGGCGGCGGCTACGCCAGCGACATCACCCGCACCTTCCCGGTGGGCGGCAAGTTCTCCACCCGCCAGCGCGAACTGTACGACATCGTGCTGGAGATGCAGGAAGCCGCCATCGCCGCGGTCAAGCCAGGCGTCAAATACCAGGACATCCACAAGCTGTCCGCCGCCGTGATGGTGGAGCGGATGGCCGCGCTGGGCTTCTTCAGCGGCGATGTGGACGCGATCGTCGAATCCGGCGCCTACGCCATCGCCTTCCCGCATGGGCTGGGCCACCAGATCGGCATGGACGTGCACGATATGGAAGCGCTGGGCGAAGACCTGGTGGGCTACGGCGACGGCACCGAGCGCAGCAAGCTGTTCGGCCTGGGCTATCTGCGCCTGGGCAAGACGCTGAAGGCCGGCATGGTGCTGACCGTGGAGCCGGGCGTCTACTTCATTCCGGCGCTGATCGAAGCTTGGGAGAAGGAAGGCCGCCACAGCCAGTACATCAATTTCGCCAAGTTCCGCGAATACGCCGACTTCGGCGGCATCCGCATCGAGGACAACGTGTTGGTGACCGAGGACGGCAGCCGCGTGCTGGGCGAGCCGATCCCAAAGACAGTGGACGAGGTGGAAGCGGTGATGGCCGTATAAGCCAGCCGGTTCCGCAGCATGAAACGCCCCGCTCGCGCGGGGCGTTTTCGCATCCATCGCCCGGATTGACCGGCCGGCGGCGGCGGCGACACAATGACGACAGTCTATTTCGCGCCGGTCCGCCATGACCCACCCGCCGCTCCCCGTTCTCTATCCGCCGCCGCCCGGTCTGGACACGCTGCTGGGCGACATGCTGGACCTTGTGTTGCCCGGTGGCCCGCTGCTGCTGCCGGCAACCTTGCACCCTATGCTGCTGTTCGTCACCGGCGGCGAGATCCGCTTGGACCACGGCGGCACGCCGGCGCCGGCCGGCCTGTTGGGTGGCTGCGCCGGCGTGAGGCTGGCCACGGCGTCGCCCGGCGCGCGCATCCTGATGGCCTGGCTCAAGCCCGGCCAACTGCCGCGTCTGTTCGGCATCGCCGCCGGCGAGATATTCGACGCCTATCTGCCGCTGGACCGGCTGCTGCCGCCGGCTTGGCTGTCGCCGCTGGTCGATGCCGCCGGCGATGCCTTGCGCCCGCAGGCGGAGGCGCTGCTGCGTCGTCTAGCCGGCTGGCACGGCCACCGCACGCCCACGCTGGCGTTGCCGTCCGATTGGCCCCGGCGCAGCGCCGGCGAGCTGGCCGCGCATTTCGGCCTCAGCCTCAGGCAATTCGAGCGCCGCTTCCACGCCAGCGCTGGCCAGAGCCTGCGCGCTCTCCGGCCGCAGGCGCGGCTGAACCGTCTGCTGTTGAACACTCGCTGGACGCCGTCGCCCGACTGGGCCGACATGGCCGCCACCGCCGGCTACGCCGACCAAGCCCATCTGCACCGCGATTTCGTCCGCTACGCCGGACGCACGCCTTCGGCCTATGTCGATGGCCTGGGCGATGACCCGGCGCTGCACTTGTACCGCTTGCCTAGGGCGGTGATCCTGCGGATGTGCGCCGAGCCCGGTTTGCGCGGCTGACGCGTGTCGTTTCGCTTCAAGACGGCCCCGCCGCCGTTGGGCATGCTGCGGCCATCGCCACATCGGGAGAGGCCCGTGTCTGCCCAATACGATTTTTCCGACATTCCGCTGCTAGTCCAGGAAACCGGCCGCTATCCCTGGCAGGACCGCCGCAGCGTCCCGCTGCCGCCCGGCGCGCCGACGGCCGACGCAGCCAGCTTGTTGCGCGTCTTCTCCGCCACGATGCCGCCCTGGGCCCGCGCGCTGATGCGGCTGCGCGACCGGCTGGTGTCGCCGCTGGGCCTGAAAACCGCCCGACCCGCTTCCTCTTCGGTTGAGCCATATCATGTGGGCCAGCAGCTGGGCGTGTTCCGCGTGTTGCATCTGGGAGAGCATGTCGCGGTGCTTGGCGAAGACGACCGCCATCTGGATTTCCGGGTGGTGTTGCAGTGGCGGCCGGAGCGGCTGGAGGTGAGCACGCTGGTGCGGACGCATAATTTGTTGGGGAGGACGTATCTGACGGTGGTGACGCCGTTTCATCATGCGATTGTGGCGGCGAGCATGAGGCGGATGGCGGCGGCATTGGGATGAGGCGTAGGGTGCGTCCCCCCGCCGGGGCGACGCACCGTTTGGGGTGCGGTGTCCGCTGCGCGGATGATGATTTTCATGGCGGGGCTGCCCGCCAGGCAGGGAGGCTGTCCGGGTAGGGTGCGTCCCCCCGCCGGGGCGACGCACCGTTTTGGGTGCGGTGTCCGCTGTGCGGACGAATGATTTTCACGGCGGGGCTGCCCGCCAGGCAGGGGGGGCTGTCCGGGTAGGGTGCGTCACCCCATAGGGGCGACGCACCGTTTTGGGTGTTGTGTCCGCTGCGCGGATGATGGTTTTCATGGCGGGGCTGCCCGCCAGGCAGGCAAGGGGGCTGTGTCGCCAGCCCCCTTGCAACCCTAGGCGACCCCAGCAGCGCGGCGAAGCCCCGTCTCCAAACCCATTCCCAAGGAGCCGCCGGAACTAGCGGGGCGCTAACGTCGCCCCGCGTCGAACAACCGGCGTCTTAAAACCATTGGGAATGGCTTTGAAGCCGGCGCGCGCTGATGGGGGGACAGGGTGGCTATCGGTTGAGCGTTTGCCATAAAGCCAATAAAAAAGCGCGACCCGTTTTGGCATCGCGCTCCTGCTGGATCAACCGGCGATCCGTCCCATCCGCTCCGCCAGCCGCAAATGGCAGCGGGTAGGGTGCGTCACCCCAAAGGGGCGACGCACCGCTTGGGGGGGGGGCGGTGTCCGCTGTGCGGACGATGGATTTTGATGCCGGTTCCGCCCGTCGGACGGGAAAGGGGGCTGCGCGGCCAGCCCCCTTTCAACCCCAGGCCGCCCCACAGCGCGCGAAACCCCGCTCAAAAACCACCCAGCCAGGCGCCGCCGAACTCGCGGGGCGCTAACGTCGCCCCGCTCAAACAGGCGGCGGCTTAAAACCTGGCTGGGCGATTTTTGACCGGCGCGCGCTGAAGGGGGGACACGGTGGCTATCGATTGAGCGTTTGCCATAAAGCCAATAAAAAAGCGCGACCCGTTTCGGCATCGCGCTCCTGCTGGATCAACCGGCGATCCGTCCCATCCTCTCCGCCAGCCGTAAATGGCAGGCGGAAGCCAGTTTGACCAGGTCGGTATTGTTCACCGGCATCCTGCCCGGTTCGGCGATCAGCTCCGCCAAGCCTTCCAGCGTGGCGACGGAGCTGGTGAGGCCGATCAGCTTGCCGTGCGGCCAGCGCTGTTTGTTGTGGCGCTCGTAATCCAGCGCCACCACCCAGCGCGAATGCTGCCAAGGCCCAGGGCCGCGCAGCACCGCCTCCATCACCGCCCGCCCCACCTGCTGCGCCGCCTCGGCGGCCAAGGCCAGCGCCAGATGCAGGCTCTCCGCCGTGGTGGCCGGCCCGCCTTCATGCAGCAAAGCCGGCCGCGTCTCCTCCTGCCACCAGCGCCGCAACCGCCGCGCGCCGGGTTTCTTGATCCTCCTGACCACCTCGTCCAGCTCGCCTTCGGACAAGCACAGCACCGGTTCATCTTCCCCGGCTAGCAGCAACAGGCGGCCAGCCGGTTGCTCCAGCGTTGCCAGCAGATCTTCCACTTCCTGCTTCATCGAAGCGGCGATTTCGGCGGCGACAAACCAGAAGCCCTCCTCGCGGCGGATGACGCGCAGCGGGAAGTTCTTGGCGTAGTCGAGGCGGAGGGGGAGGTTTACGGAGAGGTCGAGGTGGTGGTTCATGGCTGGGCCTCCGCAAGTGAATGGGCTACTTGGGAGCAAGCTAGGGGTGAACCGATGAGAAGAAGTGTCGCAGCAGTACGATTGATCATGGCCATGATGGCCTCCTGGAGAGTTTGAGAGAGGGTTCCACCGTATCGGGGTGGGGGCGCTCTCAACGGCTCCAGGCCGTCCGGGTCCTTGCGGATACCCGACACCCCCCTTGATCTCTTGCGACGTGCGAATGCACGCCTAGAAAGAAGGCGTAATGATACCGCCAGAACTGGGCGGGTGCAGCTGGAGCTTTGAGAGAACCCTCACGCTAATCCGCCTCCATCTACATGTCAATGTGCTAAGTATTGCTGCGTAATCAATGATTTGACTGCTAATCATTGCGGCCAAAACTTGTTGCTCTGAAGCGTTTTGATTCCGCCCAAAGGGCGGGCCAGGGGGCTGCGCGGTCAGCCCCCCGGCACCCCCAGGCCGCCCCAACAGCGCGGCGAAACCCCGTCTCCAAATCCATTCCCAAGGCACCGCCCAACTCGCGGGGCACTAACGTTGCCCCGCTCAAACAAATGGCGGCTTAAGACCTTGGGAATGACTTCGGAGACGGCTTGCGCTGATGGGGAATAGTGTCGAGTTGGTTCGGTTCTACAAATATTTACTCACGTGATGGCGATGAATTTAACCCCGAGCATTGCGAGGAAAACACGCTTTTTAGTCAAATATCTTGTAGGTATTTGCACGGGTATTATTTTTTAGGAATCTGTTTTTGTGAGGACTATTATGTGGAGATGGCCACCTTTTTAGACTTCTGTGCGGAATTTTTTTAGATAATTTTTCCACAGCATACTGAGTTTATAGCGATGAGGATTTCTTTATTACCAGTGATTAAGTAGTCCTAGCATTTATATGCAAAGAATGTAAGTAATTTTAGCAGGGATGGGTTTAATAATGGATTGGACTTGTATGAACGGTGTCTGAAATAGTTGTGCGGTGAATATTGCAGTTTTCAATTGGATTTATTTATTTTCTGTATTGCAGGTACAGAAAGTTGGCTTGTTAAATGATTCTAGGAGATAAGCATGCAAATTGATATGCACTATTATGGGACTTATGCAATGGCAGCTGCTGCAGGAATTCCCCGCGATGATGCAGAAATTGTCGCTCATGCCTCTCAATATGTAGATGATCAAGATCATGAAGAATTGAGGTCGGTTAGAACTGTAAATGGTGATACATGTGAAGCCGTCATAGGAATTGCAACGGCACATAGTCCATATGATATTTCTGCAGACGTAGGTTTAATGAAGTCTGTGATAAATAAGCTCACGAGACATCCGATGAATAGTACTGCGGATGACAGCAGACTTGTATGGGTTCCTTTTCATTTTTTACCCGGAGGGGGTAACGGGAAATATCTTGAACGTATCATGTGCAAGAGGGATAGTCAGATTGCCCAAGAGATGATAGACCATCATATCAAGCAAAAGGATGAAAAATTTAATCTGCAGTTGTTGGGGATTGCTGCACATGTATATGCAGATACATTTTCCCATTTTGGTTTCTCAGGAACAACATCTTCGTTAAACCAGGTAGAAAAAGATACTATTTCTTTGGATGGTCATACATCATCTAAAATGCAAGAAATGCTGTGGAATGTTAGTGAAAGAATAAAAACGGGATTTGCCAATAATTCAGGTCTGGGGCATGGTGGAGTAGATACTTTACCAGATATGCCTTTTTTGAAATGGGAATTTGAACATGCACTTGGCTATGTGGATAAGCGTGATAATACTGTTAATTTTTTAGAGGCCTGTAGAAGATTGCATGATCACTTTACTTGTTTCGCTAATGAAAAGGGATATTCAACACCAAGAATTTCGTTTGATGAGATAGCTTCAACTGTGGAGAATATACTTTGCTATGAAGGCGATAACTATGAACGATCAGATCAATGGAAAGTGGCAATGAAGAATGGGCACCTTGGCCCAGTGGAATTGTGTAAAGATTATAATTCACGTAGTTGGACTGAAGAGTTAATTGGGGCAATGGAAAATCGCAATGCAACCAGTATCACTAGTAGTTCAGCTTATTTGTTTCACACTGCAGCTGAATACCATCGGCACTATGTGCTTAAACGGCTCTTGCCTGCGCATCAAGTCATTGTTGCCTAAGATAGATTTTTAATTCCAATTTAATGCGGCCATGTATTGCAACGTAAACTTCTAGAGGGAAACTAGCTTAAAACGTACAATTCATACTAAAACAAATATAGATGAAATTCCCTCAAAATTATTAGGATGAAGATTAATTTACAAAATTATCTTTATTAATCTTACCTGCGCATACATCAAAGCAATTCTCAAACAATCAACCTTGAAAGGAATGCTATGAGTACCGCATACAACATATACAAATTGAGATCAGAATATCTTGAACAATTGCTAGAGAAAATATCATCTGTTGGGCTGGCAGAGCAAAAAACAATAAATGATAATGGCTATAAAATGACTTTTTATTTCTCAGAAAATGTTAAAGGTAATCCTATATGGTGGTGGAACACATATAATGTTTTTTTCAAGGACGGTATAGTCGAGCCACATAACATATTTCATTTTGCTCTTCTCATTTCCATCAAAGAGGACTCACCAGACATCATATATCTAGTCAGTCTAGGAAAAGCACACTTTTACTTAAATAAATATATAGAGCACGACTTTGGTATAAACTTTGCCATCCGAATTGGCGATGAAAAAACTACCATTTTGAAGAAAAGCCGATATTTCGCAGGATCAAAAAGAAATGAAGTATCCGCATATGTAAATTTTTCCCCAAACAGCTACGAACCTGGCGAGTCAGTAGATCATGTCAAAATAAAAGCTGTTGATGCATCTGAATGGGGAGAAAAGAATATTATTCTTGCCGACTCCATTCAAATAGATACAGAACGAAGCCCTAGTGATCTTGCAGATTTGTTTAACAAGATTAGAGAATCCTTTTCCAAAGATGAGTTGATAAAACTACCCAAATTAGAAATTGTTCGCGACGAAAACATTATTAATGAACTTGATATTGAGCTATTGGAAAGTATCAAAAAGGGGGATGGGGATATTGTAATTGATGAGTTTCCAATCTATGGAACACAGATTTGTGTAAGAACATCAGACTGTGAGTATATGATTTTCACAAAAAGTGGCAGGGGAAAACGAGAAGATAAAAAAGATCTTGGCAGTGCGATTCAAATAGAAAACATTGCATCCTACTTAGTGGAAAATAATATAAGTGATATAAATGAAGTAAAAGTCAAAATATCTAGTGAGACCGTCTTCAGTCAAGATGTAAAAGAGTTAATTGATTGCAGACTGAGAAACCAATACTTACTCAAAAACGGTGAGTGGTATTTATTCAATCAAACATTTATGGATTACCTGAAGAAAGCGCTGGAAAACATAGCAATCCAAAAAATGGATGATTTAAACGAGGCTGACTATGTATCATGGAAAGCATCTCGTGAGCAAGAGATACGAGCTACACAAGAAAATCTAGATGCCGACGCCCTCGCCACACAAGAATTTGAGTTAGATAAAATAACATATCGAGAGTTTTATTTTAACAAAAAACAAAGGGATGAAAATGGATTCATATTGCTAGACCGAAGTACTGTTGCAATAAAATCAATAAAAAAGGGGGCAAGAAACTACCAGGTAGAAATAGCTGACCTCTATAAGAATGAGGAAATCATATCCGTGAAAATATCAGATAAAAAAGTAGATCTTATTTACAACATTCACCAGTCAGCAACAGCTATCGAAGTGATCTCTAGAAATGTGGTCCCTGAGCAATACCCTATAAAATCTGTCGCCATCTGGCTGGTTCTGGAAAAAGAGATTACCAAAATAACAGACCTCAACTCAATCCAACTCTTATTAGCGCTCGAAACATGGAGAAAGAAAGTTAGTAAATTCAACTTAACGCCAAAAATTTACATATCAAAACATGTAAAGTAAATTTCTAGAAAAAGGTAGTCGACTATAAACAATAACATGCATTATTGTGACCAAATAGACCGAATCAACGTGCCCCATATCCCCATCAGCGCAAGCCGGCTTCGAAGCCATTCCCAAAGTTTTAAGCCGCCGGTTGTTCGACGTAGCGCCCTGCTAGTTCCGGCGGCTCTTTGGGAATGGGTTTGGAGACGGGGTTTCGCCGCGCTGCTGGGGCGGCCTGGGATTGCCAAGGGGCTGGCCGCCCAGCCCCTGGCCCGTCCGCCGGGCGGAACCGGCACCAAAATCAATCGTCCGCGAAGCGGACACAAAGCCGCGACACCATAACCGGTGCGTCGCCCCTGCGGGGTGACGCACCCTACCCGTACAGCACCCTACCCTCTACACAATACTTATCCACAGCCATCCGCCAAATCCATTTTTATCCACAGCCAAGCCCACGCACAGCCAATACCCCGCGCAAAACAAAACGGGCAACAGCTCATCGCCATTGCCCGTTCTCGCTTTCCCGCTCCATAAGGATGGAGCCGGCGGAACGCCCGGCCACGCCGGGCTTCCGCCCTACCTCACAACAACACCACGTCGAACTGCTCCTGCGTGTAGCTGGACTCCACCGACAGCGACACCGGCTTGCCGATGAAATCCACCAGCATCGCCAGGCTCTGCGACTCCTCGTCCAGGAACATGTCGATCACCGACTGCGCCGCCAGGATGCGGTAGCCCTTGGCGTCGTACTGCCGCGCCTCGCGCACGATCTCGCGCTGCACCTCGTAGCACACCGTTTGCGCGGTCTTGATCTCGCCGCGGCCCTGGCAGGTGGGGCAGGGTTCGCACAGGATGTGGGCCAGGCTCTCGCGGGTGCGCTTGCGGGTGATTTCCACCAGGCCCAGGCTGGTGAAGCCGTTCAGCGTCACCCGGGTGCGGTCGCGCGCCATCGCCTTGGCCAGCTCGGCCAGCACCGCCGCCTGGTGCTCGTCGTTGTCCATGTCGATGAAGTCGACGATGACGATGCCGCCCAGATTGCGCAGCCGCAGCTGGCGGGCGATCACCTGGGTGGCTTCCAGATTGGTCTTGAAGATGGTTTCGTCGAAGTTGCGGTTGCCGACGAAGCCGCCGGTGTTGACGTCTATCGTCGTCATCGCCTCGGTCTGGTCGACGATCAGGTAGCCGCCGAACTTCAGATTGACGCGGCGGGCCAGCGCCTTTTCGATCTCGGCCTCGATGCCGTGCAGCTCGAACAGCGGCCGCTCGCCGGCGTAGCGCTCGATCTTGTCGACGGCGATCTGCACGTATTGCTCGGCGAACTCCACCATGCGGCCGTAGTTCTCGTTGGAGTCCACCAGCACCTTGTCGGTGTAGCCGCTGACCATGTCGCGCAGCACCCGCACCGCCAGCGGCAGGTCGTCGTACAGCAAGCTTTGCGCCGGCAGCGTCTGCGACTTCTGCTTGATGTCGGACCACAGCTTGGACAGGTATTCGATGTCGGCGGCCAGCTCGTCGTCGCGGGCGGTCTCGGCGCTGGTGCGGATGATGTAGCCCCTGGGGCTGCCGGCGGGCAGCAGCTTTTCCAGCCGCGCTTTCAGGCTGTGGCGCTCGGCGTCGCTTTCAATTTTCTGCGACACGCCGATGTGCTCTTCCTGCGGCAGGTGCACCAGGAAGCGGCCGGCCAGCGAGATCTGCGTGGACAGCCGCGCGCCCTTGGTGCCGATCGGGTCCTTGATCACCTGCACCAGCACGGTCTGGCCTTCGAACAGCATCTTCTCGATGCGCTGCGGCTCGGTGGGGTGCTGGCGCTGTTCCAGCACGTCGGCGATGTGCAGGAAGGCGGCGCGCTCCAGGCCGATCTCGATGAAGGCGCTCTGCATGCCCGGCAGCACGCGCTTCACCTGGCCCAGGTAGATGTTGCCGACGATGCCGCGGCTGGCGGCGCGTTCCACGTGCAGCTCCTGGACGATGCCTTCCTCCAGCACCGCGACGCGGGTTTCCTGCGGGGTGATGTTGACCAGGATCTGTTCTTGCGGCCGCGGCAGGTCGCGCGGCAGGGGTATCGATTGATGCAGCATGGCGCCCTCCCGGCTCATGGCAGTTCGAAGCCGAACTCGGCCAGGAGCAGCGCGGTTTCGTGCACCGGCAGGCCCATCACGCCGGTGTAGCTGCCTTCTATATGTTCGATGAACACGCCGGCCTTGCCCTGGATGCCGTAGGCGCCGGCCTTGTCGAACGGCTCGCCGCTGTCGATGTAGCGCTCGATTTCGGCGTCGGACAGGGGCTTGAAGAACACGTCGGTGACCGAGGTCTTGACGAGCAGCCTGCCGCCGTCGCGCACGGCGACGCTGGTGATGGCCTGGTGGCTGCGGCCGGAGAAGGCGCGCAGCATGCGGCGGGCGTCATCGGCGTTCTCCGGCTTGCCGAAGATCTCGCCGTTCTGGGTCACTGTGGTGTCGGCAGCCAGCAGCGGGCGCTCGGGCAGGCCGCAGGAGGAGACCACGCGCCAACCGGCTTCGGCCTTCTCGCGCGCCAGCCGCTCGGTGTAGGCGACGGCGTCTTCGCCCGGCCGCACCGTTTCGTCGATGTCGGCATGGATGCGTTCCAGATGCAGGCCCAGCTGTTCCAGTATCTCGCGGCGGCGGGGGCTGCCGGAGGCCAGGTATATTCGGGTGTCATTGGTGCTCATGTCAGGCTGCTCGTTTGTTCTTGGGCTGCCGCCTAGGTTACCAGAGCGGCCCCGAGGCAACCATCTCCGCGGCGCGGCGGGCCGCGGCCGGCGCGGATTCGGCCTTTCGATTCAAGGCCTTGCGGCGGCGGGGATTTGGTGAACGATTGTAATCCCCCGGCGGCATGCCGATCTGCTGATATGCCATTGATTTTTAAAGATGATAATTTTATGCCAATTGGAGATATGGGCAGGGTTTGATAAACTGTCGACTTTCGCCCTTCGAAGCACGCGTCATGCCGCATTCCAGCCTTGCCGTCCGCCAGTCGAATCCGGCCACCGCCGCCGCCATCCTGCTGATTCTGTTCAACCCCTTGGGCGTGGATTTGTACCTGGCCGCGCTGCCGGCGCTGCAGCGCCATTTCCAGGCCGACGTGTCGGCCAGCATCAGCGTGTTCGTGTTCTGCCTGGGCCTGGGCCAGCTGTTGTTCGGCCCGCTGGCCGACCGCGCCGGCCGCCGCCCGGTGGCGCTGGGCGGCCTGCTGGCCTACGCGCTGGGCTCGGCGCTGGCCAGCCTCAGCGATTCGATGGGCAGCTTCATGCTGGCGCGGATGCTGCAGGGCCTGGGCGCCAGCGCCAGCTCGGTGTGCGCGTTCACCATCATCCGCGACTGCTTCTCCGGCAACGCGGCGGCGCAGCGCTACAGCATGCTCAACGGCGCGCTCAACATCGTGCCAGCGCTGGCGCCGGCGCTGGGCGGGGTGCTGACCGAGCTGTACGGCTGGCAGTCCTGTTTCCTGTTCCTGGCGGTGTCGGCGCTGGCGGCGCTGGCGCTGCTGGCGCGGCTGATGCCGGAGACGCGGCCGGAACGCGTGGAGAATGCGGCGGGGCCGGGCTTTCTGCAGGTGCTGCGCCATCCGGCGCTGCTGCGCAACGGCGCCTGCAGCAGCACCGCGCTGGGCCTGATCGTCAGCTACGTGACGCTGGCGCCGACGGTGCTGATCGAGCGCGGTGGCCTGTCCGCGGCCACCTTCGGCCTGCTGTTCGGGGCCAACGCGCTGCTGATCATGGCGGCCAGCTTCATCGGCCTGGGCCTGATTGGCCGGCTGGGGCCGCGCCGGGTGCTGAAGACGGGCCTGGCGATCATGCTGGCGGCCGGCGCGCTGCTGCCGGCGCTGGCGCATCAGCCCGGCGCCTGGCATTACATGCTGCCGATCGCGGTGCTGAGCGTGGGCTTCGCTTTCACGCTGGGCCCGGCGGCGGGCATGGCGATGGCGCCGTTCGCGGAGTCGGCCGGCCGCGCGGCGGCGCTGCTGGGCTGCGCGCAGATGCTGTTCGCCTCGGCCTTGTCGGCGCTGCTGGCCGCGCTGCCGGTGGCGGGCGAGCTGGCGCTGGGCGGCGCGGTGATCGCGCTGTCGCTGTTCTGCCTGGCGCTGCAATGGCGCATGCCGGCGCGGGGCTGAGGCGCGTTTGGGGCCGCCGCCAGCGGCCAACTGCCTGAATCGCTTGGGACATTCGCCGCCGCGCGAGTACAATCGCGGCTGTTCCCAAGATTGGCAGATTCATGAGCAAGCACATACCGCGCAAGCGTTTCGGGCAGAACTTCCTGCAGGACGCCAGCGTCATCGCCGGCATCGTCCACGCGGTCAACCCGCAGCCGGACGATATCGTGATCGAAATCGGCCCCGGCCTGGGCGCCATCACCAAGCCGCTGCTGTCGCGGCTGAAGCACCTGCATGTGGTGGAGATCGACCGCGACATCATCGAGCGCCTGCGCGCCGAGCATCCGGCCGACAAGCTGACCATCCACGCCGGCGATGCGCTGGCCTTCGACTTCGCCTCGGTCAGCGATCAGCCGCTGAAGATTGTCGGCAACCTGCCGTACAACATCTCCACGCCGCTGTTGTTCCACCTCGCCACTTACGGCAACCGGGTGCTGGACATGCACTTCATGCTGCAAAAGGAAGTGATCGAGCGGATGGTGGCCGAGCCCTCCACCGCCGACTACGGCCGGCTGTCGGTGATGCTGCAGTACCGCTTCTACATGGAGAACATCCTGTTCGTGCCGCCGGAAGCGTTCTGGCCGCCGCCGAAGGTGGATTCCGCCGTGGTGCGGATGATGCCGGCGCCGGGCCGCTGCGGCGTCGCCCGCGACGAGGCGCTGTTGGAGAAGCTGGTGATCCAGGCTTTCGCCCAGCGCCGCAAGACGCTGCGCAACAACCTGAAGGGACTGGCCGACGTGGCCGATCTGGAAGCGCTGGGGATCGACCCCGGCCTGCGTCCGGAGAACCTGCGGGTGGAGGACTATGTCCGTCTGGCGAACCATTTGTCCGACAAGGGAGCGCGCGGCTGAGCCGGTTCCGCGGCCTGCCGCGGTTTCCCGTTGCATTAAGTTCTGACGCAAACAAAAAATAACAGCATACTGTCAGACAATCACTAAAAAGAAGATCATGGCGCCGCGACAGCGGCGCCGCTTTACCCGCAAAGAGAGTCTATAAGGAGAAACCTCATGCGCATTCGCACCTCCGTCGTCGCTGGATGTACGCTGGCCGCCATGTCCACCCTCGCCGCGCTGCCCGCCGGCGCGGCCGAGCTGACCGGCACCCTGAAGAAGATCAAGGATTCCGGCGTGATCGTGCTCGGCAACCGCGATTCTTCCATTCCCTTCTCGTACTACGACAACAACCAGAAGCCGATCGGCTACTCGGTTGACCTCGCCAACAAGGTGGTGGACGAGGTGAAGAAGGAATTGAAGATGCCGAACCTGCAGGTGCGCTACAACCTGGTTACCTCGCAGACCCGCATCCCGCTGGTGCAGAACGGCACCGTGGACCTGGAGTGCGGCTCCACCACCAATAACGCCGAGCGCGGCAAGCAGGTGGCGTTCTCGGTCGGCATCTTCGAGATCGGCACCCGTCTGCTCACCGCCAAGACCTCCGGCGTCAAGGACTTCCCGGACCTGAAGGGCAAGAACGTGGTCACCACCGCCGGCACCACGTCCGAGCGCCTGATCAAGGCGATGAACGCCAGCAAGAACATGGGCATGAACGTGATCTCGGCCAAGGACCACGGCGAGTCGTTCCTGATGCTGGAATCCGGCCGCGCCGCCGCCTTCATGATGGACGACGCGCTGTTGTACGGCGAGATGGCCAAGGCCAAGAACCCGGCCAACTGGATCGTCACCGGCAAGTCGCAGTCCTACGAAATCTACGGCTGCATGCTGCGCAAGGACGATCCGGCGTTCAAGAAGGTGGTGGACTCCGCGCTGGAGAAGACCTTCAAGTCCGGCGAAGTGAACAAGATCTACGCCAAGTGGTTCACCAGTCCGGTGCCGCCCAAGGGGCTGAACCTCAACTTCCCGATGTCCGACGAGCTGAAGGCGCTGTTGGCCAAGCCGACCGACAAGCCCGCCGAATAAGCCAGCCTGGCCGCGCATGCGGCCTTCGCCCTGAACGTAGCCGCCCGTTTTCGCGGGCGGCGGCTTGACCCTGCGCGGCCGGAAGCCGGCCGCCGGGTGGCATCGATCGCCGCGCCGTCTTCCCGACGCGCGGCTGGGAGTGGTTGCAATGAATTATCACTGGGACTGGGGAGTCTTCTTCAAACCCACCGGTGTCGGTAGCGAGATCTATCTGAACTGGTTCGCCAGCGGTCTGGGCTGGACGCTGTCGGTGTCGCTCAGCGGCTGGATCATCGCCTTGCTGCTGGGCATCGCGGTCGGCGTGGCGCGCACGCTGCCCAATCGCTGGATCGCCGGCCTGGCGACCGTCTACGTCGAGTTGTTCCGCAATGTGCCGCTCTTGGTGCAGCTGTTCGTCTGGTACTTCCTGGTGCCCGACCTGCTGCCGGAGGGCGCGCAGGTCTGGTTCAAGCAGGATCTGTCGCCGACCACCTCGCAGTTCCTGTCGGTGGTGGTGTGCCTGGGCCTGTTCACCGCGGCCCGGGTGGCGGAGCAAGTGCGCACCGGCATCGAGGCGCTGCCGCGCGGCCAGCGCAACGCGGCGATGGCGGTGGGCTTTTCGCTTGGCCAGACTTACCGCCACGTGCTGTTGCCGCAGGCGATGCGCATCATCATTCCACCCTTGACCAGCGAATTCCTCAACATCATCAAGAACTCGTCGGTGGCGTCGCTGATCGGCCTGGCCGAGCTGCTGGCGCAGACCAAGCAGACCGCTGAGTTTTCGGCCAACCTGTTCGAGGCCTTCACCCTGGCCACGGTCATCTATTTCACGCTCAATATGAGCCTGATGCTGATGATGAACGCGCTGGAGAAGAAACTCAGAGTGCCCGGCATGATGGGAGGCAAATGATGGATTTCAGCCAAATCGTACCGGCGCTGCCGGGCCTGAGCCAAGGCATGCTGCTGACGCTGAAGATGCTGGCCGGCGGCGTGGCCGGCGGCGTGCTGCTCGGCATCCTGCTGGCGCTGGCGCGCCTGTCCAGCAACAAGGTGTTGTCGGGTTTCGCCACCGCCTACATCTATTACTTCCGCTCCATTCCGCTGTTGCTGGTGATCTCCTGGTTCTACTTGGCGGTGCCGATGCTGCTGAACTGGATCACCGGCAATCTGGAGCCGGTGGGGGCGTTCACCTCCTGCCTGGTGGCCTTCGTGATGTTCGAGGCGGCCTACTTCGCCGAGATCGTCCGCGCCGGCATCCAGGCGATACCGAAGGGCCAGGCCGGCGCCGCCTACGCGCTGGGCATGCGCTACCACCAGGTGATGGGATTGATCGTGCTGCCGCAGGCGCTGCGCAAGATGCTGCCGCTGCTGTTGCAGCAGTCCATCATCCTGTTCCAGGACACCTCTCTGGTATACGCTGTCGGCTTGATGGATTTCCTCAACACCGCCCGCTCCAAGGGCGACATCGTCGGCCTGCCGCACGAATTCCTGATATTCGCCGGCATGGTCTACTTCCTGATCAGTTTCGGCGCCTCCCGCCTGGTGAAGCGCCTGCAACAAAGGTTGGCTGTATGACTGCAATGATTTCGCTGAACAAGGTCAGCAAATGGTATGGCACCTTCCAGGTGCTGACCGACTGCACCACCCAGGTCGCCAAGGGCGAGGTGGTGGTGGTGTGTGGGCCGTCCGGCTCCGGCAAGTCCACCCTGATCAAGTGCGTGAACGCGCTGGAGCCGTTCCAGCAGGGCGAGATCGTCGTCGACGGCATCTCGGTCGGCGATCCGAAAACCGATCTGCCCAAGCTGCGTTCGCGCGTCGGCATGGTGTTCCAGCACTTCGAGCTGTTTCCGCACCTGACCATCACCGAGAACCTGGCCATCGCCCAGGTCAAGGTGCTGGGCCGCGGCCGGGACGAGGCGATGGCCAAGGGCCTGAAGCTGCTGGACCGCGTCGGCCTGCGCGCGCACGCCGACAAGCATCCCGGCCAGCTGTCCGGCGGCCAGCAGCAGCGGGTGGCCATCGCCCGCGCGCTGGCGATGGACCCGATCGCGATGCTGTTCGACGAGCCGACCAGCGCGCTGGACCCGGAGATGATCAACGAGGTGCTGGACGTGATGACCGAGCTGGCGCACGAGGGCATGACCATGATGTGCGTGACCCACGAGATGGGCTTCGCCCGCCGCGTGGCCGACCGGGTGATCTTCATGGATCAGGGCCGCATCGTCGAGGATTGCGCCAAAGACGAATTCTTCGGCGACCTGGACGCGCGCAGCGAGCGCGCGCGCCAGTTCCTGTCCAAAATCCTGCAGCACTGACCCGCAGCGGGGTTTGCTTGGATAAGGCCCGGCATGCCGGGCCTTTTTCGCGTCCGGATCATACCTATGTTGTGCAGATGGTATTTTTGGCGGGATGGGGCCAACAGACGCGTGAGGAACAATTATTATTTTCCATTCAATGGCTTGCCGGCAGCCGCTCTAGTCGGCTGGATGGCGTTTTCGCAACAGCGGTGGGGGATGCGGTCGACAAATGCGCAGCGCATGGCGCTTAGGGGATAGCATTGCTGAAAACATTTCCAAGCAAATGCCGTGAAGAAACTGATCGTCCTGCTATTGTGTTGTCTGGCGTTCGAACCGGCGCTGGCGGACGCGCGCGAGCTGGTGCTCGCCTACAACGTGTTCGAGCCATGGAAAAAACTGGATGCGCGCGGCGAGCCGGCCGGACCTTACACCGAGATCGTGCGCGAGCTGGCGCGGCGGCTGGGCCTGCCGCTGCGCTTCCTGCATTGCCCGCTGTCGCGTTGCCTGGCTGTGATGCAGCAGGGGCGGGCCGACCTGATGATAGGCGTGCGGCCCACGCCGGAGCGCTCGCGCTATCTGGATTTTCTGATGCCGCCCTTCGCCAACAGCAACCATCTGGTGTTTTACCAGCGCAGCGGCGACCCGCGCGCGCTGGCCCGCTACGACGATCTGCTGCCGCTGACGGTCGGCGTGTCGGAGGGGGTGAGCTACGAGGCGGGCTTCGACCGCGACGCCCGCATCCGCCGCGACGCCAGTCCCGGCATGGAGTCCGGTTTTCGCAAGCTGGCCGCCGGCCGCGTCGACGCCTTGATCGTCAACGCGAGCCAGGGCGCGGCGCTGGCCGCGCGGCCCGAGTTTGCCGGCCGGGTGAAGCGGGCGGCGCTGACGCTGGACGACCGCCATCCCAACCGGCTGGCGCTGGCGCGGCGCTCGCCGCTCCATCCGCGCAAGGCGGACCTCGAACAGGCCTTGCGCGGCATGGTGGCCGACGGCACGGTCGCCCGCATCCTGGCGGCTGCTGGACGGTAGGACAAATCCGCGCTGGCCGTGGGCGGTTGCGGCTGGCATAGTAGGGTTTTCGCACCCTCACCGCAGGACGCTACGCCATGCAAGACCAACACGCCTGGTCCGGCCGTTTTTCCGAGCCGGTTTCCGAACTCGTCAAGCACTACACCGCCTCCATCGGCTTCGACTACCGACTGGCCGAGGTGGACATCGAAGGCTCGCTCGCCCACGCCGCGATGCTGAACCGATCGGGCGTGTTGTCCGACGCCGACCTGGAGTCGATCCGACGAGGCATGGCGGACATCCGCGACGAGATCCGCGCAGGCAAGCTTGAGTGGAGCGTGGACCTCGAAGACGTGCACATGAACATCGAGCGCCGACTGACCGACCGCATCGGCGACGCCGGTAAGCGCCTGCACACCGGCCGCAGCCGCAACGACCAGGTGGCCACCGATATCCGGTTGTGGCTGCGCGGCGAGATCGATGCCACCGTCCATCTGTTCGGCGAACTGCAGAAGAGCCTGCTGGACCTGGCCGAGCAGCATGCCGACACCGTGATGCCCGGCTTCACCCACCTGCAGGTGGCGCAGCCGGTCACCTTCGGCCACCACTTGCTGGCCTATGTGGAGATGCTGGCGCGCGATGCCGAGCGGATGCAGGACTGTCGCAAGCGCGTCAACCGGCTGCCCTTGGGCGCCGCGGCGCTGGCTGGCACCACCTATCCGATAGACCGCCATTACACCGCCCAGCTGCTGGGTTTCGACGATGTCTGCCACAACTCGCTGGACGCGGTGTCCGACCGCGACTTCGCCATCGAATTCACCGCCGCGGCCTCGCTGGCGATGATCCACCTGTCTCGGCTGTCGGAAGAGCTGATCCTGTGGATGAGCCCGCGCGTCGGCTTCATCGACATCGCCGACCGCTTCTGCACCGGCTCGTCCATCATGCCGCAGAAGAAAAACCCGGACGTGCCGGAGCTGGTGCGCGGCAAGTCCGGCCGCGTCGTCGGCCACCTGATCGCGCTGATCACATTGATGAAGGCCCAGCCCTTGGCCTACAACAAGGATAATCAGGAGGATAAGGAACCGCTGTTCGACACGGTGGATACGCTGCAGACCACGCTGCGCATCTACGCCGACATGATGCGCGGCGTGACGGTGAAGCCGGAGGCGATGCGCGCGGCGGTGCTGCAGGGCTACGCCACCGCCACCGACCTGGCCGATTACCTGGTCAAGAAGGGCCTGCCCTTCCGCGACAGCCACGAGGTGGTGGCGCTGGCGGTGCGCCATGCCGAAGGCCTGGGCGTGGATCTCGCCGATCTGCCGCTGGCCAAGCTGCGCGAGTTCTCGGCGCTGATCGAGGACGACGTGTTCGACGTGCTGACGCCGGAGGGCAGCCTGGCGCAGCGCGACCATGTCGGCGGCACCGCGCCGGCCCAGGTGAAGGTGCAGATCGCCCGCCACCGCGGCCGTCTGAGCTGAGCCTCCCGGCTCGCGCGCGAACCCTCCTGCGGGAGGGTTTATTTTTTGGTTTAAAATAATACTATTATTTAAAACCAATCATCAATTCCGCATAGCCGGAATTGCACGCGCGGAGAGTCGATGAATCCCCTGCAGCCACGCCGTCGCCATCGCCTGTCCCATTTGATGTTTGCCCTGCTGGTGGCGGCTCTGCCGTTTGCCGCGACGGTGCCCGCGTTGCTGTGGCAGGAGCGGCAGGATCTCCAGGCTTCCGTGCGGCAGCAGGTGGACCAGGGGCTGCAACTGGTGGATGGTATCCTCGACCAGGCCGACGAGGCCGCGCGCATCCTGCTGCCCTTGGCCGGCGGATCGTGCGACAAGGCCGTATATTCCTTGCGCCGCCAGGTGGCGGTCGCGCCCTTCGTGCGCAGCACCGTACTGCTGGATGGCGATAACGTCTATTGTTCGTCGCTGAGCGGCAGCACCCGCTGGGCGATGCCGGCGCGCGGTTTCGTGCAAGGCAGGATGCAACTGCTGTCCGGCAACGCGGTGACGCCCGATGTGCCTTTGCTGTATTACCGGCTCAATCGCGGCGGCGACGCGGCGGTGGCGACGGTGGACGGACGCTATCTGCAGCTGGCCTTGCAGGATGTCAGCGACCGCATCCTGGTGTTTCTGCAGGTGGGAGACCACTGGCTGGGGCCGCGCCGCTACGGCGAAGGGACGATGCCTGCGCGCGGGCAGGTGGAGGAAATCCGCCACTCCAGCCGCTATCCGTTCACCGTGCGCTCAAGCTATGACGTGCCGGCCTGGCACCGGCATCTTTGGTCGCATCATGCGCCGCTGACCGTGATCCTGCTACTGCTGGGCCTGTCGGCCGGCGCGACGTTGTACTGGCTGCTGGGGCGGCCGGCCTCCTTCACCGACGAGCTGCGGCGGGCGCTGGCCAACGACGAGTTCGAAGGCTATCTGCAGCCCATCGTGCAGCCCGGCCTGCCTGACTGGCGCGGCGCAGAGGTGCTGATGCGCTGGCGGCATCCGCGCGAGGGGCTGATCCGGCCCGATCTGTTCATCCCGCGCGCCGAAGAGAGCGGGCTGATCGTCGAGATGACGCGGCGGATGATGGACGCCGTGCTGGCCAAGCTGACCAAGCTGCCGCTGGCGCCGGACTTCCACCTGGGCGTCAACATCAGCCGCGCCCATCTGCAGGAGGGGGGCCTGTACGGCGACTGCCGGCGCTGGGCGGGCCTGCTGGCCGAAAGCGGCGCGGTGCTGACGCTGGAGCTGACCGAGCGCGAAATGGTGGCGATCACGCCCGAGGTCGAGGCGCTGTTCCGCCGCCTGGACGCGCTGGGTGTCCGGGTGGCGCTGGATGATTTCGGCACCGGCCACTCCAGCCTGGTGTATTTGCAGCAGCTGACGGTGGGCGGCTTGAAGATCGATCAGAGCTTCGTCGCCGGCATCGGCAGCGACGGCCTGTCCGGCCACATCGTCGACAGCGTGGCCGAACTGGCGGCCAAGCTGGGCTTGGCGACGGTGGCCGAGGGCGTGGAGACTGCCGAACAGTTCGACTACCTGAGCCGGCTGGGCGTGGGCTGGCTGCAGGGCTTCTACATCGCCCGGCCGATGCCGCTGGACGAATTCGTGCGCCGCGTCCGCCAGGGCGGCACCTGGCAGCGCTGAGCGGCGTTGCGGCCGCCATGCCGCATGGGTAGACTGGCCGGCTCCGCGCCGGCTGTCGGCGCGCTTTTCCACGCAGAAACCATGAACCCTAAAACCATAGGCGTCGCCGGCGTGACCGTGCCCGGCGCCGTAGACTGCCTGTCCAAGATCCACCGCCTATGCGCGGACCGCTTTCCCCACCATCACCACCCGCGCTTCGCGCTGGACCAGCCGGATTTCGGCGTGGTGCACCAGGCCCAGGACGACGACCGCTGGGACTTGGTCGCCGATTCCATCGTCGGCTCGCTCGAACGGCTGGCCGGCGCCGGCGCCGAACTGGCGGTGATCCCGGCCAACACCGTGCACCTGGTGGTGGACGACATCCGCGCCCGCTCGCCCATTCCGCTGATCAGCATCCTCGATGTGGTGGCCGACGCCTGCGCGGCGCGGGGCCTGAAACGGGTGGCGATACTGGGCACCCGCTGGACCATGGCGCGCCGCCTGTACCAGGCGCCGCTGGCCGCGCGCGGCATCGAGGAGGTGATTCCTGACGAAGCCCAGCAGGCGGCGATCCAGCGCGCCATCTTCGAAGAGCTGGTGCCCACCGGCCGCGCCAGCGCAGCCACGCTGGCGGCGCTGCTGGAAGTGGTGGCAGGGATGAAGGCGCTGGGCTGCGACGGCGTGGCGCTTGCCTGCACCGAGCTGCCGTTGGTGTTGAACGACGCCAACTGCGGCGTGCCGGCGATCGATACCACCCTGGTCCTGGCCGAGGCCGCGCTGGCTGCGGCTTGCGCCTAACGCCACTCAGATCCCGGAGGCCGCGCGGCGGTACGCGCCCGGAGGCTGGCCGGTCAGCCGCTTGAACGCGCGCTGGAAGGCGGCGTCGCTGTCATAGCCGATGCGCGCGGCCACCTCCGCCAGCGGAAGCCGGCTTTCCCGCAACAGCGTCCGGGCGCGCTGAATGCGCCAGCCGGTCAGATGATTCAGCGGCGTATCGCCCACTCGGGCGCGGAAATGGCGGGTGAAGGCCGAGCGCGACATGCCGGCGCGCGCCGCCATGCTCTCCAGCGTCCACGGCGCGGCCAGGTCGGCATGAATGGCCTGCAATAGCGGTGACAGCCGGCGGTCGGCCAGAGCCCCCAGCCAGCCATCGCCTTGGCCGGACAGGCAGTGGATGCGCAGCGCCTCGATCAGCAACACGTCCACCAGTTTCTGCACCACCAGCCGCGAACCCAACGCCGGGGCGGCGTTCTCGCGCGCGATCATTTCCAGCGCCGCCCGCAGCAGCCGCGCCCGATCCTCGTCCAGCTTCAGGTGCAGCACCGGCGGCAGCAGGTCCATCAAGGGCGCGCCGGCGGCGGCGTCGAACACGAAGCGGCCGGAAACGATGCCGGTCTCCTCGCCGTCGCCGCCGAAGCGGATCACGCCGTCGCAGCGGCCGGCGAATATTGTGTCGCATGGCGGCGTCTCCCGGCCGGCCTCGTCCATCAGGCGGAAGCGCTGGCCGCCGCTGACGATGAACAGGTCGCCGGCCGCCAGCGGCAGCGGCTGATCCAGGCCCGCGCCGTCAAGTAGGCCGCGGCCGTGGGCGACGATGCCGAAGCGCGCCGACACCTGGTGGGCGAAATCTATGCCCCACGGCGCGCGCGCTTCCAGCCGCGCGTACAGCGCGCTCTCCACCCGCATCGCGGCGAAGATGTTTTCCAGCAGGTCCATGGTGGAATCCGGTACGAAAGGTGAAAAAACGGGTACGGCCAATCATTCATCATGATGACGCGGCGCGGCAAGATGTCCGGGTGATTTTTATCCAAGGACATCCCGATGCAAAGCTATCGTTTTTCCCGTTTCGGCTCGCTGGACCACCTGGCGCGTCATGACGAGCCGATGCCGACGCCCGAGCGCGGCGAAGTGCTGGTGCGAGTGCGCGCCAGCTCATTGAACTACCGCGACCTGGCGCTGTTGAGCGGCCAGTATCCGATGAGCTGGCGCGATGGGTTGGTTCCCCTGTCCGACGGCGCCGGCGAGATCGTCGCCTTGGGCGAGGGCTGCAATCGTTTCCAGCTGGGCGAGCGGGTGTGCAACACCTTCTTCCCGCAATGGTTCGGCGGACCGTTTCCCATTGAGCAGGGCGCGCGCCAGTACGGCAGCAATCTGGACGGCTGGCTGTGCGAATACAAGGTAGTGAGCGAGGAGGCGCTGGTGCGCGTGCCGAATCACCTCGACTGGGCCGAAGCGGCGACGCTGCCGTGCGCGGCGCTGACCGCCTGGACCGCGTTGACCGGCCCGCAACCGGTCAAGGCCGGCGACACGGTGCTGGTGCAGGGATCGGGCGGCGTGTCGCTGTTCGCCTTGCAGCTGGCCAAGGCGATGGGCGCGCGGGTGATCGCCACCACCTCCGGCGCGGACAAGGCGGCCAGGCTGAAGGCGCTGGGCGCGGACGAGGCGATCGATTACCTCGCTGTGCCGGAGTGGGGCGCGCGGGCGCGCGAACTGAACGGCGGCGTGGGCGTAGACCTGGTGGTCGAGGTGGGCGGCAAGGGCACGTTGGAGCAGTCGCTGGCGGCGGTGGCGCCGGGAGGCGAGATCGCGGTGATCGGCTTTCTGGCCGACGGCGCGGCGGAGCTGGACTTCATGCGCTACTTCCTCAGCGGCGCCACGCTGCGGCGCATCGCGGTCGGCCACCGCGAGGGGATGGAAGCGATGTTGCGGGCCATCGCCCGGCATCAGTTGCGGCCGGTGGTGGACCGGGTGTTCCCGTTCGGCGACGCGCGCGCGGCCTGGGAGCATTTCCTCGCCCGCCGCCATTTCGGCAAGGTGGCCATCGTCCACTGAGGCCGGCGCGGCCGCCGTTGTGGCGGCCAGGGGGCCGCCGGCTTCGCAAACAGGCGGAAAGCCCGGGAAATTTGCGGTTCGCATTTGCTATCGGGGGGAAAAATATGTTACTAAAGTAACGTGATTTTCGATTCCGAATAGTTATGAGCCGCGCTCTCCACGACACGACAAAATCCTGCAGCTGGTTCGCGAAAACGGCTTCATGCCCATCGAAGAGCTGGCCCGCCTGCTTGATGTCACACCGCAGACGATACGGCGCGACATCAATCAGCTGTGCGAGGCCAATCTGCTTCGCCGCTACCACGGCGGCGCCGCGCTCGGGAACAGCGTGGAGAACGAGGACTATTTTGCTCGCAAAGGAAAGTTTCAGAGCGAAAAGGCCCATATCGCCGACATGATCGCGCGCAGCATCCCCGACCACGCTTCGCTGTTCATGAGCATAGGCACCACCATCGAGGCGGTGGCGCAGGCGCTGACGGCCACCCACAAGGGGCTGCGCGTCATCACCAACAACATCCACGTCGCCTCCATCATGTCCACCAACCCGGACTTCACCGCGATGATCACCTCCGGCACCGTGCGCGCGTCGGACGGCGGCATCACCGGCGTAGCGACGCTGGATTTCATCAACCAGTTCAAGGTGGACTACGCGATCATCGGCGTGTCCGGCATCGAGACCGACGGCTCGCTGCTGGATTTCGACTACCGCGAGGTGCGCGTCGCCCAGGCGATGATGAACAACGCCCGCCACCGCTACCTGGCCGCCGACCACAGCAAGTTCGGCCGCAACGCGCTGGTGCGCATGGGCCACATCAGCGAGTTCCACACCGTGTTCACCGACGCCACGCCGCCGGAGCCGGTGACCAAGCTGTTGGAAGAGCACAACGTCAGGCTGGTGTTGTCCGAGGCCTGACAGCCATGAAAAAAGGGCGCCGCGCGGCGCCCTTTTCCTTTGCCGGCGCGGCCGCGCCGGACGTTTGCCTTACATCCTGGCCAGCGCCTGCTTGGCTTTCTGCGCGGCGTCGGTCTTCGGGTACAGCTTGATCAGGCGGCGGTAGGTGTTCTTCGCCTGATCCACCTGGCCCAGGTCGCGCTGGCAGTTGCCGATATTGCGCAAGGCGTCCGGCGCGAAATGGTTGTTCGGGTATTGCTCGACGAAGCGGCGGTGGATGTCGATGGCGGCGTCGTACTGCCGCAGCGCGGTGTGGGCGACGCCCAGCCAGTAGTTGGCCTCGGCCGCTTGCGGCGCTTGCGGGTTCTGCTGGATGAACAGCGACAGCGCGTTGATCGCGTTGGGGAAGTCGCGCGCGCGCAGGAGGTTCAGCGCCTTGTCGTAGTCGGGGCTGGCCTGGCTGTCGCCGGCGGCGGCTTGTTGGGCGGCGGGCTGCGAGGCGTCGCGTTTGCCGGGCGCGCCTTCCAGGTGCGACAGGCGGCCGTCCAGGTCGTTGTACAGATCGTTCTGGCGCTTCTGGGTGGTTTGCAGATTGTAGTTCAGCACTTCGACGTCGCCGCGCAGCTTGGCGACCTCGGCCTTCAGGGTGTCGACCTGGCTGACCATCTCCAGCAGCTTCTCATTGGACAGCTTGCTTTCCACCGCGCTGATGCGGGTGGACGCCTGCTGGTTCACCTGGGCCAGTTGGCGGCGGGTCTCCTCCAGGTCGCTGGTGCTGGCGCAGCCGTTCAGGATCAACAGCAGGGCGCTACTGATGGCGATGCGTTTCATGGGCGTTCCGATGGATGAAGATTGCCGGACATCATAACGGTTCGGCCGCCGTTTGGCAGCCGCCCGCGGATATCCGGCAGGGCGAGGACGGCGGGCGGCCGGGAAGCCGCCCGCGCCAGGCGCTTACTGGCCCTGGTAGACGATGTCGGCGCGGCGGTTTTCCGCGTAGTCGGCGTCGCTGTGGCCGGTGGCCTTCGGCTTTTCCTTGCCGAAGCTGACGGCTTCCAGCTGGCTTTCCTTCACGCCCAGCACTTCCATCGCGTGCTTGACGCTCTCGGCGCGGCGCTGGCCCAGGGCCAGGTTGTATTCGCGGCTGCCGCGGGCGTCGGTGTTGCCCTGAATGATCACTTTCTTGTCGTGGCCCTTCAGGTAATCGGAGTGGTTGGCGACGGTGTTCTTGCCTTCGCCGTCGACGGCGGAGGAATCGAAGCCGAAGTACACGCTGCGCTTGGCCAGCGGGCTGTTCGGATCATTCAGCGGATCGACCGCTACCTGGCTTTGTTCGCTGCCCGAGCTCACCGGGGCCTGGGTGGCCGGGGCTTGGGTCACCGGCGCCGCCGGAGTCTCGGCCGGCTTGGTGCTGGCGCAGGCGGCGAGCAGGGTGGCGACGGCGGTGGCGAGTGCGAGTTGCTTCAGGTTCATTGTTGGCTCCCATCAAGGATTATTGAACGGACCCCATGCCGGGTCCTGAACATCACCGTTGAGCACGGCCAGTTTCACCTTGCTGCTGCCATCCGCGGTAGCCGCGTACAGCACGCTCTGTCCGCCGGCGTCGCTGGAATACAGCACCATGCGGCCGTTGGGCGCGAAGCTGGGGCGCTCACTGTAACTACCGTCTGACAACTGCCGGCTGTCATTAGTTGCCAGATCTTGCGACATCACACGGAAATTGCCGGCTGAACGGCGAATATAGACCAGGGTCTTGCCGTCCGGCGACAATTTGGGCGAAACATTGTAACTGCCCTCCCAGGTGACGCGCTGCGCGTCGCCGCCGTTCACCGGCACCCGGTAGATCTGCGGGTTGCCGCTGCGGTCGGAGACGAAGTAGACCATCGAGCCGTCCGGGCTGAAGGCCGGCTCGGTGTCGATGCCGCCGTTGTACATCAGGCGGCGGGCGGAGCCGCCGGCGGCGTTGATGATGTAGACCTGCGAGTTGCCGCTGGTGGTCAGCACCACGGCCAGTTTGCTGCCGTCCGGGCTCCAGGCGGGGGCGGAGTTGCTGCCCTTGAAGTTGGCCACCGCGCGGCGCTGGCCGGTGGCCAGATCCTGCACCCATACCACCGGCTTCTGGCTGGCGAAGGAGACATAGGCGATGTAGCGGCCGTCCGGGCTCCAGCTGGGCGAGATGATGGGTTCGGTGGAGCGCAGGATGGTCTGGCTGCGCTGGCCGTCGACGTCGGAAATCTGCAGCGCGAAGTTGCGGCCGGACTTCAGCACGTAAGCGAGGCGGGTGTTGAAGAAGCCCTTCTGGCCGGTGATCGCCTCGTAGATCATGTCGGCGATCGCGTGCGCCACCTGACGGCTGCGGTCCGGCGTCACGGTGAATTCGCCGCCGGTCAACTGCTTGCGCTGCGACGCGTCCATCAGCCGGAAGCTGATCTTGATCTGGCCGCCGCCGGCGCTTTCCACCTTGCCGATGGCGATAGACTGGGCGCCCGCAGCCTGCCACAGCGGATAGCGGATGTCGGCGGGCTCGAACGGCACGTTGGCGACGGCGGACGGGTCGATCAGGCGAAAGGCGCCGGACAAGGCAAGGTCGTTGCGGATCACCGGCGTCAGGTTGCCCTGGGTCGGTCCCTCGTCCTTGAACGGCAGCACGGAGATGGCGTGGCGGCTGGCGCCGCCGCCTACGATTTCGATGTTCAGTTCGGCGTGGGCGCTGCCGGCGACCAGCATCGCCGCCACCAGCATGCCCCGCAGCAGGGCTTTCAAACTCGGCATGGCTTCCTCAGGGCTTTGTCGCGTCCGCTCAGCGCGGACGGAACGTCAGGGTAAAGGTGCGGTAGCCGTCGTTGAAGTTGGCTCCCGCCGGCAGTTTGGGGAAAGTCTTAGCCTCCCAGACCGCGCGTTGCACGGCATCATCATAGGCCGGAACGCCGCTGCTTTTCACCAGTTGCACCGCTTTGACCTCCAGCGTCGGCAGCAGCGTCACCCGCAGCACCGCCGCCGGATTGCCGGCGATGCCGGGCGGAACCTGCACCAGCGGCGTCACTTTGGCCTTGACCAGGTCTATCCAGCCGGCGTTGACGCCGGAGCCGTTCACCGCGCCGCCGGCCACGCCGTGTTTGCTGCCGGCCTGGTCGCTGCGCGCGTTGGGCTTGCCGCTGGTGCGTGTGCTGTCCAGGCTGGAGAGCAGGTCGTCGGCCTCGTTGTTGTAGGCCTTGGCGGTCTTGTGACCGGGTTTGGCCGCGGGCGGCGTGTGGGTCTTGGCTTCCTTCTTGTCCGGCGCTTTTTCCGCCGCCTTGGCCTTTTCCGGGACTTTTTTCTCCGGTTCGGCCGGTTTGGGCTCGTGCTTGGGCTTTTTCGGCTCGGGCTCGGCCGCCGGCTTGGGTTCCGGTTTCGGCGTCTCGTGTTTGGGCTTGGGCGCGTCCTTCTTGCCCAGGTTGACCTCGGCCGGCGGCGCTTCGACCACCGGTTTGGGTTCCGGCGCCGGTTGCGGCGCGGGCGCGACCGGCGAGGTCACGGCCGGCGGAGGGGGCGGCGCGGTGGTCCACAGCTCCAGCGCCAGCGGCACCGGGCTGGGCGGCGGCGTGGTCTGCAGGCCGCCCCACAGCAACAGGCCGATCACGCCGGCGTGGAACAGCGCCGAGGCGATGAAGGTCCAGGGACGCGGCGAGGCGGACGATTGCGGCTTCATTGCTTGCTGATTTGCTTGACGGTCAGCGCCACGCGCTTGATGCCGGCCTGGTGCAGGCGGTCGGCGATCTTCACCACTTCGGCGTATTTGAGGTTGGCGTCGGCGGAGATGGCCACCGGGCGCTGCCCGGCGCCGGCCAGCGCCTGCAATTGGCTGGCGAGATCGTCCAACGAGTCGACGCGGGTTTTCTGCTCGCCATCCACCAGTTCGATCTTGCCGGCGGCGTCCACGGTGACCTCCAGCGGGCGGACGTCGATGGCGGGCGCCTCGGAGACGCTGGGCACGTCGATCACGCCCGGCGTGAACATCGGGGCGGTGACCATGAAAATCACCAGCAGCACCAGCATCACGTCGATATAGGGCACGACGTTCATCTGGTTCATCTGGCGGCGGGGGCGGCGGTTCAGCATGACGGTGACGGGGTAAGCTCGGTCAACAAACGGCCATCATAGCACCGGCGGGGGGGCCGGCGCTGTGGCCAAAACGTTACAGACCATCCGGCGATGGCGAAAGTTCATGCGCGCCGGCTAGCGGCGGGTGCACAGCGTCAGGCCGTCGCCTATCGGCAGCACGCACATGTGGACGCGCGGGTCGGCCTTCAGGCTGGCGTTGAACGCGTGCACCAGGTGCACGCCGGGCGGGTCTTCCGGTTTGGGCTCCACCACGCGGCCGGACAGGAAGATGTTGTCGATGGCGATGACCCCACCGGGGCGCACCAGCTCGAGGCAGGCTTCGTAGTAGTCGCGGTAGGACGGCTTGTCGGCATCGATGAAGGCGAGATCGAAGCGGCCGGCCTGGCCGTCGTCCAGCAGTTCGCGCAAGGTGTTCAGCGCCGGTTGCAGCCGCAGGTCGATGCGGTCGGCGACGCCGGCCTTGGCCCAGTATTCGCGGGCGATGGCGGTGAAGGCTTCGCTGACGTCGCAAGCGACCACCTGGCCGTCTTCCGGCATCGCCAGCGCTACGGTCAACGCGCTGTAGCCGGTGAACACGCCGATCTCCAGGTAGCGGCGCGCGCCGATCAGCCGCGCCAGCCAGCCCATGAACTGGCCCTGGTCCGGCGAGATCTGCATCTTCGCCAGCCGGTGGCCGGCGGTGAATTCGCGCAGCTCGCGCTGCGCCGGATGCTCGGCGACGGCGATGTCGAACAGGTAGGCGGAGAGGGCGCTGCTGAGCGCCACCGTGTGGCGGGTCATATTCGGGCTTCCAAAATGACGAAACGCCCGCGAGGGGCGTCGGATGCGAACCAGTCGGGTTTATTCCGGCTGGTAGACGTAGGGCTTCTGCGGCACGTTGGATTCTTTCCAGCGGCGCTGGTCGTCCAGGTTGAGCTCGCGGTCCCACAGCGTCAGGCGCAGCTCGCGGCGCTCGCTGTCCACTTCCGGGTTCTTGTCCAGGAAGCCATTGATGAACTGGGTGAATTCGGACTGGTACATCGTACCCTCCATGGTGGCTGATCAGACGATTTTAATCGATTCGAGGCCCCGCCGCCACGCCGGCTCAGCCCTGCTCGCCTTCGCCGTACAGCATGCACTCGATGCGCCGGTCGGGAATCAGCCACATCAGCGCCACCACGAGATACAGCGCGCCGGCCAGCCAGGTCTGGTACCAGGCGAGGCCGATCGCCAGCAGGTAGCACAGGGGCGAGATCTTGCCTTTGATGTCGCCGCCCAGCGCCTCGGACAGCCGGGTGCGGTTGCCGGGCAGGCACAACAGCGCCTGCTGCATGATCCACCAGGCGATCGCGCACATCAGCAGCACCGCGCCATATAGCGCCACCGGCAGCGGCGCGTAGTGGTTCTCTCCCATCCAGCCGGTGACGAAGGGGATCAGCGACATCCAGAACAGCAGGTGCAGATTGGCCCACAGCACCCGGCCGTCGACGCGGCGGGCGGCATGGTAGAAGTGGTGGTGGTTGTTCCAGTAGATGCCCACGTAGACGAAGCTGAGCAGGTAGCTGAGGAACACCGGCAGCAGCGGCGCCAGCGACTGCCAGTCGGTGCCGTGCGGCACTTTCAGCTCCA
>NZ_JAJOHV010000033.1 GCF_021129175.1 Chromobacterium piscinae | reverse complement strand
GCGCCAGCATCGACAAGGCGCGCTGGCTGGCGGCGCTGGGCGGCGCCGGCAATGTGTGCAAGATCGAGGCGGTGGCTGGCAGCCGGCTGCGGGTGGAAGTGGCCGACGCTGCGCTGGTGGACCAGGCCGCGCTGCTGCAGCTGGGCGCCAGCGGCGTTACGGCGGTGTCCTCCAGCCTGCTGCACGTGGTGCTGCAGGCCGATGCCGCGCCGTATGCCGCGGTTTTGCAAGGATGAGGCCGCTAAAATCGCAAACACTTGATGTAGCGTGTTGATTACAAGCGAAAATCAGAGGAAAGTGACAGCGCGGGATCGGAAACGGTCTGCGCTGTTTTTGTTTGGCGGGGCGCGCTGCCCCTGCCCGGCGGCGACAGGCCCCGTCCGCGGAATTCGCATTTTTCGGTGGCGATGTTTACTCCATCGAATCGTTCATTGAGCTGCCACAAGCTGACAAGGAGACTTCATCATGGCTATCAAAGTCGGTATCAACGGTTTCGGTCGTATCGGTCGCATGGTGTTCCGCGCCATCGCCAAGGATTTTCCCGAGCTGGAAGTGGTCGGCATCAACGATCTGCTCGACCCGGAATACCTGGCCTACATGTTGAAGTACGACTCGGTGCATGGCCGCTTCCAGGGCGATGTGAAGGTCGAGGGCGGCAGCCTGGTGGTCAATGGCAAGACCATCCGCCTGACCGCGGAGAAAGACCCGGCCGATCTGAAGTGGAACGAGGTCGACGCCGAGATCGTCATCGACTGCACCGGCTTCTTCCTGACCAAGGAAGGCTGCCAGAAGCACATCGACGCCGGCGCCAAGAAAGTGGTGCAGTCCGCGCCGTCCAAGGACGACACTCCGATGTTCGTCTACGGCGTCAACCATGACAAGTACGCCGGCGAAACCATCGTCTCCGCCGCTTCCTGCACCACCAACTGTCTGGCCCCGGTGGCCAAGGTGCTGCACGACAATTGGGGCATCAAGCGCGGCCTGATGAGCACCGTGCACGCCGCCACCGCCACCCAGAAGACCGTGGACGGCCCGTCGTCCAAAGACTGGCGCGGCGGCCGCGGCATCCTGGAAAACATCATCCCGTCGTCCACCGGCGCCGCCAAGGCCGTGGGCAAGGTGATTCCGGAGCTGAACAAGAAGCTGACCGGCATGGCCTTCCGCGTGCCGACTTCCGACGTGTCCGTGGTCGACCTGACCGTGGAACTGGAGAAGGAAGCCGACTACGCCGACATCTGCAAGGCGATGAAGGCCGCCGCCGAAGGCGAACTGAAGGGCGTGCTGGGCTACACCGATGAAAAAGTGGTGTCGACCGACTTCGTCGGCAACACCGCGCCGTCCACCTTCGACGCCGACGCCGGCATCGCGCTGGACAAGACCTTCATCAAGGTGGTGGCCTGGTACGACAACGAGTACGGCTACACCTGCAACATGCTGCGCTTCGTCAAGCACGTGGCAGGTTGAGCCGCGACGCTGTAAGGGAGAGTTGTTCTCTGTTCCGGCCGGCGCCCATCGGGGCCCCGGCCGTTTTTTCATTCGTCTTCGCTCAGCATCGGCATCCGCGGCGGAACCGGCGTGTCGATGATGATCGAGGTCTTGGTGTCGCCGAACTGCATCAGCCGCGCGATCAGCGCCTGCAGCGCCGGCATGGTGTCTACCGCCACCCGTATCATCAGGCCGCTGGTGCCGGTGATGGACGCGCACTCGATCACTTCCGGCGTATTGCGGATCTGCTCGATCACCAGGTAGTACTCCAAGTGCTTGACTGTCAATTCGATCAGGCAGGCGATGGGCAGGCCGATCCGGTTGGGATCGATGCGGGCATGGTAGCCGGTGACCACGCCGGATTGCTCCAGCTTGGCCACTCGGTCGGCCACCGCCGGCGCCGACAAGTTCACCCGCCGCGCCAGTTCGGCGAAGCTGATCCTGGCATTTTCGTGCAGCGCAGCGAGGATTTTTCGATCGAATCTATCCATGTTTCGAATCAAAGGAAATATGACGAAATAAAGATGGATAATAAAGCTAAATGTAGAAAAATCCTATTGTCGAGTGGTCAGTGCAGCGGTATTGCTACGTAAAATGCAGCCCGTATCTGGAACAAGCGGCACGTCCCGCCGTTTGCTCCGCTCCAAGATTGGTTGCGGATGAGCGAGTCGCTCGACCCCCTCATTTGAGACTGTCCTGGTGATCTCTTTGTCCCTGGTCTCTTGTCAGATCAATGTTTTTGACGACGACCATTCCGGGTCTGCCTGATAGGCAGGCCCGTTTTTTTTGGGGTCTGGCGCGAGAGGGCGGTTTACGGGAAAATCGCGGCGCGGGAACTTTCCAAGACATGTCATATTAGTGTCATCTGGCGTTTGTATGCTTGCCGCAAAATCAAACCCGAGGATAGCCACATGGCCGCCAACATTCTGCTTGTCGAAGACGAACCGGCGATTCAGGAGCTGATCGCCTTCAATCTGGCCCAGGCCGGCCATCATGTGCTGCGCGCGGGCACCGCCGAGGCGGCGCTGACGCTGGTGAGGAACGCCTTGCCCGACCTGGTGCTGCTGGACTGGATGTTGCCGGGAGCTAGCGGCATCGACGTCGCCAAGCGTCTGCGCGCCGACGAGCGCACCCGCCATATCCCCATCATCATGCTGACCGCCCGCTCCGACGAGCAGGACAAGGTAGCCGGCCTGGAAACCGGCGCCGACGACTACATCACCAAGCCGTTCTCGCCGCGCGAGCTCCTGGCACGCATCAAGGCCGTGCTGCGCCGCCGCGCGCCGCAGATGACCGACGACGCGGTCGATGTGCAGGGCTTGCGGCTGGACCCGGTGACCCACCGCGTCACCGGCAACGGCAGCGTGATCGAGCTTGGCCCCACCGAATTCCGCCTGCTGCACTTCTTCATGACCCATCCGGAGCGCGTCCACTCCCGCGCCCAGCTGCTGGACCAGGTGTGGGGCGACCACGTCTTCGTCGAGGAGCGCACGGTGGACGTGCACATCCGCCGCCTGCGCAGCGCGCTGGAGGGCACCGAGCACGACAGCCTGATCCAGACCGTGCGCGGCACCGGCTACCGCTTCTCCGTCCAGCAGTAATGCGAGAACTACTGCAACGCACCGCGCTGTGGCTGGCGGCCATCCTGATCGTCAGCGCCGGTTTCTGGGCGCTGTCGTCGGCGACCGACGCGCTGCTGGTGCTGGCCATTTCGCTGGGCGGCTGGCTGGCCTTCAACCTCTACCACATCGCGCTGCTGCTGCGCTGGTTGCGCCATCCGGTGCCCGAGCGGGTGCCGGACGGCTTCGGCGTCTGGCACTCGGTGTTCATGATCCTCTATCGCACCATGCGCAATCAGAGCCAGAGCAAGAAGAAGCTGACCCACGCGCTGGAGCGTTTCATCAACGCCGGCGAGGCGATGCCGGACGGCGTGGTGGTGCTGGACGAGCACGACCGCATCGAATGGGTGAACCCGATGGCGGTGGAGCATCTGGGCCTGGACCGCAAGCGCGACGTCGGCAACCAGATCCTCAACCTGATCCGCCAGCCTGCCTTCCACGCCTATATGAAGAACGCCAGCTTCAGCCAGCCGCTGACGCTGAGCTTCAGCCAGCCGCGCGAACTGGTGATCTCGCTGCAGCTGGTGCCGTTCGACTCCACCCGCAAGCTGCTGCTGACCCGCGACATCACCCAGCTGGAGCGGGTGCAGACCGTGCACCGCGATTTCGTCGCCAACGTCTCGCATGAGCTGCGCACGCCGCTGACCGTGGTCGGCGGCTTCCTGGAAACGCTGAACGACATGCCGGAAGTGGACGAGCGCACGCTGCGCCAGTTCCTGCCGATGATGATGGAGCAGTCGCGGCGGATGCAGAGCCTGGTGGAAGACCTGCTGGCGCTGTCCCGGCTGGAGAACAGCCCCAAGGCGGTCAGCTCCGAGCACGTGGACATGCAGATGATGCTGGACACGCTGATGGTGGAGGCCGAAGGGCTGTCCCAGGGCAGGCATCAGGTGAAGCTGGCGCGCTGCTGCGACGCCGGCCTCTGGGGCAGCGGCCAGGAGCTGCATTCGGCGTTCGGCAATCTGGTGTCCAACGCGGTGCGCTACACGCCTGAGGGCGGCAGCATCACCCTGTCCTGGCAGGACGAGGGCGAGCAGCTGCGTTTTTCCGTCGCCGACACTGGCATCGGCATCCCGCGCGAGCATATCCCGCGGCTGACCGAGCGCTTCTACCGCGTCGACCGCGGCCGCTCGCGCGGCAGTGGTGGCACCGGGCTGGGCCTAGCCATCGTCAAGCACGTGCTGGCCCGCCACCACGCCCGGCTGGAAATCAAGAGCGAGCCTGACAAAGGCAGCACCTTCAGCGCGGTGTTCCCGCGCGAGCGCCGCAACGACAGCCAGGCCGCCTGAGCCAGCGCAAATCGCCGCGCCTCTCCTCTTGGCGCGGCGGCGTTGCCGGGGTAGGATGGATTCTTTATCTCAAGCAATACCCGGACGCCTCACCATGAATCGTTTGCAAGCCATCCGTCCCTTCGGCCAGCGCATCTGGCTGGACAACCTGTCCCGTGAACTGATCGCCTCCGGCGAACTGGCCCGCCTGCTGGCCGACGACGGCATCGCCGGCGTGACGTCCAACCCGGCCATCTTCTACAAGGCGATCAGCGGCGACGCCAGCTACCAGGGCGAACTGGCCGTTTTGAAGCAGAACGCCGCCCTGTCGGCCGAGGCCCGCTACGAGAAGCTGGTGGTGGCCGACATCCAGGCCGCTTGCGACCTGCTGCTGCCGCAGTACGAAGCCAGCCAGGGCAACGACGGTTACGTCAGCCTGGAAGTGTCGCCCGAGCTGTCGCGCGACGAGGCCGGCACCCTGGCCGCCGCGCGCCGCCTGTGGGCCGAGATCGGCCGCGCCAACGCGATGATCAAGATCCCCGCCACCGCCGAAGGCATCCGCGCGTTCCAGACGCTGACCCGCGAAGGCGTCAACGTCAACATCACGCTGCTGTTCTCGCTGCCGCAGGTGGAAGCGGTCTGGGACGCCTACATCGCCGGCCTGTCCGCTCGCCTGGCCGACGGCCAGCCGGTGGCCGGCGTCAAGGCCGTGGCCAGCTTCTTCCTGTCGCGCGTCGACAGCCTGCTGGATCCGCAAGTGGCCGAGCCGCATCAGGGCAAGGTGGCGATCGCGCTGTCCAAGGCTGCGTATGCCCGCTATCAGGAGCGCTTCCACGGCGAAGAGTTCGCCAAGCTGCGCGCCGCCGGCGCCCGTCCGCAATTCTTGCTGTGGGCGTCCACCGGCACCAAGAACCCGGCTTACCGCGACGTGCTGTACGTGGAGAGCCTGATCGGCGACGAAACCGTCAACACCGTGCCGGATGCGACCATGGCCGCCTTCCGCGACCACGGCGACGCCGCGCTGACGCTGCCGCAGAACATGGATGAAGCCAAGGCGCTGCTGGCCGCGGTGGAAGCCGCCGGCATCGACTTGGCCGCGGTCGGCGAGAAGCTGCAGCAAGATGGTTTGAAGTTGTTCGAGGATGCTTTCGCCCAGTTGCTGAAGCTGACCGCCTGAGCGGACCGCCGAGTCAAAGGGTGAAGACAGCGACGGGCTGCCGGCGGAAGCGGGCAGCCCGTTTCGCTTGCAGAGGCGGGTTTAGCCACTCTGGCGGCGCCTGGCCATATTGGCGCCGGCCTGGCGCAGCTCTTCGGCGCTGAGCGCGTTGGCCGCGGCGGGGAACAGCCATTCTTCCTCGGTTGCCGCGTGCTCGCGGTACTGGCGGGCGAATTCCTGCAGCTCGGTCCTGCTGATCTGGCGGATGCGTCCGTCGCGCAGCGCGACCAGGTCGTCGCGAATGGCGTTCCAGCAGGAATGCAGATAGCCGTGTTCGGCCGATAGCTGCTCCAGCCGCGAGGCCGCGGTGGGGAGGCGCTCTTCCAACAGAGGGAACAGCTCTTCCTCTTCGTCGGTATGATGGGCGGGGCCGGCGACGTCGAAGTAGCGGACCACGTCGTCTATGGTGTTGCGCGCGGCGTCGTCGACGCCGTGCTCCTCGATATAGGGCGGCAGCTTGTCCAGTTGATCGCAGAAACGGCGGATCTTGTCGTGACAGGCCTGCAGCATTTCCAGCGGTTGTTCGAAGCTGGGCGCGGTGGCGGCTTTGCCCAAGGTGTCGAGTGTGAGCATGAAGATGGTCTCCTGCGTGGGTTCTGGCATGATTGTGCCGCCATGCCAGGGCCGTGGACATGATGCGCCTCAAGCGGTGAGCGACGCTTTTCCGCCCGCGCGACGCGCGACGCAAGTTCTTGATACCGCTTTGCGCGATGGAACACAAGCCGGAATTGTACGAGATGATCCGATCCGAAGATGACGGAGAGATGAAATGGAGTTGCCGTTCGAAGTGACGGAATTGGCCCGCGGCGACGCGGCGCTGGCGCGGCGTGCCCTGCGGCTGCAGCTGGACGCGCACAGGCTGGAGGTGGAGTGGCTGAATTATCCAGCCCTGCCGGTGATGTGGACGGACCTGGCGGCGTTGCATTCTTGCCGGGACCGGATTCTGGCGGCCTTCGAAGGGGATGAGCTGCGCGGCTTGTTGGTGACGTCCCGGGGCTCCGATGGGGGCATGCACATCGAACGCACGGTGGTGGATCCGGCGCATTTGCAGCAGGGCTGGGGTTATCGGTTGCTGAACCGCGCGCTGCAGGGCGAAGACCGCGTCAGCGTGGATACCGCCGAGGTCAACCAGGCGGCCATCGCGCTGTACCACAAGGCCGGTTTCGTGCTGGAGCAGCGTTGGAACACCACCGACGGGCTGGCGCTGTGGCGGCTGGTTTACCGGCCGTCCGCGGCGCCGGCGCTGGCGCTGGGCGCGGACGGCTGGATGCAGGGCGCCCAGCAGCTGCCGTCGCCGAACTGCGACGAACGCAGCCCAGGCTGCGCGCCAGAGCTGTTGGTGATCCACAATATCAGCCTGCCGCCTTACCGCTACGGCGGCGCCGGCGTCGAGCAGCTGTTTTCCAACCGGTTGGACCCGGATGAGCACCCCTATTACCAAGGCGTGCACCAGCTGCGGGTGTCATCGCATTTCTTCATCCGGCGCGATGGCCGCCTGCTGCAGTTCGTGCCGGTGGGCAAGCGCGCCTGGCATGCCGGCGTTTCCAGCTGGAGGGGGCGCGAGAAGTGCAATGACTTCTCCATCGGCGTGGAGATGGAAGGTTGCGATTTCGAGCCTTTCAGCGAGGCGCAGTACCGCACGCTGGCGGCGTTGTCGCGCGAGCTGCGGCGCGCGTTGCCGCTGTCCGCCATCGCCGGCCACGAGCATATCGCGCCCGGGCGCAAGACAGACCCTGGCCCTTGGTTCGACTGGCGCCGCGCCCAGGACGACAGCGGGCTGGGGTTCTGAGCCGCTATTTCAGCGTCAGGTAGGGGCGGGGGTGGTCGTCGAAGGCCAGATCCTCGCCCGGCAGCGCGAACAACGCGTAGCTGAAACCGAGATAGAACGCCGTCTCGTCGCTCAGCCGCGAGATGGCGTCCAGATTGCCCAGCAACTCGCGGAACGGCAGGTCCACCCGGGCGTCGCCGTCGGCGAGGAAACCGACGCTGCGTTCGAACACCACATGTTGCGGCCGGAAGTCGCCGGAGACGGCGACGTCGGAGAAGTCGTACTGCGCCAAGAGGGCGGGGCGCTTGCGCGCCACCTTGCCGGCCAGCACGCCGGCTAACAGGATTTCATCCCGCGGCAGCCCCAGCAGGCATTGCAAGCGGATCACCCGGTCCAGCGGCACAAGGTAAGTCTTAGCGGTGTTGACCAGTCGTATCGTGATCGCGTCGGCGTCGATGTCCTCTATGGTGAGGGCGCTCACAACACCTCCAGGATCAGAGAGGCTTTGGCTTCCAGTTCGCTGCGCTCCAACTGCGGGCTGGAGCGCGCGCTCAGCGTGCTGCCGACCCGGGTGGTGGCTTTTCCGTCCGTCAGCAGCGCGGTGCGGATCATGGTGCCGAGCTCCGCTTCGTCGGCGCACAGATAGCCGAAGGCGCCGGCGTACCAGCGGCGGCTTTCATGTTCCGCGATCAATCGAGCAGCCGAGTCCACCGGCGTGCCGATGACGGTGGCCGGCCATAGGTGGTCGCAGATCGCGTCGGCAAGGGTCTTGCCCGGCTTCAGCCGCGCGCTGACGCTGGCCGAGGTGTGGAATACATTGGCGAAGCGCTCCACTTCCCGTTCGACGTCGATGCGGATGTCCTCGCAGCTTGCTTTTTTGGCCTGTATGTCGGCCTTCACGCATTCCTCCAGCTCGAACCTGTCCTTGTCCGACGCCAGCAGCTTTTCCACTTGCGCTTGATCTTCGGCCTCGCCGCGGCCGCGCGCGACGGTGCCGCAAATGGGGCTGGTGGAGAGCCGGCCGTCGCGCAGGCGCAGGAACATCGCCGGCGAGGAGCCGGCCAGCTGGAAGTCGCCGCCGTCGAAATACAGGTTGTAAGGCGCGGGATTGCGCGCCAGCAGGTCCTGGTGGATCTGGTAGCCGTCGCGCGGGCAGGGACGCTGGATCGCATAGCTGGGATTGACCGAGCGCAGGCCGCCGTCGGCGATGCGCCGGCTGGCGATGGCGTACATCCGCTCGTAGGGCAGGCCGCTGCCGGCGGCGAAATCCTCCGCGTCCAGCAGCGGGCCCAGCGCCAGCGGCCAGGTTTCGCCGCCGGCAGCGGCCGGGTCCTGCAGCAGGTCGATGGCGGCGCCGTTTTCGCTCAGCCGTTCCGGCAGGTGGAACACGCCCAGCAGGCCGGCGTCCAGGCCCAGCTTGGCGTGGATCAATTCATAGCAGAAAAAGCCGTACAGGCCGAAGCGCGGATCCGCGTCGAAGCAGGCGGGGATGTCCAGCAGCCGCTGCAGCCGGGATGCCAGCGGCGCGGCGGGGTCGAGAGGCAGCCGGAGCGCGCTGGGCGCGGCGGCGTCCGCATCGCCAAGCCGCGGTGCCAGCGCCTCGGCGATGCGGACGCCGTTGCGGCTGCGCGGGACGAGCAGAACGCGGTCGGCGAAGAACAGCGCGCTGAGCGCGGCGCGTTCGATGGCGCGGCTGTGCAGCGCGTATTTGCCGCTGTAGTCGTAGTTGCAGCGCAGCGCGAACAGCGGCGGGCGGGCGCTTACGGACGGCGCCTCGACGGAGTGCAGCCTGATTTTGTTCATACTTGCAGATACCGGGAAGAAAATTTGACTTTGCGGCCGCCGGAAACGCCCTCGCTCCAGGCTTGGTAGCGGTACAGCAGCAGCACGATGTATTGCGAGATCCAGGACAGGACCACGGTGGACGAGAACTTGAACATCAGGCTGAAGGCGAAGATCTTCAGGATGGTGGCGAAGGGGAAGACGCCGTAGAAGGCGATCATGAAGCAGATGGCGGTGTACACCACCTCGCCTACCACCGACGAAAAAATGTCGCGGATGAAGTACAGCCGGCTCGACCACAGGTTCTTCAGGTACAGCAGGAAGCGCGTGTTGAACTGGCTGCCGATCAAGCAACCGATCGCGAACGAGATCGAGCCGCGCACGATGTGTTCGCTGATCAGCACATAGCTCTGGTTCAGCGCCTCGCAATGTCCGCGGTCGGCCAGCGGCAGTAGGCCGCAGTCGCGCTGAGATTGGCTGAGCGCGGTGAAGGAGACGGCGAACAGGATCTCGGCCAGACAGGTGGCGAACAGGATCTGGTTGGAGCGCTTCTTGCCGTAGACCTCGGCGATCGGGTTGAGCAGCATCAGGATGATGGGCATGGTGAAGGTGCCCAGGCTGGCCTCGGTGCCGAACACCTGCACCACCTTGTATGAGGTTAGATTGGAGGCGATCGCCGAAATCAGGATCAGGAAGGACAGGATCACGATGGGATCAATGCAGGCCAGCATGCGGCCAGCCAAGTTTTTGAGCAGTTTCATGCGTTTTTCCGGAAAAGAATGCCCGCTACCACGCCGATGGCGGCATGGCCGTTGTCTTCCAGGCTGAGCGCGCCGTGGTCGGGATACGCCAGGCGGCCGTGCTTGGGGTGGTCGGTTTGCAACAGCACCACCGCGCGGCGGGGGAATACGCGTTGGCGGAACAGTGCCTGGTCTATGGCCAGCATCGTGTCGTCCAGCGCGGGCTCCAGCAGGATGAATTCGTCCCAGAGGGGCTGTCTGCCTTCTCTCAACCCGCTCAATTGGTCGAAACCGGTGATGACCGGCGCCATCCTGGGGGGCTCGCCGCCACCCAGATTGATGTCCAGCGCATGTCCAATCGCGTGGGCGTTGCTGAATGTCAGCTCACGGTCTTCAAACAGGCCGCGGTGCAGCGTGGACTGCTTGATACCGGTAATGCGCGCCAGTTCGCTGATCGATAGTTTGCGGTCCCGGATTCTGCGCAGCGCGTTGAGCTTGAATTCATGCAATACAGAGTGGGGTTTGAAAAGATTCTTTGCCTGCATTTCGGATTTTCCAATTGGTCCTTATTCAAATATTTTAAGTTTTGATATATTTATTCAAGAATAAATACCAAAAGGCGTTTAACGTTTTTCTGGAAAAAGACCAGGTGGCTGTGCTAGATTTGAGTTCTTATGATCTATGTCATATCTGGATTATTAGTTGTTGTTTTGAAAGAGATAAATCTGGACAGTTCTAGAAAGTTTTTCCAGGGTTTTCCGTAGAATGAAATCGTTCCTTTTTTGCCTTGGAGTAGGAACCATTTTGGTTTGAAAATGCCAGGATTATTTAGTCCGTCCAGGCGGGGCCATTTTAGTCTTTGAGATTTTATGCTGTTGAAATTGTTTTGATCAATGATCAAGTCGAAATAATTGCTGGGCGCAGGGATGACAGGGATGAAATCAGTGACGGCGGGATGGTTGCGCGGCGGCATCGGCCGCCGCGGGAGGGAGAGGCGATGAGAGGCGCATTCATACAAACGGTGTCGGGACGCTATCTGAACGTGCTGGATCCCCAGCCGGACGACATCGACATCGCCGACATCGCCCATCATCTGGCGCATGTCTGCCGCTTCGGCGGTGCCTGCCGCCAGTTTTACAGCGAGGCCGAGCATGCGGTCAGGATGGCGGATCTGCTGCCGCCGCGGCTGAAGTTGGCGGGCTTGCTGTATGGCGCGGCCAAGGCGTACGCCGGCGAGGTGGTGAGGCCCGACATTCAGGACCGCCCGCCGCTGCAGCACCGGCTGACCGCGGCGGTGGAGGCGCGCTTCGGCCTGCACCTGTCCGGCGACGATCGGGCAGAGCTGGCGATGGCCGACGCCCGCCTGCTGGCGACCGAGCGGCGCGACCTGATGCCGCCGGACAATATCGACTGGCCCATCCTGACTGGGGTGCAGCCGCTGCCGGAGCGCATCTGGCCGATGACCATCGCCCAGGGGCTGGCCAGTTTTTGCGCGATGTACGAGCAGTGCCGGGCCTGGTCGTCATCGGCGCAGATCCGGCTGCGACAGCCTGCGGCGCGCTGACGCGCCGGGAAATAAAAAAGCGCGCCGTCGAGGCGCGCTTTTTTCTTGGGCGAAACCGGCGCTACAGCTCGACCTGGGCGCCTAGCTCCACCACGCGGTTGGTGGGCACTTGGAAGAAGTCGGTGGCGCGCAACGCGTTCTTGCTCATCCACACGAATACCTTCTCGCGCCAGCGGGCCATGCCGGGATGGTCGGTGGAGACGATGGTTTCGCGCGACAGGAAGAACGAGGTGTCCATCAGCTCCATCTGGAAGCCTTCCTTGGCGCACATATCCAGCACTTCCAGCACGTTCGGGTCTTCCTTGAAGCCGTAGCGGGCCATCACCCGCCAGAACGACGCCGACATCTGCACGATTTCCAGCCGCTCCTCCTCCGCCACATAGGGCACGTCCTCGGTGCGCACCGTCATCAGCACGACGCGCTCATGCAGCACTTTGTTGTGCTTCAGATTGTGCAGCAGCGCGTGCGGCACGCCGTGCAGGGTACTGGTCAGGAATACCGCGGTGCCTTCCACCCGCGCCGGCGGATAGGCTTCCAGATTGTGGATGAAGTCGTCCAGCGGCAGCGCCTGTTCGCGCAGGCGCTTGAACAGGATGTCGCGGCCCTGTTTCCAGGTGCTCATCAGCGTGAAGATGACCATGCCCATCACCAGCGGCAGCCAGCCGCCGTCGGCCACTTTATGGATGTTGGCGGCGAAGAAGGCGGTGTCGATCACGCCGAACAGCAGGGTGATGCCCAGGGCCAGCGGCAGCGGCCAGCGCCAGTTCACGCGCGCGACGACGAAGAACAGCGCGGTGGTGATCAGCATGGTGCCGGTGACGGCGATGCCGTAGGCGGCGGCCAGGCTGGACGAGGTCTTGAAGGTGAGCACCACCACCAGCACCGCGACCAGCAGCGCCCAGTTGATGAAGGGCATGTAGATCTGGCCGATCTCCTTCTCCGAGGTGTGGTTCACCTCCAGGCGCGGGCAGTAGCCCAGCAGGATGGCCTGGCGCGTCAGCGAGTAGGCGCCGGAGATCACCGCCTGCGACGCGATCACCGTGGCCAGCGTCGCCAGCGCGATCATCGGCAGCAGCGCCCAGTCCGGTGCCAGCAGGAAGAAGGGGTTCTTGATCGCGGCCGGGTTGCTCATCAGCAGCGCGCCCTGGCCGAAATAGTTCAGCCCCAGGCCGGGCAGCACCAAGCTGAACCAGGCGCGGCGGATCGGCGTTTTGCCGAAGTGGCCCATGTCGGCGTACAGCGCTTCGGCGCCGGTCAGCGCCAGCACCACCGAGCCCAGCGTCAGGAAGGCGTGGAAGCCGTTCTGGCTGACGAAGGTGACTGCGTGCCACGGGTTCAGCGCCTGCAGCACCGCCGGCTGCTGGATGATCTGGTGCAGGCCGAGGATGCCGAGGATGGCGAACCAGATCATCATCACCGGGCCGAACATCAGGCCGACCCTGGCGGTGCCGTGGCGCTGCAGCAGGAACAGGCCCACCAGCACGCCGACCGCCATCGGCAGCACATAGGCTTCCATGCCGGGGGAGAGGACTTCCATGCCTTCTGCAGCGGACAGCACCGACACCGCAGGGGTGATGATGGCGTCGCCGTAGAACAGCGCGGCGCCGAACAGGCCCAGCATCACGATCTTCCAGCGCGCGGCATGGGTGGTGTAATGGCGGGCCAGCGCCATCAGCGCCATGATGCCCCCTTCGCCGCGGTTGTCGGCGCGCAGCACGAAGGCCACGTATTTGATCGACACCACGAATATCAGCGACCAGAAGATAAGCGACAGAATGCCGAAGATGTTGTCGGGCGTGGTGGGGAGGTTCTGGCTGACGAAACACTCGCGCAAGGTGTACAGCGGGCTGGTGCCGATGTCGCCGTAAACTACGCCGAGCGCGGCCAGGGTCAGGCCCGCCATCGCCTGTTTATTGTGATCCTGCATAAGCTTCCATTACGGTTGGACGCCGCCGCCGGAGGAGGCGCGGCGGCGAGGGGCCGGGTTGTTCATGGCTGGATGCCCTCTCATTGTCGACGACATGGGCAAAATAAAAAAGCCGTAAACCCCGGCAGCGCGCAGGTTACTCCAGAGCGGCGGGGCCGCCAAGTACAGCGCGGCGGGCTGTGCGCAGGATTGTTGTACTGCAACAACTGGCGAAAACCGCGAGTCCGACCGGGCGGCGCTTGGCCGGGGGGCGGGGACGACGCTACAATCGTCTACATTTAGCCGAATTTTCAAGGACGCACCATGCGCGCATCGCAGTTTTTCATTTCCACCCAGAAAGAGGCCCCCGCCGACGCCGACATCGTCAGCCAGAAGCTGATGCTGCGCGCCGGCTTCATCCGCAAGCAGGCCGCCGGCATCTATTCCTGGATGCCGATGGGCCTGCGCGTGGTGCGCAAGGTCGAGACCATCATCCGCGAGGAAATGAACCGCGCCGGCGGCATCGAGGTGAGCCTGCCGGTGGTGCAGCCGGCCGAGCTGTGGCAGGAAACCGGCCGCTGGGACGCGATGGGCGCCGAGCTGCTGCGCTTCAAGGACCGCCATGAGCGCGATTTCGCGCTGCAGCCGACCGCGGAGGAGGTAATCACCGACATCGCCCGCCGCGAGCTGCGCAGCTACCGCGCGCTGCCGAAGAACTTCTACCAGATCCAGACCAAGTTCCGCGACGAGCGCCGTCCGCGCTTCGGCGTGATGCGCGGCCGCGAGTTCACCATGAAGGACGCGTACTCGTTCGACCGCAGCGCTGAGGACGCCCTCAAGAGCTACGACAATATGTATGCCGCCTACCGCAGCATCTTCGACCGCCTGGGCTTGACCTACCGCGCGGTGGCTGCCGACACCGGCGCCATCGGCGGCGATCGCTCGCACGAATTCCAGGTGATTGCCGACACCGGCGAGGACGCCATCGTCTACTGCCCGAACTCCGAATACGCGGCCAACATCGAGCTGGCCGAGGCCGTGGCCCCGGCCGGCGAGCGCGCCGCCGCATCGGCGGCGCTGACCAAAGTGCACACGCCCAAGGTCAAGACCATCGCCGAGCTGGTGGACTTCCTCAAGATCGACATCAAGCAAACCGTCAAGGCGGTGGTGGTGGAGGGCGCAGAGGACGAGGCGGTGCTGATGATGGTGCGCGGCGACCACGAGCTGAACGAGGTGAAGGCGCAGAAGATCGCCGGCATCAAGAACCCGCTGACCTTCGCCAGCCCGGCCGCCATCCGCGCCGCTTTCGGCGCCAATCCCGGCTCGCTGGGCCCGGTGGGCTTCAAGGGCCGCGTGATCGCCGACCGCACCGTGGCCAAGATGGCCGACTTCGTCATCGGCGCCAACGAGGATGACCAGCACTACACCGGCGCCAACTTCGGCCGCGATTGCGCCGAGCCGGAAGTGTTCGACATCCGCAACGTGGTGGAAGGCGACCCGTCGCCGGACGGCCAGGGCGCGCTGGCGATCCAGCGCGGCATCGAGGTCGGCCACGTGTTCTACCTGGGCACCAAGTATTCCGCCGCGATGAACGCCACCTTCCTGGACGAAGACGGCAAGCCGAAACCGTTCGAGATGGGTTGCTACGGCATCGGCGTGACCCGCATCCTGGGCGCCGCCATCGAGCAGAACTACGACGACAAGGGCATGATCTGGCCCGATTCCATCGCCCCGTTCGCGGTGGCGGTGTGCCCGGTGGGCTACGACCGCTCCGAAGCGGTGAAGGAAGCCGCCGACAAGCTGCACGCCGAACTGCTGGCCAAGGGCGTGGACGCCATCCTCGACGACCGCGGCGAGCGCCCGGGCGCGATGTTCGCCGACTGGGAGCTGATCGGCGCGCCGCACCGCGTCACCATCGGCGACCGCGGCCTGAAGGAAGGCAAGGTCGAGTACCAGCACCGCCGCGACAGCGAAGCCACCGCCGTCGCCGCCGATGCTATTCTGGAGCATGTCCTCTCCAAGCTGGCCTGATGAAGACGCGCCTCCTTTTTCTACTGCCGTTCTGCCTTGTGCTGGCGCATGCGCCGGCATGGGCCGGCGCGCAGAAGGAGGAGGCGCTGTCGGCCAACGTCGCCTCGGCGATGAGCCGCTCGATCTCCGACGTCAACGCGCCCCGGCTGGTGTTCGACGACCCGCGGCAGGGCCAGGCCTGGCTGGCGGAGATGTCGACGCGGCTGCAGAAGAAGATTCCCGATGCCTGGATGCGCGAGCGCCTGCTTACCGCCATCCAGTATGAATCCACCCGCGCCGGGCTCGATCCGCAGTTGGTGCTGGGCCTGATCCAGGTGGAAAGCGGCTTCAACAAGTACGCGATCTCCGGCGCCGGCGCGCGCGGCCTGATGCAGGTGATGCCGTTCTGGCCGCGCCACATCGGCACGCCGCAGCATAATCTGTTCGACCTCAGCACCAATCTGCGCTACGGCTGCACCATCCTGCGCCACTATCTCGACATCGAGCGCGGCGATCTGTACCGCGCGCTGGGCCGCTACAACGGCAGCCTGGGCAAGCCGGACTACCCCGATCTGGTGGTCGGCGCCTGGAAGCGCCGCTGGGCGTGGACCGCGCCGCCATCATTGAAGATGGCCGGCGACAGCCTTCCGCGCCCCCGCTGATCCGCGCTATGCTGCCGGTGGACTGACTCCTTCCGGCCGCCATGTTCTCCCTTCCCCGCACCGCCACCGCGCCGTTCTGCCCATCCGAGGTCAACGGCAGCGTGCGCATAGACCCGAACGCTTCCTTCGGCCAGCGCTTGCGCCGCTTCGCCGGCCCCGGCTTGCTGGTCGCCGTCGGCTATATGGACCCGGGCAACTGGGCGACCGACATCGAGGCCGGCTCGCGCTTCGGCTATCAGCTGCTGTGGGTGGTGATGCTGTCCGGCGTCGCCGCGATGCTGCTGCAGATGCTGGCGGCGCGGCTGGGGCTGGTGACCGGTATGGATCTGGCGCAGGCCAGCGCCGCGCGCTACGGCCGCGCCGGCCGCTTGCTCCACTGGCTGAGCGCCGAAGTGTCCATCATCGCCTGCGACGTCGCCGAAGTGCTGGGCTGCGCCTTGGCGTTCAAGCTGCTGTTCGGCGTGCCGCTGCTGTGGGGCGTGGGGTTGACCGCGTTCGACACGCTAATCGTGCTGGGGCTGAAGGGGCGTGGCTTCCGCCAGCTGGAGGCCATCGTGCTGGGGCTGATCGCCACCATCACGCTGTGCTTCCTGGCGCAGTTGGCGCTGTTGGACACCCATTGGCCGGCGGTGGCGGCGGGCCTGGCGCCCAGCTTGCCGGCGCAGGGCATGGACAAAGCTGTGGTGCTGGCGCTGGGCATCGTCGGCGCCACCATCATGCCGCACAACCTCTATCTGCACTCGTCGGTGGTGCAGACCCGGCGGGTGGACGGCGGCGGGGACGGCGCGCTGTGGCAGACGCTGCTGCTGTGCCGGATCGACACCATAGGCTCGCTGTTGCTGGCGATGCTGGTCAACGGCGCCATCTTGGTGCTGGCGGGCAGCGCCTTTCACGCCGCGGGCCATATCGCGGTGGCCGACATCGCCGACGCGCACGAGCTGATCCGTCCGCTGGCCGGCTCGCTGGCGGCGCTGCTGTTCGGCGTCGCGCTGCTGGCGGCCGGGCAGAGCGCCACCTTGACCGGCACCGTCGCCGGCCAGGTGATCATGGATGGCTTCCTCAAGATCCGCATCCCCTGCTACCAGCGGCGGCTGATCACCCGCGCGCTGGCCCTGCTGCCGGCGGCGGCCGGCATCGCGTGGCTGGGCGAGCAGGCGGTGGGGCCGCTGCTGGTGTGGAGCCAGGTGGTGTTGAGCCTGCAACTGCCGCTGGCGATGTGGCCGTTGCTGCGGATGACGGGGGATGAAACGTTGATGGGCGCGCACGCCGCGCCGCGCTGGGTAGTCGTCTGCGGCTGGGGATTGTTCTGGCTGATATTGGCCGCCAATTGCGCGCTGCTTTTCGGCTGAGCGGCTGGAAAACGCTCGATGCGGCGTTGCGCCTCCTTGTCGTGCAACGGGCACTGTCTGCGTCGGCGCGCCTTGCCTCGGGCGTTTCCCAGCAGCTCAGGGGAAAGGCCGTTGCGGGATTGCGCCTCTTTGTCGTGCGACGGGCAAAACAAAGGCCGCCCGGGGGCGGCCTGTTCAGCGATCAGTCTTCCTGCGCCTGCAGCATCTTTTTCAGCAAGCGGGACAGGGTCTGGCGCTCATCGGCGTCCAGCATCTCGATCAGCTCGGCCTCGGCGGCAAGGTGGTGGCCGGCGGCGTCTTCGATCACCTGCAGGCCCTTGGGCGTCAGCGTGACGATCACGCCGCGGCGGTCGTCGGGATCGGGAGAGCGGCTGACCAGGGCGGCTTCTTCCAGCCGGTTGATGCGGTTGGTCAGCGCGCCGGAGGAGATCAGCACCATGCCTTGCAGCTGGTTGGGCGACAGCTGGTAGGGTTCGCCGCCGCGGCGCAGCGCCGCCAGCACGTCGAATTCGCCTACATTGAGATTATGGCGGGCCAAATCCTGCAATACCCGGCGGGTGATGAAGTACTCCATCCGCACAATGCGGCCGATGACCTGGGTGGCTGAGGTGTCCAGGTCGGGGCGGACTTCGTTCCAAAGGGCGACGATGCGGTCAATCTGGTCGGGTGCGTGCTGCATGCTGCGGGTTCCTGAGCAAAGGTAAATGCGGCAAATCCGGTCGGGCGCAAGAGTATCACGACTTAAAAATATACTATCTTCATCTAAAGACAATTGCCGCGCATCAGGCACTGGCCGTTTATCCAGGGCGAACTTGCTTCGGGGAGGGAACGAAGCTATATTTACACATAAAGATTCTTTATATGAAGATAATTGTCGGGCTCAGCAATCTCTGCCCGGCGCGAAGGCCGCACAGCGCGGCGGGAGCAGAGTGTGAAAACAGCGGTACGCGGCGATGTGCTGACTTTCCGGGGCAATCCGTTCTGGGAGGCCGAGCGCGACAGCCTGGTGTTCCAGCGCGACGCGCTGGTGGTGATGGAAAACGGACGCATCGCGGCCTGGGGCCCGGCGGATGAGCTGTTGCCGTCGCTGCCGCCGGACGCGCGGATAGAGCACTATCCCGACCACCTGATCCTACCGGGCTTCATCGATTGCCACGTCCATTATCCGCAAACCGAGATGATGGCCGCCTTCGGCGAACAGTTGCTGGACTGGTTGAACCATTACACCTTCGTCACCGAGCAAGGCTTTGGCGACGCGGACCACGCGCGCGAAGTGGCGCGGGTGTTTCTCGGCGAACAGCTGCGCAACGGCGTCACCACCGGCTGCGTGTTCGGCACCGTCCACGCGGCGTCGGTGGACGCGTTGTTCGAAGAGGCATCGCGCCACGATCTGCGCATCCTGGCCGGCAAGGTGTGCATGGACCGCAACGCGCCGGCCGCGCTGCTGGACACGCCGCTGACCGCGTACGAGGAGTCGCGCGCGCTGATCGAACGCTGGCACGGCAAGGGGCGCGCCGAGTACGTGATCACGCCGCGCTTCGCGCCGACCTCCAGCCACGGCCAGCTGGAAATGCTGGGGGCGCTGGCGGCGGAGTTTCCCGATATCGCCATCCAATCGCATATTTCCGAGAACCTGGACGAGATCGCCTGGGTTCGCCAGCTGTTCCCCAGCTGCCGCGATTACGCCGGCGTCTACCAGCGCTACGGCCTGCTGCGGCCGCGCGCGATCTACGGCCACGGGGTGCATCTGTCTGATGCGGAGCTGGAAATGCTGCATGACAGCGGCGCCTCGCTGGCGCATTGCCCGACGTCCAATTTCTTTCTCGGTTCCGGCAGCCTGAACCTGCGCCGCTGCGTCGAGGCGGAGAAACCGGTCAAGTTGGGGCTGGGCACCGATCTGGGCGCCGGCACCAGTTTCTCGATGCTGCAGACGATGAACGCCGCCTACATGGCGTCGCAGACCCATGGCAAGCCGCTGACCGCGGCCCAGGCTTTCTATCTGGCCACCCGCGGCGGCGCGGAGGCGCTGGGCATCGCGGACAAGGTGGGCGGCATCGAAGCCGGCATGGAGGCCGATCTGGCGGTGTTGGACCTGCGCTCCACCCCGCTGCTGGACTTCCGCATGCGCCATGTCCGCGACCTGTCCGAGGCGCTGTTCGTGCAGATGATGCTGGGCGACGATCGCGCGGTCGCCGCCACCTATGCCGCGGGCAAGCGGGTATACCGCAAGTCCGGGCGTTCCGCCTGAGTGGCGGCGGGTGAATCCGCTTGCTGTGGATAACTCCGGTTTATTTCCATTTCTGTGCATAAGTTGATCGGGTCCGGATACGCCCGTGGTTTCGCCGGACCCGGCGCGACAGACGCTTACTGTCTCACCGCCACCGCCACTCGGGTGAAGGCGTTCATCAGAGCGATGGCCAGCGTCAGGTCGGCGATTTCCGCGTCGCTGAAATGCTCGCGCAGCGGCTGGAAAACGCTGTCCGGCGCGCGGGTTTCGCCTATCCGGGTCACCGCTTCGGTCCAGGCGATGGCGGCCGCCTCGCGCGGGCTCAGCGAGTCCGCCACGTCCCATCCAGCCAGCATGTCCAGTTTTTCCTGGCTTTCGCCGCGGCGGCGCAGCGCCTGGCTATGCAGTTTCAGGCAGAAGGCGCAGCCGTTGAGCTGAGCAACGCGCAGGTAGGCCAGCTCGATCAGCGGCAGCCCCAGGCTGCTTTCCGCCAGCGCGTTCTTGCAGGCGAGCAGCCCCTGGTAGGCCTTGGGCGACAGCTGGGCATAGTCGATTCTCATGATTTCATCCTCTCGGTTTCAGCGCCGGCTGGCTGCCGGCGGCAGGGCCGCGCCTGTTCAGCAGGCGCAGGGTCAGTTTCTGCACGGCCGGCGCCAGCAGCAGCACCGAGCCCAGCGCCACGGGCCAGGCTTCGGCGAAGGCGAGCAGCCACCAGCCGGCAAAGCCCGAATGAAGTCCATGATTCAGGGCGGTGAACCAGGCAGTCATCACCAGGGACATCGCCGCCGACATCAGCGAAGAGAACAGCAGGCGTTGGCGCAGGGCGGGGCTCATGGCGCGCTCCATTCGGGTTAGCGATGAGACGAGTCTAGTCAAAAGCGCATTATGAAAATAGAATCAAAGAATCAATTTCAAATTCCATTTTTGCAATCATGCTGGATGATCTGGACTTGTTCGTGGCGATCGTGGACGCCGGCAGCCTCAGCGCGGCGGCCGGCCGGCTGCGGATGCCGGCCCCGACGCTGACGCGTCGCCTGCAGGCGCTGGAGGCGCGGCTGGGCTGCAAGCTGCTGAGCCGCAGCGCGCGCCGGCTGGCGCCGACCAATGAGGGCTGGCAGTACTACGAGCGCTGCAAGCCGCTGCTGGCGGCGTTGCGGCAGGAGACGGCGTCGCTGGACGGGACCTTGAACCGGGTGGAGGGGGTAGTAAGGCTGCTGGCGCCGCTGAGCATGGCCAACGACATGCTGGTGCCGGTGTGGGCTAGCCTGCTGCGTGAGCATCCGCGGCTCCGACTGGAGTTGAAGCTGAGCAACAGCCTGGACGATTTATACAGCGGCATGGCCGATCTGGCCTTGCGGGTGGGCGAGCAATCGGACGCCTCGCTGCGGCAGCGCAGGCTGGGCGAGGTGCGCACCATCTTGACGGCATCGCCCGCCTATCTGGCCGCGCATGGCGCGCCCGAGCGGCCAGCGGACCTGGCCGCGCATCGTTTGCTGCTGGCCGAGCCGTTCGAGCGCTGGAAGCTGCGGCGCCGGGACAGCGGCGAGGAGGCCGCTTGGCCGGCCGAGCCGGGCCTGCTGGCCAACGACATGCTGCTGACGCGCCGGCTGGCCGAGGGCGGCGCCGGCATCGCGGTCAGCCCGCTCAGCATCTGCCATCGGCAGCTGGCGGACGGCCGTCTGGTCCGGGTGCTGGAAGAATGGGAAATCGCCACCCGGCCGGTCTACGCCGTGTGGCCGGAGCGGCGCGCCTTGCCGGCGCGGGTGCGCGCGGTGCTGGACGCGCTGTTGGAATTTTCCGAGGATCTGCCGCAACTGCGTGGTTGACAAGCATCGGCGTGCGTTCGAGGCCGCGCGTGCCAATGCATGCAGCACCGGCGGCGCGGCTCTGCCGCGCTTACTTCCCGCCGCGCGGGGGCTTGGGCAGCAGCTCCAGCCGGGTGCCGGACAGGCGGTCGTGCAGGTGGCGGCGGTCCTTGTCGTAATAGCGGGCCAGGAAAGGCAGCAGCCACCAGACCAGCGCCAGCCATTTCGCCGCCGGATGGTCGCCGTAGCTGCGCTGCCAGCCTAGGTAGGAGATCACCGGCAGGCCGACGAACAGCATCGCCGCGACGATGAAGCGCATCAGCGATTGCTGCCAGTTCAGCAGCCGGCCATCGGCGGTCACCAGCCGGATGTGCCAGGTTTTCATCGCGGCGGTCTGGCCGCCGCGGGTCCAGCAGTAGCCGAAGTAGGCGAACAGCACGCTGGCGGCGGTCAGCTGGATCAGGCTGTGCAGCAGCCAGGAATCCTGGCCCAGCGCCAGTTGCAGCGGCGTGATCGCGGCGCTGGTGATCAGCAGCATGGCGACGATCAGCAGCGATTCATAGAACAGGCTGGCCAGGCAGCGGGCGAGGCTGGGAGTGGCGTTATCGGTCATGGGGAGGGGGCGAGTGGTTTGGCGTCGCGCGAGCGCAGCCGGCTCAGCGCCTGTTCGCGCTGGGCGGGAGGCAGTTGCTGCAGTTTTTTCCAGTTGGCGCGGATTTCGTCGCGCTGGGGTTCGCTCAGCTCGGTCCAGGCCTTCAGCCGGCGTTGCAGCCGCTGCTGTTGGCCGGATGTCAGCTCGGAGAAGCGCGGAACGATGGTCAGCAGATCCTGCTTCTTGTCGGGCGCGTAGCGGTTCCAGTCGGCGGCCAGCGGCGCCAGCACCTGCTGCTGCTCGCTGTTCAGTTGTTCCCAGCGCGGATCCGCCAGGGGGGAGGAGTGGACGAAGTTGGGAATCAGCAGGCCGGCCAGGCAGACAGCCTTGGCCAGCCATCCGGCCTTATTCATGCAACCCCCGGCTGAAATGCGGCTCCAGCAAGGAATCCAGCGGCAGGTCCTGGGACAGCACGGTGGCGTCCACCGCGTCGGTTTCGGCCATCAGGCCTTCCACCAGCATCAGGCCGACGCCGGTGACGACGGCGAAGCCCAGAGCGGCGCTGCCGCGCTTCAACAGCAGGGTGTGGCGTTGCGCCCAGAGCAGGATTTTCTCCTGCAGGCCGCAGTTTTCGGCGGCGCGCTGTTCGAAGCGGCGCATCGCGGCGGATCGAGCGTCCCTCAGGCGGGCAAGCTGCCGGGGCGTCGGATCGGAATGGGGATTGTCCAGTATGCGGGCGATATGGACGGGCAAATGGTCCCCCTGCCCGTCATTGGTGTGTTTCATAGCAAAACTCCCTTCTGCGCAAGAATGGCCGCCAGGGTGTGGTTGGCGCGCGAGCAGTGCGTTTTCACGCTGCCCTCGGAGCAACCCATGACCAGAGCGGTTTCGGCAACATCCAGTCCTTCCCAGTAACGCAGCAGAAACGCTTCGCGTTGACGGGCGGGCAGTAGTTGCAGCGACGCGTCTATCATCAGCGCCACTTCCTTGCGTTGGTACCACTGCTCCGGATTGGTGTGCGCCTCGTCGGCGGCGACATCCAGCGTTTCGAGCGGGTCGAGGGAGTCGTCTTCGGCGTGGGTGGGGATCAGCGACGACAGCAGCGTGCTGACGAAGCTGCGCACCTTGCTGCGCCGGTAGTGGTCGCGGATGGTGTTCTGCAAGATGCGCTGGAAGATCAGCGGCAGCTCGTGCGCGGGCGCGTGCGCGTAGCGGTCGGCCAGCTTCATCATCGAGTCTTGCACGATGTCGAGCGCATTGTCTTCATGCCGAACCGCGTACAGCGCCTGCTTGAAGGCGCGCTTCTCTACCGACTCGAGGAAGTCGGCCATTTCCTTGCGGCTTGCCATCTGTGCATTTCAGGTTGATGCCAACCAAAGATGGTAGCAGAGCATGATTCACTAGGCTAGTGGCAGTTTTTCTTCTGAAATAACCGTGGCTTAGCGGTATTTTGCACCTGCACAAAATCACTTGACCGTACTTTGAGCAATAAGCTAAGGTCTTTGAGCAAACGGGATGAAATCAACACGAAATAGAGGCGATATGCAGATATCGGGCGCCGAAATAGTAGTCCGCTGCCTGCAGGAAGAGGGGGTCGAATTTGTCTTCGGCTACCCAGGGGGCGCAGTACTGGAAATCTACGATGCCATCTTCCGACAGGACAAATTCAAACATGTGCTGGTGAGGCATGAACAGGCGGCCGTCCACGCCGCCGACGCCTATTCCCGCTCCAGCGACAAGGTAGGCGTGGCGCTGGTGACCTCCGGTCCCGGCGCGACCAATGCCGTGACCGGCATCGCCACCGCCTACATGGACTCCATCCCGATGGTGGTGATCTCGGGCCAGGTGCCTTCTCCGGCAATCGGCCTGGACGCGTTCCAGGAAGTGGACATGGTGGGCATCACCCGTCCCTGTGTGAAGCACAACTTCCTGGTCAAGGACGTGAACGAGATCGCCGCGACCATCAAGAAGGCGTTCTACATCGCCATGAGCGGCCGTCCCGGCCCGGTGGTGGTGGATATCCCCAAGGACATTACCCAGGCGCGCGCCGAGTTCCGCTATCCGGACAGCGTGCACATCCGCTCTTACGTGCCGGCCACCCGCGGGCATAGCGGACAGATCAAGAAAGCGGTGAACCTGCTGCTTGAGGCCAAGCGTCCTTATATCTATGTCGGCGGCGGAGCGGTGCAGGGCCGCGCCGAGGCCGAAGTGACCGAGCTGGTGCGGTCCCTGAACCTGCCGTGCACCAACACCCTGATGGGCCTGGGCGCTTATCCGGGCTCGGACCGCCAGTTCCTGGGCATGCTGGGCATGCACGGCACCTACGAAGCCAATATGGCGATGCAGTACTGCGACGTGCTGATCGCCGTGGGCGCGCGCTTCGACGACCGCGTGATCAGCGTGCCGTCGCATTTCCTCGGCCAGGCCAAGAAGATCATCCACATCGATGTCGATCCGTCGTCGATCTCCAAGCGCGTCAAGGCCGACATACCCATCGTCGGCGACGTCAAGCTGGTGCTGCGCGAGATGCTGGACCAGCTCAAGCAATCCGGCCAGAAGCCGGACGGCGCGGCGCTGAACCAGTGGTGGAAGCAGATCGAGGAATGGCGCGGACACGACTGCCTGCTGTATACGCCGTCCGACGAGCTGATCAAGCCGCAGATGGTGGTAGAGACGCTGTATGACATCACCGGCGGCCAGGCCATCGTCACCTCCGACGTCGGCCAGCACCAGATGTGGGCGGCGCAGTACTACAAGTTCGACCGGCCCAAGCAATGGCTGAATTCCGGCGGCCTCGGCACCATGGGCTTCGGCCTGCCGGCGGCCATCGGCGCGCAGCTGGCCAACCCCAACGCCCAGGTGGCCTGCATCACCGGCGAGGGCTCGATCCAGATGAACATCCAGGAGCTGTCCACCGCCAAGCAGTACCACACGCCGGTGAAGGTGGTGGCGCTGAACAACCGCTATCTGGGCATGGTGCGCCAGTGGCAGGAGTTCTTCTACGGCACCCGCTACTCCGAGTCCTATATGGACGCGCTGCCGGACTTCGTCAAGATCGCCGAGGCCTACGGCCATATCGGCTTCAAGGTGGAGAACCCGGCCGACGTGGAGCCGGTGCTGCGCGAGGCGTTCAGCGACAAGCTGAAGGAGCGCCTGGTGTTCCTGGACTTCCGCACCGACCAGTCGGAGAACGTGTTCCCGATGATCCAGAACGGCAAGGGCTTGGATCAGATGGACCTGCCGCCGCATATGCGCGCCATCCAGCAGGTGCCTTTCGAGAACAACCGTGACTACGGCAATATGTGCTAAGGCGGCCGGCATGCGACACATCCTATCCATACTTTTGGAAAACGAGGCGGGCGCGCTGTCGCGCGTCGTCGGGCTGTTTTCGGCCCGCGCCTACAACATCGATTCGCTGACAGTGTCCACCACCGAGGACCCGACATTGTCGCGGATGACCATCGTCACCCACGGTTCCGACGAAGTCATCGAGCAGATCACCAAGCAGCTCAACAAGCTGATCGAGGTGGTCAAGGTGATAGACCTCAACGAATCCGAGCACATCGAACGCGAGATGATGCTGATCAAGGTCCGCGCCGTAGGCAAGGACCGCGAGGAGATGAAGCGGATGGCCGACATCTTCCGCGGACGCATCATCGACGTGACGGAAAAGACTTACACCATCGAGCTGACCGGTACGAGCGACAAGCTCGGCGCCTTTATCGAGGCGGTGGACCGCACAGTGATCCTGGAAACGGTCCGTACCGGCGCATCCGGCATCGGTCGAGGCGAACGGGTTCTGAAAATCTGAGCAGGGCAGCAAGTCCCTTAGCAAATCAAATACCAAGGATAAAGAAATGAAAGTTTATTACGACAAAGACGCCGACCTCTCCATCATCAAGGGCAAGAAAGTGGCCATCATCGGCTACGGCTCGCAGGGCCATGCCCATGCGCAGAACCTGAAGGAGTCGGGCGTCGACGTCATCGTCGGCCTGCGCAAGGACGGCGCGTCGTGGAAGAAGGCCGAAGCGGCCGGCCACAAGGTCAAGGAAGTGGCCGAGGCGGTGAAGAAGGCCGATGTGGTGATGATCCTGCTGCCGGACGAATCCCAGCCGGACGTCTATCACAAGGACATCGCGCCCAATCTGAAGAAGGGCGCGGCGCTGGCCTTCGCCCACGGCTTCAACATCCATTACAACCAGATCGTGCCGCCGGCTGACGTCGACGTGATCATGGTGGCGCCGAAAGGCCCGGGCCACACCGTGCGCTCCGAATACCTGAAGGGCGGCGGCGTGCCGACCCTGATCGCCGTTTACCAGGACAAGTCCGGCAAGGCGCGCGACGTGGCCCTGTCCTATGCCGCGGCCAACGGCGGCACCAAGGGCGGCGTGATTGAGACCAACTTCCGCGAGGAAACCGAGACCGACCTGTTCGGCGAGCAGGCCGTGCTGTGCGGCGGCGCCGTCGAGCTGGTCAAGGCCGGCTTCGAAACGCTGGTGGAAGCCGGCTACGCGCCGGAAATGGCCTACTTCGAGTGCCTGCACGAGCTGAAGCTGATCGTCGACCTGATGTACGAAGGCGGCATCGCCAACATGAACTACTCGATCTCCAATAACGCCGAGTACGGCGAGTACGTGACCGGCCCGGAAGTGGTGACTTCCGCCACCAAGGAAGCGATGAAGAAGGCGCTGTACCGCATTCAGAGCGGCGAATACGCCAAGATGTTCATCCTGGAGGGCAAGACCAACTACCCGGCCATGACGGCCCGCCGCCGCCTGACCGCCGCCCACCCGATCGAGAAGGTCGGCGCCGAGCTGCGCGCGATGATGCCGTGGATCGCCAAGAACAAGCTGGTGGACCAGTCCAAGAACTGATCGGCCAACGTTCTGTTTTCGATGACGAAGCCGGGCGCAAGCCCGGCTTTTCCACGCAAATAACATAAAGAAATAAGCTTATAAATAAACTTTGTAGTAAATGTTAGTTTTCATTAATATTGTAGATTCCGAGTAATTGATCTACTGCTGAAAAGCTGTTGAAAACCAAGATAAATTCATGAAACACAGAATCTGTTTGCCGTTGTTGGTGGGTGTCGTCGCAGGGTTGTCGGCATGCTCGTCTTTTAAAGCCACGATCCTGCCGCAGCAGGAAGGCAGCTTCACTGCGGTGGCCACCGCGGCTTCATACAAGGATGCGGTGGAGAACGCGGTCGGCAAGGCTGGCGAGGTTTGCAAGAAGCAGGACAAGAAGCTGGTCATCCTGGATCGGAAGGAAGAGTCCAAAGACCAGGGAGACGGCGAGGTGATGAAGGCGGCGAAAACCGCCGCGGACATCGTGCTCAAGCTGGGCACGCTGGGCATTGTTTCCCGCGGCGGGGATGAGGACTACAAGGTCACGCTGCAGTGCAAGTGCGAGTAAGCTAAGGCATCGCTTCGCCTAGCTTCTGTCGGCCTTGTGGCTGGCGCGGCTTGGACAAACGGCTGTCGGTATCGCAGTGGGCGCTGCGTACCAAGGACAGCCGTTTTGCGTTCTAATCCGCGGCGCGGCTTTACGACGCCATCGCCTCGCCCAGCCGCACCGGGCTGGCGGCCTGCCATTGAGGATTGAACTTCAGCGGGCCGGCCGGATACAGCAGCACCACGGTGGAGCCAAGCAGGAAGCGGCCCATTTCCTCGCCCTTGGCCAGACGGATGTCCTGGCCGCGGTAATCCCATTTTTCCACGGCCGGCCGGCGCGGCGGGTTGATCACGCCATGCCAGACGGTGGCCATGCTGCCGACGATGGTGGCACCCACCAGCACCATCGCGAACGGTTGCCCTTGCTCGTCCTCGAACACGCACACCACGCGCTCGTTGCGCGCGAACAGCCGGTCCACGCCGCGGGCGGTGGCGGGGTTCACCGAGTACAGCTCGCCGGGAACGTAAGTCATTTCCATCAGCTTGCCGGCGCAGGGCATGTGGATGCGATGGTAATCGCGCGGGCTGAGGTAGATGGTGGCGAAGTGGCCGTCGGCGAAGCGGGCGGCCAGCTCGGCGTCGCCAGCCAGCAGCGCCGCGGCGCTGTAGTCGCGGCCCTTGGCCTGGAAAATGCGGCCGCTGTCTATAGAGCCCAGCTGGCTGACCGCGCCGTCCACCGGGCAAACCAGGCGGGCGTCGGCCAGCGGCCGCGCGCCGGGCCGCAGCGCGCGGGTGAAGAAGTCGTTGAAGGTGGCGTAGGCGGCCGGGTCGCTGTTGGCGGCTTCGCTCATGTCTACGTGGTAGCGGGCGATGAAACGGCGGATGGCGGCCGTGGTGAAGCCGCCGCCCTTCCAGCCGGCGAAGCAGCCTGCCAGCCGGGTCAGCGCCAGTTTGGGCAGGATATGTTGAGACAGCACGAACAGGCGCTCGGACACGGGCATTTCCTGATGATGAGTTTAACCGCCCATTATATCGCAGCTAAGCGAGGCTGGCCCGCCGTCTGCCGAGGGCGCGGCGCTTTCGCGCGGGCCATGCCGATTTTCCCTGATGGCCGAGCGCGCGACAGAAAGCGCCGCAGCCATCTGGCGCTGCGCTGAATGGCGGGCCGCCAGTGTGCGCCTTGGCGACGATAGCCGCGCGTTTCGGCTGGATCAGAAATGGTAGCCCATGCCGATGGACACCTCCCGGATATGCTCGTTGAAATAAGCGAGGTCCGAGTTGGAGCGGCCATAGTTGCCGCTGAGAAAGGCGGACCAGGCTTTGGCGCCGAACAGGTTTTTCCGGGTCAGGCCCAGGCTGAGCAAAGCGTTGCGGCTATCCGCTTTCTGGCCGGCGAAAACCGGATTGCCGGCTTGATAGCGGGTGCGAAGCGCGAGGAGTGAGGTCGTGGCGTCCCAGTCCGCGCCTTGATAGGCGTAAGCCAATTGCACCCCGTAGCGTCGGGTGCTCATCGCCTTGCCGTCCAGATCCGCGCGCGCGTATATCAGGCCGGGGGACAACGTATGCGCGCCCTGGCTGTCCAATTTCCAAGCATAAGCGGCTTGGACGCCGTAGTTGTTGCCATTGCGCTGCAGTAGGGCTTGATTGGCCAGCGTCAAGCCTTGCGCCTGTCCGCTCCGCTCATTGTCTAGCTTTTGCCTGGAGTAGCTGAAGTTGGCGCTGAACGGCGTATTCAGTATGTTCGACCAACCCAGCGCCAGGCCGGCGCTTTTCAGCTTGCCGTCCTGGCGGGCGACATTCAAAGCATAGGGGTCCAGCCAGACCTCGCTCTGGCCATAAGTCAGTGCTGCCGACACCGCGCCGGCTTGCGGCAGTTGCTGGCGCACTCCGAACTGCATGCCGCCTCCCGCAGCAAACGTGCTGGTATTGGAAGGCGATATGAAGAGCCGGGTGCCTGTGCCGGCGAAGCCATAGCTCCATTCGCCGTCGAACAGGGGGGCGGTGCCGGATTGCGAAGCCGGCGATTGCGTCAGGCTGGTGGCGCTGGGGCGGCCATCGTTCGGCGCCTTGAGGAAATTGCTGGCCAGTTGATAGTGGCTGACGCCTAACTGGAAGGTCCCGGAGAAACCGTCTTGTTCATTCTCTGCGGCGACTGCCAGCAAAGGTGCGAGCAGTATCAATACGGCATGATGTTTCATCGGATATTCCTTTGGATGGAGTGAAAAGAGCGGGTCGCCGGGCGGGCAATTCACCCTGGCGTTGGATGGCCAAGCCGATTGTCTGTCTTGAGCGCGCGACCATATACTCCATGGCTAGCGCAAAGAGAGGGCATCCCGTTTGCATGGTGTAAGTATGCGTATGCCAACCTTTTGCTAAGCCAAAGATGGTCGCGGTGAAAACGAAAATGCATCTATTGATTGTTGAGGATGACTTGGACCTGGGGCGGGCTTTGCAGGCCGCATTGAAAGCCGAAGCGGTGACGACCGAATGGGTGCGCCAGTTGGCGGATGCGGACGCCCTGTTCGAGCCGGACCGGTTCGATTGCGTATTGCTGGACTTGGGCCTGCCGGACGGCAGCGGCTTGGCATTGTTGCGCGCCTGGCGGGCCAGGCAGATCGCCGTGCCGGTGATCATGATCACGGCCAGCGCTGATTTGAACGATAAATTGGCGGGTTTGGACGATGGCGCTGATGATTATCTGTGCAAGCCGTTCGCGGTGTCGGAAATGGTGTCGAGAGTGCGGGCGGTATGCCGCCGCAGCGCCCGCCAGGCCAGCGAAGTCTGGAGCCTGGGCGCGCTGAGTCTTAAACCCCGCGTGCATTTGGCTTGGCTGGACGGACTGGCGTTGGACTTGTCGCCTCGCGAATTCCGCTTGCTGGTGGAACTGGCGCGCGATCCTGGCCGCATCGTGTCGAAAACGGTGCTGGGGCAACGCCTGGAGCCGCTTGGCGATATTGTCGATGGCGCGACGATAGAGGTGCACTTGTCCAATTTGCGCCGCAAGATCGGCGCCGAACGCATCCGCACCGTACGCGGCGTGGGCTATCAATATGTGGTTTAAGCGGCTGGCGGACGGTTTGGCGCCGTCGCTGACGAGGCGGGTGTTGCTGGCTTTGTTGCTGGCTTTCGCCTTGATATGGCTCGCGCTGGTCGGGCGGGAATATCAGGAGTCGAGGTCATCGGAATCCCGCCGCCAAGTTTTGTGGAAAGTGGCCGATCTGATTTCCGTGACGCTGTCGCCTGACAGAATGGAGCGCAATCGGCAAGCCTTGGAGACGGCGGATCGCTTGTTCAACGCATCGCGGCGCATCAATGTGGCTTCCAAGGTCGAGGTCGATTACCCGGGCGATTTGTTGATTTCCGCGCGCACGCGGCAAGGTGAGCGGATCTATGCTTCGCCGGGCGTCCCAGCCATCGCGCTGCCGGCGCGCGATTTGAATAAGGGCGTGGTGCAGCTGCAAGGAAAAGCGTATCGAGTGGAGGAGCGTCTCTATCCTGCTGGATATTTGACTTTGTTCGAGCCGGTGATTCCTGATGAGGAAGTGCTGCCTTTCCTCACTAAGCAATTTATCGCGCCCCTGGCCATCTCCTTTTCGTTCACCCTGCTGCCGCTGTGGTTTGCCATTTCGCGCGGCTTGCTGCCGCTGAGGCGCTTGGCCGATTACCTGAACCATCGCGCCTCCGATGATTTTTCTCCCTTGTCCATGCGCTTGCCTTATCGGGAGTTGAAGCCGATTGTCCTGGCGCTGGACCAGTTGCTCAGGCGCAGTCGCGACAGCATCGCTCGCGAACGCGCCATCGTGCAGGACGCCGCCCATGAAATGCGCACGCCGTTGGCGGTGATTTCCACGCAAGCGCATGCCTTGGCCCGCGAGGAGGATGCCGAAGCCAGGCAGCAAAACCTAGCCGCTTTGGAGCAGGCGGTGGCCCGCCATTCCCATTTGGTGCAGCAGCTGTTGCGGCTGGCGGCGCTGGAAGGCGCGGAGAGCGAGCGCCGGCAACAGGTTGATCTGGTCGAGGTGACGCGCAATGCCTTGATCGGCTTGTCGCCGCGGGCGGAAGAAAAGGGCATGGAGCTGGAGCTGGACTCGCCAGATGGCTTGCTGGCCAGCCTGGCCTTGGTTTCCTTCCTCTCGATTGTGGACAATTTACTGTCCAATGCGGTGGCGTATGGCCGCGCCGGCGGTCGCGTCCGGGTGCGCCTTGCCGCCGTAGATGGACGAATCGAGTTGGCGGTGGCGGATGACGGGCCTGGCATCGCCGCCGAGGACAGACAGCATCTGTTCGAGCGCTTTTACCGGGGCAAGGCGGCATCTACTCCGGGTTCCGGCCTGGGGCTCGCCATTGTTTGGCAGGCGGTGCGGGCGCAGGGCGGCCGCATCCGGATGGCGGAGGGGCTGGAGGGCCGGGGCGTGGCGTTTCATGTCAGTCTGCCTTGGTGGTCGCCAAATTAGAGGCTTGGCAAGGTTTGTCCAGGTGCCTGCGGGCACCCTTTTTTACAGTTAAATTCTACAATTTGTCTAAAAAATAAAGTTGGACATGTACTGTGACGAATTTGATACAGATTTTTCCTGTCAAATTTGACCTTATGTCTCATTTTTGAGTAGTCTGATTCAAAACATGCTGCAGGAGCACATTGATGCAAGTGGATATTGAACGACTGGTCGCGGACTTCGGAGGGCCGAGCCATCTGGCCGACGAACTGAACCGTCTGTTCCCCGACGAGCCGGTGAGCCGCGCAGCGATATACAAATGGAGAGAACGCGGCAGCCTGCCGCTGACCCAGCTGAGCCGGCTGGCGCAGCTGGCCGCAGGACAGGGCAGGCGCTTTGATTTCAACGACTATCTGGTCGGAGAGCCGAACCAGGCGGCAGGGAGAACTATCGACATGGGCGAGCGCCTCTACATTTTCGACACCACCTTGCGCGATGGCGAGCAGTCGCCGGGCGCCTCGATGACCAAGGAAGAGAAGATCCGCATCGCGCGCCAACTGGAACGCTTGGGCGTGGACATCATCGAAGCTGGCTTCGCCGCCGCCAGCCCCGGCGATTTCGACGCTATCCGCGCGATCGCCGAAACCATCAAGGACTCCACCGTCTGTAGCCTGGCGCGCGCCAACGAGCGCGACGTGCGCGCCGCCGGCGAAGCGATCAAACCGGCCGCGCGCGGCCGCATCCACACTTTCATCGCCACCAGCCCGATCCACATGGAAAAGAAGCTGCGGATGAGCCCGGACGAGGTGGTGGCGGCTGCGGTGAAGGCGGTGACGATCGCCCGCGAATACACTGACGACGTTGAATTTTCCGCCGAGGACGCCTTGCGTTCCGACATCGACTTCCTGGCCCGCATCTTCGGCGAGGTGATCAAGGCCGGCGCCACTACGCTGAATGTGCCGGACACCGTCGGCTACGCGGTGCCGCGCTTGACCGAAGCCTTCTTCCGCGAGCTGATCGCCCGCACCCCGGGCGGCGACAAGGTGGTCTGGTCCGCCCATTGCCACAACGACCTGGGCATGGCGGTGGCCAACAGCCTGGCGGCGGTGCTGGGCGGCGCGCGCCAGGTGGAGTGCACCATCAACGGCCTGGGCGAGCGCGCCGGCAACGCCAGCCTGGAAGAGATCGTGATGGCGGTGAAGACCCGCCGCGACGTGTTCGGCGTGGACAGCCGCGTCGACGCTACCCAGATCGTCCCGGCATCCAAGCTGGTGTCCACCGTCACCGGCTATCCGGTGCAGCCGAACAAGGCCATCGTCGGCGCCAACGCCTTCGCCCACGAGTCCGGCATCCACCAGGACGGCGTGCTCAAGCACCGCGAAACCTACGAAATCATGTCGGCCGAATCGGTGGGCTGGAGCGCCAACCGCCTGACCCTGGGCAAATTGTCCGGTCGCAACGCGTTCAAGACCAAGTTGTCCGAGCTGGGCATCGTGCTGGACAGCGAGGAGGCATTGAACGCCGCCTTCGCCCGCTTCAAGGAGCTGGCCGACAAGAAGCGCGAGATCTTCGACGAAGACTTGCACGCGCTGGTATCCGACGAGATGGTCAACATCGAGCGCGAGGACTACAAGCTGGTGTCGCTGAAAGTGGTCAGCGAAACCGGCGAGCCGCCGTTGGCCAGCATCGTGTTCGTCGAGCACGGAGAAGAGCAGCGCGGCGAGTCCAGCGGCTCTGGTCCGGTGGACGCGGCGTTCAAGGCGATCGAAGCGGTGGTCGACAGCGGCGCCGAGCTGGAGCTGTATTCGGTGAACGCCATCACCAAGGGCACCGAGTCCCAGGGCGAGGTGACGGTACGCCTGTCGCGCGGCGGCCGCATCGTCAACGGCCAGGGCGCAGACACCGACATCATCGTCGCCAGCGCCAAAGCTTATCTGTCGGCGCTGAACAAGCTGACCGTAGAGGAGAAGGTGAGCGCTCAGGCCGTGGTCTGAGCCGACTGAAGTTTCCCGGCGCGGCGGTCCGTGGCCGCGGGGAGGCGGCAAGGTTTTACATCCCGTTCTTGTCGTTGCGCCCCGCGGCCCGAGCCGCCAAGCCAAAAGGCTTTCACTCCATCCCGCGTGAAATCCTGCGCAGGCCTATCCGGCCGAACTCATCGCGCCCACGCCCAAAAGGCCGACGGCACGACGCCGACCCACAAGGTCGGCGTTGGCACGTCGAGGGCGCGGCCCCCGCAACCGGCATCGCGGGCGTCCACTGCTAGACCGCCGGTGTTTATACCGCCAGCGCTGTCTGGGCGGGTTGCAGCAATCTGCGGTAGCCGGCCATCCTTACCCAATGGACAATCCACAGAGCAAGGGCGGGAATCGCGGCCAACAGATTGATGTAGGGGATGAAGCACAGCACCTGCAAGATCACCAGCGCCAGGCTGATGCCGAAGCCGCCGTCGCCCGGCAATTGCCGCTGGGCCAGCTCTTTTCTTAACGCGCTGGACAGCAGCAGGATGTAGATCATGTACCAGACCAATCCCAGGCCCGGAATCAGCGCCAGCCAGATCAGGCCGCCGGCTAGCGGGCGGCGTTCCTCCCCAACGGCATTCATCGTCTGGTGCAAGGTCAGGAAATAGAAGATGCTGACCGCCAGCACCAGCGCGCCCACCACCACCAGCACCATGATGCCCATGCCGGCCAAGGCGGCCAAAGCTTCGCTCTCTTTCATGGCGAGTTCCTAAAAAAGTTGAGAATTGCGATTTTCGCATGGCGCAAACAGGCCTTGACCTGGCTACCTGATCTTTATGCTTGATGGGTTGTGTGTTTCCGTCGAGAGCGGAGGCCGTGGCCAGTGGACGCCGGAAGTATTGAAAGATCGGCGCGGCCTAGTGTAAAACGTCGGTCCCGGCCCGCATGGAGCGCGGCGCGGGACAACCATATCGGGAGAGAGCATGGGCCAAGGCTATTTCATCACCGGCACCGACACCGAGATCGGCAAGACCCATTCCGCCGTCGAACTGATCCGTTCGTATCGAGAGCAGGGCAAGATCGTGTTGGCGATGAAGCCGGTGGCGTCCGGTTGTGAAATTCTGCCGGACGGCGGCTGGTGGAACGATGATGTGGCGCGGCTCACCGCGGCTACCGGGCAGACTGATCTGGAGCTGATGAACCCCTACCGCTTCCTGCCGCCGGTGTCGCCGCACATCGCCGCGCGCGAAGCCGGGGTGGAAATCGAGTTGCCGCGCATCGTCGATCATTACCGGCGTTTGCGGGAGCAGGCGGATATCGTGCTGGTGGAGGGCGCGGGCGGCTGGCTGGCCCCGCTGTCCGACAGCCTGTTCATGTCCGATATGGCGCAAGCGTTGGCGCTGCCGGTGATCCTGGTGGTGGGCATGCGGCTGGGCTGCATCAACCACGCCTTGCTGACGGCGAAGGCGGTGCGAGACAGCGGGCTGGAGCTGGCCGGCTGGGTGGCCAACTGCGCGCAGCCGCCGCAGGCGGCCTACGCGGAGAACCTGGCCACGCTCAAACGCCACATTCCGGCTCCGCTGCTGCTGGAAATCCCCTACCGGCCCGCGGCCTGAGCGTCTTCCCATGGGCGGCCGCCGCCGTCCATGGCCCCGGTCCGCGCGCATTGCGCCGCGTCATGACGCATTCTTGTTTTTCTTGACATTGCTCCTACGATGAAAACATGCCGGCGACAAGCCGGTGCTTGTGCATGCAGTGCATTGTGTCGGTCGTCTTGACCTAGGGGGCAACATGTCTTGTTTGCGCATTCCGCTATGCCTGCTGCTGGCCGTTCAGAGCGCGGCCGCGGCCGAATTCAACCTGCAGCAGCCGGTCACCCCACTGGCGCGCACTGAATATCATCTGCACACCATGCTGCTGATCGTCACCGGCGTGATCTTCGCCGTGGTGTTCTTGGTGATGCTGTATTCCATCTTTCATCACCGCAAATCGGCTGGCAACGAGGCCAAGCAATTCCACGAGAACACCACGGTGGAGATCATCTGGACCGTGGTGCCGCTGCTGATCTTGGTAGTCATCGCGGTTCCCGCCACCCGCGCGGTGCTGGCGCAGAAGAGCACGCGCAGCGAGGACATGACCATCAAGATCACTGGTTACCAGTGGAAGTGGCGCTATGACTACCTGGACGACAATTTCGGCTACGTCAGCCATCTCGCCACTCCCAGGGAAGCGATCGAGGGAACCATCCAGAAGCCTGCCAACTACTTGCTGGAAGTCGACGAGCCGCTGGTGGTGCCGACCGACCGCAAGATCCGCCTGCTGCTGACGGCGAATGATGTGATCCATTCCTGGTGGGTGCCGCAGCTGGGCGTCAAGCAGGATGCGATTCCCGGCTTCCTGCGCGACAGCTGGATGCTGATCGAGAAGCCCGGCGTCTACCGCGGCCAGTGCTCGGAGCTGTGCGGCAAGGACCACGGCTTCATGCCCATCGTGGTGGAGGCCAAGTCGCCGGCCGATTATGAGAAATGGCGCGGGGCCAAGCTCAAGCAGATGGCAGCCGCCGCCGACGATCCCAACAAGGTGTGGAAGCTGGAGGACCTGAAGGCGCGCGGCGAGAAAATCTACGCCCAGAACTGCGTGCCCTGTCACCAGGCCAACGGCAAGGGCATCCCGGGCACTTTCCCGGCGCTGGACGGCTCGCCCATCGTCACCGGCGACAAGGCCGGCCACATCGAGATCGTGCTGTTCGGCGGCAAGAAGAATCCGGCGATGGCGGCCTGGGGCAAGCAATTGTCCGATACCGACATCGCGGCGGTGATCACCTACGAGCGCAACAGCTGGGGCAATCATACCGGCCAGATCGTGCAGCCCAAGGAAGTGAAGGCTGCGCGCGGCAAGGCGGCATAAGGAGTCGGACCTCATGGCAATCGCGGAAACCACCCACGCCGGCGGCGCCCACCACGGCAAGCCGCATGGCATCGCCCGCTGGCTGATGGCCACCAATCACAAGGACATCGGCACGATGTATTTGTGGTTCTCGTTCACCATGTTCCTGACCGGCGGCGTGCTGGCGCTATGCATCCGCGCCGAGCTGTTCAGCCCCGGCCTGCGCTTCTTCCAGCCGGAGCTGTTCAATCAGCTGACCACGCTGCATGGCCTGATCATGGTGTTCGGCGCCATCATGCCGGCCTTCACCGGCATGGCCAACTGGATGCTGCCGCTGATGATAGGCGCGCCGGACATGGCTTTCGCGCGGATGAACAATTGGAGCTTCTGGCTGCTGCCGCCGGCGGCGCTGCTGCTGCTGATGTCGTTCGCGGTGCCGGGCGGCGCGGCCGCGGCCGGCTGGACGCTGTACGCGCCGCTGTCCACGCAGATGGGCATGGGCATGGACATGACCATCTTCGCCATCCACATCCTCGGCATCAGTTCCATCATGGGGTCGATCAACATCATCGTCACCATCCTCAATCTGCGCGCGCCGGGAATGACGCTGATGAAGATGCCGATGTTCGCCTGGGCCTCGCTGATCACCGCCTACCTGATCATCGCGGTGATGCCGGTGTTGGCCGGCGCGGTGACCATGGTGCTGACCGACCGCCATTTCGGCACTCACTTCTTCAATGCGGCGGGCGGCGGCGACCCCATTCTTTACCAGCATGTGTTCTGGTTCTTCGGCCACCCCGAGGTCTACATCATGGCGCTGCCGGCTTTCGGCATCGTCAGCCAGGTGATCCCGACCTTCGCCCGCAAGCCGCTGTTCGGCTATACCTCGATGGTGTACGCCACCAGCTCCATCGGCATCCTGTCCTTCATGGTGTGGGCGCACCACATGTTCGTCACCGGCATGGCGGCCACCGCGCAGCTGTTCTTCATGTACGCGACGATGCTGATCGCGGTGCCCACCGGCGTGAAAGTGTTCAACTGGATCGCCACCATGTGGGAAGGCGCGATGAGCTTCGAGACGCCGATGCTGTTCTCGATAGGCTTCATCCTGCTGTTCACCATCGGCGGCCTGTCCGGCATCACGCTCAGCGTGGCGGCGGTGGACATCCAGTTGCACGCCAGCTACTACGTGGTGGCCCATTTCCACTATGTGCTGGTGGCGGGCGCGTTGTTCAGCCTGTTTTCCGCGATCTACTACTGGTTCCCCAAGATGAGCGGCCGGATGTACAACGAGAAGCTGGGCAAGCTGCATTTTTGGTGGTCGATGATCTGGTTCAACGTCACCTTCTTTCCGATGCACTTTCTGGGGCTCGCCGGGATGCCGCGGCGGATTCCGGACTACGCGCTGCAATTCACCGACTTCAACCGCATCGCCAGCGTCGGCGCCTTCATGTTCGGACTGGGCCAGCTGATCTTCCTGTACAACATCCTGCATGCGCTGCGTCACGGCGAAAAAGCGCCGCACAAGCCCTGGGAGGGCGCCAACACGCTGGAGTGGGATCTGCCGACTCCTGCGCCCTACCATAGCTTCGAACAGGCGCCGCGGGTCGAGGTTGGCGAAAACGGCGTGATCCTGTCCTGCCAGGAAGGCGGTGGGGGGCATTCGCACTGAGAAGGGAGGCCGGCATGGACGCGATGGCGATGCGGCGGCGCAACCATCGGCTGGTGAAGCGACTGGTACTGATTGTCGCGCTGATGTTCGCTTTCGCCTGGGCGATGATTCCGCTGTACCGCATCGTGTGCGAGAAAACCGGCCTCAACGATGTCGTCAAGGCGGACGAGCTGGAGAAGGAGGACCTGATCGCCGGTGACGGCGAAGTCAGGATGACTTTCGATTCTACCGTGCAGGCCGGGCTGCCGTGGCAGGTGCAGCCGATGACAACCCACCTCAAGGTCAAGCCGGGGACCTTCGTCCAGGTGCAGTACCGGATCACCAACGCCAGTTCGCGCGAGGTGGTAGGCCAGGCGCTGCCGCGTTATTTGCCGGCCGAGGCCGGCGAGTATGTCAAGAAGCTGGAATGCTTTTGCTTTACCCAGCAACGCTTCAAACCGGGCGAGACCCGCACCTTCCCGGTCGTGTTCGTGATAGACCGCAAGCTGCCGGCCTCGATCACCAGCATCACGCTGGCCTATACCGTGTTCGACGTGCCGGGCCAAGGGAAGGGATTGCCATGAGCTGGGGACAAGGGGTCAAGGCAGTGCTGGGCGCATTCATCGGCGTGCGCAAGGGGGCGGCCTCGCAGGTCGACCAGGCGCTCAAGCCGTGGCAATTGATCGTCACCGCGCTGGTGTTGGCGGCAGGGCTGATCGCAGCCCTGCTGCTGCTGGTGTCCTGGGTGACCCGCTAGGAGGAGTGAGATGGCAAGCGTAGAAGAGCAGGACCGTTATTTCGTGCCGACGCCGTCGCGCTGGCCCATGGTGGGCTCGCTGGCTCTGTTCTGCATCGGCCTGGGCGCAGCGTTCGCAGTCAACGGGATGCTGCTGGGCAAGGTGTCGCTGGCGCTTGGGATGCTGATCCTGGTGGCGATGCTGGTGGGCTGGTTCGGCGACGTGATTCGGGAAAGCAGGCTCGGCGTCTATCTGGGGCGAGAGGACATGTCCTTCCGCTGGGGCATGGGCTGGTTCATTTTTTCCGAGGTGATGTTCTTCGGCGCGTTCTTCGGCGCGCTGTTCTGGGTGAGAACGGTGTCGGTGCCGGAGCTGGGATCGCTGGACTACAAGATCCTGTACCCGGATTTCGAAGCGTCCTGGCCGCTGTCCACCGGCCCGGGCATCACCCAGGCTTATCAGGCGATGGAAGCCTGGGGCTTGCCATCGCTGAATACGATGATTTTGTTGAGTTCAGGCGCCACCGTCACCTGGGCGCATTGGGGACTGCTGCAGGAGAAGAGAAGCCAGTTCACGCTGGGGCTGTTGTTGACCGTGGTGCTGGGCTGCACCTTCCTGGCCTTGCAGATGCACGAGTATGGGCACGCCTTCAGCAAGCTGAACCTGACGCTGGCTTCGGGCGCGTACGGCATGACTTTTTTCATGCTGACCGGTTTCCATGGCCTGCATGTGCTGCTGGGGTCCATCATCCTGTTTGTGGTGTGGCTGCGCAGCATGAACGGACATTTCGACGCCCATCACCATTTCGCTTTCGAGGCGGCCAGCTGGTACTGGCACTTTGTGGACGTGGTGTGGCTGCTGCTGTTTATCTTCGTTTACTGGCTATGAGGGAAATCAGACATGGTGCGGGCGCCACCAGCCGAACAGCGCGCCCAGCAACAGCAGCAGGAATAATCCAATGGACAGTCCAACCCGCAGGGTCAGGGAGCGCACCAGGCGCTGAGAGCCGTGTTCGGCCTTCATCAGCCCAGTCAAACCCCAGAACAGGGCCAGGACGATACAGGCAAGCAACAACAGGATGACGAGTTTCATGACCGTATCCTCCACGCAAACTGATCCGGAAAACAAGCCAAAGTCTAAATGGCAACGAACGTTGTGGCTGTTTCTTTTGGTAATCAACTTATTACCATATGTATTGGCAGTATGGCAGTGGCAAAGGGGGCAAGACAAGGAGGCGCTGCTGAACTCACTGACCAGCGCGATGAGCGTGGCGCCGGTGGACCTGGTCTACCGCGAAGCGGAGCCGCCGCCGGAGTTCACCCGGGTCAGGCTGAATCGGGCCGAGCCGGCCGGACCGGTGATCGAGCTGCGCAACAGCTTCATGGCCGGCCAGGCAGGGAGGCGCATCCTGCAGCCCTGGCGGCAGGGGGACGATCGTTCGCTGGTATTGCTGGATCTGGGATGGCTGGTCGACGGCGCTCCCTTGCCGGCTTTCCGGCCGGAGCAGGTGCAGGCCCAGGGTTATCGGATGCCGACGCCGCGCCATTTCGTGCTGTCTGGCGCGGTCAAGGGTGCCGAAGGTCCTGTCGACGCGGTGGACGAAGCGGTCTTGCGCCGCCGATATCCTGGGCATTGGTTCCAGGGCGTGGTGGTGCTGGAAAGCTCCCCTGAACCGCTGTTGCACTGGCCGGTGGTGCCGGAGTTCATGCCAGACCGCCACTATGCTTACGCGCTGCAATGGTTTTTGCTGGGCGTCTGCATCAGCGGTGCCAGCTGGCTGATGTGGAGGCGCAGGCATGAAATCCATTAACCGAGGGCGGGTGGCGTTGCTGGCGATGGGCTTGCTGTGCCTGGCGCCGGTGCTGGCCGCGTTGTTGGCTTATTGGTTGTTGCCGCCCCAAGGCGGGCGCAGCTATGGCCAATTGCTGCCCACCCATCCTTTTGCCGCCGCGGCGCAGCCGCAATGGCCGCGAGGCAAGTGGGTGCTGGCGGCGGTGTTGGGCACGGAGTGCCATGGGCGTTGCCAGCAGCGCTGGCATGCGATGCGCCAGATAGAAAGGGCGCAGGGCGAAGCGGCTGGTCGCCTGACCAGAGTGGCCTTGCAGGTTTCGGAGCAGGCGCCGCGGCTGGATGTGCCGCACCGGCTGCCGCATTCGACGGAGTCGGCCTTGCCGGCCGGCAACCTGGGCTTTTATCTGGTCGATCCGCTGGGCAATCAGGTGATGTTCTATCGAGACGGCGCGGATCCGCGCTTGATCATCGATGAAGTGGCCAAGGTGTTGAAGGTGAACAACGGGCTGGGCTGAGCCGGCGGTTGACCGGCGGACACGCTGTGCACTGGGGGGGCGCTCGCCATGCGGAAACTGGTTTGGCTGGCTTTGCTGCTGGCCGTCGTCGTGGTGCCGTTCGGCGCCTATGTCAGATTGTCCCACGCGGGCCTAGGGTGCCCCGACTGGCCGGGCTGCTATGGCCAGATTTCGCCAGCGCATGCGGCCGACAGCATACTCCAGGCCCAGGCGTTGTCGCCGGAAGGCCCGGTCAGCCCAGGCAAGGCCTGGCGCGAGATGCTGCACCGCTATCTGGCGGGCAGTCTGGGCGCGCTGATCGCGCTGATCGCCTGGCGGGCCTGGCGGGAAAAGCGCCAGTGCCTGCCGGCGGGGCTGTTGCTGGCGGCGCTGGGCTTGCAGGGCCTGTTGGGCATGCTGACCGTCACCTTGCTGCTCAAGCCCGTCATTGTCACTTCGCATCTGTTGGGCGGCATGGCGGTGCTGCAGATTCTCGGCTGGATGGCCTTGTCCCCGGGCTTGCCGCCTGTCGCGGTTCCCGCAAGGCAAGTCAGGCTTGCCGCTTGGCTGGTCTCGGCGCTGGCGCTGCAACTGGCGCTAGGCGGCTGGGTGTCCAGCAACTACGCGGCGCTGGCTTGCCAGGGCTTTCCAGCCTGCAACGGCGAAAGCTGGCCTGCGTTGCGTTTCGATCACGCTTTTCATCTGTTGCGCGAGTTGGGCGAAGCGCCGGACGGCAGCCTGCTCGATTTCGCCAGCCTGGTGACCATACATTGGCTGCACCGGTTGGGCGCCTTGCTGGTGTCGTTGCTGCTGTTGTCATCATTGTGGCTGGGCTGGCGGGAGCGCGCTTTGCGCCCGCACCTGCTGTGCCTGGGCGCCGCATGGCTGGTTCAGGTGGGCTTGGGCGTCGCCAACGTGCTGCTGCAACTGCCCTTGCCGCTGGCGGTGGCGCACAACGTCGGCGCCGCCTTGCTGCTAGCCGTGGCGCTGCTGCTGCGATCCCGGCTGCGAGTTGAGGCGGGGGTGGCGCGGACGTCGTCTGTCCGCTGGCGGCTGCCGTCCTTTAACTTGAGGCGCGCGGGCGGGCCGGGAGAGGGGAGATGAGCGCCGTCGGCCTGCCGTTATGGCGGCAACATGCTTACGCCTTGTGGCAGCTGTCCAAGCCGCGGGTGGTGGCGCTGATCGTGTTCTGCGCGGTCATCGGCATGTTTCTCGCCAGCCCGGGCGTGCCGGATGCCGCGGTGGTGGCGCCGGCCACGCTGGGCATCGCGCTGGTGGCCGGCGCGGCGGCCATGGTCAACTGCTTGGTGGAGCGCGGCGTTGATGTCAGGATGCGGCGCACCGCCTGGCGGGCCACGGCCACCGGCGAGG
>NZ_JAJOHV010000032.1 GCF_021129175.1 Chromobacterium piscinae | reverse complement strand
TCGCCGACCAGCGCCGCGGACACGGCGGCGAGCGCGGCGTCCACCGCGGCGGCGATGGCGGGCTCCGGCATCGCGCCGAACCACACCCGCCATAGCGCGCTGGCGAAATCGATGCCGCCTATCAGTTCGTTCAGATTGCTGCCGCGCACCCACAGGCCCTCGTTGGGCTCGATGGTGGCGCCGTCGATGTCCGTCCCGCGGTACAGCGTGCGGGGGCCGCCGAACAGCGATTGCGGCGCGGCCTCAGACGGCGGCGTGGCGACGGTCTGCGTCATGGCGGTCCTCCTGGGCGAGTTCGTCTACGGCGACGGCGACGGCCGCCGCCGGCAGGTCGGCGATGATCCGGCCGTGCAGGTGCACGGTCGGCAGGATGTTGGCGAAGAAATAGCGGGCGGTTTTCAGCTTGCCGCGGTAGAAGGCGGCTTCGGACGGCGGCAGCTCCCTCTCCAGCGCGCGCGTGGCGAGATGGGCGCCTTCCAGCAGCGTCCAGCCGGAGACGGTGTAGCCCAGCATTTCCAGGAACCGGGTGTAAAACTGGCTACTCTCCTGCATGCGGCCGTCGTGCACGGCTTCGCCTATTCGCTCCAGCGACGCCTCCGCGGCGGCCATCGCCTCGTCCAGCCGCCGCGATAGCGGCGCCAGTTCGGCGGACGCGTCGGCGTTTTCCAGGAAGGCATCCAGCTCCTCGCGCAAATACTTGATCAGGCGCGAGTTGCGGCCGAAGCCCAGCTTGTCGCGCACCAGATCCTGCGCCTGGATGTAGTTGGTGCCTTCCCAGATCGACAGGATTTTCACGTCGCGCGCGTTCTGCTCCACCGGATAGGCGTCGGTGTAGCCGATGCCGCCGTGCGTCTGTATCGCCAGCTCGCAGATTTTCCACGCTTGGTCGGAGACGAAGGCCTTGCACACCGGTGTCAGCAGCTGCACCAGCTTGCGCTGTTTCTCCACCTTCATCTCGTCCGGCGCGGCCTCGGCCTCCAGCGCGAAGGCCTCGGTGGAGGCCGCGGTGAGCTTGCCCAACAGGCCGCGGCAGCCTTCGACGCGGGCTTTCATTTCCAGCAGCATCCGCTGCACGTCGCCATGCTCGGCGATGGGCAGGCTGGGCGCGCCGCTGTCCGAGGTGCGTTCGATCGCGCGGCCCTGCAAGCGCTTGGCGGCGAACTCCACCGAATGCAGATAGGCGGACGAGGCCAGGCCCAGGCCGATGACCGCGGTGCTGATGCGCGCCTGGTTCATCAGCGGGATCAGTTGCAGCAGGCCGGCGTTCTTGCGGCCGCCCAAGAGCGCGCCGCGGGTGACGCCCTTGCGGCCGAAGACCAGCCGGGTATTGGCGCAGCCCTTCAGGCCCATCTTCACCGGCAGTTCGGCGCACTCGACGAAGTTTTCCTCCAGCTCGCCGGTTTCCGGATTCGGCCAGAAGCGCGGCACCAGCAGGCAGGACAACGAATAGGAGCTGCCGCCAGCGTTGCCCAGGCGGCCGAGCACGAAGTAGACGGTGTTGTCGGTCAGGCTGTGCATGCCGGCCGAGATGAACACCTTCTCGCCGGTCACCGCGTAGACGCCGTCCTGTTCCAGCGGCTCGGCCAGCGTTTTCACCGCGGTCAGGTCGCTGCCGGCCTGGGCCTCGGTGGCGCAGAAGCAGGCATCCCATTCGTGGCGCTGCAGCTTGTCCAGATAAACAGCCTTCTGTTCCGGCGTGCCGTGCAGGCGGAACAATTTGATCGCCGGCAGGTTGAAGCCGCCGTAGGTCATGAAGGCCGGATTGGCGCCCATGAACATTTCCTGTATCGCCTGGCGGACGATGGGCGGCAGCGCCGGGCGGTGGACGTCGCCGCCATTGCCCAGCACTGGCACCCATTCCTGCTTGTAGCGCTGCCATAGCGGGTGGAACTCGCGCGGGATCTCCACCTCGCCATTGTCCAGCAGCCGGCATTCCTGGCGGTCGGACGCCTGGTAGGCGCGGCCCAGATCCAGGGCGAAGGCGCGCGCCTTCTCCAGCAGGAGGTCGTAGTGGTCGCGGTCCTTGTCGTTGAACGGCGGCCGCGACAGGAAGCGGCGCGCGGACTGGTTCTGCTCCCACAGGAAGAAGCGCAGTTCGCGCAGGCTGACTTTGTAAGCGGACATATCGTTTCCCTTGTTGGCGTTCAGGCCGCGGCGGAGATTCTGGCGACGACGGCGCCGGCGACGCCGCACAGCGCGGCGTCCCACAGCAGGGCGGTGGCCTGTTGTCCCGGTTGCAGTGAGGCGCGCAGTTCCATCAGCGCCAGCAGCGGATCGGCGTTGGACAGGTGGCCGCCGGCGCGCGAGGCGCGGCGTTCCGGCGCGATGCCCAACTCGTCGCCGACGCGTGCGGCGAAGGCTGCGCCGAAGCCGGCCGGCAGCATGCGGTCGATGTCGGACGGGCGGATGCGGGCCTTGTCCAGCGCGGCGCGTGCCGCGGCCAGCGCCTGAGGCAGCAGCAGGTCGGCCAGCCGGTCCGGCGCATGTGCCCATGGATTGGCGATGGCCTCGCCGTAGTGGACCGCGTGGGCCTCGATCGCGCCCCAGCCGCCATCGCCGCTATCCAGCAGCATCGCCGCCGCGCCGTCGCCATAAGCCACCAGATCGCCCCAGGCGCGGAAGAAGGGGTACAGCCATTTATCGGTGGCCACCAGCAGCACGCGGCCGCCCAGCCGGACCAGCGAATCGATCAGCGGCAGCGCGTTGTAGGCGCCGGCGGTGCCGGACTGGCCGACCGCGAACGGCAGCGCCTCGTCCAGGCCCAGCGCGTGCTGGACGCGGCCGGCCACCGATTCGTTGATGCGCTGGTTCAGCGAGGCGCTGGCGACGACGATGTGGCTGACCGCGGCCAGCTCCTCTGCGGCGACTTGCTCGCGCAGCGCGGCCACGGCCTGCAGCGCCAGGTCGGCGTGGCTGAGCTTGGCCTCGGCCACCGGCAGCGCGGTGGGGGAGCCGGGCATCAGCCGCAGGCTTTCTTCCTCGTCCAGCCGGCCTTTGCCGCGCGGCAGCGCGTTGGCGGCGGACGGGAACAGCAGGTGGCCATAGCCGAAGTTGCGTTCGGCGGCCTGCACGCCGTGGAAGTCGGAGCGCTCCGGCACGGCGGAGGCGATGGCGCGGATTCTGAGCATGGCGTTACCCGTTGATGGTGGAGGAGGAGGCGAACAGGCCGACGAAGCACTGCTTCAGCGCTTTGCGGTCTATCTTGCCGTTCGGATTGCGCGGCAGCGGTTCAGCGTGCAGGGCCAAGTGCTGCGGCACCATATAACCGGGCAGCCGCTCGCGGCACAGCCGGACCAGCTCGGCTTCGGCCACGCCGTCCGCAGCGTGCAGGCCGACGACGATGGCCTCGCCCAGCATCGGATGGGGCACGCCGAAGGCGGCTGCTTCATGGACGCCGGGCAGGGCGAACAGGATTTCCTCCACCTCGGTGGGGCTGACGCGGTAGCCCGAGGTCTTGATCATGTCGTCGCCGCGGGCGACGAAGTACAGATAGCCTTCGTCGTCGCGGTAGACGATGTCGCCGGACCAGACGGCGACGTCGCCTCGCGGAATCTGGCCGTGCGGGCCTTGCCACGGCCGGAAGCGGTGGGCGGTCAGCTCGGGATCGTTCCAGTAGCCCAGCGTGACGAAGGCGCCGCGGTGGACCAGTTCGCCCGCTTCGCCCGGCGCGCATTCGCCGCCGTCGGGCCGCAGCACGCGGATGTCGGCGTTGGGGACGGCCTTGCCGATGGAGCCGGGGCGGCCGGCGGCGTCTTCCGGCTGCAGATAGGTGGAGCGGAAGGCTTCGGTCAGGCCGTACATCAGATAAGGCCTGGCCTGGGGGAAGGCCTGCCGCAGCTTGTCCAGCAACGGGCCTGGCATATGGCCGCCGGTATTGGCGAAGCGGCGCACGCGCGCGCCGGTTTCGGCCGGCCAGTCGGCGGCCATCAGCTGCATCCACAACGGCGGAACGCCAGTGATCGAGGTGACGCCGTGGCGCTCGCAGAAGGCGGGCACTTCGTTGGGTTGCAGGAAGTCCAGCGGCGCGTAGCAGGCGGCGCTGGCCAAGGCGGTGGTTAGTTGGCTGAGGCCGGCGTCGAAGCTCAGCGGCAGGATGCCGAGCACCACGTCGTCCTCGGCCAGGCCCAGGTAAGCCGATACGCTGTCGGCGCCGGACACCAGGTTGCGCTGCGACAGCACCACGCCCTTGGGGCGGCCGGTGGAACCCGAGGTGTAGAGGATGGCGGCCGGGTCGTTGTCCACCACCGCCGGCTCCGGCGTGTCGAGAACGGCCTCGGGCAGCGCTTCCAGCCGCCACGCGTCGAGCGTCAGCCCGTCCAGCGCCTCCTTGAGCCGCTGCAGCCGCGGGCCGCTGCTGAGCAGCAGGCGCGCGCCGCTGTCTTGCAGGATGTGGCGGACCTGGGCCGGCTTCAGCTGCGGATTGATCGGCACCAGGATGGCGCCGCGCGCGTTGACGGCCAGCATCATCGCCACGGTGTCGTATTGTTTGCCGGCGTACACCGCCACCCGGTCGCCGGGCTGGATGTCGGCGGCGGCCAGCCGCGCGGCGTGGCCGCGGACGTCGGCCAGCAGCCGGGCGTAGTCGGCGCGGACCTCGCCTTGGGCGAAAGCCGGGTGTTCGCCATGGCGCTCGGCGCTCAGTTGCAGCAGATGGTAGAGGCTGACGCGGGCGCGGTTCATTCGCTTGCTCCGGACTGATGGATGTAGGCCCCGGCGGCGCCCAGCGACAGGAAGCCGCTGACGCTGTAGCTGGGGTGGTAGGCGCCGCATTGCTCGAAGATCACCAAATCGCCGACGGCCGGCGCGGCGATGGCATCCGGCTGCCAGCCGATGACGTCGGCGCGGCTGCAGGTGCTGCCGACGTACTGCACCGGGGCGACGGCCGCGCCGTCGGCGGTCGGCTGGCGGCGCAGCAGCCTGGGCCGCGCGTACTTCTTGATCGCGGATTCGGTGCGGGCCAGCAGGAAGTTGTGGCTGAGGCCGCCGTCGCAGACGGCCACGGTGCGGCCGCCCAGCGTTTTCACCGCGCGGACTCGGGTGGCGAACAGGCCGGCGCCGGCGAAGATGCCGCGGCCCGATTCGTGGACCAGCCGGAAGCGGCGGCGCAGCGGGGCCAGCCGCTCGCGGTAGGCGGCGAAGGCGGCCTCGTCGTCGTGGAAGCGCTCGACGAAGCCGCCGCCGCAGTTGAGGAATTCGATCGGCGCGCCGGTGGCGCCGGCCGCGTCGGCGGCGAAGGCGGCCAGCGCATGGGCGAGGTCGGCCGAGTCGCCGCCGCTGTCGTCCACGCGGAACTGGTGCGAGCCGGCGAAGCTGTGCAGGCCGATGACGGGCATATCGGCGCGGCTCAGCGCCGCAGCGGCCAGCAGCGCTTCTTGCGGGCTCATGCCGAAATGGTCGGCCGCTTCGCGGCGGCGGCCCGGCATCAGCTCGGCCGCGTTCAGCCGCAACACGGTCTGCGGCGCCGGCTGCTTGCCCATCAGGCCGGCCAGCCGTTCGGCCTGGCCCAGGCTGTCGATGATGAAGACGCAGCGCGAGGCCAGCGCGGCGCGCATGAAGGTCTCGTCCATCGAGGGATTGTTGACGTATTTGGTTGCGGCTATCCGGCCGACGGCGAGGTCCAGCTCGCCCAGGCTGGCCAGCTCGACGCCATCGACGAAGCCATGGCCGCAGCGTATCAGCAGCTCCAGATTGGAATTGGCCTTCAGCGACACGATCAGTCCGGTGTCCAGCAGCTCGCGCAGCCTGCGGTAGCGCGCCAGCACGATGGACGGGTCGAACACGTAGCCGGGCGTCTTGACGTCCCACAACCATTGGATGGCTTGGTCGTCTGCCGGCAGCGGGATGGAGAGGACGTCAGTTTGCGTCATGGCTGGCCACCGGATGCAGGGTGAGGGCGGAGAAGGCGCCGCTGTTGGATTGGGTGACGCTGAGCAGATGGCGGCCGGCGTCCACTTCGGCCAGGCCGATGTCGGCCAGATTCACCGCCAGGTCCGAGCAGCAGGCGTGGCCCTTCAGCAGGATGTTGTCGGCGCGCAGGATGTCCAGCGGGATGTCCATCGCCTTGCAGATGGAGATCCAGCCTTTATGGTCGGAGTTGTGCGGCAGCAGGCAGCCGTAGTCTTTCAGCGCCACGCCGCTGTCGGCTACCGCCTGCTGCATCACCTTGCGGGTGTAGTGCCATTCCAGGTTGATCATGTCGCGCTCCACCGCGGCGTTGGTGTCCGAACCCTGGTGCCACTTGCCGTAGTTGCGCAGCGCCAGCGCGCCGATGCGGTTGCGGCGGCAGTCGCGGCTGAGCAGCAGGCAGGCGGCGCCGTCGCTCTGGATGCCGGACATCTGGCGCAGGCGGAAGCGTTCGCCGTAGACGCGGTCGACCGACACGATGATGGCGTGGCGCAGCTCGGCGTAGCTGGCCATCAGCGCGCCGGCCAGCTGGATCGCCGCGGCGTTGGACGAGCAGTTCAGCTGATTGACTGAGCCGGTCCACAGTGGGCGGATGCCGAAGCGCGAGACCAGCTCCAGCGGCAGGCTGCGCGGCGCGGCCGGCACGCTGAACAGCTGGGTGTGCACATGGATCACCGCGCCGACGTCGGCTGGCTTGAGGCCGGTTTCGTCGAACAGCCGCGCCATCGCGCGTTCGGCCAGCTCGACTTCGCCGATGTCGGGCGCGGCGTGAAAGTGGCGGCAGCCGGAGCGGATGATGGCCTGGACGCGGGCATCCGGCCAATTGTGCTGGCCGGCGCAGGCTTCGATATCCTGCAGCTCGCCGGGAAAATGGTAGGCGGCGGCCGCGATGCCCATCTGGACCGGTATGCTGGCGATGCTTGTCATGCGTTATCCTCCTCAGGCCGGCAGCGGCATGGCGGCGTAGTCCATCACCTGCAGCTGCTCGAACACTCGCTGCACCCGCGGACTGAGCAGGCCCATCTCGCGTATGGTGGGCACCAGGCGGCGGAAGATGGAGCGGCGCATCGAACTGGTGACCGGCGAGTTCCGCACCAGGTGTCCGCATTCCTTCTTCGACAGGCCCATCGGCTCCCAGATGTCGTCGGCGCACAGGTGTTCGTGCAGGGTGTGGGCGCCTTCGGCGACGAATTCCTCGCGCTCTTTGCGCTCGGTGTCAGTCATCTCCTTGTAGACGCGGCACAGCGTGATGCGGCCGATAGCGAAGTGGCGGGCCTCGTCGCGCTGGATGCGGGTGACCAGGTCGCGGATGAACGGGTCCTGGGTGTAGGCGACGATGCTCTGGAACAGCGACAGCGCGATGCCTTCCACCAGCACCTGCATGCCGAGATTGGTGATGTCCAGATGGCTGCTGGTGATGGTGTCGCCCAGCAGGCTCTTCAGCGACTGGCTCATCGGATAGCTGATCGGCAGCTTGTCGTTGACCAGGCGGCCGAAAGCCTCGATGTGGCGGGCTTCGTCCATGATCTGGCCGGCAGCGCACAGCCGCGCCGACAGGCTTTCCTCGGCCACTGCCAGCTTGGACGCGCAGATCAGCGCCGCCTGTTCGCCGTGCAGCACCTGGGACAGGGTCCAGCCTTGCGAATGGTGGCGCACTTCGGCCCGGCCCTTGGCGTCCAGCTTGTTCCAGACATCGCTGCCGTAGATCAGCAGCGTGCCGTCCGGCATGCCCAGCGGGTTGTCGGCGCTCAGCTCGCTGCTCCAGTCGAGATCGGTGTTGACGTCCCACTGGTTGGCCTTGGCTTTCTGGTAAATGGCGTTCAGGCTGTCGTCGCCGAAGTCGTAGTTTTCGGACATGAATGCGTCCAGCGCGAAGTTCCATTTATACGGCTGGGCGGCATCCGTCCGCGTCTCTAGCGTCGCTTGCATATCGATTCCTCTATCGCGTGGCGTCGGCGGCAGGGCCGCCGTCGGTCAGATCCAGAAAGCGGGGCGCCAGCGCGTCCAGCGCCGGCAGCAGCAGGGCGGCCGGATCGGGCTGGCCTGCGTTCCAGAAAGCCAGGCGCAGCGTGTTGTCGCCGGCGTCCCACAGGTCGCGTCGTACGCGCTCGGCGGCGATCCAGGCCACCGGCGCCGGGTCTAGGCCGGCGCGCAGCGCGGCTTCCCGTTGCAAGCCGGCGCCCACCGTCACCCGCGCGTCCAGCAGCGAGGCCGGCAGCGCCAAGTCCATCGCCGGCAGCCGCAGCTGCACGAACAGCCGGCAGCGCTCGCCCAGTCCAGACCACGCTTGCCGGACCAGGCGGTCCAGCAGCGCGTAGTACTGGCGGTGATTGACCAGCACCGGCGCCGGGTTGGCGCGCGCGTAGGCGTGGCGGCGCGTGTAATCCGGCGTTTCCAGCAGCGGCAGATTGACGCTGGCGCAAGGCGCGGCGCGGCCGTGGTCGGGGTTGCGCGTCAGGCGCAGCGCCAGGGTTTGCTGCGGTGTCATGCGGCCTCCAGCGAGTGGCGCAGGTCCGGCGCGAAGGCCAGTTCGGCGATGGAGAAATAGCCGTTCAGCGCCAGCGAGGCCAGCACGCAACGCCCGCCGGCGTAATCTTCCCCAGCCTCCATTTCCGCCAGCAGCGATAGCCACGGGTCGCTGCCGAAGGCATGGCCGAAGCGAGGGTAGTGGTCGGGGTGGGCGGCGGCGGCGTTGAAGCTCTTGAATAGCGCATGGCGGGTGGCTTCGGGGAAGAAGGGCAGCGCCAACGGGATGCCGGGACGGGGCTCGGTGAAGCGGCCCAGCGCGCGGCCCATCATCGTCAGCGCGTGGGCCTGCGGCGCGGAGCCTAGCAGCAGCGCGCCGTCCCCACCGTCGGGATGGATGTCCAGCAGCAGCGTGGCGATGCCGAAGCCGGAGCGGCCCCAGCGGCCGGTGCCTCGCCAGAAGGCGAAATTGTGGATGTCGACGTCGACGATCTGCAGCAGCAGCCGGCGCGGGCCGGTCAGCCTGGCCTTGTCCCGGACATGGCGCAGGATGTAGCCCCAGCCGGTGCATTCGTAGCCATTGGTGATCCAGTCGGGCTCGCGGCCGCAGGCGTCGGCGATGCCGCGGCGGAAGCGCGCCGCTTCAGGGGTGTCGTCGGCCAGGTATTGCGACAGCACGGTCGAGGTGACGACATAGTCGTCGACGCGGACGCCCGCCGCATGGCGGTCGGCCTCGACGCCCGCGCGTCGGCCAAGCTCGGCGGCCGCTTCGGCCAGGGGCGCCGACGCCGAGACGAACGGCGTTTCCGTCTGGCGGTAGGCGACGACGTCGACCCGGAATGCGGGCGGCGTTTGCGGTTCGGTCATGGCGGTCCCCGGCCTAAGCGTGGCGATCAGACGGTTTGCTGCTGCAACTGGGCGTCCAACTGCTCCAGCGTGGTGAATTGGGTGATGTTCAGCTGTTCCGGGTCGATCGAGCCGTACAGCTGCTCGCAGAACACGATCAGCTCGACGACGTTCAGCGAGTCGATGCCCAGCTCGCCGAGGCCGATGTGGGTGTCCACGGTTTCCACGTTCAGTATCTTGGCGGTTTCCTTGCGCAGCATTTCCAGGGTGTTGACGGTTTCGGACATGGTGTTTCTCCTAGTTGAGGGGGGATCAGGCGTTTTGCGCGCGCGCGGCGGCGCGCAGCTCGTGGTAGCAGCGGTAGGAACTGCCTTCCATCTTGGTGAAGGCCAGCAGGTCGCGCTGGTCGGCGAAGCGTTCGACGGCGCCGTTGGATGCCAGATGCAGCAGCAGTTCATTGGAGGCGAACTTCAGCGCCAGCACCTTGTGCACGTCCTCGGCGGCGTAGGTGCCGGTCTGGGTCTTGGACCGGGCGGCGGCGGCGATGAAGTCGCGCGCCGCGCGCTCGTCCTCGCCCAGCCGCAGCCGTCCCTGGCCATGCAGCCATTCGACGTGGGCCATCAGCGCGCGAACCAGGAAGGGCCGCACCGTGGTCAGATATTTGTTCAGCGCCGCCGGGCCGCCGGCCTTCAGCTTGTCGGCGGCGGCTACCGTCACTTCGCCGCGCACATTGCCCAGCTGCACCACATCGTCGAGGAAGCTGTCGCCGCAGAGGCTGCGCTGCAGCGTCGCGTACTGTTCCGGCCAGACCAGAAAGGCGGACGGAAAGAAGCTGCCCGGCGTGCGGGCGGCGACGATGGCCATGCCGTCCAGATTGGCGTACATGCCCCAGACCTTGTCTATGCGCAGCTTGAAGCCGTCGCCATCCGGTTGGGCTACCGTGCGCCAGCTGCCCAGCGTCGGGCCGCCGGCGTCGCTCATCAGGAAGCGCAGATTGTTGCCGCTGTCTATGCAGGCGCAGGCGCGGTCGTATTGGTCCGGCGTCAGGAACAGCGAAAACAGGATGCGGGCGAAAGTGCGCATGAACGGCTTGTAGTGCGGCGCCAGGCCATCGCGGCGTATCTGCTCCAGTATGCTTTCGCTGAGCGCGTGCTCGCGGTGCTCCAGCGGCACCGGCGCGTGCGCGCTGGCTTCCGGCGCGGCGAATGGCTGCGCCGTCTGCCGGATCAGCATGTCTGAATCCAGCAGACGGGCCGAGGCGCGTGCCACGATGGCGGCAAGGCCGGCTGGCGCTTCGCCGTAGCTGCGCAGCCGCTGCAGCACGGGCTGGGCGGCCAGTTCCGGCAAGCTGGTGGCCTGAGTGGCGGGCGCGGTGGCGCCGTCCGCCAGCGGAGTGGTGGTGTGCATGGGGCTTCCGTTTGATTGTGAGGGTAGGGCGCGGGGGCCGCCGTCAGGCCGTCGTCGCGGTTTCCTGATCCACGTCGTGCAAGGCCTGTTCGATGTAGAGGCCACGGCATTTCAGCCTTTGCAGCTTGCCGCTGGTGGTGCGCGGCAAGCTGCCGTTGGCGACGAAGACGATGGCGTGGGCGCCAAAGCCGAAGCGCTCGCGCAGCATGGCTTGCAGTTCGGCCCGCAGCGCGGTTTGCTGGTCTTCGCGATCGAACTCGATCATCGCGATCAGGTTCTCGGTGCCCTGGGTTTCGTCGTAGACGCCGGTAGCGGCGATGGCGTTGCCGCCTGCCAGCAGCGGATGGGCGGCCAGCGCGTCTTCTATTTCGTGGGGAAAATAGTTGCTGCCGCGGATGATGATGATTTCCTTCTGCCGGCCGAGCACGAACAGCTGGCCGTCGGCGAGATAGCCCAGGTCGCCGGTGGCGAACCATTCGCCCGGCCGGTAGGGCTCGTTCTGCCCTTCCGCGGGAAGATAGCCGGACATCAGCGAACTGCCGCGCAGCTGGATCTCGCCGATCTTGCGGGCCGCGGCCTCGGCGCCGTTGGCGTCGACCACGCGCAGCGACATGCCGGGAATCGGCTTGCCCATCGCCAGCACCGTTTCCGCGGCGCGCGTCCGCGCGTCGGCTGGGCGAGCGACGGTGTCGGCGACGAGGGCGTCGGAATCGATCCGGTCGGGAATCAAATAGGCAAACGACTGGCGGTCGTAACCGGTGGTGGCATCGTGCATGGTGGCGGCCAGCGTGGTTTCCGCCATGCCGTAGCACGGCTGCAGCGCGGAACGGGATAGCCCGTGCGCTTCGAACACCCGGGAAAACTCCCGCAGGCAGGCCAGGTCGACCCGCTCGGCGCCGATGAAGATGTTGCGCAGGCAGGAGAGATCGACGTCCTGCATGGACGCGGCGCGGTAGCGGCGCACGCAGTATTGCAGGCCGAAGGTGGGCGTGGCCGTGGTGGTGGCGCCGAAGGAGGCGATGCGCTTGAGCCAGCCTAGCGGATTGCGGATGAAGCCGGACGGCTGCATCAGCAGCAGCGGCGCCTGGTAGTAAAGATTGGACAGCAGCGTGACCAGGCCCATGTCGTGGTAGAGCGGCAACCAGCTGGCGGAGGCGTCGCCGCGCGCCGGATCATAGCCGACGATGCCGCCGATGCCGCGCACATTGTCGATGACGTTGCGGTGGCTCAGCACCACGGCTTTGGGACGGCCGGTGGAGCCGGAGGTCAGTTGCACGTGGTGGGCGTCGTTCGGGCTGGCGCGGAAAGGCTGGATTGAACCGGCGGCCTCGGCTGCCAGCTCCACCTCCATGGTGGAGAGCACGCGCACCGGCAGTCCGGCGAGTTGCTGCCGCAGGATGTCGGCCTGAGGCGGCGCCGCGATCAGCAGGCGCGGCGAGAAGAGCCGGCAGGCGAGATGGATCTGGTTGCGCGAAGAGTCGGCTTGTGTCCGACCCGGCAGCGGCGCGGTACAGGGCAGGGCGCCCAGCAGCGCGCAGCCAGTTTGCAGCAGCAGGTGGTCGATGGAGGCGGGCAGCGGCAGGATGACGAGATCGTTGCGCGACGCGCCCAATTCGCGCAGGGCCGCGGCGACGCCCAGCGCGCGCCGAGCCAGATCGGCATGGGAGATTCGTTTTTCTTCGCCATTTTCCTCAAATATGGCGATGTGTCGCTCTACGCCCGACTGGGAATGTTCCAGCGAAGATAGAATGGCGTCCGTCATTGATGCGTGGGTCTGCAATTTCCGAATCTCCTGCAGTTCTACTAAACGTTATTCTGGCATTGCATCATGCGGATAAGGGTTTGATTTTATTTTTTATGAAATTACCATTTTATTTTTTCGAAAATAATACGACCACGTTGCTTTGGTGTGACCTGTTATCTAGGACAGGTTTTTTAGTATATTTCTGGGTTTATTTTTCGAAAGTTTTTAATGGGAAAACGAGAGGCTACATTTCTCGTTGGCTAAATTCATACCGGATTTTTAGCTGAAATAAGCCAAAAATTGGCTGAAAAATTTACTCTCTATTGGATTTGTGATTGAAAGATATGGTTTGGAAGCTGAGGGGCGTGATTTGATGCGTGATGTTGGAGGAGGAATGATCTCTTCGATAGTTAGGCGCGGAGTGTTATGTAATTATTGGTAATGTTATCTAGGCTAATTGGAAGTGTTAGTTTTGTTCTAAGGATCGATACTTTTCAGACGCAGGGGAAATAGAAGTGCAGTGAAATATTAATGGCATTGTTATTAATGTTGGTGCGGAAATCGGATTGCTATTGGGATCGTTGGAATGCCACAAATACTGGTGGACAGTTTCTGCGAAGCTTGATCCGGGTAGAGGATACCCGGCGGAGATCGTGGCGGTAAGCCGCCACGGTATGGGAATTCAGGGCCGAGGATTGCCTGGCGCGGTGTCGGCGCTCAAGCGAGCCATCATCAGGACGTTTTTATAGCGGCTATCGATGCGTACTGCGTTGCGCTTGCGGCCTTCCAGTTGGAAACCATGCTTTTCATAAAGCTTGATCGCGTTGAGATTATCTTCATGCACGGTCAGCTCCAGACGGCGGAGGCCGCGCTGTTCCGCTAAGTGCAATGTGTTTTCCAGCAGCCACCCGCCCAGGCCCATGCCGCGGTAGCGGGGAAGCAAGCCCATGCCCAATGTGCCGCCATGCTGACAACTGGGAAGGCGATGAAGGGTGACATCGCACCACCCGACGACCTGGTTGCCGTCCAGCAACAGCAAGTGAGGAGCCTGGCAGGCTAGTTGGCTGCGCACGTATTCCGCCGAGTCCGCTTGCGCGATTTCCAGAAATGGCATGTAGCGCCGCTCTCTGGCCACGCTGTCCGTCAACTGCCAGAATGCCTCGGCGCGCTCGGGGGTGAGCGGTTGCAGCGTGTATGGGGCGGTGTATGGGCTGGGCATGACGGCATCTCCTGAATCGGGGCCATCATTCTGCCGAAGCGAAAATGCCAATGCAATAATCTGTTGGGTCAGGCCGCCGCGCCGCCGCCCGCGATCACGCCGCGGCAGTGCGCTTCCAGCGCGCCGATCTCGTCCAGCACCGCGTCGATGTCGCGGCGCTGCTCTTCCAGCTGGCGGCGCCGGGCCAGCAGCAGGTCCAGCAGCTTCTGGGACTGGCTGGCCTCGTCGTGGGCCAGCTGGTACATGTCTATGATTTCGCGGATCTCCGCCAGCGACAGGCCGATGCGCTTGCCGCGCAGGATCAGTCTCAACCGGGCGCGGTCGCGGCGGGTGAACAGGCGTTGGCGCCCGTCGCGCCGGGGCTCGATCAGGCCTTGTTCCTCGTAGAAGCGGATGGTCCGCAGGGTGACGTCGAATTCGCGCGCCAGGTCGGAGATGGTGAAAAGTTCGGCTTGGTTCATAGATTTCCTTACAGGCGCGATTGTAGCGGTTTTCTCACGCGGCTTGCTGAGAGCTTGATTTACGTTTACGTAACCGTCAATTTTTCCTTCAAGATTTTAAGAGCTGCAATCCCGTATAACCGCCAAGGCAAGCGCTGGGGCCAGTCATTATCGATACGGGGAATGAGCGCTCCGCCAGGAGAGGCCGGTCAATACAACAGGTATTGAGGGATTCGAGATGTGTGGATTCTGGTAGCTGCTTGAAGGCGTGTTTTCGAGCTGCTCCGGTCTATGTGTCGGATCATCGCGTGAAGAGAGGCACTGCTCGGCGATTTTGTCGAGTGGGCTGGTCGATGCAGGAGGCGCTGCTTGTCCTGAGCTAGGCGCTAGGCATTCGAACCGCGTTAAGAATGCGGGACCCCAGAAGGCGTCCCGCATCTGGCGGACAGGAGTATTCGGCAGCTCAGACTGCCGTTGACGACTTCTGAGCGCTTTATCGCACTACCCATACTTGATTATCGTTGCCCGACATGCAATCCCATACCTGAACGTTGGTGCCGTTCGTGGTCCCGCCGCCGCTGACATCCAGGCATTTGCCACCGACCCAGACAATCCTGCCGGGAAAGTTGGAGTCGGTAGACCATTGCTGGTTGCGGTTGCCTGCCTGGCAGTCCCAGATTTGGACATTGGTGCCGTTGGCGGTGCCCCCGCCTGAGACATCCAGGCATTTGTTGGTTCCTGCCCAGATGATCCTTCCCTGGCTCAGTATCCATTGCTGATTGCCGTTTCCAGATTGGCATTGCCACATCTGGACATTGGTGCCGTTGGCCGTGCCGCCTCCGCGGACGTCCAGGCAATTGCCGCCATGGCCGATCACCGTGGCGGCGTGCGCGGCCACGCTGAACAGGGATGCGCTCCCAAGTATGGCCAAGCCCATCAATACGGAATGAGTCGTTTTCTTCATGTCAATCTCCAAATCAGAGAGTCAATCAGGATTCGTTAGCGGTCACATTTGATATCGAAATATCCGGCTTCGGTTTCCTGATGTGGCTGGAGACGTGGAGCATGGGTGTTTCTTACTGCCGATGGCTGCCTATCGGCGCAACATGACTGCCAGAGCGAATGCTTTACTGCCACCTGAGTATGGGATCTAGTTTTTCTCATTCAAGTTGGTATGTTTACTGATGTAAGTTATTGTTTTTAATAAGTAAGTCATTTTTCCTGTAGCGGAGAAAATACATATGGAAAAGCGGCGACCAGGGAGTGTCGGCTGGAGTCGGATAGTTAGTAGAGCGGCGCCGCAATAGGAGAGAATTTTGCCTCTCTGGCAAGCCGCAGGGGCATTGAGGAGGGCTGCCAGGGCGGTGGGTAGCAAAATGCAATGCCTGCGCGGGGAGCTTGCATGCGAGTTGTCTGGGCGCCGCAAAGACGCGGCGTGAAATCGTTCCTGTTCTTTCTGCCAGGGGTAGATCGCCTATTGCAATATCCCGCGGTACATCAAGTTCATCGCTGGTTTTCTGATGATCGTCACCGGCAAGATGCAGAAGTAGCTGGTGCGGCGAAGGATGGTGGAAAAACTGGACCTGAGCGGCGCCTGGATGGCCTGATCGAGGACAAGAACGCTAGTCGAAATGCGAGGCCGCCGCAGCGCTTTTGGCTTACAATGCCGCCAGACCAGATACATCCAGAGGAATCACACCATGACCGCAACCGTTTTCAACGATGCAGACCTGACCCGTCTCGAAACCCTGCTGACCCCACTGTCGGCCAGCGGCAGCACCATGCGCCCGGACGAGGTGCAGGGCTTCTTCTCCGCCCTGGTAAGCGGTCCGGACGCGGTGGACACTGACTTCTGGCTGCCGGAAGTGCTGGGCGACGCGCCGGCTTTCGAAAACCAGGCTGACGAAGTCGAGCTGAAGGCCCTGCTGCAGAAACTGTTCGACGCCACCCGCGACGCGCTGGCCGCGGGCGAGGAACTGGACCTGATCCTTTATGCCGAAGAAGACAGCGGCGAAGAAGGCGAGCCGGATTACTGGCCGTGGGCCAACGCCTACCTGTACGCGCTGGATCTGGTCGACACCGACTGGTTCGAAGTGGCGGAAGAGGATGAGGGATTTGAAAGCCTGATGATGCCGATGCTGGTGTTGGGCGGCGCTTTCGAGGACGAGGACGGCGGCGAAGATCTGCTGACTTTCACTGACGAAGAAGTCGATGGCTACAAAGGCGAGCTGAGCGACGCGCTGGCCGCGGTGTTCGCCTACTGGCGCGCCAAGGACCAGGCGCCCACCACCGTTCGTCGCGAAGGCGACAAGGTGGGCCGCAATGATCAGTGCCCGTGCGGCAGCGGCAAGAAATACAAGGCCTGCTGCGGGGCCAACTGAGGCGGCAGTCAGTGCCATGGAAAAAGCGGACTTCGGTCCGCTTTTTTGTTTTCTGCCGCCGCGGGCTCCCGGCCTGGCAGGCTGGTATGGCGCTGGCCGGAAGCCTGAGCGGGTGATAGAACGAAATCATGGCGAGAGGGGCCGGCGGGCCTGGGAGGCGGCGATGGATTGGAAAACGTGGTTCTGCGGCGGTGCGGTCGCTTTGGCCGCCGCCGCTTCGCTGGGCGCGGAGGTGGCGTCGATGCGGACTCAGCGTCCGGAAGGTCCGCGCGATTATCTGCTTGCGACGCCGAATCCCTTGCCGGCAGGCAAGCGTCCCTTGGTGATTCTGCTGCATGGCCACGGCGGTTCTGCACGCCAGTTGCTGGGCTTGGGGGCGGGAGCGGCGCCATTGTCGCAGTGGATGGAGATCGCCGACCGCGAAGGCTTGCTGCTGGCGGTTCCCGACGGCGCGCGTGGCGGCGACGGTGAACAGGGTTGGCATGATTGCCGGGCCGACGCCGCCAAGAATCCGCCGACCGACGATGTCGGCCTGGTCGCCGCCATCATCCGGCGCGAAGTGACAGAGCGCGGTGCCGATCCGGCACGTATCTACGCCATGGGCATGTCGAATGGCGGCATGATGGTTTTCCGTCTGGCCAGCGAGTTGGGCGATCGTCTAGCCGCCTTTGCCACGGTTGGCGCGTCGATGGCGCGCAATAGCGGTTGCGCCGCGCCCAGTCATCCTTTATCCGCGCTGATCATCGCCGGCACCGCAGACCCGGTGGTGCCCTATACCGGCGGCCCGGTCAGCCTGTTCGATAGCAAGGGAAGGGGCGACGTGATGCCGGTGGCGGACAGCGCGGCATTCTGGCGCCGGCTGGATGATCTGCCGGACATCCCGCATGTCACCGCGCAGCTGCCGCATGCGAATGCCGATGACCCGACCCGAGCCACGCTGACGCAATGGGGAGAAGGGGGGCCGGGGCGCAGGGTGCTGCTGCTGACCATCAGCGGCGGCGGCCATGTCGAACCCAGCGTTGCCCACCGGGTCGGCGCGTTATACACGCATCTGCTGGGGCATCAGAATGGCGATGTGGAGTCGGCGGAGCTGGCCTGGAAGCTGTTTCGCGACCAGAGAAAACCGTAAATTCATTACCGCCGGAGGCCTGCGGCTTTTTCGAGAGGTGGGGCTAGACAGCCAGCAGCCGTTCCTCGAACAACTGCTGGGTCAGCAAAAGCAGGCCCTGCAGCTGGTCGGCGACAACGGGCGTATAAACGTTCAACTGGCGCAGCACCTGGCAGGTTTCCTGATAGCCGCGCTCCAGCCCGGAGCGAGCCAGCGGAGCGAACGCCTGCAGGATAGCCTGGGAGGATAGGTCTGCGCGCTGCCGGCGATAAAGCTCCAGCAGGATTTCCATGCCCAGCAGCAGGCGCTGGCTGTGGCTGCCGCCGGTCAGCTCGTTTTCCGGCGGCAGCACCGGTTCGATGTCCAGGCCGGCCAAGCGGGAGATTTGATCCATGGCCGCGCTGAACAGCAGCTCGGCGGCTTGCGCGCCCTGGCTGAGGCTTATGTCGGCGCTGTCTTCTCCCGCGGGCTTGCCGCCGTGCTGGCCGGTCCGGTATGAAACGGCGAATGGCTCGTGGTTGCCGGCCGGCCGCGGCTGCACGCCGCGGATCGGTTGCACGGCGATATCGTTATCCTCCGCCATCGCCGTCTCCCGCAGGCTCAGCTAGCGCTGGCCTGGCTGGTTCCCGTCGCGGACGAGGCGGATTGGGCGCTGGAGGACAGGTTGCTTTTCAGGAAGGCGTCCAGGCCTTTTTCGACCAGGTCCTTGGTCTTCTCCACCCCGCTTTGCACGTCGCCGTTGAATACCTTGAGGCTCTTCAGGATGTCGGTGGCTTCGCCGTAACCCTGTTCGAAGCCCTGGCGGATCAGGTTGACGAAGTTTTTGGCTTGGTCGTCGGCGCTGAGTTCGGGATGCTGTTGCTGGTACAGCGCGAACATGCTGGTGGCGCCGTCCAGGATGCGCTTGGAGGTGGCTTCCGGCGAGTTGTCGTCGCTCTGGCCGTCCTGTTGGATGGAAATGCTCAGTTGGGTGCTGCTGATCTGCAGAGACGCGCTGCCCTGAGTTTGCTGCGAGCCATCCTGGTTGGAGAAATCAGCGTTGAGAATCTGGGTGATATTGGTGAGCGAGGCATGGAACAGCAGGGTTTGAGACTGCTTGCCGCTGCTGATCGACACATCCAGCGATTGCACCAGCACCGAATTGAGCTGGTTGCGGGAGTTTTGGGCGCTGTAGGCGGCATTCTGGGCCGGGAGCGCGCTGCCGGCCTGGCCGGGCTGATTGTTGTTCAGAGAGGATATCGACATCACGGACTCCTGTCGGCGCGTCGTTATTTGGCTGGCGCACGCTTGTGGTGGTTAAGAAGACAACTCCAGTATGCCCCGATATCGGCAATCCGGCCGAAAACTTGGGGGCGGGTTGGGCAAGTAAGTGATTTTGCTGATCAAAATGACACAGGCCGCGCCTGGGCGCGGCCTGGAGAGCAGCGATGCATCGATGCTTAGAAGGCGAAGTGTTCCTCGTCCAGCGCCATCAGCGGCTTGGCGCCGGTCTTGATGCTGGCTTTCAGCGCTTCGGCTTCCGGCAGCAGCTTGGCGTAGTAGAAGCGGGCGGTGGCGATCTTGGCGTTGTAGAACGCGTCGTCGCCCTGGCCCAGCTTGGCGAACGACACTTCGGCCATGCGCGCCCACAGCCAGGCGTAGGTCAGGTGGCCGATCAGGCGCAGGTAGTCGGAAGCGGCCGCGCCGGCTTCATCCTTGTCCTGCATGCTGGCCATCCCTACGCCCATGGTGAGCTCGCCCACTTCCTTCATCAGCTTGGCGAGAGGATTGGCGAACTCGCCCAACTGCGGATGGCCTTCGTGCTGCTGGCAGAACTTGTGGATCAGCTTGGTGAATTTGCGCAGCTTGGCGCCCTGGTCCAGCAGCACCTTGCGGCCCAGCAGATCAATCGCCTGGATGCCGTTGGTACCTTCATAGATCTGCGAGATGCGGGCATCGCGCACCAGTTGCTCCATGCCCCACTCGCGGATGTAGCCGTGGCCGCCGAACACCTGCACGCCGTGGTTGGCCGCGGTGAAGCCGTTATCGGTCATGAAGGCCTTGGCCACCGGGGTCAGCAGCGCGACCAAGTCGGCGGCGTCGGCGCGCACGGCTGCGTCCGGATGCTTGTCCTCGATGTCCAGTTGCAGCGCCAGCAGGCCGGCCAGTGCGCGGCCGGCTTCGGTGTAAGCTTTCTGGGTCAGCAGCATGCGGCGCACATCGGGGTGGACGATGATGGGATCAGCCGCTTTGTCCGGGCACTTGGCGCCATTCAGCGCGCGCATCTGCAGCCGTTCGCGGGCATAGGCCAGCGCGCCCTGGAACGATGCCTCGCCCAGGCCCAGGCCCTGCATGCCGCAACCGAGGCGGGCGGCGTTCATCATGGTGAACATGCAGGACAGGCCCTTGTTGGCTTCGCCGATCAGCCAGCCTTTGGCGCCGTCCAGGTTGATCACCGCGGTGGCGTTGGCCTTGATGCCCATCTTGTGTTCCAGGCTGCCGCAGGCGACGGCGTTGCGGCTGCCGTCAGCTAGGTATTTCGGCACGATGAACAAGGAGATGCCCTTCACGTCCTTGGGCGCGTCCGGCAGGCGGGCCAGCACCAGGTGGACGATGTTGTCGGACAGATCGTGCTCGCCGGCGGAGATGAAGATCTTGGTGCCGCTGATGAGGTAGCTGCCGTCGGCCTGAGGCTCGGCCTTGGACTTCAGCAGACCCAGGTCGGTGCCGCAGTGCGGTTCGGTCAGGCACATGGTGCCGGTCCAGCTGCCGTCCACCAGTTTGGGCAGGTAGGTAGCTTTCTGCTCGTCGGTGCCGTGGGCGTGGATGGCGGAATAGGCGCCGTGCGACAGGCCCGGGTACATCGACCAGGCCACGTTGGCCGAGCATTGCATCTCCATGATGGGGAAGCCCAGGCTCTTGGGCAGGCCCTGGCCGCCGTACGTCGGGTCGCAGTCAAGCGCCGGGAAGCCCAGTTCGCAATACTGCTTGTATGCTTCCTTGAAGCCTGCCGGAGTAGTGACCGATTTGGTGGCGCTGTCGTAGTGACAGCCTTCCTCGTCGCCCTGGCGATTCAACGGCGCGAGTTCGGATTCGCAGAACTGGGCTGCCTGTTCCAGGTAGGCGTTGAAGATGTCCTGGGTGGCTTCTTCATATCCCGGCAATGTCGGGATGATGTCCTGTACCTTGATCAACTCGTTGAGAACGAAATCAAAATCGCGCAGCGGGGCTTTGTAAGCGGGCATTCGGCTTCTCCTGTTGGTTGGCGCCGCCTGGTGCGTGCCAGGGCGATACGTTGTTATGATGAGACCCTGTGTAGACTGGGGTATTCATTCAAACGCTTGTTTAAATTATTCCCGGGATTTTGACAACTAAATCGCGCTCGTGCCCTGCGGGGGTGTGGTTTAACGGCAACGCGACGGCAAGAAATGGAATGACCTGGCTTAAACGCAAGATGCGCCGCTTTTCCGCGGCGCGGCACAGTTGGTTCGCGCGCCCCGGCATGCGACGGCTGGCGCCATACCTGGACCGGCCGGCCTATTGGTCGTTCAATCGCCGCAAGGTGGCGATGGGCGTGGCGGTGGGGCTGTATTCGGGCGTGATGCCGGGCTTCACGCAAAAGGCCACGGCGCTGGCGCTGGCCTTGCTGCTGAGGGTGAACATTCCGGCGGCGATGGTGGTTTCGCTGTACAGCAATCCGCTGACCGTGCTGCCGCTGTACTATCTGGCCTATTGCTATGGACGATGGCTGCTGGGTTCGGACGCGGCGGCTACAATGACGGCGCCTCCGGGCTTGCTCGCGCTGGGGCCGGCGGCCTGGGCGCGACAGACGCTGGGGTGGCTGATTGATTTGGGCTGGCCGCTGCTGGTGGGCATGCCGGCATTGGGAGCGACCCTGGGCGCGGCGGGCTATCTGACCACCCGGGTATTGTGGCGCTGGGCGGTGGTCAGCGCATGGAACGATAGAAAGGCGAAGTGTGGATCTCGTTGAAAAACAGTTGTCGTCGGAGCTGGTCTACCAGGGCGGATTCATCAACGTGCGCAAAGACCGGGTAGCCCTGCCGGATGGCAATGAGTCCTCGCGCGAATACATTCTTCATCCCGGCGCGGTGGCCGTGCTGGCGATCACGCCGGAGGGCGAGCTGGTCCTCGAGCGGCAATACCGTTATCCGGCCGGACGCGAGTTCATCGAGATACCGGCCGGCAAGATCGACCCGGACGAAGCGCCGGAGCAGACCGCCCGGCGAGAGCTGCTGGAAGAGACCGGTTACCGGGCCGGCCGTTGGACCTATCTGGGCACCGCCCACCCCTGCATCGGATATTCCAACGAAAAAATCAGCTATTACCTCGCGCAAGAACTTATGCTTAGCGAAAGGCAACTGGACGCCGGCGAGTTTCTGGAAGTATTGACCGTGCCTCTGGAGGCCGCGATGAACATGGCGCTGACCGGGGACATTTGCGACAGCAAATCCATTGTCGGCCTGCACTGGCTGGCGGCCTACTTGGGCGGGAGGATGCGGGGTGTCGAGATTTGACGCGTATTACGACCGGCGGCGGGGCCGCCGGGTCAGCATGGGGTGCAAGGCCCGCATCAAGTCGCTGCTGAGCGGGCAGACGTTCTACGGGGAGTGCGTGGACTTGTCGGTCGACGGCATGGCCCTGCGCTCGGCCTTCGTGCCGCAATTCGGCGAGCGGCTCAGCGTGATCGTGCTGGTGCCCGGCGTCGGGGCCACTTCTGGCAAGCCGTTCGAGGCTGAGGTGGAGGTCAAACGCTGCAATGAGGTGCAGCGCGGACTGATTTATGAAATAGGCGTGCGCATTCTGGTGCGGAAAACCTGAGCGGCGAGATATTCATCGCTTCCCCGCACTAATTTCAGTAGGCATTACAAGAATTTACTAAGCTTCATCTATTGTTACAAAAATCCGCAATTAAAAAAATCCATTGATTCAAAGGCTTCCCCCGCACAATGTTCTCGGCACTGCCTGAACCCGGTTCAGACCGGCTTTTGTCCGGTTGATTGGCGCTGCTATGCTATACCCAAAATAGAACCGGAGACACAGTCAGTACTCTAATTCAGCAAGGGGAAAGGCAGATTGCGAGTTGCAGCGCGCCCGGCCCCTGCTACCAGCCAGGAGAGAGTCATGCACCCGGATATCTTCAGTCACTACGCAGTGCGATACGACAAGACCCGCGAGGAGGAGTACACGATCCAGGAGTACCTGGAGCTGTGCAAGAAAGATCCGGGGGCTTACGCCACCGCGGCCGAGCGCATGTTGACCGCCATCGGCGAGCCCGAGTTGGTGGATACCCGCCACGATTCGCGACTGTCCCGCATTTTTTCCAACAAAGTCATCAAGGTTTACCCGGCATTCCGCGACTTCTACGGCACGGAGGAGGTGATCGAGCAGGTGGTCGCCTACTTCCGCCACGCGGCCCAGGGCCTGGAAGAGAAAAAGCAGATTCTCTATTTGCTGGGGCCGGTGGGCGGCGGCAAATCGTCGATCGCCGAGAAACTGAAAGAGCTGATGGAGCTGGTGCCGTTCTATTGCCTGAAGGGCAGTCCGGTCAACGAGTCTCCGCTATCGCTGTTCAGCTACGATGAGGACGGCTCCATCCTGGAGGAGCAGTATGGAATCCCGCGCCGCTACCTGAAGCCTATTCCCAGCCCTTGGGCGGTGAAGCGCCTGCACGAGTTCAACGGCGATATCGGCCAGTTCCGCGTGGTCAAGCGCTATCCGTCGGTGTTGCGCCAGGTCGCCGTAGCCAAGACCGAGCCGGGCGACGAGAACAACCAGGACATCAGCTCGCTGGTGGGCAAGGTGGACATCCGCAAGCTGGAGAAGTACGCGCAGGATGATCCGGATGCCTACAGCTACTCCGGCGGCTTGTGTCTGGCCAACCAGGGCCTGCTCGAGTTCGTCGAAATGTTCAAGGCTCCGATCAAGGTGCTGCACCCGTTGCTGACCGCCACTCAGGAAGGCAACTTCAAGGGCACGGAGGGCTTCGGCGCGATTCCGTTTGACGGCATCATCCTCGCGCACTCCAACGAGAGCGAGTGGAAGCAGTTCCGCAACAACAAGAACAACGAAGCCTTCCTCGACCGGATCTACATCGTCAAGGTGCCTTATTGCCTGCGCGTGGCCGAGGAAATCAAGATCTACGACAAGCTGATCCGCAACTCCTCGTTGGGCAAGGCGCCGTGCGCGCCGGGCACTCTGAAGATGATGGGCCAGTTCGCAGTGCTGTCGCGTCTGAAGGAGCCGGAAAATTCCAGCCTGTACAGCAAGATGCAGGTGTATGACGGCGAGAATCTAAAGGACACCGATCCCAAGGCCAAGTCGCTGCAGGAATACCGCGATTACGCCGGCGTAGACGAAGGCATGAGCGGTTTGTCGACGCGCTTCGCCTACAAGATTCTGTCCAAGGTGTTCAATTTCGACCACAGCGAGGTGGCAGCCAATCCGGTGCACTTGCTGTATGTAATAGAGCAGCAGGTCGAGCGCGAACAATTCCCGGCTGAAACGGAACAGAAGTACCTGACTTTCCTGAAAGAATATCTGGCGCCGAAATACGTTGAATTCATCGGCAAGGAAATTCAAACCGCCTATCTGGAAAGTTATTCCGAATACGGACAGAACATTTTCGACCGATACGTGACTTTCGCCGATTACTGGATACAAGATCAGGAATATCGCGATCAGGATACCGGCGAAATTTTCGACCGCACGTCTCTTAATGCTGAACTGGAGAAAATCGAGAAGCCGGCTGGAATTTCCAATCCCAAGGATTTCCGCAACGAGATCGTCAACTTTGTGTTGCGGGCTCGCGCCAACAACGGCGGCAAGAATCCTACCTGGACCAGCTACGAAAAGTTGCGCACGGTGATAGAGAAGAAGATGTTCTCCAACACCGAGGAGCTTCTGCCTGTGATCTCCTTCAACGCCAAGGCTAGCGCCGAGGATGCCAAGAAGCATGAGGACTTCGTCAACCGCATGGTGGAGAAGGGCTATACCGCGAAGCAGGTGCGGCTGTTGTGCGAGTGGTACCTGCGCGTGCGCAAATCCTCATAAGCCGCCCGAGCCGGCCCGGCCAGCGCGCCGGGCCGGCAGGAGGCGCCGGATCCGCGCGGTCCGGCGACAAGGAGACACAACCGCGCGCGGCGATCGGTCACGGCTTCCTGCGGGAGTCCGGCAGCCGCCAGCAGCGCGCCAGAGAGGTGGCGATGTCCCACATCATAGACAGACGCCTCAACGGCAAGAACAAGTCGGCGGTCAATCGCGAACGCTTTCTTCGCCGTTTCAAGGCGCAAATCAAGGAAGCCGTCTCCAAGGCGATAAAGGGGCGGAGCATCACTGATATCGAGAGCGGGGAAAAGGTATCGATCCCGGTGAAGGACATTTCCGAGCCCAACTTCCATCATGGAAAGGGCGGCGTTTGGGAAAACGTTCACCCAGGCAATGAGGAGTTCATCAAGGGGGATCGCATGCCGCGGCCCCAGGGCGGCGCCGGCGGCGGTGGCAGCAAGGCCAGCCAGGACGGCGAGGGCGAGGACGATTTCGTGTTCCAGCTGTCGCGCGAGGAATTCATGAACGTATTCTTCGACGACCTGGCCCTGCCCAACCTGGTCAAGACCCAGCTGATGGGCATCGAGGAGATGAAGACGGTGCGCGCCGGCTATACCAACGACGGCACGCCGACCAACATCAACATCGTCCGCTCGCTGCGCGGCGCGCTGGCGCGCCGGGTGGCGATGGCCGCGCCGACGCTCAGCAGCATAGACGAGGCGGAAGAGGAGCTCGACACCCTGATCGAGTCCGACGACGACAACGCGATGGAGGTTCGCGACAGGCGGCAGCGCATCCACCAGATGAAGGAACGTCTGGCCAGTATTCCTTGGATAGATCCGTTCGATCTTCGCTACAACAACCGTGTCAAGCAGCCCAAACCGACCAGCCAGGCGGTGATGTTCTGCATCATGGACGTGTCCGGTTCGATGGACGAGCAGAAGAAGGACATGGCCAAGCGCTTCTTCATCCTGCTGTACATGTTCCTGCAGCGGAATTACGAGAAGATCGAAGTCGTGTTCATCCGCCACCATACCAGCGCGGTTGAGGTCAACGAGCAGGATTTCTTTCATTCCCGCGAGAGCGGCGGTACCGTGGTGTCGTCGGCGCTGAATCTGATGAGCGACGTCATCCGCAAGCGCTACGCCAGCAGCGAGTGGAACATCTACGCCGCCCAAGCGTCCGACGGCGACAACTGGGACAGCGACTCTGCCAATTGCGGGCGCATCCTGGAAGAGAACCTGCTGCCGTACTGCCAGTATTTCGCCTACATCGAGATCACCGAAGGCGAGCCGCAGAACCTGTGGTACGAGTACCTGAAGGTCAAGGCTCAGTGTCCGCAGTTCGCGATGCAGAAAATCCGCTCCGCATCCGACATTTATCCGGTGTTCAGGGAACTGTTCAAGCGCCAGCCGGCGAATGGGAGGGTGTCGGCATGAAACGGACGCGCAAGGGGGAGGGCATGGCGCCGATTTCCACTGGGTCGGAATGGACTTTCGATCTGGTCGGCGAATACGACCGCGCGATTCGAGAGATCGCCGTGGGCGAATTCAAGCTGGACGTGTATCCCAACCAGCTGGAAATCATCACCGCCGAGCAAATGATGGATGCCTACGCCTCTGTGGGTATGCCGGTCAATTACAACCACTGGAGCTACGGCAAGCACTTCGTCTCCACAGAGAAAAGCTACAAGCGCGGCCAGATGGGGTTGGCTTACGAAATCGTGATCAACTCCAACCCCTGCATCGCCTATCTGATGGAAGAGAATTCCATGATGATGCAGGCGCTGGTGATCGCTCACGCCGCTTATGGCCACAACAGCTTCTTTAAGGGCAATTACCTGTTCCGCTCCTGGACCGACGCCTCGGCCATCATCGACTACCTGGTGTTCGCCAAGAGTTACATCATGAAGTGCGAGGAGCGCTACGGCATCGACGAGGTCGAGGAGTTGCTGGATTCCTGCCACGCGTTGATGAATTACGGCGTCGACCGCTACAAGCGGCCGCAGAAGCTGTCGCTAGCCAAGGAGCAGGCGCGGCAGGAAGAGCGCGAGCATTATCTGCAGATGCAGGTGAACGACCTGTGGCGCACGATACCGAAGCGCGACAAGGATGGCGGCGACAAGATGCCGCCGCGCTTCCCGACGGAGCCGCAGGAGAACATCCTGTACTTCATTGAGAAGTCGGCACCGCTGCTGGAGCCCTGGCAGCGCGAGGTGGTGCGCATCGTTCGCAAGGTGGCCCAGTACTTCTACCCGCAGCGGCAAACCCAGGTGATGAATGAGGGCTGGGCGACGTTCTGGCATTACACCATCATGAATCGTTTGTACGACAAAGGCCTGATCACCGACGGCTACATGCTGGAATTCCTGCAGAGCCACACCAATGTGGTGTCTCAGCCGCCGGTCACCGCGCGCTGGTACAGCGGGATCAATCCCTATGCGCTGGGTTTTGCGATGTATCAAGACATCAAGCGCATCTGCGAGGAGCCGACAGATGAGGATAGGGCTTGGTTCCCGGACCTGGCCGGCAGCGACTGGAGGGATTCGCTGGAGTTCGCGATGCGCAACTTCAAGGACGAAAGCTTCATCTCCCAGTATTTGTCGCCAAAACTGATCCGCGATTTCCGCCTCTTTTCGATTCGCGACGACGACCGCGACGACAAGCTGGAGATTTCCAGCATTCACGACGAGGAAGGATATCGCGACATCCGCAGCAAGCTGGCCGAGCAATACAATCTGGGCTCGCGCGAGCCCAATATCCAGGTGTGGTCGGTCAATATGCGTGGAGACCGCAGCTTGACGCTGCGCCATACCATGCATAACCGCCGGCCGCTGGAGGAGCAGAGCGCGCAAGAGGTATTGAAGCACGTATGCCGGCTGTGGGGCTTCGACGTCCGGTTGGAGAGCGTGGACATCAACGGTGAGGTCAAGCAGGTGTACGAGGTGCAGGCGGTGAGAGAGAAGGAAACAGCCTGAAGATTTTGGATGTGAAACGAAACGGATGGCGCGTGCGCGCCGTCCGTTTTCCTTTTCCTGTCGGTTGGGCCGGGGGCCGGCCCCGGATGGGGATCAAGCGGTGCCGGCCACCGGCGACAGCCGGCAGTGGGAGCGGTCTTCGAAACTGCCGTTGGGTTCGCCCCAGGCCTGGGCGTACAACAGTTGGCCATTGGCCTCGACGCGGATGGTGATTTCCTGGCGGAAATGCTCGTTCAGGCTGCGGGGGCCGCTGGCGAACACCACTTCCAGCACGCCATGCCCGCCTTCCGCCTGGCGTATCGCGGGGTGGGCCAGCACATAGGGCAGCTCGTCCATCACAGGCCACAGGCACAGCGTGCCATCGGGCAGATAGCCGAGCAGGGTGGTTTCTCGATGCAGGATTTCGCCGTCGGTGCCGCTGGCCGAGTAGTGCAGCAGCAGCGCGCGCTGGCCGGGCAAGGCCTGCCAGTGCAGGCAGCCGGTGAAAGTCTGATCTTCGTGGTTGATGCCTTCGCCACAGAACTGGTTGGGAAGCGATTGCAGAGCGGCTAGCAGCGGCATGACTTCTCTCTCCCGGTTGCGGATGCGAGGTGGTCAGGATCGCAGGTTTGCCTGGCGAATGCAATACGGGTCAGGCTGGCGGGGGCGTTTGTCCAGGCATGGGAATGAAGGCGCGCCACGGCTGTTCAGGGTGGACCAGTTCGGCCAGCCGCACGCCATAAACCGCCTCTAGCCGCTCGCGCTGCATCATCTCGCGGTTGTCGCCGCAGCCAGCCGCGCGGCCGTCGTTCAGCAGCAGCACCCGGTCAGCGTGGCGCAATGCCAGATTGAGGTCGTGGACCACCGCCAGCGCGGCGATGCCCAGTTCGTGAGTCAGGGCCTGGACCTGCGCCATCAGCGCGTCTGCCATCGCGAAGTCCTGCGCCGCGGTGGGTTCGTCCAGCAGCAGATAGCGCTCGGGCTGCGGCGACAGCAGCAGCTGGCACAATGCGCGTGCTAGCTGCAGCCTTTGCCGCTCTCCGCCGGAGAGGCGGGTCAGGTATCGATCGGCAAGGTCCGCGGCATCGCTGAGGCGCAACGCCTCGGCCACGGCGGCATCGACGCGTGGTCGTCCGGCATCCAGGCTCAGGTAGGCGCCGGCGGCCACCAGCTCGGCCCCGCGCCAGCCGTCCGGCGTCACCGGGTGTTGTTCGACAACGGCGCGCCAGCGGGCCAGCTCTGCGCTGCGCATCCGCTTCAGCGGTTGTCCGGCGAGCAGAATGTCTCCCCGGTCCGGCTGCCACAGGCCGGACAGCAGCTTGAGCAGGCTGCTTTTCCCGGCGCCGTTGGGTCCCAGCACGGTCAGCAGCTCGCCGGGGCGCAGTGTGAGGTCGATATCGGCCAGCAAGGTTCGGCCGCCTTTGCTCAGCGACAGGCCGCGGGCTTCAAGCATGGCGAGGCCCCTGGCGGCGAAGCAGCCACAGGAAGAACGGCGCGCCCAGCAAGCTGGTGATCACACCTACAGGCAATTCGGCTGGCGCCAGCAGCGAACGGGCTAGCCAGTCGGCGCTGACGGTTAGCCAGGCACCCAGCAGCGGGGAGACGACAAGTAGCCGGCGGGAGTCGCTGCCGAGCAGCTGGCGCGCCAGGTGCGGCGCCATCAGGCCGACGAAACCTATCATGCCGCAGCCGGATACCACCAGGCCGGCCGCGAGCGCGGCCAGCAGCACGATGCGCCATTCCTGCCCGCGCACGGAAAAGCCCAGATGGAAGGCAGCGCTTTCCCCCAGCTGCAAGGCGTTCAGGAAGCGCCAGTGGCTGAATAGCGCCAGCCAGACCAGCGGCGCGGACACGGTCAACGCTAGGGCCAGCGGCCACTCGGCGCTGGCGAAGCTGCCCATCAGCCAGAAGGTCACCACGCGCAGAGAGCCGTCCGGCAGCATGGTGATCAGCAAGGTCAGCAGGCTGCCGAGCAGGGTGCTGACCGCCAGCCCGCTGAGTATCAAGCGGTTGCCATCCTTGTCGTCGCCCAGCAATCGGACCAAGAGCAGCGCGCCAAGGCCGCCGGCGAAGCCGGCCGCCGCCACGGCGTATAGGCCCACGCCCAAGCTCAGGGCGAGGGCTGCGCCCAGCGCCGCGCCGCTGTTGATGCCGATCAGGCCCGGCTCGGCCAGCGGGTTGCGGAAGCGGGCCTGCACCGCGCAGCCGGCGCTGGCCAGCAGTGCGCCCGCGGAGGCGGCGGCCAGCAGCCGCGGCAAGCGCAGTTCCAGCAGCAGCTGCCATTCCAGAGCCGGTTGCGGATCCAGCATGAACAGGCTGGCGAGCCGCAATTGGCTATGGTGCAGCAGGGATGCTAGAGCGGTGAGGCCGAGCAGGGGAAGCAAGATGAAGAGAAGAGAGCGGACGCGCATGGGCGGGAGAGGGAGGGGCTGAGCCCCTCCGAATGTCAGCGCAGGCCGAGCACGTCCTGCATGTCGAACAGGCCGCGCGGTTTGTCGGACAGCCAGCGCGCGGCGCGCACCGCACCGTTGGCGAAGGTGGCGCGGCTGGAAGCCTTGTGGCTGATTTCCACGCGCTCGCCCAGCGTGGCGAACAGCGCGGTGTGGTCGCCGACGATGTCGCCGCCGCGCACGGTGGCGAAGCCTATCGCTTGCGGATCGCGTTCGCCGGTCACGCCTTCGCGGCCATAAACCGCGCATTGCTTCAGGTCGCGGCCCAGCGCGTCGGCGATCACCTCGCCCATGCGCAGCGCGGTGCCCGACGGCGCATCCACTTTGAAGCGGTGGTGGGCTTCGATGATTTCGATGTCGTAGTCCTCGTTCAGCACGCGGGCGGCCATATCCAGCAGCTTGAAGGTGAGGTTGACGCCCACGCTGAAGTTGGACGCGAACACGATGCCGATCTTGTCCGCCGCGGCGCGGATGGCGGCCTTGCCGGCATCGTCGAAGCCGGTGGTGCCGATCACCATGCGCACGCCGTGCTCGGAGCAGGCGAGCATATGCTCCAGCGTGCCTTCGGGGCGGGTGAAATCGATCACCACGTCTGCGCCGTCCAGGGCGGAGATGAAATCGGAACTGATGGCGACGCCGCTGCTGCGGCCGCAGAACAGGCCGGCATCCTGGCCGATGAAGCCGGAATCGGCGCGGTCTATCGCCGCATGGAGGCGGACGCTCGGCGCATTCAGCACCGATTCGATCAGCACGCGGCCCATCCGGCCGGAAGCGCCGACGATCACGATGTTCTGGCCGCTCATGGCTTCTTGGTTTCCTGGGCGGGCGCGGACGCGTCCAGCTGCTTGGCCGGCGGCGCCGGCTGAGCATTGCCTTCGACGCGGTCCAGCGTGTCGCCCTTGAAATAGACGGTCAATAATTTATCGCTGGCGGGGTCCACCTTGCCGCCTTTGGCGTCGCTATACTTGTAGTCCCAGCGGTCGGCATGGAAGGGGTCGGTCAGCAGCGGGGTGCCCAGCAGGAAGCGCACTTGGGCGCGGGTCATGCCGGGCTTGAGCTTGGCGACGGCGTCCTGGGTGACGTAATTGCCTTGCTGGACTTCCACGCGGTGGCTCCAGTCGAGAGGATTCATCGAACTGCAGCCGGCGACTGCGATGACGGCGGCGAAAATCAGGGCGCGCATGGTACTCCGATTGACTCAAACGTTTATGAGGCTGTAATTAGGCAAAGCCGTCAAAAGGCTTTATCATGATTCGAAAACCGACACACTTTATATCACGATGAGCAAAGCCAGTCACCTCAAAGATATCGGCCTGAAAGCCACCGGACCGCGTCTGAAAATCCTTGATCTGTTCGAGCAGGGCGACGCCGGCCACATGTCTGCTGAAGACGTTTATCGCAAGCTGCTCGCGGAAAACATCGACATCGGACTCGCCACCATTTACCGCGTGCTGACCCAGTTCGAACAGGCGGGCATCCTGGTGCGCCACCATTTCGAAACCGGCAAGGCCGTGTACGAGCTGAACCAGGGTGGCCATCACGACCACATGGTTTGCGTCAGCTGCAACAAGGTGGTGGAGTTCTTTGATCCGGAGATCGAGGCGCTTCAAGACCGGATCGCAGAACAGCACGGTTTCCGCATCGTGGAGCACGCGCTGTACATGTATGGCGAGTGTCCGGACTGCCTGGGCAAGAGCGGCCGTCGCGGATGATTCCCTGGCTCGGTCCCGAGCCTGTCTTCCCGCCGGTGTCGCAGGCCCTCAGTCATCCCAACGGCCTGCTTGCGGCTGGCGGCGACCTGTCGTCGCGCCGCATCCTCACGGCCTACTCCGAAGGCATTTTTCCCTGGTTTTCCGAGGGCGAACCGATATTGTGGTGGTCGCCCGCGCCCCGCATGGTGATGTTTCCCGATGAGCTCAAGGTCAGCCGTTCGCTGGCCAAAACGCTGCGCAATCTCGATTACGAGGTTCGCGTCGATGCAGCTTTCTTCGAAGTGATGCGCGCCTGCTCCGAGCCGCGGGCGGGGCAGGACGGCACCTGGATCGTGCCGGAAATGGTGGCCGCCTATTGCCGGCTGCATCAGCTGGGCTACGCCCACAGCTTTGAAACCTGGATGGATGGCGAGCTCGTCGGCGGGCTGTATGGCGTCTCCATCGGCCGCATGTTCTATGGCGAGTCTATGTTTTCGCGGCGTCGGGACGCGTCCAAGCTCGCCTTCGTCCACATGGTTCGGCATCTGCAAGCCCAGGGCGTGGCGATGATAGATTGCCAGATGCACACCGAGCATCTGGCCAGCCTCGGCGCGAGGCTGATATCGCGCGATGTTTTTCTTGCTACTCTGAAAGAGAGCATCCGGCATCCTCAGCCGGATCAGATGTGGGATTACCATTACCGCCATGAGTCATCGTGAAGCCGGCCAGGTCGCGGCCATCCATTTCTACGCCACTGCGCCATACCCGTGCAGTTATCTGTCCGGCCGGCAGGCGCGCTCCCAGGTGGCGATTCCGGCCGAGGCGATAGACAGCGGTGTCTATAGCCAGCTGGTCAGGCTGGGCTTTCGCCGCAGCGGCCTCTACACCTACCGCCCTTATTGCGACTCTTGCCAGGCCTGCATCCCGGTGCGGCTGCCGGTGGATCAGTTCCGGCCCAGCCGCACCCAACGGCGGGTGTGGCGGCGCGGCGCGGAGATGAGCGCGCGCTGGCTGCCGCTGGGTTTCGACGCCGAGCATTACGCGCTGTATCGCTGGTATCAGCAGACCCGCCATGCCGGCGGCGGCATGTCGGACGACGACGCGCAGCAGTATTCAGAGTTTATCCTGAAAAGCGGAGTGGACAGCCATCTGGCCGAGTTCCGGCTGGGCGGCCAACTGAAGATGGTGAGTTTGGTGGACAGGTTGGTGGACGGTCTATCAGCCGTCTACACCTTTTACGATCCGGAGGATAGCCAGTCCAGCCTGGGAGTCTACAACGTGCTGTGGCAGGTGGAGCAGGCCCGCATGCTGGGACTGAGCTATGTCTATCTGGGCTACTGGATCGCAGACTGCCGCAAGATGGCGTACAAGTCTGGCTATCGGCCGCTGCAGATGCTGTATGGCGGCCGCTGGCAGACGATGCCGGAGCATGGCTGAGATGGATGCAAGCGAAAACAGGCCCGAAAGGGCCTGTTTGCATTGCGGGGCGATGTCCGCTCAGTACGGCACGACGCGGTCGTTGCCGCCGCCGCTCAGCACTTTGACGCGCTGATTGGCGACAAAGGGGATGTCGGCTTCCTGAACGATGGAGATGGTGCGGCCGGTATCCAGCTTGACGGTGATTTCCAGCGCGTTCTTGGTCATAGCGCGTTGCGCGGCCTGGGTGCCGAAGCCGCCGGCCAGCGCGCCGACGATGCCGCCGGCGATCTGGCCCTTGCCGCCGCCGATATTGCTGCCGGCCAGGCCGCCCAGGGCGGCGCCGCCCAGGGTCAGCAATTCGTTGTTCTGGCCTTCCATTTTCACATTCTGCACCGACAGCACGGTGCCGAGCTGCACGGTCTGCGCCTGGCGCATCTGGCCTTTGGAGTACACGGCTGCGGAATCGGATGTCGAGCAGCCGGCGAGCACGCCGACGCTCAGCAGGCTGACCAGGGTAATGCGGCTGATGGAAGAAATCATTTTTTCCTGCTCCATTCTTTCTATTTAGTTGCGAGCTTGTAGATATTGCGCCGCCGCCCGCGCGCATTCGCCGACAAGCTCCGGACCGCGATAGATCAGGCCGCTGTACAGCTGCACCAGGCTGGCGCCGGCATCCAGTTTTTCCACGGCGTCGTTGCCGGAAAGGATGCCGCCAACTCCTATGATAGGCAGAGCGCCGCCAAGTTCCTTGTGCAGTTTGCGTATGACTTCTGTGGCGCGGCTGCGAACCGGCGCGCCGGACAGGCCGCCGGCCTCGTTTTCCAGCGGATGGCCGGCCACTTCGCGGCGCGACAGCGTGGTGTTGGTGGCGATGACGCCGTCTATGCCGTTGCCGGTCAGCAACCGGGCGATCTCGGCTATCTGCTCGTCGTCCAGGTCCGGCGCGATCTTCACCGCCAGCGGCACGTAGCGGCCGTGCTGGTCGGCCAGCGCCTGTTGGCGCTGCTTCAGCGCGGCCAGCAGCCGGCCCAGCTCGTCGCCTTGCTGCAGTTGGCGCAGGTTCTTGGTATTGGGCGAGGAGATGTTGACGGTGACGTAGCTGGCGGCGGCGTAGACCTGATCCAGGCAGGCCAGGTAGTCGTCCACCGCGTTTTCTATCGGTGTGATCGCGTTCTTGCCGATATTGATGCCGAGCACGCCCTTGAATTTGCAGCGGCGCACATTATCCAGCAGCGCGGCGACGCCATGGTTGTTGAAGCCCATCCGGTTGATGATGGCCTCGTGCTCCGGCAGGCGGAACAGTCGCGGCCTGGGGTTGCCGTCTTGGGGGCGCGGGGTGACGGTGCCGATTTCGATGAAGCCGAAGCCGAGCGCGGCCAGGGCGTCGATGTGGGCACCGTTTTTGTCCAGGCCGGCGGCGAGGCCGACGGCGTTCGGGAAGGTCAGGCCCATCGCCTGCACCGGCTGGCGCGCGGCGGGAGAGGCGGCCAGCGGAGTCAGGCGCAGCCGATGCGCTCGATCGAGCATCTTCAGCGTGTGCTCGTGGGCGGTTTCCGCGTCGAATTTGAACAGCAGCGGGCGCAGCAGCGGGTACAGCATGGCATTCTCCGGGCAGACAAATGCCCGGCATTATAACCGGGCATCGGGATCAAGCCAGAGGCAAATGCGCGGCTTACAGAATCCGGCAGGCCTCGTCGAAGTTGAAGCGCGGCGAGCGCGGGAACAGCTTGTCGGCTTCGCCGTAGCCCAGGTTGATCAGGAAGTTGGACTTGAAGCGGCCGTCCGGGAAGAAGGCCGCGTCGACGGCGGCGTTGTCGAAGCCGGACATCGGGCCGCAATCCAGGCCCAGTGCTCGCGCGGCCAGGATCAGGTAAGCGCCCTGCAGCGTGCCGTTGCGGAACGCGGTGGTGTCGATCAGCGGCTGATTGCCCTCGAACCAGCTCTTGGCGTCGGCGTGCGGGAACAACTGCGGGAGGTGTTCGTAGAAGCGGGTGTCGTGGGCGACGATCACGCAGACCGGCGCGGCCAGAGTCTTGTCGACATTGCCGGCGGCCAGGCACGGCTTCAGCTTTGCCTTGGCTTCGTCGCTTTTGACGAATACCAAGCGGGCCGGCGAGCAGTTGGCGCTGGTAGGCGCCTGTTTCAGCAGCTCGTGCAGTTGATGCAGCAACTCGTCGCTCACCGGACGCGGTTGCCAGTGGCTGTGGGTGCGGGCATTCAGGAACAGTTGTTCCAGCGTGGCGTGGGAGAGGGGAGTGCTCATGGTCTTACCTCGGTTGGGGTGGGGTGTTGTTGCTTGGCGCTGTCGGCGGCGGGCGCGGAGCTTTCAGGGCTGTCCGGCTCCGCGAAAGTGTTGGCCTGGACGGAGACGGTGACGCGGCGGTTGCGCGCGCGGCCTTCTGAGGTGGCGTTGTCCGCCACCGGCAGATTGGCGCCGTGGCCGACCGCCACCATGCGTTGCGCCGCGATGCCGTTTTCCTGGAACAGCCGCACCACGCCGCCGGCGCGCGCGGCGGACAGCTCCCAGTTGGATGGGAAGGCGGGCGTGCGGATCGGCGCGTCGTCGGTGAAGCCTTCTACTTTGATCGCGTTGTCCACGCCGGACAGCAGCTTGGCCATATTGGACATCAGAGGCAGCGATTGCTGGTTCGGTTCGGCTTGGCCGATGGCGAACAGCGCGCTGTCGCGAATGTCGATATTGATTCCTTGGTCGGTCTGGGTGATGGTGACCTCGCCGCTTTGCACCAGCGGACTCAAGACCTTGGCCAAGTTTTGCGTCAACTGGCCCAGCTTGGCGGCTTCCGCTTCTTTGCGGCCGTGGGAGACGGCCTTGGCGATAGGCTTGGTCTGTGGAATCTCTATCATGGTGTTGGCGCCGCCTGTGGGCGGCGTCGATTGCACCGTGATCACCGTGCCGTTGCGGAAGGCGTCCATGATGGCGGACGACATCACGCGGTACTTGCCTTCATTCAGAGAGGAGATCGCGTACATCACCACGAAGAAGGCGAACAGCAGCGTGATGAAGTCGGCGTAGGAAACCAGCCAGCGCTCATGGTTCTCGTGCTCTTCTTCCTGCTTCTTGCGTCGCGATGCCATCTCCGCCTCCGCCTGATCAGAACAGCTGGGTGTCGAACAGCGATTTCACGCCGCCGGCGAATTCCACGCCGATGCGGCGCGCCACCCGGCTGGAGAAGTCATCCTGCTGGGTGTAGTCCACGGTTTTTTCCGCCTTCACCACGTCGCGGGCCACCGAGGCCACGGTGCCGTAGCCGTCTGCCAGTCCAAGCGGAATGGCTTTTTCGCCCAGCCATACCATGCCGCTGAACATCTGCGGGTCTTTCTTCAGTCTCGGGCCGCGGCCGTTTTCCACCGCCTGGATGAACTGAGCGTGGATGTCGTCCAGCAGTTGCTGGCGGATGGCGTCGTGTTTGGGGTTGGGCGGGGAGAACGGGTCGCCCATCGCCTTGTTCTCGCCGGCGGTTTTCAGCCGGCGGTCTATGCCCAGCTTTTCCATCGCGCCAGTGAAACCGAAGCCGTCGGACAGCACGCCGATGGAGCCGACGATGCTGGCCTTGTCGACGAAGATCTTGTCCGCTGCGGCGGCGATGTAATAGCAGCCGGACGCGCAGACTTCGCTCACCACCACGTAGACCGGAATGTCCGCGTGCTTTTTCTTCAGAAGCCGGATTTCATCGTAGACCATGCCGGACAGCACCGGGCTGCCGCCAGGGCTGTTGGCGTCGATGATCACGCCCTTGGTGTTCTTGTCGCGGAAGGCGTGATCCAGCGCCGAGATCATCTTCTTGCCGGTTTCATTCTCGCTGGTGATGGCGCCGTCCAGCTCGATCACCGCGGTGTGGCCGCCGCCGGCCAGGCCGACCGCGCTTTTTTCCTCGCCGCGCATGAACACGCTGGCGGCGATCATGCCGATGATGACCAGCCAGGCCAGGCGGAAGAAGATTTTCCACTGCCGGCTGCGGCGCTGCTCAACCAGGGAGGCCGAGGCGAGCTTCTCCAGCAGTTGTCGTTCCCAGTTTTGGGTGTCGCTCATTTTTCGAATCTGTTCCAGGATAATCCCGTGAGTCTAGCAAAATTCAGGCGGGCATGACATTCAGCCAGACTTGGCTGTCTTCTTCGACGATGTCCAGCGCCGTCAGGGATTGGCCGCGGCAGGGGCCCCAGGTGCAATAGCCGTTGTCGGGGCGATAGCGCGCGCCGTGCATGCTGCAGATCAGGTAGTGGCCGGAGAGGTCGAATAGATTGCCATCCTGCAGATCCAGCTCCACCGGGATGTGGCGGCAGCGGTTCAGATAGCCGTAAACCCGGCCGCGGTAGCGGATCACGAAGGCGGGCAGCGGCTCGCCATCCGCCTGGGCGATCTCGAAGCGGCGGGCAAGGCCGCCGTCTTCCAGATCGGAGGAGCGGCAGATCAGCAGAGCCTGGGGAGCAGCCATGACGACAGCTCGGACAAGGAGTGGACGATGGCGCGGGGCTCGCAGCGGATGAGCTCGGCGCTGTCGTGGGCGCCGTGGCTGATGCCGACGCCGTGGCTGCCGGCGTTTCGCGCCATCAGCAGATCATGGCTGGTGTCGCCCACCATTACGGTGCGATCGAGCGCCACGCCGAACAGGTCGGTCAATTGCAGCAGCATGTCCGGGTGCGGCTTGGAGTGGCATTCGTCGACGGTGCGGGTGGCGTCGAACAGGTTTTTGATGCCGGCGGCCGCCAGCGCGCGGTCCAGGCCGGCGCGGCTGCTGCCTGTCGCGATGGCGACGAAAGCGCCGCAGTCCCGGATCGCTTCCAGCGTGTCGCGGGCGGCGTCGAACAGCGTGACGCGGTCGAGTCCGGACTGGTAGTGGCGGCGAAAGGCGTCCACCAGTTCGGGCAGACGGCTGGCCTGGTCCGGCGGACAGAACTGCTGCATCGCCTCGGCCAGGCGCAGGCCGATCACGTGGCTGGCGGCCTCGCAGCCCGGCACCGGCAAGGCCAGGTCGCGGCAGGCTTGCTGGATGGCATTCACGATATGGGCGGTGGAGTCCATCAGGGTGCCGTCCCAGTCGAACACTACCAGATCGTATTCACGCATCAGCGCGGCTCCAGGGTTTTCAGGAATTTCTGCAGCTCAGGCGGCAGCGGCGCTTCCAGCTTGAGGGGCGCGCCGGTCAGCGGGTGCGGCAGCGTCAGGCTTTTCGCATGCAGGAACATTCGCTTCAGTCCGCGCCGCGCCAGCTCCTTGTTCAGCGCGAAGTCGCCGTATTTCTCGTCGCCGGCGATCGCGCAGCCGTTGGCCTGCATGTGAACGCGGATCTGATGGGTGCGGCCGGTGCGCAGGTGCGCCTCCACCAGCGTAAATTCAGTGTAGCGCTGCTGGATTGAGAAGTTGGTGTGCGCGTATTGGCCGTCATCGCCCTCGGCGACCTTCACCCGGCGCTCGCCGTCCGGCGTATGGAACTTGAACAGCGGCAGCTTCACCTGCTTGACGTTTTCAGGCCAGGGGCCGGCAGCCAAAGCCAGGTAGCGCTTGTCCGGCACGTTGTCGCGCATCATGTCGTGCAGCTTGGTCAGCGCGGAGCGCTTCTTGGCCAGCATCAAGAGGCCGGAGGTTTCGCGGTCCAGCCTGTGCACCAGTTCCAGGTAGCGCCATTCCGGGTGGGCGCGGCGCAGTTGCTCGATCACGCCGAAGGACACGCCGCTGCCGCCATGCACGGCCACGCCGGCGGGTTTGTCGATCACCAGCAGCGCGTCGTCTTCGTAAACCACGGGGAAGGTGGCGGCGGGCACGTTCTTTTCCGCGCGCTCGGCGACGCGGATCGGCGGAATGCGCAGCGTGTCGCCGGCCGCCACGCGGTAGCTGGCGTCGACGCGGCCCTTGTTCACCCGTACTTCGCCGGAGCGCAGAATGCGGTAGATATGGCTCTTGGGAACCCCTTTCAGCAGGCGTTGCAGGTAGTTGTCCAGCCGCTGGCCGGCATCTTCTGCGTCCACTTCAAGGAAGGTTACGGAATCTTTGCGAATGTCTGTCATATTGCTTATACTTATGGCGCTGTCCGCAGTGCGAATGCACCCAGAGCGGGCGGCGGTCGGAAACCAAGGTCACGGCCTGTTTAGCGTGATGCTGCTGCGGAAACCGATAATGGCCGGCAGGGGCCAACTCCTGACCTGATGCCGTTTGCACAGCCGCAGCCAAGGTTAACTCGCTCACCGAAAAGTAGCGATGGTAATGCATTTATACGCATAACGCACTCACGAGTATTCCATCCCTTGATGCAAAGCCAGTCAGGGGATTTTGCAGCGAAGTTTGACCCGGCATGCCAGCCGTCCTGCAATGTTTGTCCCGCCTGGTAGGCGGGATCGGCGACAACGCCGATGCGCCGTTTGCGCACAGAATCGCGGGGCTGCATGTGACCAAAATCAGGAAGTCGGCTTTCATAGCAAATCAGCTTTTCTCGATCTTTACCTCGACACTTCTTTCGGAAAGCGCCCATCAATAGTCACTGGGCCGTCAAATACTGGCTGCATCCTTGCGTGAGTGCTGCGCAAGGAATGTAAATGAAACGTATGTTGTTCAATGCGACGCAAGCCGAAGAGCTGCGCGTCGCGATTGTCGACGGGCAGAAGCTCGTCGATCTCGATATCGAGACCGTAGGCAAGGAACAGCGCAAAGGCAATATCTACAAGGGTATCATCACCCGGATCGAGCCCTCGCTGGAAGCCTGCTTCGTCGATTACGGCACCGAGCGTCATGGCTTCCTGCCGTTCAAGGAAGTGTCCCGCTCCTATTTTCAGGGCTATGAAGGCGGCCGTCCGCGCATTCAGGACGTGCTGCGCGAAGGCATGGAAGTGGTGGTGCAGGTGGAGAAGGACGAGCGCGGCAACAAGGGCGCGGCGCTGACCACCTACATCAGCCTGGCCGGCCGCTACCTGGTGCTGATGCCGAACAACCCGCGCGGCGGCGGCGTATCGCGCCGCATCGAGGGCGAAGAGCGCCAGGAGCTGAAGGATCTGCTGTCGCAGCTGGAAGTGTCGCATGGCATGAGCCTGATCGCGCGCACCGCCGGCATCGGCCGCAATCTGGAAGAGCTGCAGTGGGACCTCGGTTACCTGATGCAGCTGTGGCGCGCCATCGAGGGCGCCGCCGGAGCTCAATCCGCGCCGTTCCTGATTCTGCAGGAAGGCAGTCTGGTGATCCGCGCGATCCGCGACTATTTCCATCCGGACATCGGCGAAGTGCTGATCGACACCGATGAAATCCACGATCAGGCCCGCCAGTTCATGAGCCATGTGATGCCGAACATGCTGTCGCGTGTGAAGGTGTACAAGGATCATGTGCCGCTGTTCTCCCGCTTCCAGATCGAACACCAGATCGAAACCGCCTTCTCGCGCAGCGTGCAGCTGCCGTCCGGCGGCGCGATCGTGATCGACCACACCGAAGCGCTGGTCTCCATCGACGTGAACTCGGCTCGCGCCACCAAGGGCGCCGACATCGAGGAAACCGCGGTCAAGACCAACTTGGAAGCGGCGGAAGAGATCGCCCGCCAGCTGCGCTTGCGCGACTTGGGCGGCCTGGTGGTGATCGACTTCATCGACATGGAAAACCCGAAGAACCAGCGCGACGTGGAAAACCGCCTGCGCGACGTTCTGAAGCATGACCGCGCCCGCGTGCAGATGGGCAAGCTGTCCCGTTTCGGCCTGCTGGAACTGTCCCGCCAGCGTCTGCAGCCGTCTCTGGGCGAGACTAGCCACGAGCCATGTCCGCGCTGCCACGGCATCGGCTTCATCCGCGGCACCGAATCGTCGGCGCTGCACATCCTGCGCATCATCCAGGAAGAAGCGATGAAGGAAAACACCGGCGCGGTGCACGCGCAGGTGCCGGTTGACGTGGCCACCTTCCTGTTGAACGAGAAGCGCGCCGAGATCCACTCGATCGAAGAGCGCCTGGATGTCGACGTGGTGCTGATCCCGAACATCCATCTGGAAACCCCGCATTACAAGATCGTGCGCGTGCGTCACGACGACTTGGCCGAGCTGGGCGAAGCGCCGAGCTACAGCCGCGTTGAAGTGCAGGAAGAGGACGTGATCACCAATTTCGGCCAGGAAAAGCCGAAGGTGGAGCGCCAGGAGGCCGCGGTCAAGGGCATCACGCCGCAGCAGCCGGCCCCGAGCGTGGAAGCCAAGCCGGCCAAGCCTGTGGAGCAAGGCGGCCTGTTCGCCGGCATCGCGGCCTGGGTCAAGAGCTTGTTCGCCGAGCCGGAAAAGGCGCCTGCGCAGGATGCCAAGAAAAAACCGGCGCCGGCCGCTGCGCGCAACAACGAGCAGCGCGGCAACCGCCAGCGGCAGCAGGAGCGCCGCACAGGCGGCCAGGCTCGCCGCGAGCACGACCAGCGTCGCCATGCCCAGCAGGATGAGGGTAAGGCCCGCCGTCAGGACGAGCGCAAGGATGCCGATCGCGCTGAGCGCGCCGAACGCAAGGAAGCGCCGAGCCGCGAGCGTGAAGAGCGCAGTGAGCAGCCGCGCGAGCCGCGAGGCAACCGCCGCCGCGAACGCGAGGGCCGCGAGCCGCGTGAACCGCGTGAGCCCAAGGAAGTCCGCGAGCAGGCTCCGCGAGAAGATCGCGTGAGCGAGAAGGCGGAAAAGCAGGACAAGCCGCAACAGGAGCCGCGTCGCCGTCAGGCGCCGGCAGCCGCTCCGGCTGAAGCCGTCGAGAAGCCGGTGCAGGAAGAGCTGCGTCTGGATGCGGAAGGCGAGCAGGCCGAGCAGGAGCGCGGCGAACGCCGCCGCCGCCGCAGCCGCCGCGATCGTCGCCGTGACAATCCGGAAGGCCAGCAGGAAAACGCTGCGGAAGCGGCTTCCGAGTCGCCGGCCGCGCCTGTCGCCGAAGCGGCGGGAGCCGCGGTGGCGGCAGCCGTCGCATCGGTAGCGGTAGAGTCGGCAGTGGAGGCGGTCGAGTCCAAACTGGCGGTTGAGTCCGTTCCGGTTGAGGCGGTTGTCGCCGAACAGCAAGCGTCTGTCGTCGTGGCTGAAGCTCAGCCTGAGGCTGTCGTGGTCGAGCCGGCGGTGGTTGCCGAAGCCGACCAGGCTCCGGTTGTCGAGCCGGTTGCAGTGGTGATGGAGCCGGTTGCCGCAGCGGAAGCCGAGGCTAAATCCGAAGCGGCCCCTGAGCTTGCCGCCCCGGAAGCGGTTGTTGTGGAAGAGGCCGCGCCGGTGGTGTTGGCGAAGGTGGAAGAGGCTCCGGTTGCGGAAGCGCCGGCGGTCAAGGTCGAGGCGATTGTCGTCGAGTCCAAGCCGGTGGCGGTGGAATCCAAGCCGCTGGATCTGGGCGGGCTGGTGATGGTTGCGACCAAACCGGTGTCCCAGCTGTCGTCGACAGTGTCCGAGCCGGATCTGCCGCAAGGCCCGCGCCGCCGCGATGTCGCCGCCGTTGACGCGGCAGTCGCCGAGCCGGTGCAACTGGTTCAGATCGAAACGCGCAACGGTTGAGCGTGATGCCGCGCGAAGAGGGCAGCGCCCTCTTCGCAGGCCCCATGTGTTGACAGCTGCTTTTATCTGAATTAGAATCGCTTTCTCTGATGTTCCCTGATAGCTCAGTTGGTAGAGCGACGGACTGTTAATCCGCAGGTCGCAGGTTCGAGCCCTGCTCGGGGAGCCAGGAATTTAAAAAAAGCCCATGCGTTCACGCATGGGCTTTTTGCATTTCGCGCGGGCTATCTTGACCTGGGAGCATGCCTTCCAGCTTGGAAAGGACCGCCGGCCGGCGGCGCGTCGACAAAGCAGAGGCCGATCGGAGGCAGGGGCTGGCGATGCCCGGGCGCGATGGCGATGGCCGGGTTCATCAGGCTTGCGGCCAGCAGCCGAAGATCGAACAGCAGGTCCAACGCATCAGCCATCGCTAGGGCGCGGCCGGCGAACGCGGCGTCCAGGTGGCTGAGAAAGTCGGCGTAGCATGCCGAAAAACGCGCCAGCAGCGCCTGTTCCAGGTTGCCGGGCGGGTAGTCGTCAAGACGGACATTGGCCGGCATCGGCCATACGCCGTCCTGATCGAAGCCGGGCGGGGAGTCTGACGCGGCGAAGGCGGCCAGCCCGTCGCACAGCGGTGCATGATGGCTGGCCAATTCGTTGAGCGTGGCCAGCGCGTCGTCCAGGCCGCGGATGGCGGCGATCGGCGGGCCGGGAGGATAATCGAGCACCTGACTGCGCCTAGCGTCGAAATTCAGCTGTTTATGACATTGCTGGAACCCTTCCTGCAACGAACGGTAAAAGCTGGCTGCTCCTTCATGCCTGTTTTCACCATCGGAACAGAGCGCGATTTGCGGCAGCAGAACATCGCGCAGCAGACGGAGGCTGAACGGTTCTATGCCCATGGCCGGCGCTTCCGGCGCCAGTGGCGGCGATGACGGGTAAGCCGGCACAAATCCGGGCAGCGCCACGCGCGGCTGTCCGCCGATGGCGATCTGCAGCTTGGCGGCCAGCGCCATGCGCCGTATCTGCGAGGCGATCGCTTCCTGGAGCAGCGTGGACAGCGCGCGATTGGCGGCGGGTTTCAGCGACAGCCATGCGGCCAGAAGAGGCGGGATCAGGCTGTGCTCGCGCCGCAGCGCCTGTTGCAACAGGGCGGGGAGCCTGGCGGCGAATTCCGCGCCGGACAGGCTTTGTATGTTGCGGGCGCCTGCATGCTGCGCCGTTGCTTGCCTAAGGGGGCGGTGCGATACGCTCATGCCGGGTTTTCCTTGGGAGAGGGCGCGCCGCTGCCGGCGCCGCCAACGGTGGAAGCATGGCGGCGTGGTTTCCCCGCTGGGAACTGTTCTTTGGTGTAGACGGCTCTGCGGGCAATGGGCGAGAGGTGGAATGTCGTTGGTATTTTTGCGGCGGGGGGAACCAAACCGCCGCCATTCGCCATAATATGTCGTTTTTATTACGAGTCTTCGCGCCCGTGCGGCCGCGTTTCACTGCAAGCCGATGCCCCAAATCGAAATCCTGAATCAATCGCTGTTCCTGCTGATCAACGCCACGCCGGAAACTTCCCCGCTAGCCATCAAGCTGGCCGCCTTTATCGCCCAGGACGTCATGCGCCTGCTGCCGCTGTGGCTGGCCGCGCTGTGGCTGTGGGGCCGGCCGGCCCTGCGCGGCGTCATTCTGAAATCGGTGGCGCTGACGATTGTGGCCTTGCTCGGCAATTGGCTGATCGGTCTGGCCTGGCCGCATCCGCGGCCGTTCGCCGTCCCGCTTGGCCACGCTTTCCTGCTGCACGATGCCACGCCGTCCTTCCCCAGCAATCACGGCACCATTTTCGCGATGATGGCTTTGTGCTGGTGCTGCAGTCCTGCGCGCGGCTGGGGCTGGCTGCTGGCGATCGTCGGCATCGCCGTCGCTTGGTCCCGGGTATTCCTCGGCGTGCATTTCCCGCTGGACATGCTGGGCGCCTTGCTGGTATCCGTTTTCTGGTACGCTGCCTTGTCGCCGCTGTGGTCGCGCAAGGGTGAAGCCTTGACCGAGTCGCTGGAGTCGCTGTACCGCCAGTTGTTGGCCAAACCGATCGCCGCCGGGCTGATCAGGCGCTGAGTTCGTCTGTAGCTTCCGGCGGCTGTCCATGCCGCTGGGAGCTTTCGTGCCGCAATCCTCCTCTCCGTTTCCCGCCGTCGGCGGCCGCTCGGCGATTCCGCGCGGCGTCTGGGTTTTAGGTTTCGTCAGCCTGCTGATGGACGTGTCGTCCGAGCTGGCGCATAGCCTGCTGCCGCTGTTTCTGGCCGGCCCCCTCGGGGTGCCGGTGCTGGCCATCGGCCTGATCGAGGGCGTTGCCGAAGCTACCGCGCTGATCTGCAAAGTGTTCTCCGGCACGCTCAGCGACTGGCTGGGCAAACGCAAACCGCTGGTCATGCTGGGCTACGGCCTGGCGGCTTTCTCCAAACCGCTGTTTCCTCTCGCAGACTCCGCTGCCACCGTGCTGCTCGCGCGCTTTGTCGACCGGGTGGGCAAGGGCGTGCGCGGCGCGCCGCGGGACGCGCTGATAGCCGACATCACGCCGCCGGATATCCGCGGCGCGGCTTTCGGCCTGCGCCAGAGCATGGACACCATCGGTGCGGTGCTGGGCCCGCTGCTGGCGATAGCGCTGATGTTTCTTTACCGCGACGATATCCGCAGCGCGCTGTGGTGGTCTGTGCCGCCGGCGCTGCTGGCGGTGGCCGCCATCTGGCTATGGGTTCGCGAGCCGGCCGGGCAGGGCGAGGCGCGCGCGCCCGCTTCTCTGTTCAGCCGAGCGGTTTTTTCCCGATTTTCCGCGGGGTTCTGGGGCGTGGCCGCGCTGGGCGGGGTGTTCACGCTGGCGCGTTTCAGCGAGGCCTTCCTGGTGCTGCGCGGCGCGCAGCTGGGGCTGCCGCTGGCGTGGGCGCCGCTGGTGATGGTGGCGATGTCGGCCAGCTACGCGCTCAGCGCTTATCCATTGGGTTGGCTGTCCGACCGCGTCAGCCGCGCGCGCTTGCTGCAGCTGTCCTTGCTGCTGCTGATCGCCGCCGATCTGGCGCTGGGGGCGGTTGGGGGACCGACGCTGTTGCTGGCCGGCGCATTGTTGTGGGGCTTGCATCTGGGATGCAGCCAGGGCTTGCTGTCGGCCTTGGTGGCCCAGACCGCGCCGCCTGGCCTGGCGGGATCGGCATTCGGCCTGTTCAACCTGATTTGCGGCGCGGCGACGCTGCTGGCAAGCGTGGTGGCCGGCGCCTTGTGGCAGGCGTGGGGCGCGGCGGCGACCTTTCACGGAGGCGCGGCGTTCGCGGGGGCGGCGTTGCTGCTCGGTCTGGTTTTGCGTCCGTTGCGATAGTTCTTGCGGCCATTGTCTTGACTGTGCGCATGTCGCCTGTTTTTTAGGCGCACAAGGCGGCGAGTTGATGGTAAAGTAAATGTAAAGTTATTTGCTTATATCAATTTGTTATGTGTCGGCGGAGTGAGCATGTCTGAACGTGAAGTTAGGTTATGGCCGGAGTTCGTCAAGGCCCTGAAACAGGAAGTGGTGCCGGCGCTGGGCTGCACCGAGCCGATTTCGCTGGCGCTGGCGGCGGCGTTGGCGACCCGCGAGCTGGGCAAGGCGCCGGAGCGCATCGACGCCTGGGTATCGGCCAACCTGATGAAGAACGGCATGGGCGTGACCGTGCCCGGCACCGGCACCGTCGGCCTGCCGATCGCCGCCGCCGTCGGCGCGCTGGGCGGCGACCCGGACGCCAAGCTTGAAGTGCTGAAAACCCTGACCGTCGAGCAGGTGGCGGCCGGCAAGCAGATGTTGGCAGACGGCAAGGTGAAGCTGGGCGTGGCCGCGGTGCCCAATATCCTGTACGCCGAGGCCTGCGTCTGGCACGGCGACGAGTGCGCGCGCGTCGCCATCGCCGACGCCCACACCAATGTGATCAAGATCGAGCTCAACGGCGAAGTGAAGCTGAAGCGCGAGGCCGCCGACGCCAAGCCGGTGGAAACCTATGATCTGGGCGACGCCACCGCGCGCGACGTTTACGAGTTCGCGATGCGCGCGCCGCTGGACAGCATCGCCTTCATCCACGACGCGGCGGTGCTGAACAGCGCGCTGGCCGACGAGGGCATGAGCGGCAAGTACGGCCTGCACATCGGCGCCACGCTGCAGCGGCAGATCGAGGCCGGCCTGTTGTCCGAGGGCCTGCTGTCCAACATCCTCACCCGCACCACCGCCGCGTCCGACGCGCGCATGGGCGGCGCCACGCTGCCGGCGATGAGCAATTCCGGCTCCGGCAACCAAGGCATCGCCGCGACCATGCCGGTGGTGGCGGTGGCCGAGCACGTCAAGGCCGACAAGGAAACCCTGATCCGCGCGCTGGCGCTGTCGCACCTGATCGCCGTCTACATCCATACCCGTTTGCCCAAGCTGTCGGCGCTGTGCGCGGTGACCACTGCGTCGATGGGCGCGGCGGCCGGCATGGCCCAGTTGCTGAATGGCGGCTATCCTGCGGTCAGCATGGCGATCTCCAGCATGATCGGCGATCTGGCCGGCATGATTTGCGACGGCGCCTCCAATAGCTGCGCGATGAAGGTGTCGACGTCGGCCGGCTCCGGCTACAAGGCAGTGTTGATGGCGCTGGACGGCACCCGCGTCACCGGCAACGAGGGCATCGTCGCCCACGATGTGGACGTGTCCATCGCCAACCTGGGCAAGCTGGCCACCCAGGGCATGGCGCAGACCGACACCCAGATTCTGCAGATCATGATGGACAAGCGCTGAGCGCGGTTCACCAACGATGCGACAAGCCCGGCGACGCCGGGCTTTTTCGTTTACGGAGCCGCGCCGCGCGCGCTCAGGTACTGGGCCGGCGGCGCGCCCAGCGCGCGGCGGAACATGGCGATGAAGTTGCTGGGCGAGGCGTAGTCCAGCGCGTCCGACACCTGGGCGACGGTGCGGCCGGATGCCAGTTGTTCCATCGCCCATACCAGCTGCGCCTGCTGCCGCCAGCGGGTGAAGCTCATGCCGGTATCGGCCTGGATCAGCCGGCGCAGGTTGCGGCCGGACAGCGCCCCCTGCGCGGCCCATTCTTCCGCCGAACGGCTTGCCGCCGGATCGGCCAGCATCGCACGGGCGATCCGCTGCAGCCGGGGATCGGACGGCATGGGCAGGTGCAGCGCCTCGCGCGGCGCCAGCCGGATTTCGTCGAGGATGACGGCAGCGATGCGCCGCTGTTCCGGCTGATGCGGCGCATCGGGCCGCCATGAGGCCGCCCGCCGCACCAGCTCGTGCAGCAGCGGAGTGATGGCCAGCACGCAGGGCTGTGGCGGCTGCGGACCGGAGCAGCTGGGCAGCAGAAACACGCTCCAGCCGCTTAATGCGCCGCTGACGTGCACCCGGTGCGGCGTGTCCGGCGGCATGTAGCCGGCGCGGTGCGGCGGCAGCAGCCAGGAGCCGCGCGGCGTCTGGACGTGGATCAGCCCGTCGCTCACGCAAAACAGCTGGGCGCGCGCATGACTGTGCCAGTCGTATTCGCGGGTGCCCAGCCGGTACTCGCGGCTGGCCTCGTCGCCGCCGTTGAGCGCGATCAGCTCAGGGCCTTCCAGCCATTCGCTGAAGTTGGTGGGAGTGGGGGTCGATTCCATGTTGGCCATTATTCACTATTTATTGTCCAGATAGCGTTATATCGATAATTCCGGCGCGCCCGACAATGATGGCGCGGGGCTTGGCATGACCGGCAGCCGCATTCATCTGAAACGGAGAGTCATCATGAGCAGCGTGATCATTGTCGGCGGCGGCATCGGGGGATTGTGCTTGGCGCAGGGCCTGGCGAAGGCCGGCATCGAATTCGAGGTATTGGAGGCGGATGCGGGGCCGCAGATTCGGGGCCAGGGTTACCGCTTGCGGATAGATGCGATGGGGCAGCGGGCGCTGCGCCAGTGCCTGCCGCCGGAGTTGTTCGAGTTGTTCCGTGCCAGCTGCGCCGTCAGCGGACCGGCGCGCTTCGTCGATCCGCAGTTGAGTCCGTTGCCGGGACGGCAGCCGGAAAACTGGCGGGAAAACGCCGGAGCGGGCCAGGCGGACGGCGATCTGAGCGCGGACCGGCAGGTATTGCGCGACATCCTGAGCCACGGTCTAGCGGCGCGCATCCGCTGGGGGCGGCGGGCGCAGGGATTCGAGCGCGGCGGCGATGGCGTCGTCGTGCATTGCGCCGACGGCGCTGAACATCGGGCAGGGTTGGTCGTCGCCGCCGACGGCCTGCATTCGCCGCTGCGCCGGCAATGGCTGCCGCAGGCGGAGCCGGAGGCGATCGGCGCGCTGAATCTTTACGGCAAGGCCGCGCTGGAAGGCGTCGATCCGGCCTTGCTGGCTGGCCCGACCATCGTTTTCGCCGACGGTTGGACGCTGGTGATCGAGCCGATGCGTTTTGGCGCGGCGATGAGCGAGCTGGCCGCCCGCCACGCGCCGGATTGCCGCCTGAGTCCGACGGGCGATTACGTCTACTGGGCGATGTTCGGCAGGGAGACCAGCCTGGGCGGCAGCCTGCCAGCGGAGGAGGACGCCGCCGGATTGCGGCGGCGGATCGAGGCGGTGTCGAGCGGCTTGCATCCCATCTTGTCCGACTTGCTGCGGCGCACGGCGCCGGAGGCCGTCATGGGGCGGCCGGTCAGAATGGCCGCCGGTGTTCCGTCATGGCAGCCGGGACGCTTGACCGTGCTGGGCGACGCCATCCACGCGATGAGCCCGGCCGGCGGCGTGGGCGCCAACACCGCGCTGGCCGACGCTGCGGCGCTGGCGGCCTGCCTCGTCGATGGCGATGTCGACGGGGCCGTCGCCCGCTACGAGGCCGACATGCGC
>NZ_JAJOHV010000031.1 GCF_021129175.1 Chromobacterium piscinae | reverse complement strand
AACTGGAACAGGCCCGGCTCGACGCGGACGCGCTGCGCGAGGCCGCCAGGCGCGAGGGCGAGCGCCAGGCGGTCCTGGCGCGGGAAGAGGCGGTGGCCGACGCGGTGCGCTGGCTGTGCTGCGAACAGGAAATGGAAGGCTTGATCGCGCGCCAGTTGGCCCTGCGCTGGCGCGGCATCACCGCCGGAGTGCTGGAGGCATTGTTGGGAAACTGTGATCAAAGCGAGCTGTTGCTGCGCCGGGTGGAGCGCCAGGTGGCGCGGCTGCTGCCGCGCGGCAGCGTCAATCTGCATGTCGCGCCGCAAGCGTTGAGGGCGGCGGAGCAGGCCTACGCCGATGTGCCGGAGGTGGCCGTGCTGGCCGACGCCGCGCTGTCCGTCGGGCAGGCCAGGCTGGACAACGGCTTGGTGCGCATCCACCTGGACACGCCCGCGCATCAGGCGCGGGTGCTGGAGCAACTGAGGGGCGATGCCCGGGAGGCGGCCCATGCTTAGGCTGGATCAGGTGACGGCGGGAACGGCGCTGGGCGGGGTGGATGACGGCATCGCCGCCCAGCCGATGGGCAGGCCGCCGGCGGCGGAGTCTGTGCTGGCGCTGGCACAGGCGGAGCTGCTTGAGTTTCAGAGCGACGCGCTGACCGAGACCCAGGAAGACCTGGGTTTCGCCCTGGGCGGGCGCCTGCGCGACAACCGGCGCGGCGGCATCGGCCAGGACGGCGCGCGCGGCCGGGTGCTGGCGCAGAAGCTGGTGGCGGAGCTGGCCGCCGTGGAGGCCGCCGATCTGGACAGCCTGCTGAGCGGCCCGCAGGACTGGCAGCGCGCGCCGCACTTGCTGGCCGCGATGCAGGCGCAGACTCCGGACCCGGGCCGCATGGCCCTGCAGCTGGCCGCCTGGCTGGCCAAGGGCAGGCCGGACGCCAGGTTGCGCCGCCGCATGGAAGAGGCGCTGGCGGCGTTGACCGCCGACGACACCCTGGCCTTGTCTTTGTTCGGCGCGCTGGAATACGGCGCGACGACGCCGGCCTTGCGCCAAGAGCTGCTGCGGCTTTACCACCGCGCCGGCGCGTCCCGGCAGAAGCTGTCGCAATGGCTGGCGTCGCTGGGCGAGCGGGATGGGCGGCAACGCAAGCTGCGCACCATGCTGCGGGTGCTGTCCTACGAGCTGTCGGCCAGCGGCCAGGCCATCGTCGGCAGCCATCTGGCCGCGGTGATCGGCGACCTCCGGCAGCTGTTGCGCATCCTGGGCCTGGAGGCCCATTGCGACCAGGCCGCTGCGGCGCTCGCCTTACCGGCTCTGGATGGCGAAACCCTGCTGCGCGGCGTGGTGTCGCTGCTGGAACAGGTATGGGTGAACGCGGACAGCGTGGCGGAGGCGCTGCCGCCGGTGGAGCCCGAGCAGCAGTATCGGCTGGCCCACGCCCTTGGCCGGCTGGCGCAGCTATTGCCCGAGGATTGCTTCGGCGATACCGAACAGAAGGCGCAGTTGGAGGCCGCGGTGGCGGAGCTGCGCGACCGCAGCCTGGAATAGCCGGCCCGCGTGGCATTGTTGTGTCAAAAACCGAATGATATGCGGTTTTCTGAAAGCCGTTTCCCGCGCCGGCTGATATGTTGGCCGCCATTATCTCCGCTGGCGCGCGACGGTCCCCGAACAAGTTGGGAGGCAGGCGGCGCGCGCCATGTCCCATCGAGTTGTCGGCAATTTGCGAGTCCAAACCACATGACCATTCAATTCAATCGCGCGGCGATCACGCCGGGCAATGTCGGCCAATCCCAGCTGGATTCCATTTCGAACCAACTGCCGGGCGCAAGCGGCGAGCCGCTGGGCTTGGGACGGCTGGTTGAGGCGGTGAAGGACAAAACCGGGATGGTCGCCTCGCACCTGATTCCGCTGCAGCAGGTCGCGCGCGACCATAACTGCATCATCGGCATCCGGCCGGTGGATAGGCTGGCCACCGAGCTGATCGAAACCGGGCATCCCACCAAGGGGTTTCACATCAAGGGCAAAAGCGCGTCCTGGGGCGCGCAGGCCGGCTTGATCTGCGTCGATCAGCGCTTCAGCAAGCTGGAAAACGCCTCGGCCGACCGCATCGCCAAATTCAATTCCCAAACCCGGCAGTGCATCCGCGACGGCGACGCGGCGGCGGTGCCGTTGACGATTTCCGGCTCGCGCTTGTCCAGCCTGCTGCAGGCCGGCGTGCTGGACAATCTGTCGCGGGAAAACGCCGAAGGCGCGCGCACGTTCACCGCGAAAGCGCCCAGCGGAAAGGAATATGTCTTCGAGGCGGCGCGCCAGCCCGGCGGCGAGGAGGCGTATGAAATCCGCCACGATGGCGCGCCGATTGAGGTGCTGGCTCCCAACGCCGATGCCAAACCCCTCACCGCCGATTACGACTTGCTGGTGATCGGCCCGCATTTGAGCGATGTCGGTCCACAGGACAATCTGCCGGTGCCGGACGTCGCGCATCAGGTCTTCCGCGAGCGGATCGACCATTACCGCGGGATTCCGGCCAATGTCGGCCTGCTGGACGCTTATCTGAATCCCAAGAGCTTTTACCGCCGCGAGGATGCGGAAATCGGCAATGCCTCGGCGCGCATCCGCGACATGATTCCCGTCATCAACCAGGCCCTGGTGGGCGATGGCGAGCGCGTGGTGCATCACAATGCCGACTCGGGCAGCCCGGCGACGGACCCGGACGCGAACTATCCGGCCACTTTCGCCTTGCCGGCCAAGATCGGCCGCTTCGACGAAATCTGCGTGATCGCGAACAAGGAGGAACTGGCGGAGCTGGTGAAGCAGGCCAAGGACAGCGGCTACCATCTGCCCTTGAATCCGCTGTGGGAAAAAGAAGTGAGCGGCGTCAGGCGCGAAAGCTTCGTCGATGCCCGGCGCAAGCTTGGCGGAGAGTGAGCGGCTGTCCGGCCTGCGCCCGGGGCCGGCGTGTTTCCGGCCCGGGCGCTGTTGGCGGAGGGCGGACTCAGCCGGCCAGCAGCGGCCGCAGCTTGGCGCGGGCGTCGCGCAGGATGTCGGCGGTGGTGTCCCAGTCTACGCAGGGATCGGTCACCGAGCAGCCGTAGCGCAGCTGGGCCAGATCGGCCGGGATGGACTGGTTGCCGGGTTCGATGAAGCTTTCCAGCATGAAGGCGCGGATGCTGCGGTTGCCGTGGCGGATCTGGGATACCGCGTCGGCCAGCACGCGCGGCTGCTGCGTGTGCTGCTTCCACGAGTTGGCGTGCGCGCAGTCCACCATGATGGCCGGCGGAATGTCGTGCTTCTTCATCGCCTGCTCGGCCAGCGCAATGCTCACCGAGTCATAGTTGGGCCGTCCGCCGCCGCCGCGCAGCACCAGGTGGCAGTGCGGGTTGCCGCGGCTGTTCACCACCGCCACCCGGCCATCCTTGCCCATGCCCAGATAGGCGTGCGGCGCGCTGGCGGAAACGATGGCGTTGATCGCCGCGTCCAGCGTGCCGTCTGTGCTGTTCTTGAAGCCGACGGCGCTGTCCAGCGCCGAGGCCAGCTCGCGGTGGATCTGAGATTCGGTGGTGCGCGCGCCGATCGCCATCCAGCTATAGAGGTCGGCCAGATACAGCGGCGACATCGGGTCCAGCGCCTCGCCGGCCAGCGGCAGGCCCAGTTCGGCGGCGGCCAGCAGGAAGCGGCGGGCGATGTGCATGCCCTCGTCCACGCAGTAGCTGTCGTCCATGTAGGGGTCGTTGATCAGGCCTTTCCAGCCCACGCTGGTGCGCGGCTTTTCGAAATAGGCGCGCATCACGATCAGCAGCGTGTCGTTCAGCTCGGCTGCCAGTTCCGCCAGCCGGGCGGCGTAGTCCAGGCCGGCGCGCGGGTCGTGGATGGAGCAGGGCCCCACCACCACCAGCCAGCGCGGGTCGTCGCCGCTCAGCACGCGTTTCACCGCGTCGCGGCCGGCGTGGACCGAGGCGCTGGCGCGCGGGCTGGCCGGCAGGCTGCGCAGCAGTTCGGCGGGGCTGGCCATCGAGCGGTAGTCGGCCTGGCTGGACGGCGGCGCGTGGCCGTGTTCGGGCGCGAGTAGGCCGGGTTCCGGCCTTGCAAGCGTAGTCATGATGTTCTCCACAGGATGATCCGCAAACGAGCAGCGGATTCAGCCCGTCGTTTGCGGCAGGGCCGGCGCGCGGCCCCGGTGTCGGCGACAGGGCGGCCGCGCGCCGACGGCGCGTCCAGCCTCTCCCCGCCGCGCGGTCCGCATGTTCAGGCGGCCAGGGTGGCGCCGCCGTCCACCACGATGTCCTGCATCGTGACGTGGCCGGCCAGGTCGGAAGCCAGGTACAGCACCGCGCCGGCGACGTCGGCCGGCGTGGCCAGCTTGCCCAGCGGGATGCCCAGGCGGAACGCTTCCGGCTTGCCGGCGATGGTGCGGGCGGCGCCGTGTTCGTCCTGCCACATGCCGCGCAGCATCGGCGTGTCGGTGGAGCCGGGCGACACCACGTTGCAGCGCACGCCGTACGGCGCCAGCTCCAGCGCGGCGTTGTGGCTGAGGCTGGCCATCGCAGCCTTGGACGCGCCGTAAGCGGCCATGTCGATGCGCGGCACGTGGGCGGCGTTGGAGGCGACGTTGACGATGGCCCCGGCGCGGCGCGCCTTGAAGTGCGGCATCAGCGCGCGCAGCAGGTAGAACGGGCCGCTGACGTTGACGGCCAGGCATTGCTGCCAGTCGTCGACCGACAGCGCGTCGAACGCGCCCAGGCGCAGCACGCCGGCGGCATTGACCAGCACGTCCGGCAGCGCGTCCTCCTCGGCCAGGCGGCGGCACAACGCGGCCACGGCGTCGGCGTCGCGGATGTCCAGCGGCAGCTCGCGCATGACGCCGCAATGGGCGGCCGGTTGTTCGAACTGCAGGTCCAGCGCCACGACACGCGCGCCGGCCTCGACGAAGCGGCGCGCCACTTCCTGGCCTATGCCCTGGGCCGCGCCGGTCACCCACACGCATCGGCCGGTGAAATCCAGTCCGACCATGATCAGGCCTCCTGCGGCAGCTTGGCCTGGATGGCGGCCCACCAGCCGTCCAGCGTCAGGTCTTGGGCCAGATCTTCAAAGCCGATTTCCAGGCCCAGCTTCTGCCATTGCGCCACCAGCTCCATCACGCGGATGGAGTCCAGGCCGTAGTCCAGTAGGTTGTCGTCGCCTGCCAGGCTGTCGTCGCCGTCTTCCAGCACCGTCAGCACCTGGGCCTTCAGCCATTCGCGTGTCAGCGCGGCGTCGTCGCCGGAAACCGCCAGGTCGGACTGCGCGATCACCGCGCCGCAGCGGGTGGCCACGTAGCGCAGCGCCATCTTGTGCTCTTCCTCGCTGAAGTCCGCCACCGCGTCGCCGACCATGAAGGCCTGGATGTCGCGCATGAAGGCGTCGCAGGCGGTCATCATGCAGCCGATGTGGGCGTAGACGCCGCAGATCACCAGCTGGTCGCGTCCCCAGGCTTGCATTTTTTCCTGCAGATCGCTGCGCTGGAAGGCGCTGTAGCGCCATTTGACCAGCACGGTGTCCTGCTCGCGCGGCGCAAGCCGCGGCGTCACCACCTGCACCGCCGGATCGGCGGTGGTGAGGCCCGGGCCCCACATATCGTTCAGCAGCGCGCGGTCTTCCGGTTTCTGCTCGGTGGGCTGCGCGGTATAGATCACCGGCACGCCGTGGCTGTCGGCCCAGCGGCGCAGCGCCTCCACCTTGGAAACCAGTTCGTTCACCAGCGCGCTGTCCTCGCCGTAGAAGGCCAGGAAGTAGCGCTGCATGTCGTGGATCAGCAGCGCGGCGCGCTGCGGCTCCACGCGCCAGGCGGTCTTGTTGGCGGGGAAGTCGGCCGCTTGCGGCAGCGGGTAGGCGTTAAGCTTGGGAATGCTCATTGTGTTCAGGCTCCGGCCGCGGCGGCCAGCATGCCGCGCAGCGCTTGTTTGTCTATTTTGCCGACGTGGGTCAGCGGCAGGGTGTCCACCAGTTCGAAACGGTCGGGCAGTTTGTAGTCGGCCACGCCCTGTTCGCGCAGGAAGCGGCGCAGCGCCACCGATTTCAGTCCGTCCTCATGCGCCACCACGTAGGCGCAGCTCTTCTCGCCCAGCATCGCGTCTGGCATCGCCACCAGCGCGGCCTGGGCCACTTGCGGGTGTTGCAGCAGCAGGTGTTCGATTTCCTCGGCGGCGATCTTCTCGCCGCCGCGGTTGATCTGGTCTTTCACCCGGCCGACCACGCGCAGGTAGCCGCGCTCGTCGGCTACCACCACATCGCCCGAGTAATAGAAGCCTTCGTTGTCGAATACGCGGGCATTGTGTTCCGGGGCCAGGTAGTAGCCGCGGAAGGTATAGGGGCCGCGGGTGGCCAGCATGCCCGGCGCGCCAAGCGGCACCGGGTGGCCGGCTTCGTCCACCACCTTCACCTCGTCGGCGTCGCTCATCGGCCGGCCCTGGCAGCCATAGACGATGTCGTCGCCGTCGTCGAGCCGGGTGTAGTTGACCAGGCCTTCGGCCATGCCGAACACTTGTTGCAGCTTGCAGCCCAGCACTTCCGGCACCTGGCGGGCGGTGGCTTCGGCGAAGCTGGCGCCGCCGACTTGCAGCAGTTTCAGGCTCTTCAGCTGGGCCTCGCGGCCGGGCGCGGCTTGCAGCCACAGCGCGACAGCCGGCGGCACCAGCGCGGCGATGTCCACCTGGTGGCGCTCCACCAGCGCGAAGCAGGCCAGCGCTTCCGGATTGGGCGCCAAGACCACCGCGCCGCCGGCATGGAACACGCCGAGCGCGCCCGGCGAGCTGAGCGGGAAGTTGTGCGGCGCCGGCAGCGCGCACAGGAAGCGGGTGTGCGGGCCGAGTTCGCAGATCTCGGCGCTGCGGCGCACGCTGTAGAAGTAATCGTTGTGGGTGCGCGGAATCAGCTTGGGCGTGCCGGTGCTGCCGCCGGACAGCTGGAAGAACGCCACTTCGTCGGCGGCGCTGGGGCCGGCTTGGTCCGGCACGCCGCCGCAGTCTCGCTCCAGCACGGCTTCCAGTTCGTCGTTGGCGAACAAGCGCACGCTCAGCGCCGGCGAGATGGCGGCCAGCTCGTCCGCCATCGCGTCGTCGCCGAACAGCGGATGGCGGCGGTCGGCGATCAGCAGCTTGGGCTGGATCTGGCGGGCGTAGGCCGAAAGCTCCAGCTTCTGGTGGCTGAACAGCGCGTTGACCGGGGCGGCGCCGATCTTGAACAGCGCGAACAGCGCGATGTAGAACTCGGCGACGTTGGGCAGCTGCACCAGCGCGGTGTCGTGGCGGGCCACGCCGCGCGCCAGCAGCCAGGCGGCCAGGTTGTCGGAGCGGCGGTCCAGCTCGGCGTAGCTGATCTCGCGCTCGCCGCACAGCACAGCCGGCGCGTCGGGACGCTCGCGGCATTGCCGCGCCAGCATCTCGGTCATCGGCTGGTCATTCCAATAGCCGGCGGCGCGGTAGCGCGCCGCCAGATCGTCGGGCCAGCGGGTGAAGGCTACGCTCATGCCGCCGCCTCCTGGCCGGACAGGCCGAAGGCGCCCAGCATAGTGCCCAGCTTGGCCTGGGTTTCCGCCCATTCCGATTCCGGGGTGGACGCGGCGACGATGCCGGCGCCGGCGAACAACCGCACGCGGGTATCGGCCACGGTGGCGCAGCGTATGGTCACAGCCCATTCGCCGTTGCCGTGCTCGTCGCACCAGCCGACGATGCCGCTGAACACGCCGCGCTCGAACGGCTCGATTTCGCGGATCAGCTGGCGGGAAGCCTGGGTGGGGAAGCCGCAGATCGCCGGCGTCGGGTGCAGGCGGCAGGCCAACTGCAGAATCGGCAGCGAGGCGTCGGCGAGCACGCCATCTATCTGCGAGCCCAGGTGCCACATCGCGCGGGTGCCCAGCAGCGACGGCGCGGACGGGATGGACAGCTCGGCGCAATAGGGGCCCAGCACGCTCTGGATGTCGTCGATGACCAGGCTGTGCTCGTAATGGTCCTTGGACGAGTCCAGCAGCCTGGCGCTGGCGGCAGCGTCGGCCGCCGGGTCGCTCTGGCGCTTCGCGGAGCCGGCCAGCGGGAAGGTGCGCACGCGCGCGCCTTCCTTCTGCAGCAGCAGCTCGGGGCTGACGCCCACCAGGCGGCCGCCGTCGGCCAGCGGCAGCTGGAACTGGTAGCCGTTGGGATTTTGCGCGCACACGGCGTCGAACACGCGTTCCGCCGACACCGGGCGGTCGAAGTCCACCTCCAGCACGCGGGACAGCACCGCTTTGTGGATTTCGCCATGGCTGAATTGTTCGATGGCCTGGCTGACGGCGGCCTTGAAGCCTTGTTCGTCCGGGATGCTGCGCGAGCCGACCACCTTGCCGCCGTCGCCGGCGCACTGGGTGGCGGCCTGCAAGCGCTCTTGGCGGTCGAAGAAGACGTGGCGGGCGGGGATGAACAGTTCGGAGGGCTGGTCGATATCGAAGGGGATGGCGCCCATCAGCACCGGAGAGGCGATGCCGTCGGCGCGGGCGCGGGCGAAGGCTTCCGCCACTTCGCGGGAGAACACGCTGTCCGGATCGAGCGCGCCGCGGGCGGGGGTGTGGATGCGCGCATGTACACCGCCGGCCTTCAGGCTGCGGTGGGACGACATGAAATAAAACTCGCCGTCTTCGGCGCTGCCGGTCGTGGCCGACTGGGTGTGCATGGCTTAACTCCGATGATAATGATAATAATTATCGTTCAATGTATATTCAAAGTAATCGCCTGTCAATCGCCGAATACCCCTGTTCATGCCTTGGGAATATCGAAAAATTGCGCAATCGGGCCTGGATGGAAAATAAAATCCATTTTGCTGACGCAGGTGAGGGGAGAAGCCCGGCGCGAGAGTGCGCGCGCCGGGCGCGGGGCTTCAGGCGCGGCTCAGCCGGCGCGACAGTTCCTCGCCGATGCGGCGCATCGGTTCCGGATCGCTCATGCCGAAGTGGTCGCAATCCAGTTCCACGCAGTCCAGCCGGCCTTGCAGATGCGGTTGCCAGTCGGCCGGCGCCGGCGCGTCGCCGGGATGGCGGCCGGCGCGGAACAGCAGCATATCGCCCGCATAGGCCGGCGTGCGGCTATCGCGGAACAGCCGCATGCCGTGCAGCGAGGCTTGGCCCAGCTTTTCCAGCGCGGCGCGGCCCAGCGGCGCCAGCGGGCTGCCGGCGCGCAGCAGGCGCTGGTAGATGGCGTCGTTGTCCAGCGGCAGGCCATCGGCGTCGGCGTCCACCTCGCCGTTGACGCTGAGCACGGTCACCAGCGCGTCGTGCAGGGTCGGCTCGGGCCGGCCTTGCCAGCTGCTGACCGGGTAGCTGTCCATCAGCGCCAGCAGCTCAACGGCTTCGCCGGCGTCGGCGAGCGCTGCGGCCATCGCCTGCGCCAGCGCGCCGCCCAGCGACCAGCCCAGCAGCCGGTACGGGCCATGCGGCTGGACGGCGCGCATGCGGGCGATGTAGTCGGCTACCATCGCGTCGAAGCTGGCGGGCAGCTCGCCCTGGATGCCGGCGGCCTGCAGGCCGTAGATGGCGGTGTCCGGCAGGTGGCGCGCCAGTCCCAGGTAGCACCAGGACAGGCCTTCCGCCGGGTGCAGGCAGAACAGCGCCGGCAGCTTGCCCGGCTGGATGGTCAGCAGCGGCGCGAATTCGCCGCCCTGGCTGGCTGATGGCGGCCGGTGGGCGGCCGGCGCGCTCAGCGCCTGCGCCAGCGCGGCGACGGTGTTGTAGCTGAACAGCGCCGATACGGCGACTTCGCGCTGCAGCAACTGGGCCAGCCGATTGGCGGCCTGTATCGCCTGCAGCGACTTGCCGCCCAGCGCGAAGAAGTTGGCGTGCGGTCCTTCCGGCATGCGGCCCAGCACCTGGCTCCACACTTCCATGATCTGCCGCTCCAGCGGCGTGGCCTCGGCGGCCTGGGGCGCATCGCCGGCCAGCGCGTCGTCCATGGCCGCCAGTTGCTTGCGGTCTATCTTGCCGTTGATGTTGACTGGCCATTCCGGCAGCACCGCCAGCGCCGACGGCATCATGTAGTCGGGCAGCGTTTCGGCCACTTGCGCCAGCAAGGCGGCGGACAGGCCGGCCTCCTCGTGGCGGCCGTCGTCGGCCATCGTGCAATAGGCAATCAGGCGGTGGCTGCCGCCCACCGCCTCGGCCAGCACCACGGCGGCGTTGACGCCGGGCAGGCTGGCCAGCGCGTGCTCCACCTCGCCCATCTCGATGCGGAAGCCGCGCACCTTGACCTGATGATCGACACGGCCGATGAAGTCCATCTGGCCGCGGGCGTTCCAGCGCACCAGGTCGCCAGTGCGGTACATCAGTTCGCCGTCGCCGAAGGGGCTGGCGACGAAGCGGGCCGCGGTCAAGGACGGGCGGTTCAGATAACCCAGGCCCAGGCCGGCGCCGGCTAGGTACAGCTCGCCGGCCACGCCTATGGCCACCGGGCGCAGCGCGGCGTCCAGCACCAGCGCGCGGGTATTGGCCACAGGCCGCCCCACCACCGGCTCTTCGGCGATGGTACCCGGCGCGCCCAGCGCCGAGATCGTGTATTCGGTCGGGCCGTAGAAATTATGGAAATGCAGCTGCGAGTAGCCGCGCATCTCCTTCCACAGCGCCGGCGGCACCGCCTCGCCGCCCACCATCACCATGCCGGGCTGCCAGTGGCCGTCGTCCATCAGGCCGCAGTCCAGCATCTGCCGCAGCAGCGACGGCGGCACGTCCATCTCGTCGATGCGTTCGCGGCGCGCCAGTTCCACCAGCTGCTGGGCGTCGCGGCGCAGCTCCTCGTCGCACAGATGCACTTCCTGGCCCATGAAGAGCCAGAACAGCTGCTCCAGCGCGCCATCGAAGGACAGCGAGGCGGTCTGCATCGTGCGCACGCGGCGGCCGCGGGAACGGACGAAGTCGCCAAACAGTCCAGTCTGCTGGCTCAGCAGCAGATTGAGGAAGCTGGCGTGGGCGATCATCACGCCTTTCGGTTTGCCGGTGGAGCCGGAGGTGTAGATCATGTAGGCCAGCCGGTCGCCATCCAGCGGCCGCAGCCGTTCCGCATCGTCCAGCGGCTGGTCGGCACGGACGGCCAACCGCGCGCGGATCTCGCCATCGTCGAGGCACAGCGCCGGCAGTTCAGGCAACCGGTCGCGGACGTCGGAGCGGGTCAGCAGCAGCGCCGGCCCGGCATCCTCGCACATCATCGCCAGCCGCTCCGGCGGATAATCCAGATCCAGCGGCAGGAAGGCTGCGCCGGCCGCCAGCGTGCCCAGTATCGCCACCACGGTGTCGACACTGCGGGGTACGGCGACGCCGACCACGCTGCCGTCGCCGATGCCGCGCGAGAGCAGCTCGCGCGCCAGCTGGGCGACGCGGGCCGATAGCTCTCCATAGCTCAGCCGTTCGCTCCCGCACGCCAGCGCGGTTTCGTTTTCATATTGCGCGGCGCTTTGCAGGAACACGTCCAGCGCGGTACGCACGCCGGCCGGCGCGCTGATGCGCGGGCCTTGCGACCATTCGTCCAGCACCATTCGCTCCGCCGCGCTGTGCAAGGGCGCTTCGTCCACCGTCGCGCCGCCGGCCAAGGCGGCGATGAAGCCGCGCAGCCGCCACGCATGCCATTCCAGCTCCGCCGCGTCGTAGCGCGCCGGATTGGCGCTCAGCTCCACCACCAGCGCCTCGCCCTGCTGCCAGAGGCCGAATTCGATGTCGTCGATCGGTCCCACCGCCAGCGGCAGCGTGACGCCCGCCACCTCGCCCAGCCGCAGAGATTGGTCATAGATCTTCAGGTTCAGCGTCGCGCCGTATAGCGCGCGGCGGGAGCCGACCATGCCGCTGTCGCGCTGGATCTGCTCGGCGTCGTAGCGCTCATGGCGGCGCACCCGCTTCAATTCATCGGCCAGCCGCCGCGCCAGCGTAGCCAGCTCGTCGCCGTCGCTGACGTCCAGCGCCACCGGCAGCACGTTGACCACCGGGCCCACGGCCCGCAGCGCCGCCGACCCCATGCGACGCATGAAAGGCATGCCGATCGCCACCCGGCTCTTGCCGCCCATCCTGGCCAGGTAGGCGAAAACGGCCGCCATGGCCTGCGGCGCCGCCGTTCCTCCGGCGATTTCAAACCGCCGCCGCAGCACGTCGACATTGGCCGCGCCGTCGCCTGCCAGCGCGTCGCGCGCGGACAAGGTGGATGGAGACGGCAGCGCGGCAGCGTAGTCGCGCCAGAACGCGCGGTCTTCCTCGCAGCGCGGGCTAGCCAGGTAGGCGTCGCGCTCGGCCGCGACATCGGCGAAAGAAACGAATGGCGACGGCGACGGCGCTTCCCCGCGGCCCAGCGCCTGGTAGAGGTCGGAGATGCGGCGGGTCAGCGCGGCGAAGCTGTAGCCGTCGACGCAAACATGGTGGTAACGCTGATACCAGAACCAGCGCTCGCCGGCGCCGCCAGCCAGCTTGAACAGGCGGTGCAGATACAGCGGCCGCTCGCCGTCGGCAGGTAGATCCGCGGACAAGTCTTCGCGCATCCACAGCCGAGCCAGGCTTTCCGGATCGGCCTCGGCGCTCAGGTCATGGATTTCTGGAAGAGGCAGGTTCTCGGCGCTCAGCCCTTGCCGCAGAAGCTGCGCCGCGCCGTCCGGCGTTTCCAGGTACTGGGCGACGACGGTGTCGGCCTCGGCCAGGCCCAGGCGAATGGACTGGCGCAGCCGCTCGGCGTCTATCGCGCCGTCCAGTTCGACGCAATGGGCGACGGTGTAGGTGTTCTTTTGTTCGACGATCTGGTCCGCTAGCCAGATGCCCAATTGCGAGCCGAACAGCGGCAGCTCGCGCTCGACGGCGGAGGATTTTGTTTCAATGCTCAACACGATGCTTCCCCGGATGCGGGTAATCGGAACGGCCGGCGCGCAGCCGGCCGCGCCCAGGCCTGAGGCATGGGCGAGACGATGCGAAGATGAGGAACCGGCGGCCTTAACCGCTGCGCAGCGATCGCGGGCGGATGTCGGTCCAGTTGGCGTCGAGATAGGAAACGCACGCGCCGCGGCCGGCCGGGCCGAATACGGCGCGCCAGCCCGAGGGCGACGCGAGTTGCGACGGCCACAGGCTGTGCTGGTCCTGGTGATTTACCAGGACGAGAAAGGAAAGGCTTTCGTCATCGAAAGGGTTGGTTTGCTCCGCGCTCATGGCGAACACTCCAGCAAGGCGAGCCGGCCTGCAGGCGGGCCTAGCCCGCCTTCGGACGATTCTGGTTTGTTTTAGGGGGCGACCCAGGGCCGCCACAGACAGCCCAGCCCTTGCAACAAACCGCCGCGCCAGCACAGCCAATCATGCCCTCCCTCGAATATCTGGTAATGCACGTCGTGCCCGGCGCCCTCCAGCGCCGCGCGATGGCTGTCGTTGACGTCCACCATCACCTCCTCGCGGCTGCCCACCTCCTGGAACACGCGCAGCCGTCCGGGCGGCGTCTCGCCGGCCTCCAGCTGCTCGGTCAAGCGGCCCTTGCTGCCCGGCAGACGCCGGGCGCTCGCCGCGCGCGCCTTTTCATGCAATTCCACGCTCGGCCACCAGAACGAGCCGGACTGGCTGAGCACGCAGCCGAAACGGTCCGGCCAGTTGAGCCCGGCGAACATCGCCGCCAGGCCGCCATAGCTCTGCCCGGCCACCACGGTGCAATCGGCCCGGCCGCTGAACGGCGCGATCAGCGCCGCCTGGGGCAGCAGTTCCTTTTGCAAGGCCCGCCAGAATTCGGCGTTGCAGGGCAGGTCTTCCTCGCGGTGCTTGCCGTCGATGCTGTCCACCAGCAAGTACACCGCGGGCGGCAAACGGCCGCGGCGGGTGTCCTCGTCCAGCGCGGCGAACACCGGCAGGCGCTGCGCCCAATGCTGGCCGTCCAGCAGGATCGCCAGCGGCCTCTCGGCCCATTGTCCGACAGAAACCGCGCCAGTGTGGTAGATCCAGACCCGTCGCGCCTTGCCGAGCATGGCGCTGTCCCAGCGGATCTCCGTCAGGCGGCCCGGGTCGGCCCCCTTCCCGGTTTTGTCCCAGGCAGTCCAGGCGGACTGGTCCGGCGCGTCGGGCAGATGCAGCGGCGACAAGCTGGCGCCCCAGCTGCTGCGGTAGCCGGCGGCGGGGTTGAGCGGATCGGCGATGGCCTGGGCCATGATGCTCAGCCACCATTCGCGGTGCCGCAGCCGGCTTTCGCGGGCATCGTCGCCGGGAACGGGAGGCGTCTGTCCGGCCGCTGCCGGGATATAGGCGTAACTGCCGCGCCAATCAGCCGGCAACACCGCCTGCCACCACCAGACATCGGTATCGCCCAGGCGGGACAACGATTGCGGCTGCGGGCTGTGGTGGTCGGTGACAGAGTTGACGTCGGCGTACACGCGGACGATGGACGAGGCTGCAGGACCGCCGGCCGGATCTCGCCACAAGAAAGTCACGCATACGCGCCCGTCCGGCAGCCGCTCGCGCAGCGGCGCGCCCGCGGAGGCCTGCCGGTCCCACCATTGCGGTTCGCCCGCTTCCGGATGTTGCAGCCAAGCCGCGCTTTCCACTGCCACTTGATTCAATTCCACAACGCTCTCCACCGATCCAGGCCGCGCAATGAATGCGGCCGCTGCCGGCCAATTCAATTCGCGTTAAGTTATTGCATATTGTTAATGATAAATATTATCATTCGTATCTGTTGATCGCAACGATCTCAACGGGTCAGCACCGGCCCCACAGTTCCGTCCGCCGCATTAGCCAACGATTCCTCGCCAGCCAGACGACGCCGCAGAACCGCCCCCGGTCAATCTGACAATAACCACAATGAGGAATCTGGAACGATGGAAAAACTCCCGCACCGCAAGCGCGACACCCTGGCCCACGCCACCCTGCTGGCCCTGGCCTGCCTGGGAGGCATGGCGCTGCCCCACTCCGCGCTGGCGGCTCCGGCCGACCAACAAGACGCCGCCCTGCCCACAGTGACCGTCACCGGCGAGAAGATTAACCGTTCGCTGAAAGACACCACCACCGCAGTTACGGTGCTGCACGACGCCGACACTGGCGAGATCAAATCGGTCTATGACGCGGCGGCCGCAACGCCCAACGCCTCGCTCAACGGCGCCGGCATCGTCAATATCCGCGGCGTGGAAGGCACCGGTCCCGGCACCGGCTACAACACGCTGGTCTCCGGCTCCCGCCCGCGCGTCAGCACCACGGTGGACGGCATGTCGGAAAGCTGGAACGGCCAGCGCTACGTCGACGCCAGCCCATGGGACGTGGAGCAGATTGAAGTGCTGCGCGGCCCGCAGTCCACCACCCAAGGCCGCAACACCATGGCCGGCGCCATCGTGGTCAACACCAAGGACCCGACCTTCGACTGGGAGGGCGCGCTGCGCGCCGGTTATGAGAACAGGGATGGAAAAGTGACGCTGGCTGGCATGATCTCCGGCCCGATCACCGACGAACTGGCCTTCCGCCTGACCGCGGAAGGTCTGAACGGACACGGTTTCATCGACTACCCGGGCCAAATGCCTTGGGATGGATCTCAGATCAATCACAGCAGCTACCGCGGCAAATTGCTGTGGAAGCCCAGCGCGCTGCCAGGCCTCACCGCCAAGCTGACCGTGTCCCATCGCAAGGACAGAGGCGAGTACCTGAACTATGTCGATGGCAACTACTTCGACTACCAATACCATCGCTTATCCACCCAGGCACGCTATCAGGATTCGTTCAATAACACTGTTAGCACCGATCTGCAATACCAGTTCAACGATGCCTGGACCGCCCACCTGCTGCTAGGTCATTCGGACAACGTCAGCACATTCAAGGATACCGACACTCCTCCGCTGAACATGCGTTTGGACGAGAAAAGCAATACCGTCGAGGCACGGTTGGCCTATGCGCCGCAGAACGGCTGGCTTAGCGGGATGATGGGTGTCTACTACTACGATCGTGACCAAAACCTGCACACTTTCCGGTTCCCCAACCTATTGGCCAAGGATCGTCTCAAGACAGCGGCGCTCTACGGCGAAACCACCTTGGCACTCAGCGACAAATGGAGTTTAAATCTGGGCGGCCGCATCGAACGTGAAATGCAGCGCCGCAACACCGCGTTTAACCCGGACGTCGGGGGGCAAAGCCAGGCGAACTACAATATGGGCGAAACTTTGTTCCTGCCCAAGGCAGGCTTAAGCTATCGCTACAGTCAGGACACCACGCTGGGGCTGACAGCTCGTAAGGGCTACAACGCCGGAGGCTCTGGTCTTGACGACAACTATGTGTACTACACCTACAACAAGGAAGAGGTCACAGCCTATGAACTGAGCAGCCGCTCGACCTTCTTGGACAACCGGGTCAGCCTCAACGCCAATGCCTTCTTCAACCAATACACTGGCTACCAGGCGATGCAGCAGACGAACGGCAGCTCTCGCTTTACCAATATCCCCAAGGGCGAAAGCTACGGTCTAGAGCTGGAGGGTAAGGCCCGGGTGACATCAATGCTGACGATCAGCGCCGGTCTTGGTTTGCTCAACACCAAGGTGACCGCAACCGATGCAGCCCACCCCGGCATTCTAGGCAACCAGTTCAACTATGCGCCGCACACGACCATCAATCTAGGCTTCAAACAGCGCCTGCCGCATAACTTCTATGTTGGCGGCAGCCTGAACCGCGTCGGGTCCTATTATTCGGAAATCACCAACGATCCTAACCTGAAAGCCGGCGACTACACCGTGGTCAACCTGAACACAGGCTACGAGGATGCCCGCTGGGGGCTGCGCGCCTACGTCAACAACCTGACCAACCGCGGTGTGCTGTATTCCCAGATCGCGTCCCGCAGCAACAATCTGGGCGTAGTCGGTGCCCCGCGCACGGTCGGCGTGACGGTGGACTACCGATTCAACTGATCCCGCCCTGCCTGTCGCAGACGGTGGAACAAAAAAACAAGGCTGCCAAATGGCAGCCTTGTTTTTTTTTACCGCGTCAGACGGGGATCAGAGCTTGGCCGCCAGTTCCTCCATGCCCTGATGTTGGCTGAGCATGGACTTCATCTCCTGCGTGGACGCGATCGCGCTGGTCTTCACGCATGCGATGCTGCCGCGCAGACGCTCGAGGTCGCCGGAGTTGGGCGGGTTGTTGTAGTTCGGCACGCCGACAAAGCAAGACGACGCCACAGCCCCGGCCGAACCAGGTTGCCACAGGCTGACATCCTTGCGCGCGCCGGTGCCCTTGTCCCACCACACCCGGTTTTGCAGCGTCTGCACATCCGCGCACAGGCTTTGATGCACGCAAACATAGTCGGGCAGATTCGGCGGGTTATAGCCGCTGGTGGCCAACATCATCACGTCGCCCAGCGCGCGGTAGCCCTGCGGCGGAATCGCGCGCCAGCACGCGTAGTCCTTGGACTTGCCGGAGCCGGCGTCGTCCCACACCCGCTGCCAACCCACCGGCGCCTTCAGCACGCCCAGATCGAACAGATCCTTGAAAATCGGCGCATGGCCATCCGCCACGCTGGCATGGTTGCGCTGGCCGAACTGGCCAACCATCTTGTAGCCGTTGGAGGTGCTGGGATTGAATACCGCCAGATCTTCCGACGCGCCGGAGCCGCTGTCCTCCCCAGCCTTCACCATCGGCGGCCGCGCATCCATCAGCAGCACCTTGTCCACCTTGGGGATGGACTGCTGCGACTGCTTCATGAATTCAGGGAAGGCATCCTCAAGCTCGACGCGGCGCTCGGGTTTGTCGGCCAGCGCCCAGATCGGTTGCAGGCTTTCGGTGGAGAAATCCATCAGCGTCGCATAGTCGAGCAGCGATTCCGCCCATTGCGAGAACGCCTGCTGCGAATCCGGGCCGTGCAGTATGCGATCGGTCATGCCCGGTTTGCCGCCGGTGGCGGTGAGACGGATGGTGGAGTTGCTGCGGAAGCTGTTGACCTGCTTTTCCATTTCCGAGCCATGCTCGATCTTGATCTCGCCCACCAGCGCCTTGTAGGACATTTCGGCGGTGGTGGACAGCGACTGGCTGCTGTCCATCTTCAAGGTCTTGCTGGCCGCGCTGTAGTCCAGCCGGCCGCCCACTGCCGCTTCCGATATGTAGTAGGGACCATAGCGCTTGAACAGCTCCATGGCCGGCATCTTGGGATTGTTCAGATCGTCGCGGAAGTCGCGGCGCAGCATCGAACGCAGCGTGGCCGCGCCGGGCAGGCTGATGTACCACAGCACATGGGCTTCGCGGGTGGAGCTGTAGGTGATCTCGGTTAGCTGCTGGTCCGTGGTGGTGAAATCCACGCTCAGCGAAGCGCTGAACAGCTTGTAACGGCCGGACACGCCCACATGCTGGCTCATTTTCTCCCGATATTCTTCGATTTCCTTGCTGACATCCTGTTTGAAGTCGGAGTGGAAATAGGTGTGTACATGCATGCAGCGGGGAAAGGTGTAGCTGCGGCCCTCGATTTCGATGGTGTCCAGCTCGCCGCCGAAATCGAACAAGGGTTGGCCAAGCAGGCTTTCCGGGCTGGCGTACAAACCATTCACGTCATAACCCATGCCCATGGAAGTAACGCCGGGGAGGTTGCCAAGCTGACCTGCATTTGCTGCGGATGCCATGGAATTCCTTTCTTAACGTTATAATCGAATGGCATTTTCACAACGCCGCTAGATATATAGCGCGCATCCCCTGGCACCGCCTCTGGACCTCCGGTCAGTAAAAATACGGAACTCATTTGCGTTGGAACAAGACGCCGCAGCCGCCCTCCAGCTGCCATGCCCCGCCGCGCATCCTCCCGCTAAGTGTTTTGCGCAAGCCCGGCCGCCATCCGCGCCAACTCCGGCGCGCAGGCGCCGCAAACGGTTCCGCAGCCCAGTTCGGCCTTCAGCGCCATCAGATCCTGTCCCCGCTCAAGCCTGTCCAGAATGGCGGCCTCGCCCACCTGTTTGCACTGGCACACGATGCGGTCCCGCTTGGCGGCCCCGGTGCGGCCCGGCGAAAACGCGGCGAGCCGCGGCCCCTGCCACAACTCGCCGTCCAACAGCCGCTGCAGCAAGCGCTCGCCTGCGTCGCGGTCCGCCAGCCCGCCGCCGGCGAAAACCAATCCCGCCAGCTTGTCGGCATCCCAAGCCACATGCTTGAGCACGCCTCGCCCGTCGTCACGGTACTCCAGCACATCCGGCCCCGGGCGCAGCGCCAGCGCGTCCAGCAAGCGCGCCAGCCAATCCGGCCTGGCCGCGGAATCGGCTGCGCGCAGCAGCAAGACATTTCCCGCCGCCAGCGAAATCGCCGCATAGCCCATCTCCCCCAGCAACGGCGTCAATTCCGCCTGCAGCGCCGGCAAATCCGGATGGCGCAGCGCAGCCAGCACCCGCCAGGGCAGATCGGCCCTTTCCACCTTCACCGCCGCGTGCTTCAGTTCCGGCTGGAACGATAGCCCGTCGACTGCCGAAGCGGTCGCCTCGTTGCTGCCGCCGCTGTTGAGGAACTGGCGGCTCCAGTGCATGGCGGCGAACACGCAGCCGCGCGTCAGGTCGCCGTCGGTCTGCAGCGGCAACACCCACTGCCCGCGCTTGCTGGCGACGCGCACCAGATCGCCGTCGCGCAGATTCCGCCGCTCAGCGTCTTCCGGATGCATGCGCAGCTCCGGCTCCGGACTATGGGAGAACAGGCCGGGCACGCGCCCGGTGCGGCTCATGCCGTGCCACTGATCGCGCAGACGGCCGGTGATCAATCGAAACGGATAGTGGGCCGATATCTTGTCGGCCGGCGGCCGGTAGTCGATCGCGTGGAAACGCGCCTTGCCGTCGTCGGTGGCGAAGACGCCGTCGACGTAGCGCCTCGCCTGGCCCTCTGCCTGGCCAGCGAACAGCGGCCATTGCTGCGGCCCCCTCGCTTCCAGCAGAGCGTAATCCAGCCCGCCCATGTCCAGATCCCGGCCCACGGTCAGCGCGCGGTGTTCGTCGAACACCTGCCGGGCATCGGCATAGGCGAAATGGTCGGCTTCATACGGATGCAGGCGCGCCGCCAGCCTCCGGCCGAACTCGGCGGCGATCCAGCCGTCCGGCTTCGCCTCGCCCGGCGGCGGCGCGGCTGCCCGCACCCGGCTGACGCGGCGCTCGGAATTGGTGACCGTGCCCTCTTTCTCGCCCCAGCTGGCCGCCGGCAGCAGGATGTCGGCGAAAGCGGTGGTGTCGGTGGCGGCAAAAGCGTCCTGCACCACCACCAGCTCGGCGCGGCTCAGCGCCTGCCGCGCCATCGACAGGTCCGGCAGCGAGTGGGCCGGATTGGTGCAGACTATCCATACCGCCTTGATCTCGCCACGCGCCAGCGCCTCGAACATCGCCACCGCAGGCAAACCGGGGCGCGAAGACAGCCTCGACTCCGGCACGCCCCAGTGCGCGGCCACTTCGCGCCGATGATCGGGGTTGGCGATGTCGCGGTGCGCGGCCAGCATGGTGGCCATGCCGCCCACCTCGCGCCCGCCCATCGCATTGGGCTGGCCGGTCAGCGAGAACGGCCCGGCGCCGGGCCGGCCGATCTGGCCTGTCGCCAGGTGCAGATTGATCAGCGCCAGGTTCTTGGCCGTGCCCTGGCTGGACTGGTTCAGGCCCATGCAGTACAGCGACAGGCTGGCCGGGCTGCGGCCGAACCATTCCGCCGCGGTGACGATGTCCTCGGCCCGCACGCCGCAGATCTCCGCCGCCATCTTCGGCGTGTAGTCGCGGACCATGCGCTTGAGCGCGTCGAAGCCCTCGGTATGGGCGGCGATGTAGCCGGCATCGATCAGCCCCTCCCAGATCAGGTGGTGCAGCATGCCGTGGAACAACGCCACGTCGGTGCCGGGCTGGATTTGCAGGTGCAGGTCGGCCATCGCGGCGGTGTCGGTGCGGCGCGGATCGACCACGATCCAGCGCGCGTCCGGCCAATCCCGCCTGGCGTCTTCCAGCCGGCGGAACAGCACCGGATGAGCGTAGGCCATATTGCTGCCGGCGAACAGCACGCAGCCGGCGGATTCCAGGTCTTCGTAACAGGTGGGCGGGCCGTCCGCGCCGAAGGCCATCTTGTAGGCGGTGACGGCGCTGGACATGCACAGCCGGGAATTGGTGTCGATGTTATTGGTGCCGGCCACGCCCTTGGCCAGTTTGTTGAACAGATAGTAATCCTCGGTCAGCAGCTGGCCGGAAGCGTAAAACGCCACCGCGTCCGGACCGTGGCGGCGGATGATGTCGGCGAATCGGTCCGACGCCGCGTCCAGCGCCTCATCCCACGCCACCCGCCGGCGCGGCTCGCCCCTGTCCTGCCTCATTTCGGGAAACAAGGCGCGGCCGCTGTCGCTGGCTGCGCTGGCCGCCAGGCTCAGGCCCTTGCCGCACAGCCGGCCGAAATTGGCCGGATGCTCCGGATCGCCGCGCACGCCGGTGATGCGGCCATTCTCGCTTTCTATCAACACGCCGCAGCCGACGCCGCAATAGCAGCAGGTGGATCGGGTTTCCGTCTTGTCCATCGCCTCGCCCTCCCCGCTACAGCGCCAGCCACACCGCGCCGCTTTCCAGCCGGGCGGCAAAACGGCGGGCGCAGCCGGCGTCCGGCGCCAGCGCCTCGCCGCTGGCCAGGTCTATGTTCCAGCCGTGCAGCGGACAGGCCACCGCGCGGCCATGCACCATGCCTTGGCTGAGCGGGCCGCCCTTGTGCGGACAACGGTCCAGCAGCGCGAACACCTGGTCGTCGTGGGTGCGGAACAGCGCGATGTCGCCGTCCTCCCGCGCCAGCACGCGGCTGCCTTGCCGCGGGATGTCGTCCAGCGCGCAGACTCTGGTCCAGTTTTCCATGCTCATCTCGATTCTCCTCAGGCCTCGACCGCGATGGGAATGAACTCGCGCGTCTGCGCGCCGGCGACGCGCGCCGCCCAAGGATCGGGCAGGCCCTGCAGGGAAAACAGCAGCCGCTGATGCAGCGCGCGGCGGTTGTCGGCGTCGTCCACCACGCGGGCCTTGATGTAATCCAGGCCGACGCGGGCGATGTAGTGGACGGTGCGATCCAGGTAGTAAGCCTCCTCGCGGTACAACTGCAGGAAGGCGCCGCCGTATTCCTTCACCTCCTCCGCCGTCTTCACCTTGCACAGGAACTGCGCCACCTCGGTCTTGATGCCGCCGTTGCCGCCCACGTACAGCTCCCAGCCGGACTCCACCGCGATCACGCCCACGTCCTTGATGCCGGCCTCGGCGCAGTTGCGCGGGCAGCCGGACACCGCCAGCTTCACCTTGTGCGGGCTCCACATATTGGCCAGCATGGTTTCCAGATCTATGCCCATCTGGGTGCTGTTCTGGGTGCCGAAGCGGCAAAACTCGCTGCCGACGCAGGTTTTCACCGTGCGGATGGATTTGCCGTAGCCGTGGCCGGAATTCATGCCCAGATCGCGCCAGACATCGACCAGGTCTTCCTTCTTGATCCCCAATAGATCGATGCGCTGGCCGCCGGTGACCTTCAGCATCTTCACCCGATATTTGTCGGCGACGTCGGCGATGCGGCGCAGCTCGTCGGCGGTGGTGACGCCGCCCTTCATTTGCGGAATCACCGAGAAGGTGCCGTCCTTCTGGATGTTGGCGTGCGCCCGCTCGTTGATGAAGCGGCTCTGCGGGTCGTCCACCGCCTCGTGTGGCCAGGTGGACAGCAGATAGTAGTTGATCGCCGGCCGGCAGCTGGCGCAGCCGTTTGGCGTCCGCCACTCCAGGAAATGGAACACCTCGGCATGGGTCAGCAGATGGTGCTCCCGTATCGCCTGGCGAAGCTCGGCGTGGCTGTGGCCGGTGCAGCCGCATACCGCCTTGGTCTTGGGCGTTTCCTGGAAGCCGGAGCCGACCACGCTCATCAGCACTTGTTCGACCAGCCCCGAGCAGGAGCCGCAGGAGCTGGCGGCCTTGGTGTGCTTCTTCACCTCGTCCAGCGTGAACAAGCCCTTGTCCTGGATCGCCTTGACGATGGCGCCCTTGCACACGCCGTTGCAGCCGCAGACCTCGTCTTCGTCCTTCATCGCCGCCGCGCGGCTCTGGCCCTGCACGCCGGCATCGCCTATCGCCGTCTCGCCGAACATCAGCGTGTCGCGCAGATCGGCCACGCTGCGGCCCTCGCGCAGCAGCTTGAAATACCAGGCGCCGTCGCTGGTGTCGCCGTACAGGCAGACGCCGGCCAGCTTGTCGCCGCGCAGCACCAGCTTCTTGTAGACGCCGCCGGCCGGGTCGGACAGCACGATCTCCTCGCAGCCGTCGCCGCCCATGAAGTCGCCGGCGGAGAACAGGTCGATTCCCGTCACCTTCAGCTTGGTGGACGGCACCGAGCCGCCATAGCGGGCCACGCCCAGCCGCGCCAAGTGGTTGGCGCACACCTTGGCCTGCTCGAACAGCGGCGCCACCAGCCCATAGGCCACGCCGCGGTGGCTGGCGCACTCGCCGACGGCGTAGATGCGCGGGTCCGAGGTTTGCAAGGTGTCGTCCACCACCACGCCGCGGCTGCAATGCAGGCCAGCGGCCTCGGCCAATGCGGCGTTGGGGCGGATGCCCACCGCCATCACCACCAGCTCGGCCGGAATCTCCTCGCCGTCGCTGAAGCGGACGCCGCGCACCCGGCCCTGGCCATCGTCCAGCAACGCGGCGGTCTGCCGCCCCATCAGGAAACGGATGCCTCGCGCCTCCAGCGCCCGGCGCAGCAGCTCGCCCGCCTGGCGGTCCAGCTGGCGCTCCAGCAGCCAGTCGGCCAGATGGACGACGGCGACGTCCATTCCGCGCAGCCTCAGGCCGTTGGCGGCCTCCAGCCCCAGCAGGCCGCCGCCGATCACCACCGCGCCGCGCCTCTGGCCCGCGGCCTCCATCATGTACTCTGTGTCCGCGATGTCGCGGTAACCGATCACCCCATCCAGCTCGCGCCCCGGAATCGGCAGCATCACCGGCGAGGAGCCGGTGGCCAGCAGCAGCCTGTCGTAGCCGGCGACGGCGCCGTCTTCCGCCATCACCTCGCGCCGAGCCCGGTCGATGGCGCTGACGCGCTTGCCCATATGCAACGCGATGCTCCGCTCCGCGTACCACTCCGGCGGATTCAGCACGATGTCGCCGAACGCCTGCTCTCCCGCCAGCACCGGCGACAACAGGATGCGGTTGTAGTTAGGGTGCGGTTCTGCGCCGAACACCGTGATGTCGTAGAGATCCGGCGCCAGCGCCAGCAGCTCCTCTACCGCGCGGATGCCGGCCATGCCGTTGCCCACCACCACCAGCCGCTGCCGGGCCCGGTCTTTCAGTTCGGCCATGTCCATGTCCGTCTCCTCACACGCGGGCGGCAGCGGCCGCCCAGTTGTCGCGCCAGTGCCGCTGCACCCCGGCCAGGCTGAGCCAGGCCAGCAGGCACAGGCCGGCGAACAGCCACAAGCCGGGCGCGTAGTCGCCGCTGGCCTGCTTGACCGCGCCCAGGCCCGCCGCCAGGGTGAAGCCGCCCACGCCGCCGGCCATGCCCACCAGGCCGGTCATCACGCCCAGTTCCCGGCCGAAACGCTGCGGCACCAGCTGGAACACCGCGCCGTTGCCCGCGCCCAGGCACAGCATGGCCAGCACGAACAGGGCCAGCGCCGCGCCCGCGCCGCCGGCATTGAGCGCGGCCGCGGCCATCAGCAAGGCGCAAGCCAGATAAACCGCCAGCAGCGAGCGGGTGCCGCCCAGCCTGTCAGCCAGCATGCCGCCCAAGGGCCGCATCACCGAGCCTGCAAACACGCAGGCGGCGGTATAGAGGCCGGCGGTTTTGGCGTCGAAACCGAATTGATCGTGGAAATAGCCGGGCAAAGCGCCGGCGAAACCGGAAAAGCCGCCGAAAGTCATCGAGTAGAAGAACATGAACCACCAGGCGTCCTTTTCCTTCAGCACGGCCAGGTAATCAGCCAACCGTTTCGGCGCCGCGACGGCGGGCGCCTCCCTGGCGCACAGGGCGAAAACCACTAGCGTCAGCAACAGCGGCAGACAGGCCAGGCCGAACACGCTCTGCCAGCCGTAAGCCATGGCCAGAGCCGGCGCGAACAAGGCCGCCAGCACGGTGCCGGAATTGCCCGCCCCGGCGATGCCCATCGCTGCCCCCTGATGCTGCGGCGGATACCAGCGCGAGGCCAACGGCAGCGCGGCGGCGAACGAAGCCCCAGCCACGCCCAGCAGCGCGCCCAGCGCCAGCATCGCGCCTAAGCTGGACAGATCGGCGAGCCAGCCGCCGAACAACGCGGCGATCACGACGATCTGGCCAAGCAAGCCGGCGCGCTTGGCGCCGATGCGGTCCGCCAGCGCGCCCATCAGCGGCCGCAACAAGGCGCCGGCCAGGATGGGCGTGGCCACCATCAGGCCGCGTTGCTGGGTGGAAAGCCCGAGCGCGGCGGCGATGGGCACCTGCAACGGCCCCAGCAGATACCAGGCCATGAAGCTCAAGTCGAAGTACAGAAAGGCGCAAGCCAGCGTAGGCCGGTGCCCGGACTGCCAGAAGCTACGGTCCATGATCGCTCCCAGCGCGCGGCCCGCCCTCGCCCCCGGCCGGCTTGCGGCCAGGCCATCGGCAGGAACGGCGGATTCAGTCCGCGCGCAGATAGTCAAAACAAAACGGCGTCCTCTCCGTATCTGAACAGGAGAGGACGCCGTTGTCCCTAGTGGCAATCACCTACGTTGGCGTTTGCCCGAATGTGTCCGGCGGCGCGCCGTTGCGCCGTCCGGGATCAAGAACGCAAATCGCGTGCCAGCCTGAAAACCCCGGCTTTAGCGGATTTCGCCGTTTTTGCTGCACCGCATCAGTGCGTTTCCGCCAAATCCGCACCGGTTTTGGGCGGCGGCCACGCCTGCCCGTCCATCAACAGGGCGGGACGCCGGCCGGATTCTGGCAAGGCGACGCCGCAGCGCTCCGCCGCCTGGCGGTACAGCGCCGTCCCGCAAAGCGCCTGGGCGATATCCCGGTCGCCATCGCCCCGCCACAGCCCCCAGCGACGGTATTGGCGCAGAAACCACAGCGTATCGGCCGGATCGGGGAAGTTGACCCGCCCCTCGTCGAAGAAGCGCAGCGGCGCGGCCTGCAAGGGATGCGCGCGCCAATGCCGCAGGATGGTTTCCGCCGGCACGCCCAGCCAGGCATCCTCCGCCAGCCAGGCCGCCGCCTGCTCCTGATTGTCCGGCTGGTCCAGCCAATGGCAGGCCAGCAGCAGCGTCTCGATCAGCGCCGAAGCCAGCTGGGGCTGCCGGTCGGCCAGCTCGCGGCGGCAGATCAGCGCCTTTTCCGGATGCTCCGGCCAGATGGCCGCGCTGTCGGCCACCAGGCAGGCGCTGCCCTGCTCTTCCGTAACCGCGTGCCAGGGCTGGCCCGCGCAATAGCCGTCCAGCGCGCCCGTCCGCATCGCCGCGCCCATCTGGGCCGGCGGGATGACCACGCAACGCGCGTCGCGCAAGGGATGCACATCCTGGGCCGCCAGCCAGTAATACAGCCACATCGCGTGGGTGCCGGCGGGAAAAGTGTGCGCCAAACGCAAGGGGCGGCCCAACCGGCGGGCGATGTCGGCCAGGCTGGCGCCGTCGCGCCGCTGCGCCGCCAGGCCCGGGCTCAGGCTGATGCCCTGGCCGTTGCGGTTCAGCGTCATCAGCGCCGTCATATCGCATTGCGGTCCGCCCAGGCCCAGCTGCATGCCGCAGGCCAGGCCGTGCAGCGCGTGGGCGGCGTCCAGCTGCCCGGCCAGCAGGCGGTCGCGCAATGCCGCCCAGGATGGCTGCCGCAGCGGCTGCAGCGCCAGGCCGTTCATGCGGTCCAGCCCCAGCCGGCAGGCGACCGCCAGCGGCGCGCAATCGGTCAGCGGCAGGAAGCCGACGCGGACCCGCGCCAGGCTATTGTCTTCGGGATAATCTGCATGCATCGCGGCCTCTCAATCCAGCAGTTCGCTGGCGTGGATCAGTTGAAGAGCCAGGTCGGCCAGGCGCAGACCCGACCTCATCGCCTGGCCGCGCAGCAGCGCGTAAGCCTCTTCTTCGCCAAGCTGCCGCCGGCGCATCAGGATGCCCTTGGCCCGCTCGATCAGCTTGCGCTCCGCCAGCTGCCGCTCCATGTCGGCCAGCTTGCGCTTCAGCGCGGCGTCTTCCTCGAACTTGACCCTAGCCATGTCGATGATGGGCGCCAGCCGCTCGGCGGAGACGTGATCGACGATGTAGGCGGTGACCCCGGCGCGCACCGCGGCCTGGATGGCGGCCATCCCGCCGTGTTCGGCGAACATCACCACCGGGCGCGGCGCGGACCGCTCCATCAGCGCGAGCTGCTCCAGTGTGTCGCGCGTCGGCGATTCGGTATCGACGATGATGATGTCCGGCCGCTCCGACTCCGCCAGCCGCAGCAGCTCGGCCGCGCCGTCGGCCTGGGCGATGACCAGGTAGCCGGCGTCGGCGAAGGCGTCGCGCAGCTGCCGCATCGGCCGGTCGGTATCGTTGACCAGCAACAGCCTCAAGGGAGCGGACGGATCCATGGTCTCATTCAAAGAATGGGTCTGCGGGAAGTAAAAGCAAACCCCATGCCCGATTGCCGGAACGATGCAAAAACGCCCGCGTGAGCGGGCGTCGCGTGAATCAACCGGCTTTGGCCGGTTCCGGCTTGCCGCCTGGCGGCGGGCCGCTCGACTCCTCGTCCAGATTGCTCTCGGCGCGGCGGCCTGCCCAGTAGGCGGCGTTGACGATGCCCAGCTTTTCCGGGTGGAACACCGGGTCCACGCCTTGCGCCTTCTGCGCCTCGTAATCGCGCAGGCAGGCCAGCGCCGGCTTCTGCATCAGGATGATGGCGACAATGTTCAGCCAGGCCATCAGGCCGACGCCGATATCACCCAGGCCCCAGGCCAGATCGGCGGTCTTCACCGTGCCGTAGACGGTGGCCGCCATCAGGCCCACCTTCAGCGCGAACACCAGCCACGGCCGCCGCGCCTTGCGGTTGATGAAGGCGATGTTGGTCTCGGCGATGTAGTAGTAGGCGATGATGGTGGTGAAGGCGAAGAAGAACAGCGCCAGCGCGACAAACACCGAGCCGAAGCCGGGCATGATGCTTTCCATCGCGGTCTGCACATAGCCCGGCCCCGCCGCGACCCCGGCGATGCCGGTGTACAAGGCCTCGCCGTCCGGCCCCTGCACATTGTACTGGCCGGTGATCAGCAGCATGAAAGCCGTGGCGGAGCAGACGAACAGGGTGTCGATGTAAACCGAGAACGCCTGCACCAGGCCCTGCTTGGCCGGATGGCTGACCACCGCGGCGCTGGACGCGTGCGGACCGGTGCCCTGGCCGGCCTCGTTGGAATAGATGCCGCGCTTCACGCCCCACTGGATGGCGAAGCCCAGCACCGCGCCCATGCCGGCCTCCATGCCGAAGGCGCTCTTGAAGATCAGCGCCAGCACGCCCGGCAGCTGCTCGATATTCAGCGCGATCACCACGCAGGCGACGATGATGTAACCCAAGGCCATGAAGGGCACCACCGCGCCGGCGAACACCGCGATGCGCTTGACGCCGCCGAAGATGATGAAGCCCAGCATGATGGCCAGCACGGCGGCTGTCACCGTGGGCGCGACGCCGAAGGCCGACTGCATCGAATTGGCGATGGAATTGGCCTGGATGCCGGGCAGCAGCACGCCGGTGGCCACCACCGTGGTGATGGCGAACAGCCAAGCATACCACTTCATGCCCAGCCCCTTCTCGATGTAGAACGCCGGGCCGCCGCGGTACTGGCCGTCTATCTTCTCCTTGTACACCTGGCCCAGCGTGGACTCGACGAAGGCGGAGCTGGCGCCGAGAAAGGCCACCAGCCACATCCAGAACATCGCGCCCGGCCCGCCGAAGGTGATGGCGGTGGCCACCCCGGCGATATTGCCGGTGCCCACCCGCCCCGCCAGCGTCATCGCCAGCGCCTGGAACGACGACACGCCGGCGCTGCTGCTCTGGCGGTTGAACATCAGGCGCAGCATTTCCTTGAAATGCCTCAATTGCAGAAAACGGGTGCGCAGCGAGAAATACAGGCCCACGCCCAGGCACAGGTAAATCAGCGCCGGGCTCCAGACCACGCCATTGATGGCGTTGACCAACTCCTCCATGGGTTCTCCTTTGTAAGCGAAGGTATGCAATCGGCGTGTTTTTATATTCCTGCTGCCGATTGTCCGACCGGAACCCGCAAGATAATGGTCAAAGCCTGAATGTTTCCAGATGGTTTACTGTAAAAATAAAGTAAATACCCTAAATAAATAACATCACGCCCGCTCAGGCAATCCACCAGCAAGGCTGGCGGCCGCGCGGCGGCCCCAGGCCGGAACGCCATGCCCGCGCATGGTATAGTGTGCCCCCGGTTCTCCCTGTAGAAAGTTTCAAGCCATGCCCACCCTCTTCCGTCTGTCCGCCGCCTGCCTGCTGCTGGCCGCGCTGAGCGGCTGCCAGCCGCCGCAACGCATCCAGGCCAGCTACCACTGCGACGATCAGATTCGGTTCAGCTTCGACCGCCGCACCCAGACGGTGGAAGTGTTCCGCGGCGGCGAGAGCTTCAAGGGTTATATGGACGAGAAAGGCCTGCTGACCTGGCCCAAGCCGCTGGCCGGCAAATCGCTGCCGGACAGTTTCTTCATTTCCCGCAAGACGCCGGACCAGATGAAGCTGTACGGCGGCTTCGCCGGCACCGGCAAGGCCTGCCGGCTGGACCCGGGCTGAGAATGGCAGACGGGCTTCACGCCTGTCCGTAGCGGCCGTACCTATCGGCATGCTGGCGCGGCTCCCGCGCCGGAACGCTCGCAGGAGGCTGCCATGCCGCTCGCTCTGAACAACTGCCCGATCACCAACAACACCGCCGTCACCATTCGCGTCGTCCCCGACGCGCCTGGCCACGCCTTCGACGTGCCGCCCGGCCAGACCGTCAACTCCGGCGTGATCGTCTTCGACACCATACAGGTTCCCGGCGACGTGCTGGACACCGACGCGGACCAGGCCGCTAACCAGCTGAACTGTTATTTCGTCCTGGCGGATGGAGAGTACCGGCTGAACATCCCCGACGACTTCACCGCGGTATTCAGCTAGATCGAGAAGCCGCTGTCGAAGAAGACCTTGTCGCCGAAACGCAGCCGGCCGCCTGAAAAGATCAAGTCCAGGTGATGGCTGCCCAGCTCGCCGCCGCCCAGGCCCAGATGCAGCCCTGGGTGGCGCTCCTCGAAGCCGGCGTTCAAACCATACAGTCCCTTCACACCGCAATTGGTGCCGATGCCGAACTCCGCCACCGCGGCGTTGCCGGCGTTGGCGCTCAGGTACTTGTCGAAATCCGCCGAGAAGCGCGCGTCGCCGCAACTGAAGCCCGCCACCCGGCTATCGCGAATGCGCAGCGTGGCGAAATCGCGGACCACGCCGTATTTCACGGCGAACGGTATCGTGCTGAGGAAGGCGCCGCTGAAGCGCACCTCGCCCTGCAGATCAGCGATGGAAGTGGCGATCTCTCCTGGAACGAGGTCGACATTGCCGTCGCCGTCTATCGAGGTCCAGGCTTGATCGGGCCGGATCGAGCCGCGTAGCCATCCGCCGCCCTCCTGCTCGAACGCCACGGATCCGGCTTGCTCCGCCAGCGCGATCAGGCGGCGGTTGCGCTCGGCCATCCGTTCGCGCGGCTCGGAGAACGCCTCGTAAAAATGCGGCCCGTAGTCCTTGAACAGGATGGATTTCTTCCAATGGGACTGCATCGCTTGCTTGATCGGCAACAGGAAGGCCGGACCGCGCGGATCGACAGACGGCAACGTGGACGAGCGGTACAGGAAAATGAAGACATCGCATTGTTCGATCTCAGAGGCCAGCGCATCCGCGCTCTCGTTCTCCAGCTCCGCCAAACGGATGTCCGCGGCGATGTCCTCGCCTGCGCCCTCGGCGATGCTCGCGGCAACCTCGCCGTGAAATGCGTCGAATCCCAGCAATAAGCGGATGGCCTCTCCCGAAGCCGCCTTGTTCCTGGCCGCCGGATGCAAGGCCAGGCAAGCATACATATTGCGGACGCTACGCGCCTGCTCATCGGTGATGCGCATTCAGCTTTCTCCCAGGAGCCGCCAATAAAACTTCAGGCCAAGGCGCGCCGGCGCAAGCAGTGCCGCTCGCGCGGCCAGGAAGCGCGACGCCAGATCGGGAGTTTTGTTAGCGGCTCTAAAAAACGGGGCGGCCAGGGCCCCGTTGTCAGACACGGATTCGGCTAATACCCTATTAGACCGGCCACAGCGCGGTGCCGAACGGCACGACGGCCTTGTCCTGCATCATTTCCACCGCTTCGGCGAAGGTTTCTTCCTGGAACCAGGCATCCAGCTCGATATCCGCGGCTTGGATTTGATCGTTCATCTGCATCTCCTTTGTCGTTGGGAAACTCGCGATGCTAGAGCAAACGCCCTAACAAAATTACAGACGCATGAAATCCATGTAAGTTCTAATCCCACTTAGTATTAATTATGCTATAGACATTAAAAGCGACGCCGTAAATGGCATTAGCAGCCTGATGGCGCGGACTATAATAAAAATCATTCCTCATCCCACGAGGCCGCCATGCACCCCCCCGGCATTCCCACCAATGAGGCCGAACGCATCCGGGTGCTGCAGGAGTTGCTGATTCTGGATACCGATCCGGAAGAACGCTACGACGCGATCACCGCCTACTGCCGCTCCCGCTTCGCAGTCAAGATCGCGCTGATCAGCTTGGTGGACAGCAATCGCCAGTGGTTCAAGTCGCACAGCGGGCTGGACACCAGCGAAACCTCGCGCGACATCAGTTTTTGCGGGCATGCCATCCTCGGCGACGACATATTGGAGATCCCCAATGCCTGCGACGACTGCCGCTTCGCGGACAATCCGCTGGTTACCGGCGATCCCAACATCCGCTTCTACGCCGGCGCGCCGCTGCAGCTGTCGTCCGGCCACACCATCGGCACGCTATGCCTGATCGACTCCAAACCCAAGCGCCTGGCCGGGGAGGAGAAAAGGCATCTGAAAACGCTGGCCCATACCGTGGTGCTGGAAATAGAAGGCAGCCGCGCCGTCAGCGAGCCCGGCTGACCCGCTCGCCGGCTAATGCTCGGGCCACCTCTGGTAGCCGTTTTCGTCGTAGAAGGTTTCCGTCAGCGCGTCGCCATTCAACTCCAGTCTCACGAAACCGTTCAGCACCCGCTCCGGATACTGGCTGTCGTCGGCTGAACGCGTCTCCGCCCACGCCACCTGCGGTTTGCCGTCCAGCGCCTTGGCCGGCCCGTACGGAATAGCGCCGTGGCCGACGCAGCGGGCCAGCAGCCTGCCCTGCGGCTGGTAACAGATAACGTTGTGCAAATGCCCCCAGTACCAGTAATCCGGATCGCGGCCCAGCGCGGCCGCCACCTCCTGGTACAGCGGCGTTTTGGTCGAGCCATCCATGGCATAACCCTGATGGTGGGACAGCAGCATGATCTTCTTGTCCCATCCGGCGGCGAGCTGCTTCAGCCACGCCGCCTGCAGGTCTCCCAGCGCGCCGTCCATGTACAGATTCATTTTGTCCGAGTGGTAGGCGCTGTCCAGGCCGACAATCAACCAGTTCTGGTTGTGCAGGCTGAAATAGCTGGTGCCCTGCTGCATCGGAAATTTATTCGACAGCTCGCCGAAGTAACCAAGCGCGCCGTTGTACATTTCATGATTGGAATTGAGGGTGAACTGCCCCTTGGCACCGGCGGGCCAGTCGGCAAGATCATTGCTTTCGTCGGAGCCGACGCCGGCGTAATAGACGTCGCCCAAATGAATGGTGTAATCGGCGCCCTGCTTGCCCATCGCAGCAGCCACCTTGGCCGCGATGTAATCGCCAGTTCCCCAGTCGCCGGCGATGACGAAACTGGTCTGGTCCGGAATCGCGATCCGGCTGGGCTGGCCGCCCCATGGCGCGAAGTCCCACAGGTGCGCGATCCACTGCACCAGCGCCTCGCCCCATAGCGGGTCCAGCAGTTCCCACTTGCGGCAGCCCAGCAGGGTGCCGTCGTCCATCACCCGGGTGGGCAGCTCGTCCTCGGTGGTCGGTAATGGCTTGCCGTCCAGCACGTCGTCCAGGATGGACAAGCCCCGCGCCAGCTCCCACGGAATGCCGTTGGCGGAGGTGCTGCCTGAGTCGATCACGTCCCGCACCTGCTGGTGCACCTGCTGCAGCCGATCCATGATCTGCTTCTTCTGCTCAAGCGTCTGCCTGGCGTCGGCCAGACTAGACTCAACTCGGTTCTTCCAATCGCTGAAATCCATCTCGCACCTCCGCTCTGCGGACGGCTGCCGCCGCCTACAGGTTTTTCATGTACTCGATCAAGTCCCACTTTTCGCTGTCGGACAGATTGGTTCCATACTCGTGGCCGGTGTTGTGGTTGCCCGGCAGGCGGGTGTCGAACTTGAAGTAGCCTCCGCCTTTGACCTCCGGCCCGGCGGCGATGAAGCCGACGTTGCGGGTGTCGAACACGCTGGAGCCCCGATAGAACGTCTTGGGCCGCTTGTCGGGCTTCTGCAGCAGATCCCACAGCGTAGGCACCGAGCCGTTGTGCAGATACGGCGCGCGCAGCCAGATGCCATCGGTCGGCGTGTTGCTGTAGCTCTGCGTCTTACGGTAGGCGCCGAAATCGAACGGCGGCTTCTTGAATTCGTGGAACTTGTCCACCAGGCCCACGGTGAAGGAGTTGACGCGATAGGGGTCGGTGCCCAGTTCGTCCAGCCCCACGGTCACCTGGCCGGTATCAGCCTTGCCGAAATCGTGGCAGCTGGCGCAATTCTTCTCCCACAGCGCCTGGCCGCGATGCGCGCGCACCTGGTCCAGTCCGCCGAACGGCCACTTGGGCGGCTGATGCGTCAACAACCAGTCGGTCACGCGCTTGAACTCGGCCGGCAGCACCGACTGCGGGGTCGCGCCCACCGCCATCGCCGCCGCGTAGTTGCGCTCCTTGATGTCGTTGTTGTTGCCGTCCCAGTGCAGGTACAGCGACTCGCGCGGCTTCTGGTTCCAGATCTGCGGCAGGTCTACCGTGCCGATGGTGGAGTCATCCGGGAAACCGAACACCACCACCTTGGTGGGATTGAAGGTGTCGGTGCGCCCCGGCCCCTGCTGCGGCCGCAGCTTCTGCCACGCGTACTGCTGCTTCTGCTTCAGGAAGGCCTGGCGCGTGGCCGGCACGATCAAAAAGCGGTAGAACAGCTTTTCTATCGGCCCCAGCTCGTAATGCTGCTCGATAGCGTTCATCACTTTGGCGTTGAAGTCCGGATCGCCGGCGCAGTCGTACAGGAACCACTGGAACGACTCCAGATCCAGCAGCGCCGCCGGCGCGGTGGGCACCGGCACCGGCACGTCGTCGGCGCTCTTGCGGTACATGCCGGTATGACACAACGCGCAATTGGGCTCCACCGACGGATAGCCAATCTGACGCTTGGCCAAGCCGATCGGCAGATCATGCCCGCCCTCGTAGATGAAGCCGAAGGCTTGCCAGCCAGTGCCAAGCTTGGGCATGCGCTGCGCGCACACCTGAGGCAGCACCGAGAACACGTACAAGGGGATGCGCGCGTCCGGCCCCAGGCCTATCGCCGCGTATTTGAAGTGGTCCACGTCGGACGCCAGCGGCGGCTGCGGCACCTCGCGCAGCAGATTGGCCCAGGCCTCATAGCCGACAAAGGCCAACACCAGCACCACGACGATGGCGATCTTGCGGCGGACGCCGGAAAAGCACTTGGCCAGGCAACGCCACAAGCCGCACAGGCCGGCGCGGATCAATGGCCACGGCCGCTGCTCCGCCGGCAGGCCGACATACAGCAGCGCGCCCAGGATCGCGAACATCGCGGCGTCGGAGTACAGCAAGGGTTTGAAGGCGTCCGGATAGCCGGAGGTCTGGATCAGGTAGATCCAGAACACCACCGCGATCAGCCGGGACAGCACGCACAGCCAGGAATACACCGGATAGCGCGCGGCGTTGACGCCGGCCGGCGCGTAAAACAGGCTGACGCCCACCAGCAGCATGCCGGCGTTCTGCAGCCACGGGTACACCGCCTGGCTGGGCAGGCCGAAGCTGCTGTTCAGGAAGTCCGGCCAGAACAACGCCGGGATGGCGAACACCATATTGATGGCGATGCCGATCCAGATGAAGCGCTGGAACCAGCGCAAGCCACATTCCGCGCAACGAGTCTTGTCCATGGGGAGGTCCTTGTGAAGACGGCGTCGAATGGCCAGGCGCGGCCGGGACCGGACAGCGGCCCCGGCGCTTTCGCCTCAGCCGCCTGCGGTCTTGTCCAGATGGGCGACGATGGCCGGGTAGACGTCGGCCGCCGCGTTCTTGCCGAACATGCAGTCGATGTGCCCGTAGCCCGGCACCACCAGCCGGCTGTAGCGCTCCGGCCCGAAACGCGCCACCAGCTTGTCGAAGGTGCGCTCGGTGCTTTCCGGCAGATAGCACTCGTTCTGGCCGCCGCTGATGAACAGGATGGGCATGTGCAGCCGGTCGAAGTGCGGCATGTAGATGTCGTCGCCGTCGAAGGACACCAGCCGTCCCTCGCGGCACATCCGCGCCAGATGCTCCATGGTGCGCATGTTCGCCACTCCGAACAGCTCGTGCAGATTGTCGTGCAGCGTCTCGTTCAGGGTTTCGTGACGGTACAGCGGCGCGTACATGAAGGTGATGCGGTGGCAGACCGGGTTGTTGCAATAGCCCTGCGCCTCCGCCAGCGCATAACCCTTCAGCGCGGTGTCGTACAGCTTCTCGAACCAGTTGGAATCGGACGCGGTATAGGCAGTCAACGATTGCACGCCCAGCTTGTCCAGCACCGTCGGCAGATGCAGACCTGTCTTCACCTGGGTGGCGGCCGGCACCACGATGTCGGCGGCGATCTGCGAGCACACCACCGACCTCACCCCCTCCAGCCCGGCCAGCATGGACATGAAGAAGGTGGTGGCTCCATAGCAGTGCACCACGCACTGCACGTCGGCCGCGCCGGTGGCTTCGCGTATCGTCCGGATCGCCGCCGGATAGTCGTAGCGCGCCACTTGGTCGCCGTCCCACTGCTGCTGGCTGGCCGGCAGCAGAATGCTGACGCGGAAGTCCAGCAGCCACACGTCGTAGCCGTGCTGGTACAGATACTCCAGCAGATTGGTGGAGATGGTGTCGGTGGAGAAGATGTTCGACCCCACGCCCAGGCCGTGCACCAGCATCACCGGTCCCTTGCCGCCGCCGTTGTAGCGAGTGAGCCGCAGATTGACGCCGTCGTCGGTCGGGAAGAACGCCACCTCGGGCGCGCCGGCATTGAGCGGACGCTTCTTGCGCGGCGGCGCGTCCGGATTGAAGTAGACATTGGGCGCCAGCACCCCGCCGTAGCTCTCCCACAGCACGCCGGCGAAATACTCGCCGAAGCGGGCAAGCTGCTTCAGCCGCTCCGCCTCGCTGGAGACGTTGAGCACCTTCATCGTGGTCATCTGCCGCGCGAAGTCCGCCGGCTCGATGTGCAGCACTCCGCTGCCGGCTACCTCGCCGCCATCGTCCACGCCCTTGTATACCGTCACGTACAAGGTGCTGGTATCGGCCCAAATCTTGAGCGGGCCGTGATCGCTGGGCACCGACTTGAACGCGCTGAAGAAGTACTCAGACCCATCCTCGGCGCTCAAGCGCATCTTGTAATTCATGTGGCGCTCGCCCACCTGCTGCGGATATTCCTCGAACAGGTTGAACACGCCATGGCTGACTGTCAGCGGCAGCGCCGACAAGGCCGGCGCGTTCAGCGTGCCGACGATGGTGGCCGGATGGCTGGGGTCGGAAATCAACCGGTCCAGATCATCCGACGCCACCGTGACGGTGAAACCCATCGTCGAGCCGGCGTCCTTGCCGGCCTGGGCCGCCGCCTGGTAGACCGCCAGATCGGTGCCCGCCGGCTGGCGATGGGCGGTGGAGAAAAAGCCCTTCATCGTCTCGGTGAATTCGATGCCGGGCTTGTCCGACCGAGGCTGCGGCGCACGGCTCGGCGCCGACGGCAGCGTGTAGTCGATCTTCCAGCCGCGGTCCGCGGCCAGCAGGGCCATCGCCCGTTCGCTGACCGCAGAGATGGTGAACAAGGGATTGACCGCCAGCGAGGTGGGAATCACCGAACCGTCAGTCACGTACAAGCCGGGATAGACATCGCGCCCGCTCGTTCCGCAAAACGCCTGGCCCTTGTGATTGACCACGCCCTGGCCGGCGTCCTCGCCCATCACGCAACCGCCCAGCGGATGCACGGTGATCAGGCTGTGCTTGAACAGGTCGGTCCAGATCGGATTGCGCACATAGATGCCGCCCAACGCCCGAGTGGCCTCCTGCAGCCTGTCGTTGCCGATCTTGAAGTTGGGTTGCTCGCCCACGTCCGGCCAGTCCAGCCGCAGCTGGTCGTGGTCATCCAGAAGCATCCGGCCGGCGCCGTCGTCGTGGCTCATGATCAGATAGGTCTGCAGCCGGTTCATCGCGCCGTGGTAAGGCCCGCGCAGCGCGCTCTCCACCTCTCGCGCCGCATACTTGATCCTGGCCAGCGCGCCGGTTTCCGAAGGCTGGCCCAGCTCGGCCGACGCCGCGGCCATCGCCGGCACCATCACCCCGCCGATGGCGCCGGGAATGGAGCCTTCTTCTATCACCATGCGCCGGCGCCAGCCGCTCTCGTCGCGCATGTCGATGATGGAGGTGATACAGGGGCCGACCGGGCCGATCTCCTTGGCAGAGTGCGTGCCGAAGCCGATGCCGTTGATCTTGTCGCCGTTGTTGTAGCCAAAGCCGAGGATGTCGCCGTTGCCGCTCATGTGCATGCCCAACTGGTCGGACAGGGCCAGTCCTTCGGCGCGGGAACGCAGCAGGATCTCGGTGGAGCCGAGCGTGCCCGCGGACAGGATGACGATGTCCGCCTTGACGAACAGCGTCGGCGCGTCGAATTTTTCGCGCCCGGTGCCGACATACTGAAAATGAACGATCCAGCCGTCGCCGTCCCGCTCCAGATAGCGCACCGACGCCTGGCAGAAAATCTCCGCGCCATGATTACAGGCGTCCGGCAGATAGTTCATCAGCGTGGTGTTCTTGGCGTGGTTGTTGCAGCCGGACACGCAGTCGCCGCAATAATTACAGGGTTTCTGCTCGACGCCGACGTGGTTGAGATCATTCGGCAGCTTTTCGAAAGTCACGTTGATCGGCGGCCGGTAGAACGTGTGCTTGGCCTGGATGCGTTCGCCGGACTTCTGGTTGGCCTGCAGCTTGGGCAGCGCTGGCGCGGCTTCCGGATAAGGCGTGGGCTTCAGCATCTGCTGCGCCCGCGCGTAGCCCTCTTTCAACAACGTGTCCACATGATCGCGCACGCCCTCCGGCCAGCGCGGGTCCTCGAACACCTGCGGCTCAGGCTGCAGCGACACATTGGCGTTGATCAGCGAAGTGCCGCCCAGGCCGCAGCCGACGATCACGTTCTGCTGCGCGTTGACGTGCAAATCGTAAAGACCGGTGCGGGAGCCGAGGTGGCCATCCGGATGGTGGACCTGGAACTCCTCGGTCGCCTCCGCCAGCGTGTCGGGGTACTCGCCGGGAATGATCTCCCGGCCCCGCTCCAGCAGGCAGACGGAACGGCCGGCCCGCGCCATCCGCGACGCGGCGATGCCGCCGCCGTAGCCGGAGCCGATCACCACAACCTCGTAACGTTCCTTGATTTCACTGATGGGGGACGCGATTCGCACCATTGACTTTCTCCCGGACAGGATCGAACAGTCAGGCCACGAATACCATTGCAGAAAGCGCGGCGCAGGCATCGCTGCGGACGCGGATGCCGGTTATCGATGAAAGTGAAACCGGCGGTATTGTCATTGTGACATCATGATTTTATCTAGATCAGAACAATGCCCCTGTCAATGTCGCCATTAAGCTTTGCTTGCCGAGGCATATCGTTAAGGTATGGCCGCCGGCGAGAACGCGCCGGCGGCTCCTGCGCTGATCAGGCCGGCGGCAACTCCTGCGAGAACAGGGTCTGCCCGGCCACATCCTTCAGCCTCACCGTCATCGCCCGGCTGCGGGCATCGATGTCCACCTGGCCGAAAAACTGCATCCCGGCCAGCGGCGAGGCGTTCTGCGCGGGCGGGGCTTTCTGGTATACGACCTTGGGGCCGAAACTCATGTCCAGCGCGTTCGGCCCGAAGGTGCCGGCATTGAGCGGACCGGACACAAACTCCCAGAACGGATTGAAGTCGGCGAACGCCGCCCGCTCCGGATGGTAATGGTGGGCTGCGGTGTAATGGACGTCGGCGGTGAACCAGACCACGTTGCGGACATCATGCCGCTTGATCTCGCGCAGCAGCCAGGCCAGCTCCAGCTCGCGCCCGCGCGGCTGTCCATGGTCGCCATTGGCCATCGCTTCCCAGCGCGGGCTGCCGTCGGCGTTCTTGCCGTCGCCCACCTGCAGCGCCAGCGGCATGTCCGCCATCACCGCCTTCCAGACCGCGCGCGACGACTTCAGCCCCTCCAGCAGCCATTGCAGCTGCTCCCGCCCCATGAAGCTGCCGCCCGGCTCGCCCTCGGCCTGCAGGTTGGCGCCGTTGGCGTCGCGGTAGCTGCGCATGTCCACCACGAACACGTCCAGCAGCGGCCCCTGCGGCAAATGGCGGTACACCCGCTCGCTTTCGCGGTCGCCGTTATGGCGCAGCGGCGCGTACTCCATGAAGGCGCGCGTGGCGCGGGCCTGCAGCACGCCTATGCTCTTTTCGCGGTAGCGGGCATCGTCGGCCAGATTCTTGCTGTCAGACCAGTTATTGACCACCTCGTGGTCGTCCCACTGCCAGATCTGCGGCACCTCGGCGGCAAAGCGCCGCACATTGTGGTCCATCAGGTTGTAGCGGTAGCGGCCGCGGTATTCGTCCAGCGTCTCCGCCACCTTGCTTACCTCAGGCGTCACCAGGTTGCGCCATATTTTCCCCTCTTCCACCGTCATCTCGGCAGCCATCGGACCGTCGGCGTAGATGGTATCGCCGCAGTGGACGAAGAAATCCGGCTGCTGCCGGCGCATGGTTTCATAGATGCGCATGCCGCCACAATCCGGATTGATGCCGAAGCCCTGGCCGGCGGTGTCGCCGGACCAGACGAAGCGCAAGTCGCGCGGCTGCCTCGATGCCGTGCGGAAACGGCCCAGCAGCGGCTCGGACAGCGCCCGCGGCGAAGCGGCGTCTTCATAGCACACGCGGACGAAAAGCTGCTCGCCGGCCGGCAGGCCGCTCAGATCGATGCGGGTGGTGAAGTCGGCGGCTTCGGTGGCCCAGGGGCCGCGCAGCTTCCTGGGATTGGCAAAGCGCTCGCTGACATCCCACTCCACCAGCATGCGCGCCGCGCGGTCGGCGCGCGCCCAGACTATCGCCCGGTCAGCGCCCACATCGCCGATCTGGATGCCGGAGCTTGCCTGCGGACGCAGCCGGTCCGGCGTGATCAGCGCCGGCGCGGCCTGGGCGGCCGGCCCCAACAGCAGGCCGCCGCTGCCCGCCAGCGCGGTCTTGATGAAATTCCGTCTATCCATTTTGTTCTCCCGAGCGAAACCGGCATCCTGCCAAAACCGGATGCCAGGCGTTTGACGCCGAGATGAACATTCTGTGGATGCGCAAATAAAAAACCGCCGCGGCTGACGGGCCGCGGCGGCTCATGAACGATAAACGTCTTATCGGCCCAGCATGGCCTTGGCCACAGCCTCTGCCACCTTGATGCCGTCCACGCCCGCCGACAGAATGCCGCCAGCGTAGCCCGCACCCTCGCCCGCCGGGAACAGGCCCTTGACGTTCAGGCTCTGGCCATCATCGCCGCGGGTGATGCGCAGCGGCGAACTGGTACGGGTTTCCAGCCCGGTCAGCACCGCGTCGTGCAGATCGTAGCCGCGGATCTGGCGGGCGAAATGCGGAATCGCCTCGCGCATCGCCTCCACGCAGAAGTCGGGCAGGATGCGCGCGAGATCGGTCATGGTCACGCCCGGCTTGTACGACGGCTCCACCTCGCCCAGCTGGGTGGATGCCTTGCCGGCCATGAAATCGCCCAACAACTGCGCCGGCGCGAAGTAATCGCCGCCGCCCAATTCATATGCCTTGCTTTCCAGCTCGCGCTGGAAGTCCAGGCCGGCCAGCGGGCCGCCCGGGTAGTCGACCTCGGGCGAAATGCTGACCACGAAGCCGGAGTTGGCGTTGCGCTCGTTGCGCGAATACTGGCTCATGCCGTTGGTGACCACGCGCTTCTCTTCCGAAGTGGCCGCCACCACGGTGCCGCCCGGGCACATGCAGAAGCTGTACACCGCGCGGCCATTGCCGGCGTGGTGCACCAGCTTGTAGTCCGCCGCGCCCAATAGCGGATGGCCGGCGTACTTGCCCCAGCGCGCCGCGTCGATCAGCGACTGCGGGTGCTCGATGCGGACGCCTACCGAGAACGGCTTGGCCTCCATGTACACGCCGCGCTTCTCCAGCATCTGAAAGGTGTCGCGCGCGCTGTGGCCCAGCGCCAACACCACGTGGTCGCTCAGCACTTCGCCGCCGTCAGCCAGCTTGACGCCGCGCACGCGGTCGCCGTCCAGAATCAGGTCATCCACGCGCTGTTCGAAACGGATTTCGCCGCCCAGCTCGATGATTTCGGCGCGCATGTTCTCCACCATGGAGACTAGGCGGAAAGTGCCGATGTGCGGGCGGGCCAGGTAAAGGATTTCCTCCGGCGCGCCGGCCTTGACGAACTCGGTCAGCACCTTGCGGCCCAAATGGCGCGGGTCCTTGATCTGGCTGTACAGCTTGCCGTCGGAGAAGGTGCCGGCGCCGCCCTCGCCGTACTGCACATTGGACTCGGTATTCAGCTCGCTCTTGCGCCACAGGCCCCAGGTGTCCTTGGTGCGCTGGCGCACTTCCTTGCCGCGCTCCAGCACGATGGGCCTGAAACCCATCTGGGCCAGGATCAGCGCCGCGAAAATGCCGCAGGGGCCAAAGCCCACCACCACCGGACGCTGCTTCAGCTCTGCCGGCGCCTGGCCGACATAGTAATAATTGGTGTCCGGAGTGGGCATCACCCGGCGGTCGCCCTTGAAACGGGCGAACAGCTTGTCCTCATTGGCCACATCCACGTCGATGATGTAGACCAAGCTCATCACGCCCTTGCGGGCGTCGTAACTGCGTTTGAACACGGTGAAGCCGCGAACGTCGTCCGCCGGCGCTTTCAAAAAGCCGGCGACGGCATCGGCCAGCGCCTCAGGAGTATGGTCCAGCGGCAGCTTGAGTTCGGAAATGCGCAACATAAAAATCCAGTAACAGGTTGGTGTCTATTCAACGAGGCGCCATTGTAGCGGCAAACCACCCGCCCGGGCACGACAATGGTCAAGCCGCTGATTGCAATCCCCCCGCGCGTTGGCTATAGCGTACTGTGGCATTCGCCACCAGCATGGCCTTTCTCGCCACGCCTGCCGTCCTCCACCATCAGGCTGACGGAACCTTCTGCCGCGCCGTTCCAGACAGCGCGAGCAGGGCTTTAACGTTGCAAGTTATCGGGACTGCTCCTGTTTTCGACTCTTCCGCCGCGATGACAACAAGGCGATATCGCCATGCGCGCGGCCTTTGCCAGGAAGATCGAGACGAGCGGGAAGCATTGCACCAAGGAGAACCCTCATGAATCTGGACATACTCACCCAGCCGGCTGTGCGACTGGCGATAGAGGCATTGCAACATGGCGACCACGCCAACTGGATGGCGCAGTTCAACACCGACGCGACACTGACGGATGATGGACTGCCAGCCAATTTCCACAAATTCAGCGAACACGCGATGGGGCACGAGCACTTCACCAGCATAGACCGGGTGGAAAACCAGGGTCTGGACGTGTACGGCGGCTTTCACAGCGACCGTTGGGGCAATTTCAACACCTACTTCAAATTCCATCTGGACGCGAACGGCAAGATCCGCCAGCTGGACATCGGCCAGGATAGTTGATCCCCCGCCGGGCGGCCTCTTACCCGCCCGGAAACCCATCACTATAATTGCAGCATCCACACCGTATGGCGGTCTGGCGCCATGGGAGAGGCGATGCACCAGATACTGGTCATAGACGACGATACCGTATCGCAGCAATTTCTCGTGATGGTGTTGCAACGCCTCGGCTACGAAAACGTGGTGGTGGCCAGCGACGGCCTGGATGCGCTGATCCAGCTGGATGCTGGCGATCGGCATTTCGACGTGATCTTCTGCGACCTCGACATGCCGCGCATGGACGGCATCGAGTTCGTCCGCCATCTGGGCGAGCGCGCCTTCCAGGGCATGCTGCTGATTTCCAGCAGCTTCGATGAAAGAGTGATGGAGTCGGTGGCGGAACTGGCCCGCATGTACGATCTATGGCTGGCGGGCGTACTGCCCAAACCCATCAACCACCAGACACTGCAAAGCCTGATCAATCAGCCCCCCCCTGCCAGCCGCCACATCCCAAGCGTCGTGTCTCCGCCCACGGAGGAGGAGCTGCGCGCCGCCATCGGCAAGGGCGAGCTCCGTCCGTTCCTACAGCCCCAGGTCGCGATGGAAGGCGGCCAGATACGTTCGGCGGAAGTCCTGGCGCGATGGCAGCATCCCCGGCTCGGATTGATAGGCCCCCAGCAGTTCATCCAGTTGGCGGAAAACTCCAGCCTGATCACCGAACTGACTCTGCAGATGCTGCGGCAGGCGGCTGTCATCATGGACAGACTACCCAGCGAGACGCCGCTGGCGATGTCTCTGAACCTATCGGTGGAGTCGCTGAACGAAATCGCGCTGGTATCCCGCTTCGAGCGCATACTCAACGATTGCGGCTTTCCCTTCAGCCGCCTGATCGTGGAAGTGACGGAAACCGGCCTGATGGCCAATCCGACGCGCGCGCTGGAATTGCTCACCCGCCTGCGGCTGAAAGGCGCGCGGCTATCCATAGACGATTTCGGCACCGGCTTCGCCAGCATGGACCGCCTATCCCGCATTCCTTTCACCGAACTGAAGATAGACAAGGGCTTCGTCATCGACGCCGCGCTCAATCCGACCAATTTCTCCATCGTCCGCGCCAGCGCCGAGCTCGGCCGGCAGCTGGGCCTGGATGTGGTGGCGGAAGGCGTGGCGACGGAGTCGGAATGGCAGCTTTGCCGGCAACTGGGCGTGGAAATCGCCCAGGGCTCCTTCATCTCCCCGCCGGTGGACGCGGAAAGCTTCCGCCGCTGGCTGCTGAAACACCGCGGCGTTTTCCTTCATGCCGCGCCCAACCTTTCCGATACCGCTTGAATCCGGAATATATTAGGAGCCTAGCCATGCCCGCCGTCGGTCGCGCCATCCTGATCCTGCTGCTCCTGGCCATCCAGCCGAGCCACGCGGAAAACCCACCGCTACCCAGCCCCGCCGGCAAGGTGGTGTTGACCATCAGCGGCCAGATCAGCAACAAGAATCACGACAACGACGCGGTGTTCGACATGAACATGCTCGCGGCGCTGCCGCAGCACACCATATCCACCCGCACCCCGTGGCTGCCGGGTGTCAGCCGCTTCACCGGCCCCTATCTGCAGGACGTGCTCAATCTAGTCGGCGCGAAAGGCCGAATGCTGAAAGCCATCGCGCTGAACGATTACAAGACCGACATCCCGCTGGACGACGTCGCACGCTACCAGGTAGTGCTGGCCCGCTTGCTCAACGGCAAGCCGATGCCGGTGCGGGACAAGGGTCCGCTGTTCATCGTCTACCCCTACGACAGCCAACCCGCGCTCCGTTCGGAAATCTACTACGGCCGCTCCGCCTGGCAATTGAAGTCGCTGCAGGTGGAATGAGGCCATGACCCAGGGCAAAGAGCAATCCACTTCCTGGCGGATGTTGGCGGCCATCGGCATCACCCTGCTATGCGTGTTCGCCGGAGCCGCCTATGTCCAGCACCGGCAATCCCAAACGCTCACCAGCGCGGTGCTCTACCAGGACGACAACACCATCTGGGCCTACTTCCAGCTGGAGGCGGAGAATCTCCATCTCCGCGCCATGCTGCACGCGGCGCAACACAACCAGATCACATCGGACCAGCTGCAACAGCGCTACGACATCTTCGTCAGCCGCATCGGCATCATACGCGGCGGCCAATATCGGCTGCTGCTGCAGGATCAGCCGCAGTACTTGCTGATGCAAAGCCGGCTGGACGCCTTCGTCCGCCAGGGCGACGCCTATTTCAGCGCAGAGCCTGCAGCCCACAGCCCTGCCCGCCTGGCGCGGTTGGAACAGCTGTCCGCCTCCCTGTCAGACGGCCTGCACGACTTGTCCCTGCTGGCCAACCAGGCAGCGGCCCTGCAGGTGGATAATCGAAACCGCACCATGCAGCAATACATCACGGTCAGCAATTGGCTGATGGGCTTTGAATGGGTGCTGATCTTCGGTTTCGGTTTCACAGTTATCCGGCAATTGCGGCAACTGGAGAAACGCCGCCGGGCGTTGGAAACGCTGACCGACAGCCTGGAGGGTGCCCGCCGCCAGGCGGAGGCCGGCAGCCTCGCCAAAAGCGTCTTCCTCGCCAATATGAGCCACGAAATACGCACGCCGCTCAACGGCGTGCTAGGCATGCTGGCGCTGCTGACTGACACCCACCCCAGCGTCAACCAGGCCAACTACATCCGCATGGCCGAGGAATCGGCGCGCCATCTGCTGCTGCTGCTGAACGATGTTCTGGACGCCAGCAAGCTGGAGTCGGGCAAGCTTGAACTGGCGCCGGTCACCTGCAACCTGGCCTATCTTCTGCGCGAGGTGGCCAATCTGATGAACGCCCAAGCGCAGGCCAAGGGCCTGATGCTGAACCTGGACATGGCGTCGGAAATTCCGGAATGGGTAGAACTGGACCCGACTCGTCTGCGACAGATATTGCTCAACCTGCTGAGCAACGCCGTCAAGTTCACCGAGCGGGGAGGCGTCACTGTTCACGCTTCTGCGCCGCCGGGAGAGCAGCCGGGCACGGCCCAGCTGCTGTTAGTGGTAACCGATACCGGCATCGGCATGGACCAAGCTACTCAGACGAAACTGTTCAAGCGCTTTTCCCAAGGCGACGGCTCCACCGCCCGCCAGTACGGCGGCAGCGGCCTGGGCTTGGAGATTTCGCAAAACCTGGCCCGGTTGATGGGCGGCGAGATCTCGGTCAACAGCGTCCCCGCCCAAGGCAGTTGCTTTCAACTGACGTTGCCGCTGAGAGTGATCGACGCGCCGGACATCCCGCCCGAAGCCATCGAGTCCTTCTCCAGCCACGATACGCTAAGCAGGCCGCTGAGAATCCTGGTGGTGGACGACAACGCGGTGAACCGCAAGTATCTGCAAGCGCTGCTGGAAAGGCTGAACCAGCAGCCAACGCTGGCGTCGGACGGTCCCGAAGCGCTGCGTCTGGCCGCCTCACAACCCTTCGACCTGGTGCTGATGGACCTGCATATGCCGGGTATGGACGGCGTCAAAACCGCGCGCGGACTTAGAGAGAGGGCTCTGACGCCCAGAATGCCTATCGTCGCGCTGACCGCGGACGCCTTCCCGGAAACCCGCCAGCAGATGCTGGAACAGGGGCTGGACGACTTTCTGACCAAGCCGCTGAGCCGCGATCAGCTGCTGGCGGTGCTGCAGAAACAGTTTCCGCCGGCGCCCAGCGCCGCGCCGCAGCCGAGGGAAGAACCCGTCCTAGACGCGCGCACCATCACTGATTTCGTCGAACTACTGTCCGATCAGCAATACCGACAGCTGGTAGAGCAATACTTCGCCAGCCACCAGGAATCGGTCCGGCAATTGCGGCTCAACCAGCGGCAACCGGATCGGGAAAACCTGTTTCATCTGGCCCATGGCATGAAAGGAGGGGCGGTGACGCTGGGCTTCGCCAGCCTGGCCCAACGCTGCCAGGAGCTGGAAAGCCAGTCGCTGCAATCCAATTGCGCGCCGGCGCCGCAGATCGCGCAGGTAATCGCCCAGTTCCAAGCCACCCGGCAAGCATGCGTCGAGCAGGGACACCTGGACAGTTCTGCGGATTAGTCTCGCCGCCAGTCCCTCCAGGCGCGGGTTCGCGGCATGAAGGCCGTTAGGAAAACGATCAGGCCACCCGCACCAGCCGGCCGCCATCCTGCTCCGGCGTTTCGAAGCGCTTCCAGTCCACGATCATCACCTGGCTGAGACCGCACTCCCCGGCCAGCTGCCCCTCGATTTCCTCCAGCACCTGATGACTGTGGATCACACCATTGATGGCGACTTCCGCGCGACGCATCACGCTGTCGTCCGTGGTGACAAACCAGATGCAATAACGGTTCATCGGCAACCCTCCGGCTGGGTGCGAAATTACGCTGACAAGTCTAAATATCGTTCCAACTGCCGCCAGACCGCAAGTTTTGCCTCGTAGGCCAGCGTATGCGCCGGGCTGGACGAGGGCAAACGCGCAACGGCGAGGCCCAGCCCGGCCAGCTGCGCTTCCGCCTTCGCGGCGGTCGCGCCGTTGAAAGCCACCGCCCGCAAGGCGGGCAGGCTGGCGGCGAAATCGCTCAGATCGTTATGCCGGATTTCCCTCAGATCGGCGTCGAGGCTACCCTTGCGGCTGGCCTGGGCCACCACGTCCCACAGGCCCACGCCCGACTCGCGCAAGGCCATCAGGCGTTCTTCGTAGGGCAGGGAAACCAGATCCCGTCCCAGCACTTCGCCCAGCAGGCGCCAAAATTGGTTGCGTGGGTGGGCATAGTACTGGCTGGCCGCCAGAGAAGCGTCGCCGGGCAACGAGCCCAGGATCAGCAACCGGGTATCGGCGTCCGCCACAGGCGGAAAACAGCGCTTGCCGCCCTGCTCCGCCATGCTAGAACAACGCTCCCTGGTGGCTGGCCAGCCAAGCCCTGACCGGGCCGAAGGTTTTCCGGTGCGCCGGCAGGACGCCGTAGGCTTCGATGGCGGCCAGATGCTCGGCGGTGGGATAGCCCTTGTGGCGGGCGAAACCGTATTGCGGATGCAAAGCGTCCAGCGCCACCAGCTCGGCGTCGCGCGCGGTCTTGGCCAGGATGGACGCGGCGGAGATGGCCGCCACCTTGGCGTCGCCCTTGACGATGGCCTCGCCCGGCACCGGCAGATGCTTGGGCACGCGGTTGCCGTCTATCTGCGCCAGGTCCGGACGCACCGGCAGTCCCTCCACCGCGCGCGTCATGGCCAGCATGGTGGCGTGCAGAATGTTGAGCTTGTCGATCTCCTCGACGCTGGCGCTGGCGATGCACCAGGCCAGCGCGTCGCGCTTGATCAACTCCGCCAGCGCGTCGCGCTTCGCTTCGCTCAACACCTTGGAGTCGGCTAAACCGGCGATGGGCTTGGCGGGGTCGAGAATGACCGCCGCGGTGAAGACCGCGCCGGCCAACGGCCCGCGGCCGGCCTCGTCGACGCCGCAAATCAATGGCATCGCGCCACCTCCAGCACCGCGCGCGCGGCGCGGGTGGCGGTATCCTGCTTCAACGCCAGATGCAGCTCGGTGAAGGCCTTTTCCATTTCAATTCGGGCCGCAGGATCGGTGTATAGCCGCTGCATCTCTTCCGCCAGCTTTTGCGGCGTGGCTTGCTTCTGCAACAGCTCCGGCACCACGAACCGGCCGCACAGGATATTGGGCAAGCCGACGTACGGCAGCCGGATCTTGCGCTTGACCAGCCGGTAGGTGAAGGCGGACAGCTTGTAGCTGATCACCATCGGCCGCTTGGTCAAAGCCACCTCCAGCGTCGCCGTGCCGCTGGTGACCAGCACCACGTCGCTGGCGATGGTCGCCATCTGCGCATGGCCGAACAGCCTGCGGATGGGCAGGTCGCGCGCCTTGAAGCGGTACAGCATCTGTTCGAACTGGTCCATGGTGGCGCGGGTGGCCAGCGGCACCAGGAACTGGGCGTCCGGATACTGGCGCAGCAACAGGCGCGCGGTGTCCAGATAGATGGGCGCCATGTATTCCAGCTCGCTCCGGCGGCTGCCCGGCATCAGCGTGAACACCGGCACGCCCTGCGGCAGTCCCAGTTGGTCGCGCATCGCCTCCTTGTCCGGCTCCAGCGGTATCTCGCTGGCCAGCGGATGGCCGACATAGGTGACCGGCACTCCGGCCTGGCGGTACAGCGGCGGCTCCATCGGGAACAGGCAGAGCACATGATTGACCGCGCGGCCTATCTTCTGGATGCGCTCCGGCCGCCACGCCCACACCGACGGGCTGACATAGTGCACGGTGGGAATGCCGGCCTTCTTCAATCCGGCCTCCAGCCCCAGATTGAAATCCGGCGCGTCCACGCCGATGAACACGTCCGGCCTCTCCGCCAGCAACTGCTCGCGCAGCCGGCGGCGAATCTTCAGCAGCTCGGGCAGGCTCTTCAGCACTTCGGAATAGCCGCGCACCGCCAGCTTTTCCTGCGGCACCATGCTGTGAAAGCCGCGGGCCTCCATGCGCGGACCGCCGATGCCGGCGAATTCGATATCGCTGCGGTGCGCGCGCAGCGCGTCCATCAGGTGGGCGGCCAGCAGATCGCCGGAAGCCTCCCCGGCCACCATGGCAACCTTCAAGGCCCCCTTGCGCTTGAAAAGTTGATCGCTCATAAGCTCAGCGGATGATGCCTCGCGCCGATTGTTCAAAGAAACGTACGAACGGCGCCAGCTCGGCATGCCCCTCGCCAGCTTCCGCCAGAATGGCGGCCTTGGCCTCCTCGTAGCTCAAACCCTGGCGATACAGCGTCTTGTAGGCGTTGCGGACGCGGCGGATCTGCTCCGGCGTGAAGCCGCGGCGCTTCATGCCCTCGGCGTTGATGCCGGAAGGCACCGCGCGGTTGCCGTGCGCCGTCACAAAGGCCGGAATATCCTGAGCCACCGCGCTGGCGAAGGCCGTCATCGCGTGCTCGCCGACGATGACGAACTGATGCACGCTGGTAAAGCCGCCCAGGAACACCCAATCGCCGAGGTGGACATGGCCAGCCAAGGTGGCGTTATTGGCCAGAATGATGTGGTTGCCGACCTGGCAGTCATGCGCGATGTGCACATAGGCCATGATCCAGTTGTCGCTACCGATTCGGGTGACGCCGCCGTCTTGCACCGTACCGGTGTTGAAGGTGCAGAATTCGCGGATGGTGTTGTTGTCGCCGATCTCCAGCCGCGTCGGCTCGCCGGCGTACTTCAGATCCTGCGGAATGGCGCCCAGCGAGCAGAACTGGAAGATTCGGTTGTTCTTGCCGATGGAGGTATGGCCTTCGATCACCACGTGCGGGCCGATCCAGCTGCCGGCCCCGATGCTGACATGGGGGCCGATGATGGAATAGGCGCCGATTTCGACGTCGTCGGCGATCTGCGCCTTGGGATCTACGATTGCTGTCGGATGGATGGCCATGTTCACACCTCGCGGCGGGCGCACATGATCTCGGCCTCGCAAGCCACCTGGCCGTCCACCAGCGCGCGGGCGACGTACTTGCCGATGCCGCGCTTGACGGTCTTCTGCGTCACTTCGAATACCAGCTGGTCGCCCGGCACCACCTGGCGCTTGAAGCGGGCGTTGTCTATGCCGACGAAGAAGTACAGCTCGTTGTCGGCGCGCTCGCCCTGGCTCTTAATCGCCAGGATGCCGGCGGCCTGCGCCAGCGCTTCGATGATCAGCACGCCCGGCATCACCGGATATTGTTCGAAATGGCCGACGAAGAACGGCTCATTGATGGTGACGTTCTTCAGCGCCTTGATGCGCACGTCGGGCTCCAGCTCGGTGACGCGGTCAACCAGCAGGAACGGGTAACGATGCGGCAGGCAGCGCATGATCTCGCGGACATCGATCGAGACAGCGTGTTCACTCATGAGGTTCTTCCTTCGATTTTTTCAGTGTTTCCAGTTCTCGCTCAAGCTGCTTCACGCGCTTGGCGAAATCGTCCAGATGGCGCACGTGGACGGCGTTCGACAGCCAGTCCTTCATGCTTTGCAACGGGTAGGAGGACGCGTAGTTGCCGGCCTCCTTGATCGACTTCGACACCAGGGTGCCGCCGCCGATGTGGGTGCGGTCCGCCACTTCGATGTGGCCGACGAACATCGCCGCGCCGCCCACGGTGCAGCGCGCGCCTATCTTGGTGCTGCCGGCGATGCCGACGCAGCCGGCGATAGCGGTATGCTCGCCGATTTCGACGTTATGGGCAATCTGCACCAGATTATCTATCTTGGCGCCCTTGCGGATCACCGTGTCGGCCAGCGCGCCGCGGTCCACCGTGGTGTTGGCGCCGATCTCGACGTCATCCTCCAGCACCACGCGGCCGGTTTGCGGAATCTTGAACCAATGGTCCTTGTCCCAGGCCAAGCCGAAGCCGTCGCCGCCGATCACGCTGCCCGAATGCACGCCGACGCGATCGCCGATCACGCAGCCATGATAGACGGTGACGTTGGGGTAAAGCGTGACGTCGTCGCCGATCTGGCAACCGTCGCCGACCACCACGCCCGGCATGATGCGGCAGCGTTCGCCGATGACGACATTGTCGCCGACGGTGGCGTTGGCCGCGATCTCGCTGCTCTCGCCTATCCGGCAGCCCTCGCCCACCACCGCGCGCGGATGAATGCCTGCGCGCGGCGTCTTCGGCGGATGGAACAGCGTGGCCAGGCGCGCGAAATACAGATAGGGATCGGCGGCCACAATCAGCGAACGATCCGGAAGCTCGGCCGCCAGGGCTTCGGTGACGATCAGCGCGCCCGCCGCGCTGTCCAGCATCTGGCGGCGGAATTTGGCGCTGGCGACAAAAGCGATTTCATCGGCGCCCGCCAGATCCAGCGGAGCCAGCCGGGACACGTCCCGGTTCTGACCGCGCAGCTCTCCGCCCAGTTGCGCTACGATATGTTCGAGTGTGTAGGACATCAAAAACAAAGCCGACTCGGGGTCGGCTTGCTCCGGTAACGGTTTAAACGACTACTTGTCGAGTTCTTTCAGCACTTGCGGCGTCAGATCGAACTTGGGGTTGATGTACACCGCTTCCTGCAAGATCAGATCATAGTTCTCGCGCTGGGCGATTTCCTTGACCGCGCGGTTGGCCCGCTCGGTCACCCCGGCGAATTCCTCGTTGCGGCGCTGGTTGTAATCCTCGGCCAACTCGCGGGATTTTGCGCGGTAATCCCGATCCAAGCCCGCGTACTCCCGCTCGAAACGCTTGCGGTCGTCCGGCGACAGGCTGTTCTTCGCCAGCATGGATTCCAGATCCTTGGCGCGCGTCTCCATCTTCTTCAACTCGTCGCGGCGGCTGGAGAATTCCTTGTCCAGCTTCTTGTAGATGGCGACAGACACGCCGGCTTCGCGATAAATACGCTCGATACTGATGAAGCCCAGCTTGAAGTCGGCGGCATGAACCGGCAGCGCCGCCACGCTCAGCACTGCCAGCCACCATTTCAATGCTTTCATGATCTCATCCTGATAACGGTTAGAACGACGTGCCCAGCTGGAATTGGAAGCGCTGGACCTTGTCTCCCTGCTCTTTCTTCAGCGGGTTGGCGATACTGAACTTCATCGGCCCCATCGGCGACAGCCAAGTCAATGCCAGACCCACGGAATAGCGGAAGCCATCGCTCGGCGAGCTGGTGATGCCCAACGCCTTTTCCGATGCCGTCAGGTTGGTGTTCCACAAGGTGCCCGCATCGAAGAACAGGCTGGTGCGCAGCGACTTGTTGTCCTTCATGCCCGGGAAGGGGAACAGGATTTCCGCATTGGCCACTACCTTGCGGTTGCCGCCAAGGTAGGAGTTCGCCTGCGAATCGTACGGACCGATGCTGCTGCTGTCGTAGCCGCGGACCGATCCCAGGCCGCCCATGTAGTAGTTCTTGAAGAACGGCAACTGCCTGGTTTTGCCGTAGCCGTCAGCATAGCCCAATTCGCCGTTCAGCATCAGCGTGAAGTCCTTCGACAGCGGGAAGAACCAGGTCTGCTGGTGGGTCAGGCTGTAGTACTGCAAAGAGCCGCCCGGCAGACCGAAGTCGGCGTTGACGCGGATGCTGGCGCCGCGAGTCGGCCACAGCGCGCTGTCGCGGGTATCCCGGCCCCAGCCTACGGTGCCCAGGAAAGTATAGTTGCTGCTGCCGTACTGATTGACGAAATCGATGTACTGCTGCGGGCTGTTGCTATACGTGGTGATGTCGGTCTTTTCCGCGCCAATCGTGAAATTGATGCGGTCGTACTCGGTAATCGGCACGCCGAAACGCATGTCGGCGCCGACGGTGCTGGTCTTGTACGCGGAGATCGACGTGGCGTCAGGGTTGTAGACGCGGTTGTACAGGTCATAGCCCAGGCTGACGCCGTCCGGCGTGAAATACGGATCGGTGAACGACAGCGAGTAATTCTTGTTCACTTTGCCGGTGGACATGCCCAGCGACATGTATTTGCCGGAGCCGAAGATGTTGCTCTGGGAAATGTTGGCGCCCAGCACCAGGCCCTCGCCCTGCACATAACCCAGGCTGCCGGAAATGCTGCCGGTGGAGCGTTCCTTCAGGCCGATATTCATGTCTACCTGGTCCGGCGCATCCGTAACCGCCGGCGTTTCGACGTTGACATCCTCGAAGTAGCCGAGCAACTCCAGACGCTCCTTGCTGCGCTTAACGTTGGCGGCGTTGTACGGCGCGCCCTCCAGTTGGCGCAGCTCGCGGCGGATCACTTCGTCGCGGGTCTTGCTGTTGCCTGCCACGTTGACGCGGCGGACATAGGTCTTGCGGCCCGGATCGACGAAGAAAGTGAAGGCGGCGGTTTGCTTCTCGCGATCTATGTCCGGCAGCACGTTGACGTTGGCGAAAGCGTAGCCCTCGTTGCCCAGACGGTCGCTCAACGCCTTCACCGACTCGGTCACCTTCTCATTGTTGAAGGTGTCGCCGCGCTTCACCTGCACCAGGCTCAGCAATTCGGCTTCCGGCACCTTTAGGTCGCCAGCTAGGCGCACGTCGGACACGGTGTACTTCTTGCCCTCGTGCACATTGATGACCAGATACATGTCCTTCTTGTCGGCGCTGATCGAAACCTGGGAGGAATCGATGCCGAATTCCATATAGCCCTGGTTCTGGTAGAAAGCCTTCAGCTTCTCCAGATCGCCAGTCAGCTTCTGCTTGGAATACTGGTCGTCCTTGGTGGCCCAGGACAGCCAGCCGCCGGTGGTCAGGCTGAACTCGTCCAGCAGCTTGGACTGAGCGAAAGCATTGGCGCCGACGATGCGGATTTCCTTGATCCGCGCGGTCACGCCTTCATTGATGTCCAGCGTCACGGCGACGCGGTTGCGCTCCAGCTTGGTGACGCCGGGGGTGATTTCCACCGAATACTTGCCGCGGCTGTAATACTGGCGCTTCAGTTCCTGCACCGCGCCATCCAGCAAGGCCTGGTCAAAAATCAAAGACTCGGCGAAGCCGTTGTCCTTCAGCGCCTTCTTCAGCTGGTCCTTGCTGAATTCCTTGGCGCCGTTGATGTTCAGTTGGGTGATCACCGGGCGCTCCGCCACGGTGACGATCAGCGTGCCGCCGCGGCTTTCCACGCGCACGTCGTTGAAGAAGCCGGTGCCGAACAGCGCCTTGATCGCTTCTTTGGCCTTGGCATCGGTAAAGGTGTCGCCCACCTTGACCGGCAGATAGTTGAAGACCGTGCCCGGCTCGGTACGCTGCAGGCCTTCAACGCGGATATCTTTGATCACAAACGGATCTGCAGCCATGGCAACGGTGGCCATGGTCAGGCCCATTACGGCCACTGCGAGTCGCTTCAATTTCATAAATGTGTTTTAACCCCCAAATAGGCGGCTGAAATCGTTCAGCATGGCAAATGCCATCAAAGACGCCAGCAATATGAAACCAATCTTTTGTCCGAGCAATTGCACCCGTTCGCTGACGGGCTTACCTCTGACCAGCTCCGCGACATAATACATTAAGTGGCCCCCATCCAGAACCGGTATGGGAAGCAGATTCAACACCCCGATGCTGACGCTGATCAGCGCCAGAAATTCCAGATACGGCGTCAAGCCCTCGCGGGCGGTCTGGCCCGCGACATTTGCGATAGTCAGCGGACCCGATAGATTGTTCAAAGAGGCTCGGCCGATCAACATGTTGCCGAGAAATTTGACGCTCATCCAGGCGGTTTCGCCGGTCTTGCTCCAGGCGGCGGCAAAGGCCCCTACGGCGTCGTAATGCCGGGTGAAGGCCAACTGGTCGCTCCAGGCGCGATCCGGCGACGGCCCCACGCCGATGCGGCCGACCACCTCATCGTCCTGCGCGACCGCCTGCGGACGCAGCTTGATCTCCAGCGGCTTGCCGGCCCGCTCGACGCGCACCGACAACTCCTTGCCCGGGCTGTTGCGCACCACGTGCACCCACTCTTCCCAGTTCCTGAGCATCACACCGTTTACCGCCTGCAGCTTGTCGCCCACCTTGAGGCCAGCCTTGGCTGCGACGCCCTTCTCCTCCAGCACGCCCACCTGCGCAAGGAAACGCGCCGGAGACACGCCAGGATCGCCCTGCTGCAAGGCCTGCTCGGCCTTCTCGCCGAAACGGCGGGCATCGATATCGCGCCGCTTCCTGGCTCCTGACGCGTCCTGCACCTCGACCCGCACCACGGCGGAAGACATCGCGGCCTCGACGATGCCCAGCCTAACCTCCTGCCAGCTGGCGACAGGCCGGCCTGCCACGCTGAGGATGCGATCGCCCTCCTTGAAACCCGCCGCCGCGGCCGGCGTCTGCTCGACCACGGTGCCCACCAGCGGATGCAGCTGCGGCACGCCCTGGGCGATCACAGCCCAGTACAGCAGCGCCGCCAGCAACAGATTGGCCAGCGGCCCCGCGGAGACGATGGCCATGCGCTTGAGCACATGCTGATTGTTGAAAGCCCGCGGACGATCCGCCTCGTCGACCAGGCCCTCGCGCTCGTCCAGCATTTTCACATAGCCGCCCAAGGGAATCGGGCACACCACCCACTCCGTCTCGCGCGGACGGAAGCGCAACAACGGCGAACCGAAACCGATGGAGAAACGCAGCACCTTGACGCCGCACAGCTTGGCCACCCAGTAGTGGCCCAGCTCGTGAAAAGTCACCAGCAGACCGATGGCCACCAGAAACGCCAGCAGCGTCAGCATGCAGCCACCCTGCCCTCGGCGAAACGACGCGCCTCCTGGTCACGGGCCAGCAAGCCTTCCAGGCTGTCGCTGGCCGCGCAGGACACGCCGGCCAGCGCTGCGGACACCACGCGCGGGATGTCGACGAAACGCAGCTGCCCCTCCAGGAACGCCGCCACCGCCACTTCATTGGCGGCATTCAATACCGCCGGCGCATCGCCGCCCATCTCCAGCGCGTCGAACGCCAGTTGCAGGCAAGGGAAGCGCTCAAGATCCGGCTTCTCGAACGTGAGGTCGGATAGAGCGAAAAAGTCCATGGGCTCCACGCCGGCGTCGATGCGCTCCGGCCAGGCCAGCGCGCAGGCGATCGGCGTGCGCATGTCGGGCGACCCCAGCTGCGCCATCACCGAGCCGTCACGGTACTGGACCATGGAGTGGATCACGCTTTGCGGATGCACCGCCACCTCGATGCGGCTGGGCGGCACATTGAACAGCCAGCGCGCCTCGATCACTTCCAAGCCCTTATTCATCAGCGTGGCGGAATCGACGGAAATCTTGCGGCCCATGCTCCAGTTGGGATGGCGGCAGGCATCGTCCGGCGTGACGTGGAGCAGATCGGCGGCCGGGCGGCCGCGGAACGGACCGCCCGACGCGGTAAGAATGATCTTGCTCACGCCCGCGGCGTCGGGATTGGCGGCGTAATCGGCGGGCAGCGATTGAAAGATGGCGCTGTGCTCGCTATCCACGGGCAGCAACGCCGAACCGCTGGCGCGCACCGCATCCATAAACAGGCGGCCAGCCACCACCAGCGACTCCTTGTTGGCCAGCAGAATGCGCTTGCCGGCCCGCGCCGCGGCCAGCGCCGACGGCAAGCCGGCCGCGCCGACGATGGCGGCCATCACCGCGTCCACCTCCGGCAACGAAGCCACCTGGACCAGCGCGTCCGCGCCATGCAGTACTTCCGCGCGCAGGCCGGCGTCCGTCAGCCGCGCGCGCAGATCCGACGCCGCCGAAGCATCTGCTGCCACCAGATAGTCAGGACGAAAACGGAGAGCCTGCTCGAACAGCTTGTCGAGCTGGCGATGGGCGGTCAGCGCCACCACGCGGTAGCGCTCCGGATGACGGGCGATCACATCCAGCGTATTGCAGCCTACGCTGCCGGTCGCCCCCAGTACGGCAATGCCCTGAGGTTTGGTCATTGATATGTTTCCAGAATTACATGCCGCCCAGCGCGCGCAGGGCGTTGCTGACCGCCAGCACGGCGATCAAGCTGTCGATGCGGTCGTAGACGCCGCCATGACCCGGCAGCAGCCTGCTGCTGTCCTTGATGCCCGCGGAGCGCTTGAACCAGGACTCCAACAAATCGCCGCACACGCTGACCGCGGTCAGCGGCAGCGCCAGCAACAACAAGCCCCACAAGGGCAGCTTGATGTCCAGCCAGCCGAAATGATCGACCAACGCGACGTAGACCGCTACGCAGACCACCGCGCCGTAAACGCCCTCCCAGCTTTTGCCCGGACTGATGGCTGGCGCCAGCTTGCGTCGGCCGAAGGCCTTGCCGGAGAAATAGGCAGCGATGTCGGCCACCCATACCAGGCCCATCACGGCCAGCAGAGCCAGCGCGTCATGCGCCGTGGCATTCGGGCGCCACTCGAGGAAGGCAAACCAAGCCGGCAGCATCAAGGCCCAACCCAGCAGCCAGGCCGGCAGGCCGGACGGCATCCGCCAGCGCTTGGCCAACCAAGCCGGAACCAACAGCAGCCACAGCGCCAACACCGCGCCGTGCTCGAAGCCCTGCATTCGCCAGTGGCCCAGCCAGGCCGCGGCAGCAAACAGCGTGGACAGCGCAAGATAGCACGCCTGCCGGGGGACGGACATCCCGACCATCCGGGCGTACTCCCACAGCGCCAAAACGACGATCAACCAGGAAAACCCCGCCCAGGCCGCGGCGGGAAACAGAAACAACGCCGCCAGCATCAGCGGCAGCAATACGAGCGCGGTGAGAATTCGCGTTATCAGCATGAAGTCAGAGCTTGTCTCGGCGCAGGTGCTCGGGCAATTGCTCGCTAGTGCGGCCAAAGCGGCGCTCCCGCTGCCAGTAGGAGTGGATCGCCTCCTGCAGCGCCGCCTTGTCGAAATCGGGCCACAGCAGGTCGGTGAAGTACAACTCGGAATACGCCAGCTGCCACAGCAGGAAGTTGCTGATGCGCTGCTCGCCGCCGGTGCGGATGAACAGATCCGGCTCCGGCGCCCACGCCATGCCGAGACGCTCCGTCACCATCGATTCGGTGATCGCGGACTGCCCCTCGGCGATCAGCTGGTTCACCGCGTGAACGATATCCCAGCGGCCGCCGTAATCGGCGGCGATGGTTAGCACCAAGCCGTCATTGCCGGCGGTCTTGGCTTCGGCGCGGTCTATGCGTTCAGACAGATCCGCGCTGAAGCGCTCGCGAGAACCCAGCACCTTCAAGCGGATATTGTTGTTGTGGAGTTTGGAGACTTCATGCTCGAGGGCGCGCAGAAACAAATCCATCAGGAAAGACACTTCCTCCTGAGGACGCCGCCAATTCTCGGTGGAGAAAGCGAACAGCGTCAGATAACCGACGCCCATTTCCTTGCAGGCCTTGACCACCTCGCGCACGGCATCGAGGCCGCGCTTGTGGCCGGCCACGCGCGGCAGGAAGCGTTTCTTGGCCCAACGGCCATTGCCATCCATGATGATGGCCACATGCCGGGGCGGCTCGCACCCCTCCGGCACGGTTTTCGAAGAACCGGAAAACAAGATCCGCCCCTTATACCGCCAGCAGGTCGGCTTCTTTGGCAGCCAGCATCTTATCGACTTCGGCGGTGTACTTGTCAGTCAGCTTCTGGATTTCGTCCTGGCCGCGGCGCTCGTCGTCCTCGGTAATGGCCTTGTCCTTCAGCAGATTCTTGAATTCGGTGTTGGAGTCGCGGCGGATGTTGCGCACGGCCACCCGGGCGCCTTCGGCTTCGCCGCGCACCACCTTGATCAGGTCCTTGCGACGCTCTTCGGTCAGCATCGGCATCGGCACGCGGATGATCTCGCCCATCGAGGCCGGATTCAAGCCCAGATCGCAATCGCGGATAGCCTTTTCGATCTTGGCCAGCATCGGCTTTTCCCATGGCTGCACACCGATAGTGCGGGCGTCGATCAGGGTGACGTTGGCCACTTGATTGACCGGCACGTCGCTGCCGTAATAGTCAACCATGACATGATCCAGAATGCCGGTGTGGGCGCGTCCGGTACGAACCTTGGCCAGGTCGTTCTTGAACGCTTCCAGCGTCTTCTGCATTTTTTGTTCGGCCGATTTTTTGATTTCGTTAATCATGTCGCACTCCCGGAATACTTCAAATGACAAGGCGAAAACGGCCATTGCCGCTTTCGCCCTCAGCAATTTTCAAACTCAGCAGTGTACCAGCGTGCCTTCGTCTTCGCCAAGCACGACGCGGCGCAGCGCGCCATCCTTGAAGATGCTGAACACCTTGATATTGAGGTGCTGATCGCGGCACAGGGCGAAGGCAGTAGCATCCATCACCTTCAGATTGCGCGAGATCGCCTCATCGAAAGTCACGCTCTGATAGCGGACCGCATCGGGATTCTTTTTCGGATCATCGGTATACACGCCATCCACCTTGGTGGCCTTCAGCATGATGTCGACGTTCATTTCCATGCCGCGCAGCGCTGCGGCGGTATCGGTGGTGAAGAAAGGGTTGCCTGTGCCGGCGGCGAAAATCACCACCTTCCCCTCCTCCAGATACTGCATCGCCTTGCCGCGAACATAGGGCTCGGCAATCTGCTGCATGGTCAGAGCGGACTGCACGCGCGCGATCAGGCCAACCTTGGTCATCGCATCCTTCAACGCCAGCGCATTCATCACCGTGGCCATCATGCCCATGTAATCCGCCGTCGCGCGATCCATGCCCGCCGCCGCCGGAGCCACGCCGCGGAAAATATTGCCGCCGCCGATCACGATGCCCACTTCAACGCCCAGAGCCACCACTTCTTTGATCTGGCCCACGATCTGCTCGATGGTCGAGCGGTTGATGCCGTAGTTGTCATCCCCCATCAGGGCTTCGCCGGAAAGTTTCAACAGGATGCGTTTATAGGCGGGAACTTGGCTCATGATGTCCTCGGATTGGCGGTTATGGTGTGTTCAGTTTGCAAAACGGCACCCTGCAAGCAGGGTGCCGTTGGTAAAGCGGTAAGCCGAAACTTACAGCTTGGCAGCCGCAGCCACTTCAGCTGCGTAGTCTACTACTTTCTTCTCGATGCCTTCGCCCACTACGAACATGGCGAACGCCTTGACCGAGGCTTTTTGCTCGACCAGCAGCTTCTCGACGGTCACATCCGGGTTCTTGACGAAAGGCTGACCCAGCAGGGTCACTTCGGCCAGGAACTTGTTGATGCGGCCTTCAACCATCTTGGCGACGATATCGGCCGGCTTGCCGGATTCGGCAGCCTGGGCGCTGTAGATCTTGCGCTCTTGATCCAGGGTTTCGGAAGAAACCTGATCCTTGGACACGCAGATCGGCTTGGAGGCGGCGATGTGCATGGCCACGTCCTTGCCCACTTGCTCGGCGCCGGCGTAGTCGACGATCACGCCGATCTTGGCACCGTGCAGGTAGGTGGCGATCGCGCCTTCGGTCTGGTAGCGAACGAAGCGACGGATGGTCATGTTCTCGCCCAGCTTGGCGATGGCAGCCTTGCGGATATCCTCCACGGACACGCCGTCGACTTCCACTGCGGACAGCGCTTCGACATCGGCCGGATTGGCGATGACGGCAGCCTTGGCGGCGGCGGCGGCCAGAGCCAGGAAGGTCGGATCCTTGGCGACGAAGTCGGTTTCGCAGTTCACTTCGACCAGGGCGCCTACGCCGGCTTCCACGTGGGAGCCGATGATGCCTTCGGCGGCCAGGCGGCCAGCCATCTTGGAAGCCTTGTTGCCGGACTTGATGCGCAGAATTTCTTCAGCCTTGGCCGCGTCGCCGTCAGCTTCAACCAGAGCCTTCTTGCACTCCATCATGCCGAGGCCGGTGGCCACGCGCAGATCCGAAACCATTTTTGCGGTGATTTCCGCCATCTTGCTACTCCTGAATGATTTAGATTACGTGAATGTTCGGGTCCAAAAAAAGGGGCTTTCGCCCCTTTTCCGCTTACTCGGCCTGGGCCGTTTCAGCAGCTGCGACGATCTCTTGCAGAGAGTTCGCGCGACCTTCCAGTACCGCGTCGGCGATGCCGCGAGCGTACAGGCGGATAGCGCGGGAGGAGTCGTCGTTGCCCGGAACCACGTAATCGATGCCGTCCGGGGAGTTGTTGGTATCAACAACGCCGATAACCGGGATACCCAGTTTCTTGGCTTCGACAATGGTGCCCTTCTGGTAGCCAGTATCGATAACGAAGATGGCGTCCGGCAGGCCCTTCATATCCTTGATACCACCCAGCGAGCGTTCCAGCTTGTCAACTTCGCGTTGCAGGTCCAACAGTTCTTTCTTGTTGTAACCGGTGTCAGCGCCTTCCAGGATGGCACGCTTTTCTTCAAGACGCTTGATGGACTGCTTCACGGTCTTGTAGTTGGTCAGCATGCCGCCGAGCCAGCGGTGATCAACAAACGGCATGCCAGCGCGGGCAGCTTCTTCACGGACGATCTCACGCGCCTGACGCTTGGTGCCAACAAACATTACGGTACCCTTGTTGGCGGCCAGACGACGCACATATTCCTGGGCGCTGATGAACAGCGGCAGAGTCTTTTCCAGGTTGATGATGTGAATCTTGTTGCGGCTGCCAAAGATGTACTGAGCCATCTTCGGGTTCCAGAAACGGGTTTGGTGGCCGAAGTGAACGCCGGCCTCAAGCATTTGACGCATGGTAACGTTGGTGGACATGCAAAAACTCCTAAAAGGGTTAAGCCTCCATCCGCGCAGACAACCCTGAAGGCTTCAGCCTGCGGGCACCCTTTGGCGCGGATGTGCGTAGTTTTGGATTAACAATTCCCCGCCAACACAGTGGGGAACACGAGATTGTAGCATTCCGGGACAGCCGGACTCAAGCCTTTCCCTCGTCCTCCGCGGCCCGCCGCCGCTTGCGGAGCCTGTTGCGTGCCGCCCACGCGACAAACCAGACCGGCAGCACGCCCAGAAAGAAGAACACCGCCGCGCCGGCAGCCACGCTGCGCTGCCCCGCCGCCAGCATCAACACCGCGTACAACCACCCCATCAAAACTATGATCAGCGCCATGGATTAAAACATTCGTTTGAAATTCAGGACAAATACATCAACAATGAAGCGTCATTGTAAACCACCCGCCCCCACCTCCATGCAAACCGCCATCACCCGCCTGCTCGGCATCCAGCTCCCCCTGCTCTGCCCCGGCATGAGTTATATCGCCACTCCGGAACTGGTCGCGGCGGTCAGCAACGCCGGCGGTCTGGGCATACTCGCCACCGGCCCGCTGTCAGCGGACGCCACCCGCGCCGCCATCCGCCGCATACGCGAGCTCACCGACAAACCCTTCGGCATCGGCTGCACGCTGATGATGCCCGGCGCGGCCGACAACGCCAAAGTCGCGCTGGAGGAGCATGTGCCGGTGATCAACTACTCGCTGGGCAAAGGCGACTGGATCGCCGAGGCCGCGCATCGTTACGGCGGCAAAGTGCTGGCCACCGTGGTGACGGAAAAGCACGCGCAATCAGCCGAAAGATGCGGCGCGGACGCGCTGCTGGTCACCGGCCACGAGGCTGCGGCCCACGGCGGCAGCGTGACCTCGCTGGTGCTGATTCCGGCCATCCGCCGCGCAAGCTCGCTGCCCATCGTCGCGGCAGGGGGCTTCGCCGACGGCGCCGGCCTGGTGGCGGCGCTGGCCCTGGGAGCCGACGCCGTGGCCATGGGCTCCCGGCTGGCCATGACCCGGGAAAGCCCGGTCCACGCCGCCACCAAGGACATGGTGCTGCAGCGGGGCGTCGGCGATACGCTTTACTCGAAGAATTTCGACGGCCTGTGGTGCCGGATGATGGACACCCCCGCCGCTCGCCGCGCCTGCCGCAAGCCGCTGGGGCTGATCCCCGCCGCCTTCCGCGCCAGCCAGATGGCGCGCCGGATGGGCATGCCGGTGATGAAGGTGGCGATAGGCGGCATGCTCAGCCAGCCGCAAGCGCTGCGCCAGTTGGCGCTGTTCGGCGCCGCTACCGAATCCATCCGCCTGGCGATACAGGAGGGAAACCATGAAAAAGGCGTGCAATTGATCGGCCAGGCGCAAGGATTGATCGACGACCTGCCCAGCGTGGCCGAACTGTTCGCCAGAATCATGTCCGAGGCGCGGACCTGCCGTGATCGCATCGCAAACTTCTGAGCCCCCTGCGGCAAAACAGCCCGCCGATTTCTCGACGGGCTGTTTGATTTCAACATGCCGAGAGGCTTACTTCCACAGCTTCCACCACGGCATTTCCTCGACCGTCCACGACTTGCTCAGATACTGGCTCTGCGGATAGTTGAGCGCCAGCACGCGGCGCGCGTCGTCCCGCAGCTTCGGCAGCTGCAGCTTGTCGTAGGCCGACACCATGATGGCCAGCGCCTCTTCCGGATACTTGGTATTGGAGTAGTCCTTGACCACGCCCTGGGCGCGGTTGGCCGCGGCCAGGTAGGCGCCGCGCTTCATGTAGTAGCGCGCCACGTGCATCTCGTTGCCGCCCAGCGCGTCCACCAGGCGGATCATCTTCGCCTTGGCGTCCGGCGCGTAGGTGCTATTGGGAAAACGGGTGGTCAGCTCGCGGAAAGCGGAGAAGGCCTCGCGGGCGGCGCGCGGATCGCGTTCGCTCATGTCCTGGCCGGCCCATTTGGCGAGCAGGCCCGAATCATCGTTGTAATACACCAAACCCTTCAGATAATAGATGTAGTCGAGGTTCGGATGCGTGGGATGCAGCTTGATGAAGCGATCGGCGGAAGCGATGGCCAGTTCAGGCTCGCCGTCCTTGTAATGGGTATAGGCGAGGTCCATTTGGGCCTGCTGCGCGTAGCGTCCGTAGGGAAAGCGCGCTTCCAGCGTTTCGTACAGCTTGACTGCGCGGGTATAATTGCCGCTGTTCAACTCATCGTGGGCTTCCGAATAGAGCTTCTCCACGGTCCAACCGCGCGTTTCGTCGTAGGTTTCCGTGGTTGCACACCCGGCAAGCCCCACCATCACCAACATAGCTGCAACAACGTATCTTTTCATGACTGATCCTTACATTGACCCGGACGATTATAGCGACATCTCGGAAAACGAGGTATCCGCCACGCAACTTCTTGAGGTGCCGCTCTCGCTGTGCGGCGAACGGCTTGACGCCGCGCTCGCCAAATTGCTGCCCGATTACTCCCGCAGCCGGCTGACTCAATGGATCAAAGACGGACTGGTGAAGGTGGACGGCCAGGTCGTCGCGCCCAAGACCAAGATGCTCGGCGGCGAGAAGCTGGAAGTGACGCTGCAGCTCACCAATGAAGAAATGGCCTTCCAGCCCGAGCCGATGGATCTGCCCATCGTGTTCGAGGACGATCACATCCTGGTGATCAACAAGCCCGCCGGCCTGGTCGTGCATCCCGCCTCCGGCAACTGGAGCGGCACCCTGCTCAACGGCCTGCTGCACCACTGCCCGTCGCTGGCCAACGTGCCGCGCGCCGGCATCGTCCACCGCCTGGACAAGGACACCTCCGGGCTTATGGTGGTGGCCAAGACCGTGCCGGCCCAAACCGAGCTGGTGCGCCAGATGCAGGCCCGCACCGTGAAGCGCGTCTACCGCGCCATCGCCGACGGCGTGGTGCCCTTCGACGGCACCATCGACGCCAACATCGGCCGCGACCCTCACAACCGGCTGAAAATGGCGGTGCTGAAATTCGGCGGCAAACCAGCCATCACCCATCTGCGGGTGCTGGAGCGCTTCGCCAGCCATTCCTACGTGGAATGCAAGCTTGAGACAGGCCGCACCCACCAGATCCGCGTCCACATGCGCGAAGCGGGCCACCCGCTGGCAGGCGACCCGGTGTACGGCAATCCGCGCCACAAGATGGACGAGGACGCCGCCGCCGCGGTAAAAGCCCTGGGCCGCCAGGCGCTGCACGCTTTCGCGCTGGCGCTGATCCACCCGGCCACCGGCGAAGAGCGCAGCTGGAAAGCGCCGTTGCCCGACGACTTCCGCGCATTGCTGGACCTGTTGCGCGGCGACGGCGCGGTGGCGGACGACGAAACCTTCGCCCACGGCGATGGCGAGGACGATGAAGACTGGGACGATGACGACGATGATGACAGCGACGTCGAGGTGATCTATGCCCGATAAGGACTGGATCGAGGCCGACTGGCCCGCCCCCGCCCGGGTCCGCACGCTGGCCACCACGCGCAACGGCGGCGCCAGCCAGCCTCCCTACGCCAGCCTGAACCTGGGCGCGCATGTCGGCGACGATCCGGAGGCCGTGGCGGCCAACCGCGCGCGGCTGCGAGACGAGCTGCCCGCCGAGCCGGCATGGCTCACTCAGGTGCACGGCATCGTTGTGGCCGATGCGGCCACCGTCGGCGATGCCGCGCCCAATGCCGACGCCAGCTTCGCCCGCGCACCGGGCGTCGTCTGCGCGGTTATGACCGCCGACTGCCTGCCGGTGCTGCTGTGCGACGAGCAAGGCCGGGCAGTGGCCGCGGCCCACGCCGGCTGGCGCGGGCTGTGCGACGGCGTGATCGAGGCGACCGTGGCCTCGATGGCGCTGCCGCCGTCGGAATTGATGGCTTGGCTCGGCCCGGCCATCGGCCCCGACGCCTTCGAAGTGGGCACGGAAGTGCGCCAGGCCTTTGTCGAGAAAGACGCCGAGGCGGACCATGCCTTCGTAGACATCGGCGACGGAAAATACCTCGCCGACATCTACGCGCTGGCGCGGCTGCGGCTGGAAAAGCTGGGCGTCTCGCGCGTCTACGGCGGCGACTTCTGCACCGTGATCGACCGCGACCGCTTCTTCTCCTACCGCCGCGACCGCGAGACCGGCCGCATGGCTTCGCTGATCTGGCTGGAAGACTGATCCCGCCCGCCCCGCCGCTCGGCGGGGCCTTCCCTCCCCGCAATTGACCCCGCAGCCCAATGCGAACAACATAGGCCGATGCATCAACGCAACGGAATCGCCCCTATGGATATCGCCATCGTCACGCTGGACTGTTTCAACGAGCTGGACTCCATGATCGCCGCCGGCATCTTGGGCCGGATGAGCCCGGAGGGCTGGAACGTGCGCATCTGCTCGCCTGCCCCGGTCATCCAGTCCCGCAGCGGCACGCGCGTGGAGCGCCAGGAAGACCTGTCCTACGCCAATCGCGCCGACGCGGTGTTGATAGGCAGCGGTTGGCGCACCCGCGACTGGGTGGCCGACGACGCGATCATGAGCCAGCTGAGGCTGGACCCGTCCCGCCAGTTGATAGGCTCCCAGTGCTCGGGCGCGCTGGTGCTACACCAGCTGGGCCTGCTCCCTGACGGCGTCGCCTGTACCGACGGCATGACCCGGCCGATGCTGGAACAGCTTGGCATCCGCGTGCCGTCCGCCGCCTTCCGGGTTGTCGACAATGTCGCCACCGCCGGCGGCTGCCTGTCCTCGCAATACCTCGCGGCCTGGGTGTTGCTGCGCCTAGCCGGCGAGGCGAAAACCCGCGAGATTCTGTTCTACATCGCGCCGGTCGGAGAAGAAGACGCCTTCGTTCAGCGCGCGCTATCCATCGTCGCCACCGCGTCCGAGCCCGCCCTCCGATGAAGATCGCATCGCTGGCGGGGCTGGCGCCGGAAGACCTCCACCTCTGTTTTCTCGACGCTTTCAGCGACTACCTGGTGCCCGCCCAGCCTAGCCTGCCGCAACTGGCCGCCATGTTGCGTCGGCGCGGCTGGGCGCCCGAGCTGAGCGCCGGCGCCTGGCTGGATGGCAGCTTGGCCGGGTTCTGGCTATGCGCGACGCCGGAAATCGACGGCGAACGGGAAGGCTATTGCATCGCCGCCGGCGTCGCGCCCGCCGCGCGGCGGCGCCACGCGCTGACCGATATGGCGGGGCTGGTCAGCCGCCTGCTGGCCGCCCACGGCATCCGCCGCCAGCGCCTGGAAGTGATAGACGGCAACCAGCTGGCGCGCGAAGCCTACGCCTCCCTGGGCTTCGCGCCGCTGCGCAAGCTGGACTGCTACCAGATGACGGCGCAGGTCCAGACCCGCCGCGCATGGCCGGTGACCATTCACTCGGCCCACGATCCGGCGCGATGGCCGGCTCCCGACGACCTCTCCTACCCCCAGGCCGTACCCAATCGGCGCGAATCGTTGCTGCGCGCCGATCCGCCGTTGCGCTGGCTGAGCGTGGACCGGGACGGACAGACCCTGGGCTCGCTGCTGATGTCGCCGGACGGCGAGGTCGCCGAACTGCAGGTCAGCCCGCCCTGCCGCCGCCAGGGCATCGCCAGCCAGCTGCTGCAAGCCGCGCAAAGCCTGAGCGTATGCGGCCGCCTGGGCTTCAACAACGTCGACAGCCGCGACCTGCCCCTGCTCTCCCTGTTGCTGCGCCACCAGGCCGTCTACCGCCTGTCCCAGTGGGAAATGACGCTTTCCGCTGCGCGCTAGCCGGCGATTCCGCCTGCGGGTGTTAAAATGACAATACGGATTGTTTTCAATCAGTCATTTTCGCCGCTCCCCAGCGGACGGCGCGTGCAACCCGCCACGCCGGCGCACCGCCGGCGCGCGCAAACATCAGGACCTGCCGCATGACCCCGCAGCAACAGACCGAATGGCAGCAACGCCTGATCGCCTTGCTGGAAAGCCAGCCGCCGGACGACGACGGCGCCCATGACCTCAGCCATCTCCACCGCGTCTGGGCCGTCGCGCGCAAGCTGCTGGCCCACTATCCCGAGGCTGACCCCATCGTCGTCATGGCCGGCAGCTACCTGCACGATCTGGTCAACCTGCCCAAAAACCATCCGCAACGCCAGCTCGCCTCGCACCGGTCGGCCGAGCGCGCGCGGCAGTTGCTGGCCGACAGCGGCCTGTCCGGCGCCCAACTGGACAATCTGGCCCACGCCATCGAGGCGCACAGCTACTCCGCCGCCATCCCGCCCCGCACGCTGGAGGCCAAGATCGTGCAGGACGCCGACCGCATGGACGCGCTGGGACCAGTTGGCCTGGCCCGCATGTTCTACGTATCCGGCCGCATGGGGCGCGCGCTGGCCCACCCGATCGACCCGATGGCCGAGCAGCGCGGCCTGGACGATCAGGCCTGGGCGATCGACCATATCGACGTCAAGCTAGCCAGACTACCCGGCATGATGCAGACCAAGGCCGGACGCGACATGGCCCAGCGCAAGCTAGAGTGGCTGATCCACTTCCGCGACGAGTTCTGCCGGGACTGGATGGCCCGCTGAGAAAACCGCCCGGAGCGCGCCGCGATGCTGATCGAAAAACTGCCTCGCAACACCCAAGGCCGGGACTGGGCAGTCGGCGACGTGCACGGCTGCTTCGCCCAGCTGTCCCGCCTGCTCAAGATCGTCGCCTTCGATCCCGCTCGCGACCGGCTGCTGTCGGTGGGCGACCTGGTGGATAGAGGGCCGGACAGCCCGATGGTGACGAAATGGCTGGCCCAGCCCTGGTTTCACGCGGTGCGCGGCAATCATGAGCAGATGGCGCTGGACGCGGTGCGCAACCCGCAGGAGGACCTGGAGCGCCATCTGCGCAATGGCGGCCGCTGGCTAGCCGAACTGAGCCCGGCCGAGCTGGACGCCTGCGCCGCCGCCCTGTCCCGGCTGCCGCTGGCGCTGGAAGTGGAAGTGGAGAGCGGCAAAATCGGCGTGCTCCACGCCGATTGCCCCGGCAACGACTGGACCGCGCTGGCCGCCCGCCTGGAAGCCGGCCGTCCCGATGAGCAGGACCGCGATACGCTGCTGTGGTCGCGCGAGCGCGCTCGGAACGGCGGCGCGGGCATCGTGGCCGGCATCGATCTGGTCCTGGCGGGACATACCCCCCAGCCTGACGCCGTTCTCTACGACAATGTGATGCATCTGGACACCGGCGCCGTCTACGGCGGCAAGCTCACGCTGTTCTGCCTTCAGGATTTCGTCGAGGTGTCGCTGCCCTCCGGCTTCGACCATCTGGCCCGCTTCGAACTGCATGAATTAGACGCCAGCCTCCCTCGCCGCTAGAATGCGCGCTCAGCAGACCAAGGACACGACAATGGCCGAGCGCAACAAGAAAACCGCCGCCCCCAAACCGGGCCAACAACAACGCCGCGTACAAGATCAGCGCAACACCCAGGCCGAGGCCGCCTGCCGCCAGTTGGTCGGGTTGCTGGAAGCGATGGCGGAGGAAGGCCGGCTGGATGGCCAGGAAACCGCCGCCCAGTATCTGAACTCCACCCGCGCCTACTACCGCCGCATCCGCAACGGCAAGGTGATGGGGCCCGCCGACTTCGCCGCCGCCGCCGACGTCTGCGCCAGCGTCCGCCGCGCGCTGGCCGCGCTGGA
>NZ_JAJOHV010000030.1 GCF_021129175.1 Chromobacterium piscinae | reverse complement strand
CCCGGCCTACGCCGGCACCGCCTCGGCCAAACCCACCTCGCTCGGCGTGCAGACTGCCACCGTGGTCGGCCCCGCCGGCGAGGAAGTCCACACCGACGCCCAGGGCCGGATCAAGGTGCAGTTCCACTGGCAGCGGCCGGACGAACACCCGACCATCGGCGCCGGCCTCGACGACAAATCCTCCTGCTGGCTGCGCGTCGCCATGCCGTCGGCCGGCGCCGGCTGGGGCCACCAGTTCATCCCGCGCATCGGCCAGGAAGTGCTGGTCGACTTCATCGAAGGCGACATCGACCGGCCGGTGATCACCGGCGTGTTGTACAACGGCAGCCACCCGACGCCCGACTTCAGCGGCGCCGGCAGCCTGCCGGCCAACAAGACCCTGTCCGGCATCAAGAGCAAAGAACACCAGGGCGGCGGCTACAACGAGCTGCTGTTCGACGACACCCCCGGCGAAGTGCGCGCCAAGCTGTCCAGCGAAGCGGGCAAGACCCAGCTCAACCAGGGCTACCTCGCCCACCCGCGCAGCAACGGCAAAGCCCAGCCGCGCGGCGACGGCTTCGAACTGCGCACCGACCACCACGGCGCCATCCGCGCCGGGCATGGTTTATTAATTACCACCGAAGCGCAGAACGGCGCGTCCGGCAAACAGCTGGCGCGCGAGCACGCGCAGAGCCAGCTCGACGCCGCGCTCTCGCTGTCGCAAGCCTTGGCCGAAACCGCCACCGGCCAACTGGCCGACACCATGGAAACTGGGCCCGACGAAATCGGCCCGGACAACGCCAAAGCCGGCAAGAAAACCGATGGCCACCTGCAACACCACGCCGAGGCGTTGAAAGCCTGGGAAGCCGGCAGCAACACCGACAAAGACGGCAAAACCGCCAAGGATCAAGCCGGCCAACAACCGCTGCTGATCCTGTCCGGCCCAGCCGGCATCGCCAGCCTGACTGAACAGAGCCAGACCGTCTCCGCCGGCCAGAACCTGAACCTTATCGCCCAGCGCGACGCCAACCACACCACCGGCCGGCGCTGGCTGCACAACGTAGGCCAGCACATCAGCCTGTTCGTAGCGGGGGTGAAAGACAAGGTGGCGCTGAAGCTGATTGCCGCCAAAGGCAAGGTGCAAGTGCAGGCGCAGAGCGACGCGATGGAGTTGACGGCGGATAAGGATGTGACGATCACGTCCTGCAAGGAACGCATCGTCGTCAATGCCAAGGACGAGATTCTGTTGACCGCAGGCGGCGCTTATATCCGTCTCAAGGGCGGCAATATCGAAGTGCACGCACCCGGCACCGTAAGCGTGAAAGCCGCCCAGCACAAGCTGAGCGGACCCGACAATATGACCATCCCGATGCCAGTTTTCCCAGGCAAGCAGTTCTGCTTGCAGTGCATGCTGAATGCGATCAAATCCGGCTCGCCCTTAGCCGGCCAATAAGAGAGGCCCCATGTATTTCGCAATGGACAAGGGGGATGTGGCATCCCTGGCCAACGCCTTGGCTGAGCAAATTGATGCCAGTCCCATGGAGTGGAACTGGTACGCATTAATGGATGCCGGCTTCGATTACAACCATCGCCCGCTGCAATTGGCCACTGCCAACTGGCCACTGTATTTTCAGCCGGAATGGGGGGGGTTGCGCGCAGTATCGCCGCTATTGATCGAATGCCCAAGGCAGAACAATGCCATTCCGGCCAAGCTGCTGCGACACAGCCAAGGTCGGCCAATGCTTGGCTTTGTCGCCAGCGTGCTGGATGTGGAAACATTACGCGATATCTGGCAGCGCAGCCTGAGCCTAACTACGGCTGATGGTCAACCCTACATTCTACGTTTTGCCGACACCCGCATCGCGGCCACCCTGCCCCAAACCTTGTCGCCCCCATCCTGGCGACGGCTATGCGCGCCTCTGACTCACTGGCTGATCGTCGACCGTGCAGGCACACTGCAGGCGCTGGACCTTGCCCCATCACATCTGGCTGTCGATGAAAAAGATAGTTGGGAGCTCACTGAGCCGGAATTGGCAGGTTTGCTGCGTTCAGCGGAACCCGATGCATTGGCCAATAGACTGAGTCAGGATTTTGCCGAACTATTGCCGGCATCCGGTGCCTTTCTCCACCACTGTTTGCAACGCTCCTGCGCAGCATTGGAAGAGCATCATATTGAAAACGCACCCGATCAATTGATGCTCGCCGTGGCGGCTTGCCTGAGTCAAGGACGCATTTTGGACGACCCCAGACTTCCCCAGGTCTTGCAGAGTCATGCCTTGCAAAAAGACGGCTTAGGCGAAAACCTAGCTTCCTTGCTGGATGACATCTCGGCCCTCTGAGAAATGGAAACACACCCATTCCAAAAGAAAAAATGGCCCGCCCGCATGCTTGTGGTTTCACTTGCAGGCACGTTCATTATTGGTGCCATGTTCTTGATATTTTCTGTGGGGATTATTTACTTCCAATGTTTGCATCCCTTTGAGAAGAGCGCAGAGGGTGACTGGTCCGCCCTAAACCATATTTTTTTTCTCATTTTCACTTCACCATTTTTGATTGCTACCGCATTTGCATTGTCTTCGTGGCTAATCCATGGATCGCAGCGAAAATTACTCAAGTTGGCCACAACAGCCTTGCTGTTTCTTTCCTATGGCGGTTTGTATTTTTTTATTCTGCGGCATAACTATCCGCCAAATCCGTAAGCGAGCTATTGCCTCGACCTTTCCACCGACAAGGTGTTGTTTTGAAAGATTGCCGGGAATTAATCAGATGAGAACGATAAAGCCCTGCCGTTTACTGCCTCGCTTTGCTTGGCTGACGGTCATACTATTACTATCTGCCTGTGATGATGCCACGACAGCCATCAGCTATCTCTCAGTCAACCATACGGAAAAACCTATCGACTCGGTCACAGTTAATGATCAAGGAGGGGTGCTCAATGTCCCCCCGATGGGCGGTGGCGGTGGCGAAGTTTGCTGCGTAGTGGTGCCGAAAAAGTGGCGTCCAGGGCTGACTGCTAAAATTGGCTGGCTACAAGGTGGACATTATCAACGCGATGCGAATGGCAATCTGGTGATGCGCAATGGCGACAAGATATTCATCGAAGGAACCTGGAAAACCCGTACAGTAGCGATTCCAGAATATCAGGAAAAAGATGCCCAGCACTTCGATATTCACTTTTTGCCCAATGACCAGGTGCTGGTCAAGCTGAGCGATATCATGCCCTATCATCCAGACTATCGCCCGGCATATCCCAAGAATACTCAAGGGGATAAACAATGAGCACGCAAAACCCCGCCCCCTACCCAGCAGGCCAACGCTCACTGAGTGCTCGCGAACAACTGCAACGAGCTCAGGCCATGTCCTGCGTCAGCGGTAAGCAGGAAGCCCAATGCCAAAGTCAGATCCACGTGATGATGTTCTTCGATGGCACGGGCAACAATATCCAGGCTGACTATTACCAGGCGGAATCCGGCAAACAGCGTCCCAGCAATGTCGCCCGCCTATTCATGACGGCGCGAGACAAACCAAACGAGGGCTATTTCCGTTTTTACATGCCAGGAGTTGGTACCCCATTCCCAGAAATCGACGACACGGGGGGGGCCTTGGGCGGTGGCGCCGGCGCGGGCGGAGAGGCGCGCATTCTTTGGGCGCTGACGCGCCTGGTGAATGCGCCCCACCAGTATGTCAACAAAAGTCCGCTGATCGCCGATGGCTTGGCCAAGAAAATTACCAGCAATGCCGGCGGCCTGACCGGGGGCGTCATGCGCAAAGTGATTTTCAATACCTGGCAGGAAAAGCTACAGCAGGCGCTGAAGGGACGCAAACCCCAGATCACACAGATCAACCTGTCGGTATTCGGATTTTCACGCGGTGCCACAGAGGCGCGGGCATTCGTCAACTGGCTGTATCAAATATGTCATCAGCAAAATGGCGCATGGAGCTTTGCCGGCATTTCACTCCGAACACAGTTTCTTGGGATCATGGACACGGTGGCATCGGTAGGCCTTGCGCAACTGCTGCCCAATACCATACCCGCAACCGGGCACATGGCTTGGGCCGACAACAATCTGACCATCCATCCCGCAGTCGAGCAATGCGTGCATTACGTTGCCGGCCATGAAGTGCGCGCCTGCTTCCCGCTGGACACCGTGCGGCGCGGCAACTCATATCCAGCCAATACCATCGAAGTCATGTTCCCGGGCTCGCACTCGGATGTCGGAGGTGGTTATGCCAGCGGCGACCTAGGCATACTGCCCGCGCAAAATGGCCAATTGTGCGCGATACCGGGACGCCGGCTGTACGATGCCGCTCGCCAAGCAGGTGTGCCCCTCCTGGCAATGGACCAGTTGACTGAACGGGTGCAAAACCTTCTGACGCCGACTCAAGAGGTCATCAACGACTTTAACGCTTATTTGCGTGAAGCCAAGATTGCTCCAGGCTCGACGGAAAAGATGCATCGCCAGCACATGGCCCTATACCTGAGCCAACGATTCAAATACCGGCATGACTTTGCCAAGCGCGCGCCATATCGAACCGCCAGCGCCAAGCATCAGGGCTTTTTGCAGATTACCCAGGCATCGCTGATCAAGGGACTGCGCAAACTCTACGCCGGCGACCCAATGGCGCCTGATTTTGACCCCGCCCGCGCCGCCGCGAAAGCAGCCAAACAGGAGCAAGAGCTGCAAAAACTAATGCCTATGCTGCCAGAGCAAGGCATGTCCATTCCCAGCGAAGTGCTGCCCGAAACCGATCCCAAAAAGGTTGCGGCCACGATGAATATTCGCCTGCTGACTCCGGCGATTGAGAATTTCCTGGAGAAATATATCCATGACTCCATGGCAGGCTTTATAGGCGATGGGGTAAATGAGGCCAAAATCAATCAGATCGGCCTGCTTAAATTCCGTACCTTGTATGCAGGCAATGAGTAACGCGCCGGTCGTCAGCCATAGACTGATGGCAAGCAGCCTGCTCAGTCTATTCCTGAGCAATGCGCATGCCAGCGCCCCTCCCGACAATGCGGCAGTCACGCTTGGCTGGAACACACTGCAGCTGCATGCCGATCAAACCCTGGCCGGCACCCATCCCGGCCAGTATTCGGTGAAAAACCTGTTCGATCCCGATCCGGCCAAAGCCTGGGTGTTTCATGCCGAGCAACCCTACCCTCAGTCGGAAGACATCAAACCGGTTGCGCTGACGCTCACGCTGGCGCATCCCAGCCCGCTGTTCGCCATCGCGCTGGCCCCGGGCTACGCCAAATCGGCTGCCACCCAGTTCCAGAATGCTTCGCCCAAGCTGGTCAAGATCAGCCTGTACCGCGCGGGAGAAGCCAAGCCGTTTGAAACCCGCCTGTTCAAGCTGTCCTACCATGCGCGGCAATATTCGGCGGCCCAGCTGCGCCGCGAGCAGGGAGACATCGCCTTCGCCGACCAAAGCGATCAACGCGTCATCGGCAAGTCCGACAATGCGCTCAATAGCGCCGAGCGGCTGCTGCTGATCAATCCGGGCGCGGAAGCCGTTGCCAAGCTGGAGTTGCGCGTGTCCGCGATCGAAGCGGGCGCCAAGTACACCGACACCGCCATCGGCAAGCTGAGGCTGCTGGACAGGCAGGCCCATGGCCAGTCGGCGGAATATCGGCTGGCGCAATATGTGGGACGCGATCTGGATGCCCAGTTGGACGGGCTGGATGACGGCAAGCTATGCCTCGCCTACTCCGGACAAACACCGTGGCCGGCGCTGCGGCATCAGGCCTGCTCCGCCCCCGCTCCGCGGGTGCAGATCGGGCAGGCGGACCAGGGCCTGGACGATATCTTTTTCACGCGCCAGGATCCGGCCAGCGGCGAATACCAAATCCCCTTCTCCGCCGTGCTGCGCGATGCCCAGACCCGCATGGAAGGCAGCAAGCGGCATTTGCGCGTCAGCGCCGCCGATCTGCAGAATCAGGAATGGATACTGGCGCGGGACAGCCAAGGCGCATTGCGCGCCTGGTCCGGCATGGCGTTGACCCAGGCCATGCTTGCCAACCGCCATGATGGCCTGGATAAGCCCTATCTGCAGCCGCAGGACAGCGCTTATTTCTTCTTCGGCTACGCCCGCTTGCAACTGGATCCCGCCGCAGGCGGATACCGGCCCAGCGTGTACGGCCCCGCCGGCCGGCAAGACGCCGCCTGGCCGCCGCGCTGACTAATGGCTAAACAAAAACGGGAAGCAGCGCAAGCTGCTCCCCGTTTGGCATGGAATGGATCGATCTCAGCGATACATGCCCGCGTCCGCGGTCATCACCACGCGGCTGTGCGGCGGCGTCTGCCCGTCCACCGCCATCATCACGCTCAGCGAGGTGATGGTGATGATGGAGAAGAAGAACACCTGCCGCGCCCAGGCGCGGTCGTCGGTTTCGCGCTTGTAGCCGGACAGCGCCATCTTCAGCCACCACAGGCTGGTGGCCACCGCCACCGCCAGGTAGCCGTAGCCGGCGTAGCCGCCATACACCAACATCACGGTCGCCGCGGCGAAAGCCAGGATGTAGAGCACGATCTGCTGCTTGGCGGCGGAGATGCCCTTCACCACCGGCAGCACCGGGATGCCGGCCGCTTCATAGTCCTTGAAGCGGAAGATGGCGATCGCGTACGAGTGCGGCATCTGCCACAGGCTGAACATCAGCAGCAGGATGGCCGCGCCCATGTCGAAGCGGCCAGTGACGGCGCAGTAGCCGGCCACCGGCGGCACCGCGCCGGACAGGCTGCCCACCAGGGTGCCGTAAACCGAGTTGCGCTTCATGTACAGGCTGTACACGCCGACATAGATCACGAAGCCGAACAGCACGCAGCCGGTAGCCAGCGGATTGGTGCAGAACCACAGCAGGGCGAAGCCCGCCAAGCCCAGCACCGCGCCGTGCGCCAACGCGGCCTTGGTGCTCATCGCGCCAGTGACCAGCACCCGTTTCTGGGTGCGGGCCATCTTGGCGTCGATGTCCTGATCGATGCAGTTGTTGATCGCGCAGCCGGAGGCCACCACCAGCGACAAGCCGATGACGGTGGCCGCGAGCAGCCACCAGTCGACCGATCCCTGCGCCGCCAGCAGGAAACCGCCGGCGGCCGAGATCAGGTTGCCGAAGATGATGCCCGGCTTGGTGACCTGAAGATAACGCTTGAACTTCAACTCAGCCTCGCTCAGCGCATCATCAGCGCGTCGGCGGTGTAGATGATCCAGATCGACAGACCCACCAGCAACACGATCACCATGCCGGTGAACAGGAAGGAGAAGCTATTGAGCTTGCCTTCCTTGCTGAAGTCCAGGTGCAGGAAATACTTCAGTTGCACCACGATCTGCACCACCGCCATCGCCAGGATGCCGATCAGCGTCGCCTGCTTGGTGAAGGCGCCGCCCATCACCATCCAGAACGGGATGGCGGTGAGGACCACCGACAGCACGAAGCCGACCATGTAGCTCTTCACGGTGCCGTGGCTGGCGTTGTCATGCGCGTGACTCATCACATGGCTCCTTTCAGGTAGACAACGGTGAATACGCAGATCCACACGATATCGAGGAAGTGCCAGAACAGCGACAGGCAGTTCAGGCGGGTCATGGCGCGGCCGGTCAGGCCGGTCTTGGCCACTTCGGCCATCATCACGCCCATCCAGATCAGGCCGGCGGTCACGTGCAGGCCGTGCAGGCCCACCAGGCCGAAGAAGGCCGACAGGAAGGCGCTCTTCTGCGGGCCGTGGCCCTCGGAGATCAGATGGTGGAATTCATTGATTTCCAGGCCGATGAAGGCGGCGCCGAACAGGAAGGTCACCGCCAGCCAGCCGAGAACGGCGGACTTGTTGCCCTTGTGGCCGGCGATCATCGCGAAGCCGTAGGTGATGGAGGACAGCAGCAGGGCCGCGGTTTCCACCAGCACGTATTGCAGATCGAAGATGTCCTTGCCGGACACGCCTTCCGCCACGTTGCGGAACAGGACTGCGTAGGTCGCGAACGCGGTCGCGAACAGGATGCAGTCGGTCATCAGGTAGAACCAGAAGCCCAGGACGGTTTGCGAACCGCTGTCGTGGTGCTCGTGGTCGTCGTGCGCGGCGTGCGCTTCTTTTACATAAGTCGTCATGTCAGATTCAACCCGTTACGCGGTAGTGGTCGGACGCGCAGCCTTTTTCGGCTGGGCCGGATCACGCTCGGTGTAGTTGTCGACGTCGATGCCCAGCTTCTCGAAGCGGGCGCGCTCGATCGCTTCCACTTCGTCCACCGGCACGTAGTAGTCCAGGTCGTTGTCGTAGGCGCGCGCCAGCATGCAGCCGACGATGCCCACCAGGCCGACGACGGCCAGCCACCAGATGTGCCAGATCAACGCAAAGCCCAGCACCGTGCTGAAGGCGCCGATATAGATGCCCATCGCGGTGTTGCGCGGCATGTGGATCGGCTCGTACGACTTCGGCACGGCGTAGGCGACGCCCTTTTCCTTCATGTCGGTGAAGGCGTCGATGTCATGCACTTGCGGCAGCTTGGCGAAGTTGTAGAACGGCGCCGGGGAAGACGTGGACCATTCCAGGGTGTGGCCGTTCCACGGGTCGCCGGTTTCGTCCACCAGCTTCTTGCGGTCGCGGATGCTCACCGCGATCTGCAACAGCTGGCAGGCGATGCCGGCGGCGATCAGCAGCGCGCCGAACAGGGCGATGTACAGCCACGGCTCCCAGGCCGGGTTGTCGGTGTGGTTCAGGCGACGGGTCATGCCCAGGAAGCCCAGCACGTACAGCGGCATGAAGGCGAACATGAAGCCGATCTGCCAGAACCAGAACGAGGCCTTGCCCAGTTTGTCGTTCAGCTTGAAGCCGAACACCTTCGGGAACCAGAACGACACGCCGGCCAGGTAGCCGAACACGGCGCCGCCGATGATGGTGTTGTGGAAGTGGGCGATCAGGAACAGGCTGTTGTGCAGCACGTAGTCGGCGCCCGGCACCGCCAGCAGCACGCCGGTCATGCCGCCGATGGAGAAGGTAACCATGAAGCCCAGCGTCCACAGGATCGGGGTTTCAAAGCGCAGGCGGCCCTTGTAGATGGTGAACAGCCAGTTGAACAGCTTCACGCCGGTCGGGATCGAGATGATCATCGTCGCGATGCCGAAGAAGGCGTTCACGTTGGCGCCGGAGCCCATCGTGAAGAAGTGGTGCAGCCAAACCATGAAGCCCAGCACCGAGATCGCGCCGCTGGCGTAGATCATGGACTTGTGGCCGAACAGGCGCTTGCCGGCGAAAGTGGAAACCACTTCCGAGAAAATGCCGAACGCCGGCAGAACCAGAATGTACACCTCGGGGTGGCCCCAAGCCCAGAACAGGTTCAGGTACATCATAGCGTTGCCGCCCAGTTCCGCGGTGAAGAAGTGGAAGTCCAGGTAGCGGTCCAGCGCCAGCATGGCCAGCGCGCCGGTCAGGATCGGGAAGGAAGTGGCGATCAGCACATTGGCCCAGGTGCAGGTCCAGGTGAAGATCGGCATGTCCATCAGCTTCATGCCCGGGGCGCGCATCTTGATCACTGTAACCAGGAAGTTGATCGCGGTCAGCGTCGTCCCGATGCCTGATATCTGCAAGGCCCAGATGTAGTAATCCACCCCCACGTCAGGGCTGAAGCCCAGCTCGGCCAGCGGCGGATAAGCCACCCAGCCGGTGCGGGCGAAGTTGCCCACGCCCAGCGACAGGTTGACCAGGATCACCGCGGACACCAGCAGCCAGAAGCTCAGCGAGTTAAGGAAGGGGAAGGCCACGTCGCGCGCGCCGATCTGCAGCGGCACCACGATGTTCATCAGGCCCGTCATGAACGGCATCGCCATGAAGATGATCATGATCACGCCGTGGGCGGTGAAGATCTGGTCATAGTGCTCGGGCGGGAACACGCCGTGGGCGCCGCCGGTGGCCATCGCCAGCTGGGTGCGCATCATCAGCGCGTCGGCGAAGCCGCGCAGCAGCATGATCATGGCGACGATGATGTACATCACGCCGATTTTCTTGTGATCCACGGAAGTGAGCCACTCTTTCCAGAGATAGCCCCACTTGCCGAACTTGGTGATCAGCGCGAACAGCATCAGCCCGATCAGGCCGGCGCCTCCCAGCGCCCCCATGATGATGGGCTCATGGAACGGGATCGCGTCCAGAGTCAGTTTACCTAACCACATCGATTGTTACTCCTTCACAACCGGCGGCGTGATCGCGGCGCACAGTTCTTTGGTCATCTTGGTCAGCTTGATGGCGTCGTCGCTGTCGGCCAGCGACGGGCGTGCGGCCATGTACTTGTGCTGCACGGCCTCGAACAAGTACGGCGTGGTCGACGCGTAGTATTCCACCGCATTGTTTTCGCTAGGCTTGAGCAACTTCAGGTAAGAAGGCGCGTCCAATGCCTTGCCGGAAGCCTTGGCTTTGGCCACCCAGGCTTCGAATTCGGCCGGGGTCTTGGTGGCGACAGCGTTGAACTTCATGCCGGAGAAGCCGGCGCCGCTGTAGTTGGCGGAGAAGCCCTTGTAAGTGCCCGGTTCGTTGGCGATCAGATGCAGTTGGGTCTGCATGCCAGCCATCGCGTAGATCTGGCCGCCCAGCTGCGGGATGAAGAACGAGTTCATCGCCGCGTCGGAGGTGATCTTGAAGCTCACCGGAGTATCGGCCGGGAACACCAGCTCGTTGACGGAAGCGATTTGCTGCTCGGGGTAGATGAACAACCATTTCCAGTTCAGCGCCACTACCTGCACCTGGATCGCCTTCTTGTCCGACTCCAGCGGACGATAGGGATCAAGCTTGTGCGTGCTCTTCCAGGTCAGCGTCGCCAGGAAGGCGATGATGATGCAGGGGATCAGCCAGACCACGATTTCGATCTTGGTCGAGTGCGACCATTTCGGTTCGTAGGCGGCTTCCTTGTTGCTGGCGCGGTACTTCCAGGCGAAGACCAAGGTCATCACGATCACCGGGATGACCACCAGCAGCATCAGCGCAGTTGCCGTCAGGATCAGGGACTTCTGCTCAGCGGCGATCTGGCCCTTGGGATCGAGAATGCCGCCTTGGCATCCCGACAGCAGGGCGATCACCACAGGCGCCAGCCCCCGCATCAGGCGGGAGGGTCTATGGTTTCTCATCATACGACTTTTCGGGTTAAAAATCCTTTGGCGCGCAGATGCGCAACAGGCGTTGCGAGCCATGCTCCAACGCCAAGAAAACAGTTTCCTGCCGGATTCATAAGTAAGCGGCAGCGCCAGGCGCGGCCACATGAATCCAGGTCAAACCAGAAATTTAGGGATCGCGGATATTCCACGATCGGCCCCACCGGCGGCTTGCGCCGGTTACGGCGGGAAGCGACTCCACAATCGCTTCCGAACGATGACGTGACAGCTGAAGATCACTGCCCGAGTGAAACGCCGCAGGCGGCGCGGGAAGACAGGAATTCGGCAAGCACAAACATCAACGCCCGGCTCAGGCAGAACTGCGACAAATCGTCGCGGTCCCCGGTAGCGGGCGGGCGTATTAGAAACAGTTCCGGCCGATATTTCAAGAGTCTTGACCATGGTCAAGACCTCGCCAATATCCGATATGCCATTCAATTGATAAAAATCAAGGACGACGCCTACCGTATTCTGCCGCAGCAACAACCACTTAGGACAAAGTCATTAACATGACATGGGCATGAACTAGGTTGCAAATCGTTACAAAAAATATTTCTTTTAATGAAATTACCAACCAGGAGAAAGTCTTAACAAAAATGGAAAACTGGAATCCAGAAGCTGGCCGCGCAGTCTGGCTGCAAGTAGGGGGAAGCTTGCGAAGTGAAAATTGAAGGCGGCTGAAACGCAAAAAGCCGAATCGACTATCGATTCGGCTTTTCTAGTATTTGGTTGCGGGGGCAGGATTCGAACCTACGACCTTCGGGTTATGAGCCCGACGAGCTACCAGACTGCTCCACCCCGCGTCAGAGAGATTGCATATTAAGGCAAAGCCAAAAGCGCGTCAAGAACTTTTTACATAAAAATACCTGCCATCCGCTTTCTTCCTGATCAGACAGACGCCGCGGCAACAAAAAAGCGGCCCAAAGGCCGCCCTCTCGCGTCAAGCTAACAATCACTTCTTCTCGGCGCGGGCTTTGGCCACTAGCTCGTTCATCACCTGGATCATGCGTTCCGGCGTACTGGTCACCACCACGTACTTGCCGTTGACGATAACAGTCGGCGTACCCTGGATCTGGTAGTCGCGGGTGATCTTGGTCGCGCGCGCCACCTGGGCGTTGATGCCGAAGGAGTTGTAGGTCTGCAGCAGCTTGGCGCCGTCTACCCCCTTCTGCTGCTTGATCCAGCTGGTGAACTGCTCAGGCTTGGACAAATCCATGCGCTGCTTGATCTGAGCCTCGAAAGCGGGGCGGTGCAGCTTGTCGAAGGTGCCGGTGGCGTTGAAGGTGGCGAACATGCGGGCAAAGCCTTCCATCGACTTCTGCCACACGATCTGCTCCTTGCGGAAGCTCACGTCGGCCGGCAGCGTCTTGGCCCAGGCATTGAGGGCCGGATCGTCGTCATAGCAATGGATGCAGTGGTAGGAGAAGAATTCGATCACTTCCACCTTCTTGGGGTCGGCCACCGGCTGGGGCGTGCTCAGCATCGTGTAATCCTTGCCCAGCTGGATCGCGGCATTCGCCATGCCGCTGACCGCCAGCATTGCCAACAACAACCATTTCTTCATGTTCTTTTCCCGTTATTTGTAGAGATGAGACTTACTCGGCGGCCTTCACCACATTGGCGCTGATGCCGTCCTGCTTCAACTGCGCGCGGATGCGCTCCACATCGTCCTGACGGCTCAACGGGCCCACCCGGACCCGGTGCACCATCCCCTTGTCAGGCACGTTGACCGACTGGATCTTGGCCTCAACGCCCAGCAAGGCCAACTTGGCCTTCAGGTTGTCAGCCTCGTCCTGGTTCTGGAACGCGCCCAGCTGCAAATAAACTTTTTTGGCAGGCGCCGATGCCGAAGGTTCCCCCGAACGCGAGGACTTGGCGTCGGACGTGACGGCGTCCACCTGGCCCGGCAGAATCTTGTAAAAATCGAAGCGCTGCTCGTCCTTGCCGGTCTTTGCCGGTGCTTGCTGCGCCGGCTTGGGCTTGGCTTCGTGCTGAGTCGCCGGCGGAGGCAGCGGCACCGTCTCGGTGGAGTCCAGCGTGGCCTGTTGCTGCGCTTGCGCCGGAGCCGGCGCGGCCGGCGTCGTGGCCGAAGCGGCTTCGGAAATGCGGGTGCCCGGCGCCAGCAGCTCGGTCGGCGGCTGCGGCGCTTCCGCCTTGCGCTCGTTCTTGGGCTGGAAGGCGGCCGGCGAGCGGTTCAGATACATCGCCAACCCCACCGCCACCGCTACGCCGACGATCAGGCCGATGATGATGCCCGCCATCATGCCGCCTCCGCCGCTGCGCGACGAGGAGGAATTGCCGCGCCCGCGCGACGGTCTGGGGGAGTTTTTCAGGTCTCGATTAGCCATTCACCACTACCGCTATGTCTGTCGGACAGCCATCATGCCATCCGTATTTAATTGATCAATTCTATCAAGCGCCGCCTTGCATGACGCGCCTGAGCTGGATCGCCTGCAATACATGGTTGCGGCTTATCGTTTCGACGCCCTGCAAATCGGCGATGGTGCGCGAAACCCGCAGTATCCGATGATACGCGCGCGCCGACAAGCCAAGTTGTTGCAAAGCCTTGGCCAGCACCGCCAGCGCGTGCTCGTCGCCGCGGCAATGCGTCTCCAGCGCCTCGCCCTGCAGCGCCGCGTTCAAGCCGCCTTGCCGCGCCAACTGGCGCTCCCTGGCCTCGAACACCCGCCGGCGCACCGGCTCGCTGCCTTCGCCCGGCCTGGAATGCTGCAGCTCCGCCGCCGTCAAGGCCGGCACCTCCACCTGCAAGTCGATCCGGTCCAGCAAGGGGCCGGAGATTCTACCCCGATACTTCGCCACCTGCTCGGGCGAGCACTGGCAACGCCCGGCAGGGTGGCCATGATAGCCGCAAGGGCAGGGATTCATCGCCGCCACCAGCTGGAAGCGCGCCGGAAAACTGGCCTGGCGCGCCGCGCGCGAGATATGGATCACCCCGCTCTCCAACGGTTCCCGCAGCACCTCCAACACCTTGCGGTCGAACTCCGGTAGTTCGTCCAGGAACAGCACGCCATGATGCGCGAGACTGATCTCGCCAGGCCTGGGCTCGCTGCCGCTGTAATTTCTATAAATAAA
>NZ_JAJOHV010000029.1 GCF_021129175.1 Chromobacterium piscinae | reverse complement strand
GCCGCGGCCGCGGCGGCCGGCGCCGGCGCCCAGCCGGAGGGCGAGCTGCTGGAGCTGTTCCTGGCCGCTCTGGTCAGCCATTACGGCTATGACTTCCGCAATTACCAGCGCGACAGCCTGAAGCGCCGCATCCGCAACCTGATGGGGCAGTTCCACATGGGCGGCTTCGCCGATTTCCAGCGCGCGGTGCTGTCCGACGTCGCGCTGTTCGAGCGCCTGTGCGCGGAGCTGCCGGTGGGGGTGACCAGCTTCTTCCGCCATCCTGAGCAGCTGAAGCTGCTGCGCGAAGAGATTCTGCCCTATCTGTCCAGCTTTCCGCTGATCAAGCTATGGTCGGCCGGCTGCTCCAGCGGCGAGGAAGCCTATTCGCTGGCCATCGTGCTGGACGAACTGGGCCTGCTGGACCGCAGCCACCTGTTCGCCACCGACTTCAATCCCTATCTGCTGGCCCAGGGCAGCAGCGCGCTGTTTCCCGCCCAGGCGCTGGACGCCAACCGCGCCAACTACCTGGGCAGCGGCGGCAAGCGGCTGTTCGACGCCTACCTGTCCCGGAACGGCCGCTTCCTGCAGGCCGACGACCATCTGCGGCAGCGCATCCTGTTTTACCGCCATTCGCTGACCGACGAAGGCATCTTCAACGAATTCCAGCTGGTGGTCTGCCGCAATGTGCTGATCTATTTCGACACCGAACTGCAGCGCCAGGTGCTGCGGCGCTTCGCGCAATCGTTGCATGCCGAGGGCTTCCTGGTGCTGGGGCCGCAGGACGGCCTGAACCGTCTGGCGCTGGACATGGGCTTCGAGCCCTATCGCAGCGGCAGCCATATCTACCGAGTGGGACGGAGCGCCGCGTCATGAGCCGGAAATTCGTGATACTGGTGGTGGACGACAACGGCAACAACCGCGTCACCCTGCAGGCTCTGCTGAGCCGGCTGGACGATTGCGAGGTATTGGAGGCTGGATCGGGCGAAGAGGCCCTGCTGATCACGCTGGAGCGGGAGGTCAACTTGATCCTGCTCGACGTGCAGATGCCGGGCATGGACGGTTTCGAAACCGCCAGCCATCTGCAGATGACCGAACGCACGCGCGGCATTCCCATTGTCTTCGTCACCGCCATTTTCAAGGCCGACGAATTCATCGGCCGCGGCTACGGCCTGGGCGCGGTGGATTACCTGATGAAGCCGCTGGACGACAACCTGCTGCTCAACCGCGTCCGGCTGTACCAGACGCTGCACGAGCGCGAGACGGCGCTGGAGGCCCGCAGCCAGGCCTTGCTGGACGCCAATGCCCAGTTGACCGAAGCGCGCGACGCCGCAGAGGCGGCCAATCGCGCCAAGAGCGAATTCCTGGCGGTGATGAGCCATGAAATCCGCACGCCGCTCAACGGCGTGATCGGCATGACCGACCTGCTGCGGCGAACCCGGCTGGACGAGCGGCAGCGCCATTACGTCAGCGTGGTGCATCGCTCCGGCGAGAGCCTGCTGGCCATCATCAGCGACATCCTGGATTTTTCCAAGATAGAGGCCGGCAAGTTCGAGCTGGACAACCGGCCGTTCTCTCTCAATCTGCTGGTCGAGGAAATCGTCGAGCGGTTGGCGCCGGCGGCCTACGGCAAGGGGCTGGAGCTGATGTGCGCGCTGCCGCTGATGCCGGTGGACGTGGTCGGCGACGGCAAGCGTCTGGGCCAGGTGCTGACCAATCTGCTGGGCAACGCGATCAAGTTCACCGAGTCCGGCCAGGTGCTGGCGCGGGTGGACAGCGTGGCGGAGACGGCATCGGAGCTGACCTGCCGCATCAGCGTCAGGGATACCGGCATCGGCATCTCGCCGGAACAGCAGAAGCGGCTGTTCCAGCCTTTTTCCCAAGCCGACAGCTCCACCACCCGGCGCTTCGGCGGCACCGGCCTGGGTCTGGTGATCTCCCAGCGGCTGGTCGGCATGATGGGCGGGAGCATCGAACTGGCGAGCGAGCCCGGCGCCGGCGCCGAGTTCCACTTCACGCTGAGCCTGCCGCGCGCGTCGAGCAGCCTGTCGCCGCCGCCTCCGGCCGACGGCGTGGCGCGGATGAGGGTGCTGGTGCTGGACGACAACGTCACCAATCTGGAGATCTTGGAGCAGCAGCTGGCGTCCTGGAAGTGCCACATCCACGCCTTCCATGAGCCCGGGAAGGCGCTGGACTGGCTGGCGGCGGGGCATGAGGCGGATCTGATCGTATCCGACATGATGATGCCGGAGATGGACGGGCAGATGTTTCTGAGCCTGGTGCGGGAGCGGCTGGGGACCTCCGCGCCGCCGGCCATCATCCTCAGCTCCGCCGCCGACGACTTCCAGCAACTGAACGGCGCCGCGCAGCTGGCGCGCCAGGTGCTGACCAAGCCGGTGCGCCGGTCCGAGCTGTACAACGCCTTGTTGCAGCTAGGATCGTCCGTCGCCAGGGTGGCGCCGGGCGAAGAGGGCGGAGACGACGGGCAGCCGAAGCTGAAAGGCCGCGTCCTGCTGGTGGAGGACAATCTGGTCAATCAGGAACTGGCGACGGCGATGCTGGGAAATCTGGGTTGCGAAATGGCGCTGGCGCGCAATGGCGAGGAGGCGCTGCGCTTGTGGCAGGACGGCGCGTTCGATCTGGCGCTGATGGACTGCGAGATGCCGGTGATGGACGGCTGGCAGGCCACCGGCGCGATCCGGAAACGGGAGAAGGCGCGCGGAGGGGACGCGCGCCTGGTCATCGTCGCGCTGACCGCCAATGCCGGCCTCGGCGAGCGGGAACGCTGCCTGGAGGCCGGCATGGACGATTATCTGGCCAAGCCCTTTACCCAGCAGGAGCTAGGGGCGGCGTTGTCCCGCTGGCTGCCTTTGGGAGACGAGGCGCCAGCCGGACCGGAAGCGGCGGCGGGCGATGCGGAGAGCCGCGATGGAGAATGGCTGGACGCCGGCACGCTGGATGCGATCCGGGGGATCAAGGCGGATTTGCTGCCGCGCATGCTGACCGCCTGGATGGACGAGGGGCCGCGGCTGCTGGTCGACATTCGGCAGGCGGTGGACGCCGGCGATGGCGCCGGCCTGTTCCGCGCGGCCCATGCGCTGAAGAATTGCGCCGGCAGCGTGGGCGCCCAGCCGCTGGCTTCGCTGTGCATGACTTTGGAGCGATTGGGCAAAGGCGAGGATCTGGCATCGGCCGTGGATCTGCTGCCGGAGCTGGAGCGGGCTTTCAGTTGTTCGATGGAGTCGCTGCGCGCGCTGGACGAGGGGAAGGCGCTGGATTGACGCGCATGGCGCGCGGCGCGGAAAAGGCGGAGAGGGCTTTGCTGGCGGAGCATGAATGGAAAGCGGCGCAGGCATAGCCTGCGCCGTCGGCATCTGCGCAGAGCGATGTCCGATATCGATCTATTGGTAATGTTCGTATTAATACCTATAACGGTACCAAAACAGCCCCTTGAAGGGCGGATTCCCACGATTGAGCGCGAGGTGGGCGGGGTATGAGACTAAGCATCAAATCTTTGCTGGCGGCAAGCGCGGGGCTGACGATCCTGCTTCTGTCGCTGGTCCTGCTATGCACTTTTCAACTGCAGCGGGCGTTGGCTACGCAGGCGCAGGCGGAATCGCAACGCTATCAGAGCTACCTGCTGGCCAATGAGCTGAGGCAAAGCTCAGACGACTTGACCCGGCTGGTCCGCACCTATGCCGAAACCGGCAACTCCATGTACGAACGGCAATACTGGGCAGTGTTGGCCATCCGCAATGGCCAGCTGCCGCGTCCAGAGCATTACAACCGCATTTGCTGGGATTTCATGGCCGTGGATGGCCGCAAGCCGCAGCCTGATGGCGTCGCGGTGCCGCTGCAGGCGCTGATGGGCCAGGCCGGCTTCACCGACGACGAGTTTGCCAAGCTCAAGGAGGCGCAGGCTAATTCAGACCGGCTGGTGAATACCGAAACGATGGCGATGAACGCGATGAAGGGGCGCTTTGCCGATGGCAAGGGCGGTTTTACCCGGCAGGGAGAACCGGATCCGGCGATGGCCAGACGCATCTTGCATGATAGCCAGTACCATCAGGATAAGGCTTCTATCATGCGCCCGGTGGACGCGTTCTACCAGATGATGGAGCAGCGCACTAACCGCGCAGTGAGCCAGGCCCAGTCGCGGGCCGGCTTGTGGCTGACCATCCTGATTGGCTTGTTGCTCGCCAGTTGCGTGTTGAGTGTGCTGATGTTCCGCACCATTTACCGAAAATTGCACCGGATGCTGGGAGACGAGCCGCTGCATGTGTCAGGCATGATGCGGGCGGTGGCCGAAGGAGATTTGACGGTGAACGCGCGCGAGGGCGGCTACCCAGCCGACAGCATGGCCGGCGCCATTGTCCAGACCATCGCGGGGCTGAATGCCTCCATCGCCAGCAGCCAGAGCAGCGCCGGCCGCCTGTCCAACTTGGCGGCGGAGATCAATAGCACTTCCCAGAGCCTTTCTAGCAATACCGGAGAGCAGGCAGCCAACCTGTCGGAAGCGGCGGCCTCGCTGGAGGAAATCTCCTCATCCATCAGTCAGACCAGTGACAACGCGACCTTGACGGAAGACATGGCGGCCAAGGCGGCCGTCGACGCGCAGCAAGGCGGAGATATCGTCCAGCAGACGGTGCAAAGCATGAAGCGGATCGCCGAATGCACCATGGTTATCGACGACATCGCCTATCAGACCAATCTGCTGGCGCTCAATGCCGCTATTGAAGCCGCCCGCGCCGGCGAGCAAGGCAGGGGTTTCGCGGTGGTGGCGCAGGAGGTGCGCAAATTGGCGGAGCGAAGCCAGACGGCCGCGCGCGAAATTTCCAGCGTGGCCAATCTGGGAGTGAATATGGCCGGCCGGGCCGGACAACAGCTTGAAGCCAGCGTGGACTCCAGCCGCCGCACCGCCTATCTGATCCAGGAAATCGCCAGCGCCGCCAAGGAGCAAGCCTGCGCGGTCGGGCAGATCAACGCCACGATCCAGCAACTGAGCGCCGCCACGTAGCAGAATGCATGCCTCGTCGAAGAACTGGCGATCATCTCCGAAAAAGGCAATGACTGCGCGGACGAGATGCAAAGGCTGATGCAGCGTTTCCAGACACGCGCCGATGTCGGCGCGATCATCCAAAGTCCGGCTGCCGCCCATTCGCGTGCTGTCGTTATCGGGACCGGTCCCGCATCCCGTATCTGATTCCGTCGCCGGGATAGGCGGCGGACCCGTATCGCAAGGAGCTTCCTCCATGAACAATTTTCGCGGCAATGTCGTGATCAACGGCTTGCTGGTGCTGATCGTGCTGACCTTCATCGGCGTGGTGTATACCTTCATATCCATGCGGCAGGCGGTTGACTCGATGAGCGCCGCCAGCGACAACCGCTACCATTCCTACTTGCTCGCCTCCGAGCTGCGGCAGAGTTCGGATGATCTCACTCGTCTGGGCCGCACCTACGTCGTCACCGGCGATCCATCCTACGAGCAGCAGTACAACCGGGTGCTGGACATCCGCAACGGCAAGGCGCCGCGGCCGCAGGAGTACAACCGCATTTACTGGGACTTTGTCGCCGCGGGCCAGGACAAGCCCAGGCCGGACGGCGAAACCGTGCCGCTGCAAAGCCTGATGAAGCAAGCCGGATTCACCGACGACGAATTCGCCAAGCTCAAGGAAGCCCAGGCCAACTCCGACGGCCTGGTCAATCTTGAAGTGCGAGCGATGAACGCGGTGAAGGGCAAGTTCGCCGACGCGCAGGGCAATTACACGGTCAACGGACAGCCCGACATGGAACTGGCGCGCAAGCTGGTGCACAGCAAGGAGTACCACCAGTACAAGGCCAAGATCATGAAGCCTATCGACGACTTCTTCGTGCTGCTGGATCAGCGCACCAATACCGCACTGCAACAGGCGCGCGATAGGCTGTCCAATGCGCAGCTGGTGTTTCTGGTGACCATCATCCTGCTGGTGGGGGAAATCCTGTTCCTGATTCTGCTGGGCCGGCGTCAATTGAATGTCCAACTGGGCGGCACGGTAAGCGAGATCGAGCAGGTGCTGCAGGAAATCGCCTCCGGCAATCTGACGGTGGCGGTGCCCAATGCGCCGGAACACAGCGCGCTGGGCCAGATCGGGGTGATGAACCAGCGGTTGCGCCGGCTGATCGGTGAGGTCAACAACAATGCAGGCGAGCTGGTGAGCGCGGTGGGGTCATTGCATCAGACCACCAACCGCATCAGTTCGGACGCCGATCAGGTGAACCAGGCGATCAGCTCCAATGCCGCGACCATCGAGCAGATCACCGTCAGCGTGACCCATGTCGCCGATACCACCTCCGACGCCAACGCCATCATTTCCCAGGCCAATGACAGCGCCGAGCGCGGCCGCCACGCGATGCAGCAGGTATCGGCGGAGGTGGGCAAACTGTCCCAGGCGATGGCGACATTGGGCGATACCCTGCACTCCCTCGGCAAGCATTCCGAGGAGATCAGCTCTATCGTCGGGGTGATCAAGGATATTGCGGACCAAACCAATCTGCTGGCGCTGAACGCGGCCATCGAGGCCGCCCGCGCCGGGGAGCAGGGCCGGGGTTTCGCCGTGGTGGCGGACGAAGTGCGCAAGTTGGCCGAGCGCACAGCACAGGCGACGACTGAAATCACAACCATGACCCAGGGCATGCAGCAGCAGACCGCCGGCACCGTCAGCAGCATGCAGCAGGCGCGCAGCACCGTGGACCAGAGCGTGGACCTGGCTCAGAGCGCTGCCAATGAAATCGAGAACATTGGCGGTTTGATGGGGCAGGTGGTAGAAACCTTCGCGCAGATCACCCATGCTACCCGGGAGCAGTCCACCGCTGTCGGCAATATCGCCCACACCACAGAGCACATCAACGGCATGACCCGCTCCACGTCGGAAGTGGCGCAAAGCGCTAGCTCCACCCTGGACGAATTGAACCAGCGCGCTAGCAAGCTCAAGAACGTGGTGGAGCGATTCCATATCTGATTTCAGGCAAGCGACTGTGGCTGGCGCTGGCCATCACCAGCATCGTGAGTTCTAAATAGCGACCCCTTGCTGGAATGAGTGGTCAGTGACACGGGAAACAGCGCCGAGTGGCGTGAAAAAACCGGAGGGGGGGCTGGCGGGGGCGATTGGCGGGGCATGAATGGAAAACGGCGCGGGCAATGCCCGCGCCGTTGGCGTCTGGAACGCGGAAGCGCTTATTCTTCCGGCACGTTCAAGGCATTGACGCTGTAGCCGGCGTCGACGTAGGTGATCTCGCCGGTGATGCCGGAAGCCAGGTCGGACAGCATGAAGGCGGCGGCGTTGCCCACTTCTTCCGTGGTCACGTTGCGGCGCAGGCAGGCCTGGCTGGAGGCCATGTTCAGCAGCTTGGAGAAGCCGGAGATGCCCGCGGCGGCCAGGGTCTTGATTGGACCGGCGGAGATGCCGTTGACGCGGATGCCTTCCTTGCCCAGGCTGGCGGCCATGAAGCGCACCGACGCTTCCAGGCTGGCCTTGGCCAGACCCATCACGTTGTAGTTCGGGATCGCGCGCACCGCGCCCAGGTAGGACAGCGTCAGCAGCGCGGCCTTGCGGCCCTGCATCATCGGCCGCGCGGCCTTGGCCAGCGCCGGGAAGCTGTAGGACGACACGTCGTGGGCGATCTGGAACGCTTCGCGGCTCAGAGAATCCAGGAAGTCGCCTTCCAGCGCTTCGCGCGGGGCGAAGCCGATCGAGTGCACCAGGCCGTCCAGGCCGTCCCATTGCTTGGCAAGGTCGGCGAACAGCTGGTTGATCTCGTCGTCGTTCTGCACGTCGCAGCGGTAAACCAGCTTGGAGCCGAAGTCGGCCGCCATTTCACGGACGCGGTCTTCCAGTTTGTCCACCACGTAGGTGAACGCCAGCTCGGCGCCTTCGCGATGACAGGCCTGGGCGATGCCATAGGCGATCGAGCGGTTGGAGATCATGCCGGTGATCAGGATTTTCTTGCCTTGCAGAAAGCCCATTTGGTGTCCTTCTCATGTAAACAGCCGGTCATTATACCGAATGCCGGCGATTTGCAGCAGCGTCGTCGAAGTCAGGCGCTCGTTTATGCGAGGATAACCCCTTGAACGAAGGGGGAAGGGAACTTTGTGCCGCAGGTTGCCGCCCGCTCCGCCGCTTGCTACCATCCCGAATTAAGCACACCCAATTTTGACGAGGAAGCCATGAGCGATCTGATCCTGCACGTAACCGACGATTCTTTTGAAAACGATGTCCTGAAGGCCGACAGCCCGGTGCTGGTCGACTACTGGGCCGAATGGTGCGGTCCGTGCAAGATGATCGCTCCGATCCTGGACGAAGTGGCCAAGGAATACGAAGGCAAGCTGAAAGTCGCCAAGCTCAACATCGACCAGAACGAGCAGACTCCGCCCAAATTCGGCATCCGCGGCATCCCGACTCTGATGCTGTTCAAGGACGGCCAAGTCGCCGCCACCAAGGTGGGCGCGCTGTCCAAGAGCCAGCTGACCGCCTTCATTGACAGTCAACTGTAAAGCGTCTATTCTCCACGCACAATCTTTCATGACGGGTGGCATAAGCAAGCCGCCCGTTTCGTTTACGCTTCCACACCCCCGATAGGCGCTCCGCCTCATTACTACCGAGTCGACCTCACGACCGCTATGCACTTATCTGATCTCAAACATCTCCACGTATCCGAGCTCGTTGAAATGGCCATTTCCAACGAGATCGACGGCGCCAACCGGTTGCGCAAGCAGGATCTGATCTTTGCGCTTTTGAAGAACCAGGCCAAGAAGGGCGAGAGCATTTTCGGCGAGGGTACGCTGGAAGTGTTGCCGGACGGCTTCGGTTTCCTGCGCAGCCCGGATACCTCCTACTTGGCGGGTCCGGACGACATCTACGTCAGCCCCTCGCAGATCCGCCGCTTCAATCTGCATACCGGCGATTCGATCGAGGGCGAGATCCGCACGCCGAAGGATGGCGAGCGCTATTTCGCGCTGGTGAAAGTGGATAAGGTAAACGGCGAGGCGCCGGAGAACTCCAAGCACAAGATTCTGTTCGAGAATCTGACGCCGCTGTTCCCGACCGAGCAGTTCAAGCTGGAGCGCGACATCCGCGCCGAAGAAAACATCACCGGCCGCATCATCGACCTGATCGCGCCCATCGGCCGCGGCCAGCGCGCGCTGCTGGTGGCGCCGCCGAAGTCCGGCAAGACTGTGATGCTGCAGCACATCGCCCATGCGATCACCGCCAATCACCCCGACGCGGTGCTGATCGTGCTGCTGATCGACGAGCGTCCGGAAGAAGTGACGGAAATGCAACGCTCGGTGCGCGGCGAAGTGGTGTCGTCCACCTTCGACGAGCCGGCCACCCGCCACGTGCAAGTCGCCGAGATGGTGATCGAAAAAGCCAAGCGCCTGGTCGAGCACAAGAAGGACGTGGTCATCCTGCTGGACTCCGTCACCCGTCTGGCCCGCGCCTACAACACCGTGGTGCCGGCTTCCGGCAAGGTGCTGACCGGCGGCGTGGACGCCAACGCGCTGCAGCGTCCCAAGCGCTTCTTCGGCGCCGCGCGCAATGTGGAGGAGGGCGGCAGCCTGACCATCATCGCCACCGCGCTGATCGACACCGGCAGCCGCATGGACGATGTGATCTACGAGGAATTCAAGGGCACCGGCAACTGCGAAATCCATCTGGACCGCAAGATGGCCGAAAAGCGCATCTTCCCGGCGATGAACATCAACCGCTCCGGCACCCGCCGCGAAGAGCTGCTGATTCCGCAGGACCAGCTGCAGCGCATCTGGGTGCTGCGCAAGCTGCTGTACCCGATGGACGACCTGGAGGCGATGGAATTCCTGCAGGACAAGATCAAGGCCACCAAGTCGAACCAGGCTTTCTTCGACTCGATGCGCCGCTGAGCGATATCCGCCAGCCAAGATGCCAGACCATGCCGGTCTGGCATTTTTTTTGGTACATTGGAGACATGTCCGCCGCAAGAGCGGGCGCCGGGAGACAAAAGGATAACGATATGTGGTCCATGGAGGCAGACGAGGCCGCCGCGATGATCGCCGGACGGCTGCAATCCTACGATTTCACCGGCAGGGTGGCCGATTTGCCCTATCGGGCGGCATCGCCCGGCTTGAAGGCTGCCGCGGTGCTGGTGCCGCTGGTGTGGCACGCGGACGGCGCCACGGTGCTGTTCACCCGCCGCACCGACCACCTGTCCAGCCATCCCGGGCAGGTCAGTTTTCCCGGCGGCAAGCTGGAGAACGGCGACGTGTCGGCCCAGGCGGCCGCGCTGCGCGAGGCGCGCGAGGAGACCGGCCTGCCGGAATCGTCGGTGCGGGTGTTGGGAAGCTTGCCGGACTACGTGACGGTGACTGGTTATCTGGTCACGCCGGTGGTGGGGCTGCTGCATCCGCCGCTGGCGCTGGCGCCGGCGCCGGACGAGGTGGCGGAGGTGTTCGAAGTGCCGCTCCCGCTGCTGCTGGATCGGCAGGCGTACAGCCGCCACGACTATGTCCGCGATGGCGTGGCCGGCCAGTATCTGTCGCTGCAATGGGACCGGCACACCATCTGGGGCGCGACCGCGGCGATGATGTGGATGCTGGCGGACGCGCTGGGCGGCGCGTCTTTCTAACGCCGGATTCTCCGGTTCACGCTTCTTCCTGATCCGACAACACCACGTTGCGGCCCGACTGTTTGGCGTCGTACAGCAGCTTGTCGGCGCGCGACATCATCAGCGCCGGGTTGTCGCCCGGCCGCCAGTCGGTGACGCCGCCGCTGAAGGTGATGCGTTGTTCGACAAAGGGGAAGGTGGTGTGGGTCAGCGCGATCTGCAGCCGGCTCATCACTTTTTGCGCGTCGCGCAGCCGCGTGTAGGGGAAGATCACCATGAACTCTTCGCCGCCGATGCGCGCGTTGATGTCGGTGTTGCGGGTGGTGTCGCGCAGCGCGTTGGCGACGGCCACCAGCACGTCGTCGCCGGCCTGGTGGCCGTATTGGTCGTTGAAGCGCTTGAAGTGGTCGATGTCGAACACCGCGATGGCCATGGTCTGGCCGTAGCGCTCGCAGCGGCTGATCTCGTCGCGCAGCACCATATCGGCGTGGCGGCGGTTGTACAGGCGGGTCAGGGGGTCGGTGACCGCCATCTCGGCCAGTTGTTGATTGCTTTCGTGCAACTGCTGTTCCAGCAGCTTGCGGCCGGAGATGTCATACAGCGCGATCAGCGCCGACGGCTGGCTGTCGTGTCCTAGCCGGCGCAGCGAGGCGATCGCCCATAGCCGGCTCTTGTCCTCCAGCTCCAGCTCCACCTCTTGCTGCAGCGCGTCCTCTCCCTCGCGCAGCCATTGCTCCACCGGCTGCAGCTTCAAGGGCAGGTTCAGTTCATTGTCGGCGGCCTGCTCGGGATCGCGCGGCGGCAGGCCCAGCATTTCCCGCGCCGGCGAGTTGGCGTGGCGGATGCGGATGGTCTGGGGGTTCACCAGCAGCAGCGCCAGCGGCGCGGTGTCCAGGATCAGCCTGGCCTGCTCCTCGCTGGCGCGTATGCGCTCGTTGCCTTGCAGCAGCTGCTGGTGCTGGTGCAGATTGGATAGATGCTTGCGCAGCGCCAGCAGGGTCAGCGCGGAGAGGAACAGCCAGCCCGGGATCGCCAGCCAGGCCTTGTCCCAGACGTAGCGGGTGAAGTCGCGCCGAGACAGGCCCACCGCCACCTGGAACGGGTAGTTGCCGGTCTGGCGCATGCTGTACAGCCGTTCGCGGCCGTCGAAGCTGGATGGCGCGTCGAACAGCATCTGCCCCGGATCGTGGGACAGTATCTCGCGCGGCTGCAACGGCCGGTAGCTTTGCGGGTCGTTGCCGTTGGTTTGCGGCCAGCGCGTCACCGTCAGCTGGCGCTGGTCCAGCACCAGGATCTCGCCGTGTTCTCCCACCGTCAGCCGGCTGACCTCGTCCTGGATGAAGTTATGCTTGATCAGGCCGGTGGCCATGCCGATCAGGTTGCCTTCGCCGTCGTACAGCTTGTTGGCAAGCACGATGCCGCCGTCGGTGGGGCTGTGTATCACCGTGGTGTAGTTGCTTTCCTTGGGGTCGATCCGGTGCAGCCAGCGGCAGAATTCGTTGTGGTGCGGGCGGGGCGTGCCGTCGAGCTTGCTGCTGAACACCGTCTGGCAGGCGGTGTCCACGATTTCGACGCGGCTGAGGTAGGGCGCCAGCTGCAGCAGCTGCAGCAGCTTCTGCGTCAGGTTCTGGCGCGCGCCGGGCTCCAGCGTGCCGCTGCGCAGCAGGCGCTGGATTTCGGGAATCTGGTTGCTGCTCTGCAGGATCAGGCCGGCCTCGTGGATGCCGGAGCTCAGTCTTTCCGCCAGCAGCTGGCTTAGGCCGCTCGCTTGCCGGCCGGCTTCGGTTTCCAGCTGGCGGTAGCTGGTGGACAGGTCCACCGCCAGCAACGCGAGGGTCACCAGCAACAATAGCGCGGCGCCCCATTTGGCGTGGCGGGCGGAGCGGGAGCCGAATCTGGGCGGAGTCATGTCCATGAACGGTGAGGGCTATGCTTTGCTTATAGTAGGCATGTCCTCAGTATGACAGCTCTGCCCATGGCTGCGTAGCGCGTTACAGGGTGAAGCGCATGGACAGATCCAGCGCGCGCACGTCCTTGGTCAGCTTGCCCACGGAGATGCGGTCGACGCCGGTGGCGGCGATGGCGCGCACGCTGTCGAGGTCGATGCCGCCCGAGGCCTCAAGCTCGGCGCGGCCGGCGCTGATCTCCACCGCGCGGCGCATGTCGTCCAGCGACATATTGTCCAGCAGCACCAGTTTGGCGCCGTGGTTCAGCGCTTCCTCCAGTTGCGGCAGCGACTCCACCTCGATCTGCAGCGTGACGCCCGGCGGCAGGCCGGCCTGCGCCTGGGCCATCGCCTGGGCGACGCCGCCGGCGGCCATGATGTGGTTTTCCTTGATCAGGATGCCGTCGAACAGGCCGATGCGCTGATTGGCGCCGCCGCCTACGGTGACTGCGTACTTCTGCGCCAGCCGCAGGCCGGGAAGGGTCTTGCGGGTATCGAGAATGCGGGCGCGGTGGCCGGAAACCGCGTCGACGTAGCGGCGGGTTTCGCTGGCGACGCCGGACAGCAGCTGCAGGAAGTTGAGTGCGCTGCGTTCGGCGGTGAGTAGCGCGCGGGCCGGGCCGCCGATGCGGCACAGCTCGCTGCCCGCTGCCACCTTTTCTCCCTCGGCGGCCAACCATTCCACCCGGCAACGCGCATCCACCTGGCGGAAGCATTCGTCGAACCAGGCCTGGCCGCAGATCACCGCGTCTTCGCGGGCGATCACGCGGGCGGCGCCGGTCTTGTCGGCGGCTATCAGCCGGGCGGTCCAGTCGCAGGAACCGATGTCTTCGGCCAGGGCCAGGGATACGTGTTGGGCGATCAGGTGGTGGGCGGGCAGGGGCATGAAGGTCTCCATCCAAAAGCGTATTGTAACGGCAGGAGCCGGAGTTGGCGCGTCCGCCGGCGGCGAAAGTCCCGGAGGGCGCGCGGGCATCTGTTATGCTGAAGCCCGGTTTCTTTTGATTTGAACGTCATGGATTTGTCCGCATTGCTGTTTGCCGGCTGGGCGCCGTGGCTGGCCGGCGCGCTCGCGGCCGCGGCGCTGGCTTTCGCCGCGTTCCGGGTGCGATGGCGCATGTTGGATCCGGCCGCGCTGAATGCCTGGATGGGGGCCTGCGTGCTGGATTTGGCGCTATGGCTGCTGCGCGGCGGCCTGCAGCCGGGTTTGTCCTTCCATTTGCTGGGAGCGGCCTTGTTCACCTTGCTGATGGGGCCATGGCTGGCGATGCTGGCATTGGCGGCGGTGCAGCTGGCCTTGGCCGCGGCCGGCCACGCCGACTGGCGGGCGCTGGGGCTCAATTGGCTATTGACGGCTCTGCCCGCGGTGGCGGTGACATCCGGCATGCTGGAGCTGGCGCGGCGGCGCTTGCCCGCGCATTTTTTCATCTACGTCTTCGTCAACGGCTTCCTGGCCGGCGGAGCTAGCCTGCTGGCGGCGGCCTTGTGCGGCGTGCTGGCGCTGGGCCTGGCCGGCGCCTACCCCTGGGACGCGCTGTTGGAGGAAGCATTGCCTTATTACTTCTTGCTGTCGTGGTCGGAAGCCTTCACCACCGGCTTGCTGCTCGCGGTGCTGGTGGTGTACAAGCCGCGCTGGGTGGCGACCTTTGACGACGGGCGCTATCTTGGAGGCAAGCCGGGCCCCGACTGAGCGCTGTCAAGACAAGGAGAAGTCGATGCCGTTCGTACTATGGAGTCTGTTGTTGGCCGCGATGCTGCCGCTGACCTGGGCCGGCGTGGCCAAGGCCGGGGTGCGTTACGACAACCATCGTCCGCGGGAGTGGGCGGCGCAGCTGGCGGGTTACCGCCAGCGCGCCAACTGGGCGCAGCAGAACGCCTGGGAGGCGCTGCCCACCTATCTGGCGGCCGTAACGGCCGCATGGCTGATGAAGGTGCCGGTTGCTGAGATGAACGCCGCCGCCGCCGTGTTCGCGCTGGCGCGCGTCACGCATGGCCTGCTGTACGTGGCGGACAAGGCGGCGCTGCGCTCGCTGGCCTGGCTGATCGGCCTGCTGGCCGTGCTTTACCTGTTTCTGCGCGCCGGCGGCGTGATCGCTTTATAGCCAGCCCTGCGCCTGCAGCGCGGCGCGGACCTGGGGCAGGCCCGCGGTGTGGAAGGCTTGCCAGCCCTGAGCGCGCGCGGCTTCCACGCATTCGATGTTGTCGTCGAAGAAGGCGATGGCTTCCGGCGCGACGCCCAGGGTTTGCTGGACGTGCTGGTAAACGGCGGCATCCGGCTTGCGCAGATGCAGCAGGTGGGAGGCGAAGGTGTGCCGGAAGTGCGGCAGCAGGCCGAATTCGCGGTCTATCTTGTCCCAGTGCAGCGCGTTGTTGTTGCTGAGCGCGGCCAGCGGAAAGCGGCGCGACAGTTCGGCCAGCAATTCCGCTGCGCCGGGGTAGGCGCCTGCCAGCCAGTCGGACAGTTGCCCGAGCATCGCATCAGCATCCACGCCCAGCTGCAGGGTGTCGGTCATCGCGGCGGCGAACTCCCGCGGCTCGCATTCGCCCAGATCCAGCTTGGCCACCCAGGGGCTGTCGATCCAGAACAGGCGCGCCTGTTCGCGCTCCAGCCGGCCACCCGACAGCCGCAGCAGAGGATCGATGCCGTTCCAGTCCACCAATACGCCGCCCAGATCGAATACCAGAACTTCCGCTTGCTTGCTCATTTGCTCTCCAAAGACATTGCGTTGTCGGGGGCTGGGCGCTTACAGGATCAGCGGTTCCGGTTCCAGCGCCACGCCGAATTTCTCGCTTACCGAGCCCTGCACCTTGCGCGCCAGCGCATGCATTTGGGCGCCGGTGGCCTGGCCGTGGTTGACCAGCACCAGCGCCTGTTTGTCGTGCACGCCGGCGTCGCCGTCGCGATAGCCTTTCAGCCCGCATTGATCGATCAGCCAGCCCGCGGCCAGCTTGACCCGGCCGTCGGCGGCGGGATAGTTGGGCAATTGCGGATGGCGCTCCAGCAGCGCGGCGGCCTGTCTGGCGTCGACGACCGGATTCTTGAAGAAGCTGCCGGCGTTGCCCAGCACGGCGGGATCGGGCAGCTTGCTCTGGCGGATGGCGACCACCGCCCGGCTGATGTCCAGCGGGGTCGGCTGATCCACGCCGTCGGCTTGCAGCTGTTTCTGGATGTCGCCATAGCCGGTGCGCAGATCCGCGCGGCGGGACAGCCGGAAGCGGACCGCCGTCACCAGCAGCCGACCGGCGGCCTCGCGCTTGAACACGCTGTCGCGGTAGCCGAAGCGGCACTCGGCGTTCGACAGCGTCAGCGCCTCGCCGTTCCGGTCCAGCCGCGCGCACACCACTTCCAGCAACCGGTCCTTCACTTCGACGCCGTAGGCGCCGATGTTCTGCACCGGGCTCGCGCCGACGGTGCCCGGTATCAGGCTGAGATTCTCCAGGCCGAACCAGCCTTGGGCCAGCGCGTGCTGGACGAAGCCATGCCAGTTTTCGCCGGCTGCGGCCTCGACGATCACGTCATCGCCGTCCTCGCCCAGCAGACGGATGCCGGCCAGCGCTACCTTGACCACCAGGCCGGGATAGTCGCGGGTCAGCAGCAGGTTGCTGCCGCCGCCCAGCCACAGCACCGGGCCTTGCCGGTACAGGGGATGCGCGAGCAGGGCCGGCAGGTCGGCGGCATTGTCCAGTTGGCAAAAGTGGGCGGCGCGGGCGGCCATGCCGAAGGTGTTGTAGGGGCGCAGGTCGACATCCGCGCGAAACTGCAGGGTCATAACAGGATTCCTTGGTCGCGGTGCAGCCGCTTGCGGCTGGCGCGGGCCAGATAATAGGTCAGAAGCAGGCCGGCTACGGTCAGACTGATCACCAGCGCGGTCCAGAAGCCATAGATGCCCATCCGCGGCACGATCCAGTCGGTCAGCCCCAGCAGCATGCCCAGGCCCAGGCCCACCATCCAGAACGAGGTGATGTGGATCAGCATCGGCACCGCGGTCAGCTTGTAGCCGCGCAGCGCGCCGGAGGCGATGGTCTGGGCGGCGTCGGTCAGTTGATAGACGGCGGCGAACAGCAGCAGCGAGGTGCCCATCGCGATCACTCTGGGATCGGTACTGTACATCCACATGATGGGCTCGCGCAGCAGCAGCACCAGCAGCATCGCGCCGCCTGCCATCGCCAGCCCCATCAACATGCCGACGCCGGAGATGAAGCGGGCGGCCTTGTAGTCGCCGGCGCCAGCGTGGTGGCCGACCCGCACCGACAGCGCGGTGGCCACGCTTTGCGGCAGCATGTAGATCAGGCTGGAGAAGTTCAGCACCGACTGGTGGGTGGCCACGACCACAGTGCCCAGCTCGGCGATCAGCAGCGCGATGAAGGAGAACAGGCTGACTTCGACGAAGAAAGACAGACCGATGGGCACGCCCAGCCTCAGGAAGGCGATGAAGCGGCGCCAGTCCGGCGCGGCCAGCCCGGCAAGGATGCGATTGTCGCGGAAATTGCGATGCCAGCTGACATAGGCGAGCAGCGCCAGGCAGTTGAACCAGAACGCGATGCCGGTGGCCCAGCCGCAACCGGCGCCGCCCATCTTGGGCATGCCGAACAGGCCGTGGATCAGGATGTAGTTGAGCGGGACGTTCAGCGCCAGCGCCAAGAGGCTGACCACCATGATGGCCTTGGGGTGGCCCAGGCTGGAGGCGTAGGCGTGCAGCGCGCGGTGGATCATCGCCGCCGGCATGCCGATGGCCGCGCCGGAGATGAACAGCATCACCTTGTCGGTGACCTCGGGCGGCAGGTGCAGCCAGTGGCGCAGCGGCGCTTCCAGCGCCAGCATCAGGCCGCCGCCTAGGATGCCGAGGATGAGGCCGAACCACAGGCCCTGGGCCGCGTCGTGGCTGAAGGCGCGCTGGTCTCGGGAGCCCAAATGGTGGGACAGGATGGGATTGAGCGCGGCGACCACGCCCATCAGCGTCACGTAGGCGGTGATGAACACGCTGGCGCCCAGCGACACGGCGGCCAGGTCGTCGGTGCCGACGCGGCCAGCCATCACGGTGTCGACGAAGCTGGTGGCCACCTGGGCGATCTGGGCGACCATCATCGGCAGCGCGAGTCCGGCGATCTGGCGCGCTTCGGCCAGGATTTCGGCGCGCGAGGCGCGGTTGAGTTCGAACAGCATGCGGTCCTGCGGATTTGGGGCAGAAACTGCCGATTATAGCCGCCCCGCCCGCATACTGTCTGCATAAGGACAGCCAAGCCCCGTGGACATGGCGCCACGTTGCGCTACGGAGTATAGACCCAGGCGCTTGGCGGGACGCGCTTAGAACCGCACCGGCGGATCGCGCCGCAGATCGCAGCTGATGATCAGCTCGCCGCCGAAGCGGGTGTTGATCGCCAGCGCGTCGGCCAGGCTGATGTCGCGGACGGTCAGTTGCTGTTCGCCGCGGTCTATGTCATAGCCCTGGTCGCGGGCGAAGGCGGCGAGGTCGTGCAGGGCGCTGTCGTCGCCGGACGGCAGCGGTGTGGCGCTCAGGCTGCCACAGAGGGGGCGAGGTCTTCCCACGGCATCAAAAATCGCAAAAGAGAAATCGGTATAGCTGTCTTGCAGGCAGTCGTACATTTTTGGCTCTCCCAGGTTCGGTCGCGCTGCGCGTGCCGGGCCTGGATGGCCGGCGACGCTTTAGCAGGATTTTTCGGCGCCCTGCAAGTTGTCATTAACTCGGCGCCTGAGCCGATCCGAAACCGCCTGCGGGAGAGCATGCCCCGGCCAGCCATGAAAAAACCCGCTGGCCATTAAGCGCAAGCGGGTTGATCCGGATACGCTTTAGCTGGCATTTATCAAGCGCCCGCAAGCTGTGTCAAATCGGCGCATGAACGTTAGATTATGCCGATGGCAGCGGGCTGTCAACCATCCTACGGCAGCGCCCGCGCCGCCAGCGGGATTTCATCCGGCAACGACTGTTCTTCGCGATCTCTTGAGCGAGGCGGGCGATATCTTTCAATCCGCCGGCTGGCGCAGCTCCTGCTCCACCAGCCGGTAGCCGACGCCGGTTTCGGTGACGATGTGGCGCGGCATCGCCGGATTGTCTTCCAGTTTCTGCCGCAGATGGCCCATGTAGACGCGCAGATACTGGTTGTGTTCGGAGAATGACGGCCCCCATACCGCCAGCAGCAGCTCGCGGTGGGTGATGACCTTGCCGGCGTTGCGGATCAGCGTGGACAGCAAGCGGTATTCGATGGGCGTCAGATGCACCGGCGTTTCGCCCTTGTGCACCAGGCGGTTGACCAGATCCACCTTGATGTCGCCGAACTGGAAGGTTTGCTGCGCCGCCGCGCTGCCGTGGATGCGGCGGCGCAGCAGCACCCGGATCCGCGCCAGGCATTCGGCGACGCCGAAGGGCTTGGTCAGGTAGTCGTCGGCGCCGGCGTCCAGCGCCGCCACTTTCTCGGTCTCCTGGGTGCGGGCCGACAGCACCAGGATGGGGATGTCGCTCCACTCGCGCAGGCTCTTGATCACGTCTATGCCGTTCATGTCCGGCAGGCCCAGGTCCAGGATGACCAGATCGGGCTTGCGGGTCGCCACCTCTATCTGTCCCTGCTTGCCGGTCTCGGCCTCGTAGACGGTAAGATTCTCCTCTTCCAGCGCCGCCGACAGGAAGCGGCGGATCGGCTTTTCGTCTTCGATGATCACTACGGAAATGGGTGCGTCGTTCATGTCTTGTCGCTCTTGTGGTTTCAGGCGTCGTCCGGCGGCAGCGCGGGAGGCGCGCCGGCCGGCAGCGTGAAGCAGAAGCGGGCGCCGTGCGGACGGACATTGCCGGCTTCTATCGTTCCGCCGTGGTTTTCAATGATGGCGCGGCAGATGGCCAGGCCCAGGCCGACGCCGGGCGTGGTGGATTCCGGCGCGCCGCGCGTGAATTTGTCAAAGGCGCGGTGCTCCATGCTAGCGGGCAGGCCCGGGCCGTCGTCGGTGACGGTGATGCGGACCTTGTCGCCGTCGTGGCGGGCGGCCAGCTCGATGCGCGATCCGGCCGGCGTGTACTTGCCGGCGTTCTCCAGCAGGTTGACCAGCACGCGCTCGATCAGCACCGCGTCGTATTCCAGCACCGGCAGGTCGCGGCTGAGATCCAGCTCCAGCTTGTGGTGGCGCAGGCTGCGCTCGCAGGCGCGCACGGCGCTGCCGACGACTTCGTCCAGCAGCTGCCATTCCTTGTTCAGTTTTACGCCGGATTGCAGCTTGGCCATATCCAGCAGATTGGTCACCAGCTTGGTCATCCGCAGCGCCTCGTCCTGGATGGACTGGGCGATCTCGGCTTGCTGGCCCGGCGGCAGGGTGGGAGCGTTCAGCATATTGGCCATGCCCAGCATATTGGTCAGCGGCGTGCGCAGGTCGTGGGACACCACCGACAGCACGCTGTTGCGCAGCCGCTCCGACTCCATCGCCACGATGGCGTCTTGGGCCACTTCCACGTAATGCACCCGCTCAAGCGCCAGCGCGATCTGGGCGGCGCAGGTCTCCAGCAGCCGCTGTTGCTCCGGCAGGAAGGGGTGGACGGTCTCCTCCGGCAGCAGCGCGATGACGCCGCGCACCCGCATCGGCGCTTTCAGCGGCACGTAGAGCGCGGCGTTGGACGGCAGCGTGTTGGTGCCGAGGCCGGCCGGCTGCTGGTTGTCGAACACCCACTGCGCGACGCCGGCGTCGGCGTCGTTGCCGCTGTCGGTGGCGGCGCGCAGGCGGTCCTCGCTGTCGGGAATGAACAGCATCACCTTGGCGCGGAACAGCGGCTCCAGCCGGCCGACCGCGGTTTCGATGATTTGCGAGGCGGTCAGCGCGCCGGCCAGTTCGCGGCCCAGGTCGTACAGCGCGCGGGTGCGGCGCTCGCGGTAGGTGGCGATGGTGGCTTCGAAGCGGAAGCGGGCGGTCAGCTGGCTGATGATCAGCGCCACCACCAGCATCACGATGAAGGTCAGCAGGTATTGGGTGTCGGACACCGCGAACGACAGCTGCGGCGGCACGAAGAAGAAATCGAACGCCGCCACCGACAGGAAGGACGCCAGCACGCCGGGGCCGCGGCCATAGCGGGTGGCGATCAGCACCACCGCCAGCAGATGCACCATGATCACGTTGGACAGCGCGAAATAGGGCACCAGCAGGTGGTTGAGCTCGGTGGTGGCGAAGCAGATGGCGGCGGCGGCGAGGTAGCCGCGCGCGGCGTTGCCGGACTCGCTGTCGCTGAACAGCAGGCTGGGCACGCGCTTGCCGCGCCTGTCCGCGTCTTCTTCCAGTTCATGCGCCACCACGTAGACGTCGACATCGCCTGACAGGCGGCTTAGCTCGGCGACCAGCGAACCTTCCCACCGCCGGGCGATCCAGCCGCGGTTGGATTTGCCGACCACCAGCTTGGACACGTTGCGGGTGCGGGCGTAGGCCAGCAAGGTGGCGGCCAGCGAACTGCCGCCCAGCACCGTGGTTTCGGCGCCCAGCTCCTGCGCCAGCCTCAGCCCCTTCAATATCCGCGCGCGCTGCTCTTCCGGCAGCCGCTGCAGCTTGGGCGTCTCCACGTAGACGGCGATCCAGTCGGCGTCCAGATTGGCGGCCAGCCGCTTGGCGCTGCGCACCAGCTTCTCGGTGCCCGGTCCGGGGCCGACGCAGACCAGCAGCCGCTCGCGCGCGTGCCAGACCGGTTTGATCGACTGGTCGGCGCGGTAGGCGCGCATCTGCGCGTCGACGCGGTCGGCGGTGCGGCGCAGGGCCAGTTCGCGCAGCGCCAGCAGATTGCCCTTGCGGAAGAAATTCTTCACCGCGCGCTCGGCCTGCTGCGGCAGATAGACCTTGCCGGCGGCGAGGCGGGACAACAGCTCGTCCGGCGGCAAATCCACCAGCGAGACTTCGTCGGCCATGTCGAACACATGGTCGGGCAGCGTTTCCCTGACGATGATGCCGGTGATCTGGCCGACCACATCGTTAAGGCTCTCAAGGTGCTGCACATTGAGAGTGGTGTAGACATCGATGCCGGCGGCGAGCAGCTCCTCCACGTCCTGCCAGCGCTTGGGGTGGCGCGAGCCGGGGGCGTTGGAGTGGGCGAACTCGTCGATCAGGATCAGTTGCGGATTGACGGCGAGCGCCGCGTCGATGTCGAATTCCGACAGCGCGCGGCCCTTGTACTCGATCCGGCTGGGCGGCAGTACTTCCAGGCCGTCCAGCTGGGCCGCGGTTTCCTTGCGGCCGTGGGTTTCCACCACACCGACCAGCACCTTGACCCCTTCCTGTTGCTTGATCCTCGCGGCGGCCAGCATGGCGAAGGTCTTGCCGACGCCGGCGCAGGCGCCGAAGAAAATCTTCAGCCGTCCGCGCTGAGCCTCCAGCTCTTCGCGCTTCAGTTCATCCAGCAGGGCATCCGGGTCGGGGCGCTGATCGGTCATGCGGGTTTAAGCTTTCTTGGAGAGTTCGTCCAGCGCCAGATTCAGCTCCAGCACGTTGACGCGCGGCTCGCCCAGCAAGCCGAAGGTTTCGCCGACGACGCGGCCGTCGACCAGCTTGCGCACCGCGTCTGCCGGCAGTTTACGCGCGGCGGCCACGCGGTCAACCTGGTAATAGGCGGAGGCCAGCGAGATTTCCGGGTCCAGGCCGCTGGCCGACGCGGTCACCAGGTCCACCGGCACCGGGCCGGTCTGGGTCGGGTGCGCCTTGCGGATCGCTTCCACATTGCCTTTCACCGCGGCCAGCTGCGCCGGATTGGTCGGGCCCAGGTTGGAGCCGCCGGAACTGCCGGCGTTGTACGGCATCGGGCTGGTGGCCGACGGGCGGCCCCAGAAGTATTGCTCGCCGGTGAAGCTCTGGCCGATCAGCCGCGAGCCCACCACCTTGCCGTCTTTCTCGATCAGGCTGCCGTTGGCCTGCGCCGGGAATGCCGCCTGGGCGATGCCGGTGGTGGCGAGCGGGTAGGCGAGGCCGGTGATCAGCGACAGGCCGCCGAAGATCACCAGCAGGGGACGAATGACTTTCATGATAATCCTTTCCATTCTATTGGCGCGGAGCGCGCCGCGTCGCCGGGCTCCCGGCATGCCGGGAGCCGCGGCCGCCGCTTACACCAGGCCCATCGCGCCCAGCAGCATGTCGATCAGCTTGATGCCGGCGAAGGGCACCAACAGGCCGCCCAGGCCGTAGACCAGCAGGTTGCCGCGCAGTAGCTCGGCCGCGCTTCGGGCGTGGTATTTCACGCCTTTCAGCGCCAGCGGAATCAGCGCCACGATGATGACGGCGTTGAAGATCACCGCCGACATGATGGCCGAGGCCGGACTGTTCAGGCCCATCACGTTCAGCGCGTTCAGCTGCGGGTAGGTGCTGGCGAACGCCGCCGGGATGATGGCGAAGTACTTGGCCACGTCGTTGGCGATGGAGAAGGTGGTCAGGGAGCCCCGCGTCATCAGCATCTGCTTGCCGATTTCCACGATCTCGATCAGCTTGGTGGGATTGGAGTCCAGATCCACCATATTGCCGGCTTCCTTGGCCGCCTGGGTGCCGGTGTTCATCGCCACCGCCACGTCTGCCTGGGCCAGCGCCGGCGCGTCGTTGGTGCCGTCGCCGGTCATCGCCACCAGCTTGCCTTCGGCCTGATGGCTGCGGATCAGCTTGAGCTTGGCTTCCGGCGTGGCCTCGGCCAGGTAGTCGTCCACGCCGGCCTCGGCGGCGATCGCGGCGGCGGTCAGCGGGTTGTCGCCGGTGATCATCACCGTCTTGATGCCCATCTGGCGCAGCTCGGCGAAGCGCTCCTTGATGCCGCCCTTGACGATGTCCTTCAGCTCGATCACGCCCAGCGCGCGGTTGCCTTCGGCCACCAGCAGCGGGGTGGAGCCGCGGCGGGCCACGTCCTCGGCGTTTTTCGCCAGCGCGTCGGGGAATTGCCCGCCTTGTTCGGCGATGTGGCGGCGGATGGCGTCGATGGCGCCCTTGCGGATCTGGCGGCCGTCGTAGTCGATGCCGGACATCCGGGTTTGCGCGGTGAACGGGATGAACACGGCTTCATGGCTGGCCAGCTGGCGTTCGCGCAGATTGAATTTCTGCTTGGCCAGCACCACCACGCTGCGGCCTTCCGGCGTTTCGTCGGCCAGGGAGGCCAGCTGCGCGGCGTCGGCCAGGTCTTTCTCGGACACGCCCGGCGCCGGGATGAAGGCCGATGCCTGGCGGTTGCCCAGCGTGATGGTGCCGGTCTTGTCCAACAGCAGCACGTCCACGTCGCCGGCGGCTTCCACCGCGCGGCCGGAGGTGGCGATCACATTGGCGCCCATCATGCGGCTCATGCCGGCCACGCCGATGGCGGACAAGAGGCCGCCGATGGTGGTCGGAATCAGGCAGACCAGCAGCGCCACCAGGGTGGTGATGCTGATCGGCGTGCCGGCCTTGGCCGCGTCCACGCTGAACAGCGAAAACGGCAGCAGCGTCACGGTGACGATCAGGAACACGATAGTCAGCGCCACCAGCAGGATGGTCAGCGCGATCTCGTTCGGCGTCTTCTGGCGCTTGGCGCCTTCCACCATCGCGATCATGCGGTCGAGGAAGGTTTCGCCCGGATTGGCGGTGATCTTCACCACGATCCAGTCGGACAGCACGCGGGTGCCGCCGGTGACCGAGGAGAAGTCGCCGCCGGACTCGCGGATCACCGGCGCCGATTCGCCGGTGATGGCCGACTCGTCCACCGAGGCCACGCCTTCGATCACGTCGCCGTCCACCGGGATCACGTCGCCGGCTTCCACCAGCACGTAGTCGCCCTTGCGCAAGGATGTGCCGTCGACGATGCTCTTGGCGGCGCCGTGATTGCCGCCGGCCAGCTTCTTGGCCACCACGTTCTTCTTGGCGGAGCGCAGGCTGGCGGCCTGGGCCTTGCTGCGGCCCTCGGCCAGCGCCTCGGCGAAGTTGGCGAACAGCACGGTGAACCACAGCCACAGCGCCACGGCCAGGATGAAGCCGGACGGGGCCTCGCCATGGCCGACCAGCGACTGGATCCATAGCGCCGTGGTCAGGATGCTGCCCGCGTACACCACGAACATCACTGGATTGCGCCACTGGGTGCGCGGCGACAGCTTCCTGAACGAGTCGACGATGGCGGGCTTCATCAGCGCCGGATCGAGCAGCGACTTGCTCGCGCTCTTGTGGCTGGCGGCGGGGGCCGCCAGCTGCTTGGAATGATTATTGTCGTTCATATCGAGTTTCCTTGACTGACGCGCTTAGCGGGCGGCGAGCATTTGCAGGTGCTCGACCACCGGGCCCAGCGCCAGGGCCGGAACATAGTTGAGGGCGCCCACCAGCAGCACGGTGCCGATCAACAGCGTAACGAACAGCGGGCCGTGGGTAGGCAGGGTGCCGCCGGTGACGGCCAGGCGCTTCTTGGCGGCCAACGAGCCGGCGATCGCCAGGATGGGCACGATCATGAAGAAGCGGCCGAAGAACATCGCGAGGCCGGTCATGATGTTGTAGAACGGCGTGTTGGCGGACAGGCCGGCGAAGGCGCTGCCGTTGTTGTTGGCGGCCGAGGTGAAGGCGTAGAGGATCTCGCTGAAGCCGTGCGCGGCCGGATTGGCGATGCCGGCTTTGCCCGCGGCCAGGCTGACGGCGATCGCGGTCAGCGCCAGCACCAGGGTCGGGGTCACCAGGATGGTGATCGCGGTCATCTTCATCTCGTAGGTTTCGATCTTCTTGCCCAGGTATTCCGGCGTGCGGCCCACCATCAGGCCGGCGATGAACACCGCCAGAATCGCGAAGATCAACATGCCGTACAGGCCGGAGCCGACGCCGCCGAACACCACTTCGCCCAGCTGCATCAGGAACATCGGCACCAGGCCGCCGATGGGCGTCAGCGAATCGTGCATCGCGTTGACCGCGCCGCAGGAGGCGGAGGTGGTCACGGCGACGAACAGCGAGGTGTCGATGATGCCGAAGCGGGCTTCCTTGCCTTCCATATTGCCGCCGGACTGCAGCGCGCTGGCGCGCTGGTCTATGCCCAGCGAGCTGTATTGCGGCACGCCGGCCTGCTCGGCGTTGGTTTCCACCACCACCGCGGTGGCGAACATGATGGTCATCGCGGCGAGGATGGCCCAGCCCTGGCGGCGGTCGCCGACCATGCGGCCGAACAGGAAGCACAGCGCGGCCGGAATCAGGAAGATGGCGATGTCCTGCAGGAAGTTGGCCAGCGGCGTCGGGTTTTCATACGGGTGAGCGGAGTTGGCGTTGAAGAAGCCGCCGCCGTTGGTGCCCAGCATCTTGATCGCTTCCTGCGAGGCCACCGGGCCCATCGGCAGCGTCTGCGTCTGGCTGGTCTTGTCCTCCATCACCGGCTTGCCGTCCTTGCCCAGCACTGGGTTGCCCTTGGCGTCTTGCTTAGGCTGCTGGTATTTGACGGTTTCGACGGTATGGACGTCCTTGTAGGCGGACAGGTTCTGGATGGCACCCTGCTGGGTGAAAATCAGCGCGAATACCACGGCCAGCGGCAGCAGCACGTACAGCGTCATCCGGGTGATGTCCACCCAGAAGTTGCCGATCTTGGCGCTGCTGTGGCGGGCGAAGCCGCGGATCAGCGCGATCACCACGGCGGCGCCGGTGGCGGCGGACACGAAGTTTTGCACCGTCAGTCCCAGCATCTGGGTCAGGTAGCTCATCGTGGTTTCGCCGCCGTAGCTTTGCCAGTTGGTGTTGGTGACGAAGGAAATGGCGGTGTTGAACGAGGAGTCCGGCGATACCGCGGCCATCGCCTGCGGATTGAACGGCAGCATGCCCTGCAGCCGTTGCAGCGCGTAGACGGCGACGACGCCCAACACGTTGAACAGGATCAGCGCCACCGCGTAGCCGCGCCAGCCCATCTCTTCATCCTGCTTGATGCCGGCCAGGCGGTAGAACGCGCGCTCCAGCGGCGCGAAGAAGCGGACCGGCCCGACATTTTCCCCCTGCATGACGCGCGTCATGTAAGCGCCCAGCGGCCAGGCCAGCGCGATCAGCACAACCAGGAACAAGCCCAGTTGCAGCATGGCGGGTGTGCTCATGATTAGAAATTCTCCGGTTTGACCAATGCGTAGATCAGGTAGACGAACAGTCCCAGCGCCAGCAAGGCGCTGATCAGATACCAGGCAGTCATTGCTTGCCTCCCAAACGGTCGCAGGCTGCGATCAAGAGCCAAGTCAGCGCGCCAAACAGCGCGATGAGGCCCAGGTAGAGCAGATCCATAACGAAAATCTCCATACGTAATGTGCGATGTGGAAGGTAATCAAACCGGCGTCAAAAACATGATAAAAGCGCGCTAATGGGCATAAAGAAAATATAAAAATTATCTTTATCGGCAATTTTTTGATCGATTAATTAGCGGTTTGGCTGTTTTTTTGATTTTCTTTAGCTGGGGAGCCGGGATGTCGGAGAGTTTGAAGGCTATGTCCGTCGGGCATCAACGGGCCGTTAGGGCGGGAGAGGGAGATGTAAAGAAAAACAGGAGACGCTCAGCCTTGGGCGGGGAAAGGCTGCAGGGGGCCAGCGGCCCCGGGTGGAGAGTCAGAACAGATCGTCGCAGCGATCGGCCAGGAAGCGGGCGTCGTCGCGGTCGTGCGCGCGCTGGCGAACCTTCTGTTGGCGGGATCTTTCTTCGTCGCTCAGCTGGGGCTTGGCTACTGCGTAGAGAAAGCTTTCATGTTGGTCACGGGCTTGTTTTCTGCGAACGCTCAGGGGGATACGAGAAATCATCCTGCACCTTTCGATCTCGAAACGTGGGCTTCTCAGGGGGGCCTGGCGGCTGGCGTGCTGTTGGGTGTCGCAAGCGGTCAGGCTGCGCCCTGACAGTATCAAGTTGACGCGATTTGCCTGGTTTGTAAAGCACTTGGGTGTAAATCGGGAAGGGGTTGTGGCGTTCCTTGTCGTTTTGTTCATATCGAAACATAGTCGAGCCGTGTTACGCCGGCTTGACGCTGCGATGAAACCTGCATGGACGCATGGGTTAGTGTTGTTGATCATAAAGTTGTAGCTAATAGGTCTAAATTGTTATAAGCAAAGCGCGTAGGATCAACGACATCTTGCAGCATGAATGGGGGCTCCCATGGATTTGGGATATACGATGGCGGGATTGGCCGTCGGTTTCATCGTCGGCTTGACCGGGGTGGGCGGCGGCTCGCTGATGACGCCCATTCTGCTGTGGTTCGGCATTTCGCCGGCAACCGCCGTCGGCACCGACCTGCTGTACGCCGCGGTGACCAAGGCCGGCGGCGTGGTGGTCCATCACAAGCAGCGCCACATCGATTGGCGCATCACCTGGCACCTGTCGCTGGGCAGCGTGCCGGCCGCCTTGCTGACGCTTGGCCTGCTGTCTTGGCTGCACGTGCCGGCCCAAGTGATGGACGCGTTGTGCCGCTTCGTTCTGGGACTGGCCTTGCTGCTGACGGCCTTCGCCATCCTGTTCAAGCCCTGGCTGCTGAAAGTCGGCGGCCATCATGCCGCCAAGCTGGGCGTCGATGGCCGCTGGTGGCCGACGGCGCTGGTCGGGGTTGTACTGGGCGTGCTGGTGACGCTGAGCTCGATCGGCGCCGGCGCGCTGGGCACCTTGGCGCTGTTCATGCTGTATCCGGCGCTGCCCACCACGCGGCTGGTCGGCACCGAGATCGCCCACGCGGTGCCGCTGACGCTGGTGGCCGGCCTAGGCCACGCCGGCATGGGCCACCTGGACTGGGTGCTGCTGTTGAAGCTGCTCAGCGGTTCCTTGCCGGGCATCTGGCTGGGCAGCCGCTTGGCCGGCCGCCTGTCCGACCATTGGCTGCGGCCGGCGCTGGCGGTGATGTTGGCGCTGGCGGGCGGCAAGCTGGTGCTGTAGTTTTTTGCGCCGCTGACAAAAGCCCGACCCCGCGTTGCGCCCCTGTGCCCTATGGTTTTCAGTGCCTGGGCCGCGGCGCGCCTTGGCTTGGGACTTTTATCCGCGGTGGCGGCGTTTGGAGAGGCCCGATCCTGCGCCGCGTTTCCTTCCGCTTATTTCCTATGGATGGTTGTAGCGCTTCAACAGCGCGGCGTAGCGGCCATCCTGCTTGATCTTGTCCAGCGCCGCCTGCAGCCGGGCGGCGTATTCCGGCTTGCTGTCCTTCTGCAGCGCGAAATAGAAGCGGGTGCGGTCGTCCAGCACCAGCACCGGTTCCAGCTGTTCCGGATTTTGCCCCTGCTGGCGAGCGGCGTAGCGCTGGAACAGGCCGACGCCGGCGCTGAACTGCACGCGGCGCGCGTACAGCAGTCTGGCTGATTGGGCCTCATCGTTGGTCAGCACCAGATTGTCGCTGGCGGCGAAGCCCTTTTCTTCCAGTATCTTCTCTCCCGGCGTGTCGCGCGCCACCGCGATCTTGGCCCGCCGGATTTCGTCCATCGATGCCGGCGGCGCATGCGGTCCGGCCAGCCGGAATACCTCGATCGGCAGCGGCAGCGCCGGGCCTATCCATTTGAACCACGCTTCGCGCTCCGGCGTTCTGACCGTCAGATAGAGCAGGGTATTGGGCGTTTGCTGCGCCTCCCTCAGCGCCCGGCTCCACGGCTTGACTTCAATCACGGCGCGCAGGCCGCTGTCGCGCAGCATCATCTGCAGTAATTCGTTGGAAAAGCCTTTGTGTTCGCCTCCTTCCTCATAGCTGAGAGGGGGCAGGGATTCGGTCAGGGCGAGCAGCTCGGGAGGCGGCGCTTCCGCGCGGGCGGACAGGGCCAGGAGTTGGCAGAGCAGGGCGATGAGGGCGACGCGCATGGATGTCTCCGGTGCGGCAGCATGTTTTCATTTCCCACTATAAGCGCGGCGGACAAAAAAAAGAGCCCCGGGGGTGCCGGGGCATCAAAGCAAACAACAAAGGAGAAGCCATAAGAAGCATGGTTATATTAGTAATTTATGATTTCATGTGCTTTGATTTGAAACAAACTTACAGATTTTGTTGGTTTGGATAGTTGTGACTATTACAAGACGCTCAGGCTGCCGCCAGCGTCTTGCTCAGTTCGATGCGCTCGTCGTCGATGCCGGCCGGGTAAGGCTGGGCCGCGCTCTGGCTGTAGCCCAGCCGCTGGTAGAAGCGCAGGTTGTCAGGCAGCCGGCGGCGAGTGGACAGTTTCAGCCTTTGCACGCCTTGCAGGCTGAGTTGCCGCTCCGCGTGGCTCATCAACGCCGATCCGAGACCGTAGCCTTGCCAGTCCGGGTGGGTGCAGACGCGCTTGACTTCGGCGCAGCCGTCGTCGGGCGGCAGCACCAGCAGGCAGGCCACCGGCTGTCCTTGCCGTTCGGCGACGAAGATCTGGCTGCCGCTGGCCAGGTGTCCGGTTAGGCTGGCGACGGTTTCGTCCAGCGCGGTGGGGCGGCTGGGCAGCATCGTTTGCAGCGGGCCGAAGGCCTGTTGCAGCAATAGGCGGATGGCGGGGAGGTCGTCCCAGCCGGCGAGGCGAAATGCGGTGTCGCTCATGGCGTGCTCCTGAGGATGGGCCGCCGTCGAGTGTAATGAAAAATTATGAAGATATGAAAAACGGCCACATGGAATCCATGTGGCCGTTTGTTCTGCACAACAAGAGGGGACGGTTTACAGCTTGCCGGCCACCCAGGCTTGCACGCCTTTCAGCGCGGCGTCCAGGTTTTCCGGCTGGGTGCCGCCGGCCTGGGCCATGTCCGGACGGCCGCCGCCTTTGCCGCCGACTTGCTGGGCGACGAAATTGACCAGTTCGCCGGCTTTCAGCTTGCCGGTCAGGTCGGCGGTGACGCCGGCCACCAGCGCCACTTTGCCGTCGCCCTTGGCGGCCAGCACGATGGCGGCGGAGCCGAGCTTGTCCTTCAGCTTGTCCAGCGTTTCGCGCAGCGCGGTGTTGTCGGCGCCCGGCAGCTCGACCGCCAGCACCTTGACGCCGTTCACGTCGGCGGCGGCGTCGGACAGGCTGTCGCCGGCAGAGGCTGCCAGCTGGCCTTTCAGCTTGGCCAGCTCCTTCTCGAGCGATTTCACGTTGTCCTGCAGCGCGGTGATCTTGGCGACCACCTCGTCGCTGGTCTGCGCCTTCAGCGCGCCCGCGGCTTCCTTGATCAGCGCATCCTGAGCCTGGATGTAGGCCAGCGCGCCTTCGCCGGTGACGGCTTCGATCCGGCGCACGCCGGCGGCCACGCCGCCTTCGACCACGATCTTGAACAGGCCGATGTCGCCGGTGCGCTTGACGTGGGTGCCGCCGCACAGCTCGGCGGAGAAGTCGCCCATGGTCAGCACGCGCACTTCGTCGCCGTACTTCTCGCCGAACAGCATCATCGCGCCGGACTTCTGCGCGTCTTCCATGCTCATCAGCTCGGCCTTGACTTCGTAGTTGGCGGCGATCACGTGGTTGACCACGCGTTCAAGCTCGGCGATCTGCGCGGCGGTGACGGCTTCGCCGTGGGCGAAGTCGAAGCGGGTGCGCTCTGGATTGACCAGCGAGCCCTTCTGCACCACGTGGCCGCCCAGCACATGGCGCAGCGCCGCGTGCAGCAGGTGGGTGGCGGAGTGGTTGCGGGCGCTGGCCTGGCGCTGGTGCAGGTCGATGGTGGCGGTGACGGCGTCGCCCACCTTCAGCGCGCCGCGGGCGAGCTTGCCCTTGTGGCCGAAGGCCGCGCCCTGGATTTTCTGGGTGTCGGCCACGTCGAACAGCGCGGCGATGCCGCCGGCGGCGGAGATTTCGCCGACGTCGCCCACCTGGCCGCCGCCTTCGGCGTAGAAAGCGGTGTGGTCGAGGACCACGATGCCTTCGTCTCCGGCAGACAGGCTGTCCACCGCTTCGGTGCCCTTGTACAGCGCCAGGATCTTGGCGTCGACGCTGCTCTTGTCGTAGCCGTGGAAGCGGGTGTCGTCGCCGTTGTAGGCGATCTTGCCGCTCATCTTGAAGTTGGAGCCGGCGCGGCCGCGCTCGCGCTGCGCTTCCATCGCGCGCTCGAAGCCTTCCAGGTCGGCGTGGATGCCGCGCTCGCGGCAGATGTCGGCGGTCAGGTCCACCGGGAAGCCGAAGGTGTCGTACAGCTTGAAGATGGTGTCGCCGTCCAGAGCGGTCTTGCCGCCTTCCAGCGCAGAGTCCACCAGGCCCATGCCGATTTCCAGCGTCTCGGCGAACTTGATCTCCTCGGCGCGCAGCGCGTCTTCGATATGCGCCTGCTTCTCACGCAGGTCCGGATAGGCTTCGCCCATCTCGGCCACCAGGTCGGCGACGATCTTGTGGAAGAACAGGCCCTTCTGGCCCAGCTTGTAGCCGTGGCGGATCGCGCGGCGGGCGATGCGGCGCAGCACGTAGCCGCGGCCCTCGTTGGACGGCAGGATGCCGTCGGCCACCATGAAGGAGCAGGCGCGGATGTGGTCGGCGATCACTTTCAGCGACGGCACGTCCTGGCTGTATTCCACGCCGGTTTCGCGGGCGGCGGCGCGCACCAGACAGGCCAGCGCGTCGGTCTCGTAGTTGGACTTCACGTGCTGCAGCACGGTGGACAGGCGCTCCAGGCCCATGCCGGTGTCGACCGACGGCTTGGGCAGCGGGTGCAGCGTGCCGGCGTCGTCGCGGTTGAACTGCATGAAGACGTTGTTCCAGATCTCCATGAAGCGGTCGCCGTCTTCGTCCGGGCTGCCCGGAGGGCCGCCGGCGACGGACGGGCCGTGGTCGAAGAAGATCTCGGTGCACGGGCCGCAGGGGCCGGTGTCGCCCATGGTCCAGAAGTTGTCGGACGCATACGGCGCGCCCTTGTTGTCGCCGATGCGGACGATCTTGTCTGCCGGCACGCCTACGGTGTTGTGCCAGATGTCGTAGGCTTCGTCGTCGGTGGCGTACACCGTCACCATCAGCTTGTCCTTCGGCAGCGCCAGCCATTGCTCGCCGGTAAGGAATTCCCAGGCGAAGGTGATGGCGTCGCGCTTGAAGTAGTCGCCGAAGCTGAAGTTGCCCAGCATTTCGAAGAAGGTGTGGTGGCGCGCGGTGTAGCCGACGTTTTCCAGGTCGTTGTGCTTGCCGCCCGCGCGCAGGCATTTCTGGCTGGTGGTGGCGCGGGTGTAGTCGCGCTTCTCGAAGCCCAGGAACACGTCCTTGAACTGCACCATGCCGGCGACGGTGAACATCAGCGTCGGGTCGTTGCCGGGGATCAGGCTGCTGGAGGGAACTACCTGGTGGCCTTTGGAGGCGAAGAAATCCAGGAATTTCTTGCGAATTTCAGAAGTTTTCATGATTTTCGGTCAATTTTCAAAATCTGGTCCGGGCGCCGTGCCAGGACGAATCCATCGATTGTGTCAAGCCGGGGCCTGGCTGGCAAGCGCTTCGCAGCGCCGCTTCAACGCCTGGTTCATCTGCAGGAAGCCTTGACGGGCGCGCTCCAGCAGTCCGTCGCCGATCAGCGGCAGCAAGAGGCCGGAGAAATCCTCGACGTGATGCAGGCGGGTGCCGCCGCCATCCAGCGCTTCCAGCCGGAAGCGGTGCTCGCCGTCCAATAGGCCGGCAACGAGCAATTTGCCGCGCCAGGCCATCAGGCTGCCGGCGGAGAATTCGCTCAGCCGGGGACGGAAAGTCAGGCGGCGTCCGCCTGGCGGATGGAGAGTGGCCACCAGCCGGGCGCCGGCTTCGTGGCGGCCATGCAGGCCGACGATGAACGGGTTCCATTCCGGGTAGCGCCGCCAGTCGGTCAGCACCTGCCACACCCGCTCCGGGCTGGCGGCGATGTCGATTTCGGTGGCGATGCTGCGCGTTGCCATGGCTCAGTCCTCGTAGAAGTCGTCGTCTCCGCCGCTCGCCAATACCTGGCGGATCACGTCGGCGGGAAAGCCGCGCTGCGCCAGGAAACGGTATTGCTTGGCTTTTTCCGCCGCGTCGGCCGGCAGCCGGCCGAATTTCTTGCGCCACTGTTCGCGCGCGCTGGCGAGGTCGTCCTGGCCGGACAGCGCTTCGCGTATGGTTTCGCTGTCCACCCCGCGCTGGCGCATTTCCTGCGCGAGGCGGCGGCTGCCGAACTTGGCGCCCTTGCTGCTGGCGAACTGGCGGGCGAAACGGTCGTCAGACTGCCAGTCGGCGGCGGCCAGTTCGTCCAGCGCCGCGTTCAGCTCGTCCTCGCTGTCGGCAAAAGGCGCGAGCCGCCGAACCAGTTCCTGCCGGGTGTATTCCCGGCGGGACAGCAGTTCGGCGGCCCGCGCCTTCAGGCTTTTGCCTTCCGCCGCCATCAGGCGTCGAAGGCGTCGTCGGCGAACTCTTCGTCGCCCTGGGCTTCGTTGATCTCGATCTTGATGCCCACCGCTTCGCGGATCTTGCGCTCGATTTCCTCGGCGATGGCCGGGTTGGCCTTCAGCCATTCGCGGGTGTTGTCCTTGCCTTGGCCGATCTTCTGGCCGTTGTAGGCGTACCAGGCGCCGGACTTGTCGACGAAGCCGTGCTTGACGCCCAGCTCGATGATTTCGCCCTGGCGCGAGATGCCTTCGCCGTACAGGATTTCGAAATCAGCCTGGCGGAACGGCGGGGAAACCTTGTTCTTCACCACTTTGACGCGGGTGTCGTTGCCGATCACTTCCTCGCCCTTCTTGATGCCGCCGGTGCGGCGGATGTCCAGGCGCACGGAGGCGTAGAACTTCAGCGCGTTACCGCCGGTGGTGGTTTCCGGGTTGCCGAACATCACGCCGATCTTCATGCGGATCTGGTTGATGAAGATCACCAGGGTGTTGGTGCGCTTGATGTTGCCGGTCAGCTTGCGCAGCGCCTGGCTCATCAGGCGGGCTTGCAGGCCGACGTGGCTGTCGCCCATCTCGCCTTCGATTTCAGCCTTCGGCACCAAGGCGGCCACCGAGTCGATCACGATCAGATCGACGCCGCTGGAGCGCACCAGCATGTCGCAGATTTCCAGCGCTTGCTCGCCGGTGTCCGGCTGCGAGATCAGCAGGTCGTCGACTTTGACGCCCAGCTTTTGCGCATATTGCGGGTCCAGCGCGTTTTCGGCGTCGATGTAGGCGCAGGTGCCGCCCAATTTTTGCATCTCGGCCACTGCTTGCAGACACAGGGTGGTCTTGCCGGACGACTCCGGGCCGTAGATTTCCACCACGCGGCCGCGCGGCAGGCCGCCGACGCCCAGCGCCAGGTCCAGGGTCAGCGAGCCGGTGGAGACCACCTGCAGGTTTTCGTTGATCTGGTTGTCGCTCATGCGCATGATCGAACCCTTGCCAAATTGTTTTTCAATCTGGGAAAGGGCCGCGGCCAGCGCCTTGCTCTTGTCTTCGGAAGCCATGCTGTCTCCAATGGGGTAGGTCGGACCAATGATGGGGGCGATTATCGCAGAAAACCAGAGGGCTAACAGCAGCTTGGGGAGGGCGGTTTTCGTGCCATGGTCGTAAAGCCGCGCCACGCCCCCTTTTGGCGCGGTGCAGGATGTGTACAATGGGGACATGATGAACGAACGCGCCCAACATTTGCTGAAGGCGCTGATCGAACGGTATATCGCCGACGGTCAGCCGGTGGCTTCCAAGACTCTGTCGCTGCTGCCCGGGGTGGAGCTGTCGTCGGCCACGGTGCGCAATGTGCTGGCCGATCTGGAGAACATGGGCCTGATCGCCTCGCCGCACACCTCGGCGGGCCGGATTCCCACCGCGCGCGGCTATCGGCTGTTCGTCGACCGGCTGCTGACGATACGGCCGCTGGACGAGCTGTCGCGCCACGAGCTGGAGGCTAATCTGCAGCCGGACAGCCCGCAGCGCATCGCCCAGGCGGCGTCGTCGCTGCTGTCCGAGCTGACCAGCTTCGCCGGCGTGGTGCTGACGCCGCAGCGCAGCGACGTCGCCTTCCGCCAGATCGAATTCCTGCGCCTGTCCGAACGGCGGGTGCTGATGATACTGGTGACGCTGGACGGCGACGTGCAGAACCACCTGTTGAACACCGAGCGCGACTATACGCCGTCCGAACTGGTGGAGGCCGGCAACTTCATCAACCAGCATTACGCCGGACAAGGGCTGAGCGCCGTCACGTCGCGGGTGGAGGGCGAGCTGCGGCAGCTGCAGGGCGACATCGCCGAATTGATGGCCGCCGCGGTGAAACTGGGCCAGCAGACGCTGGCCAAGCGCAACGAGGACGTGGTGGTCAGCGGCGGCTCGAGGCTGCTGCAGGTGCATGATCTGTCGGATGATCTGTCGCGGCTGCGGGAGCTGTTCGGCGTGTTCGAGCGCAAGACCGAACTCCTGAAATTGCTGGCGCAGGGACGGGAGGCGCAGGGGGTGAACATTTTCATCGGCGAGGAGTCTGGAGTCATGACGCTGGACGAATGTTCGGTGGTGACCGCGCCCTACTGCATCAATGGCCAGGTGGTCGGCACGCTGGGCGTGGTCGGCCCCACCCGCATGGCCTACGAGCGGGTGATCCCCATCGTCGACATCACCGCCCGCCTGGTCAGCAACGCCTTGTCCTTCCGCGAATGAACTCGAGCCATACCAAAAAAGAAAGCAGAATCATGAAATCGATGTTGAAACTGGCCATCGCCGCCGCTTTGGCCGGCGCGGCCTTCACCGCTCCGCAAGCCCAGGCCGACGCCGCCTTTCTGGCGCGCCCCGACGTGCAGCGCTACATCGACGAGCAGGTGGCCACAGGCCAGTTCAACCGCCCCGAGCTGGAGGCGGTGTTCGCCAATGTGGAGCTGAAGCCCAACATCATCCGCATCCTCGACAAGCCGTCCACCTCGCGGCCGTGGTATCAATTCCGCGCGACGACCGTCAACGACAAGCTGATCGTAGACGGAACCGCGTTCTGGCAAGGCAACGCCGACGCCCTGGCGCGCGCCGAGCGCGAGTACGGCGTGGCGCCGGAGGTGATCGTCGCCATCCTGGGCGTGGAAACCCATTACGGCCGCAACACCGGCAGCTTCCGGCTGGTGGACTCGCTGTCCACCATCGGCTTCGACTACCCGCGCCGCGCCGAGTACTTCCGCGGCGAACTGACCCAGTTCCTGTTGCTGGCCAAGGAAGAGGGCAAGGACCCGCTGACGCTGAAGGGGTCCTACGCCGGCGCGATGGGCCTGCCGCAATTCATGCCGTCCAGCTACCGCAAGTGGGCGGTGGATTTCGACGGCAGCGGCCATCGCGACATCTGGAGCAACCCGCACGACGCCATCGGCAGCGTCGCCCATTACTTCCAGCTGCACGGCTGGAAGCGCGGCGACGACATCGTGGCGCCGGCCAGCGTGGCGCCGGAAGCCCAGGTCGACAAGCTGCTGGCCGACAAATTCAACCTGCACTACACGGTGGGCGATCTGCGCAAGATGGGCGTGGCGCCGCAAACGCCGCTGGCCGACAACGTGCCGGCGGTGTTGTTCTCGCTGGAAACCGCGCCCGGCGTCACCGAATACTGGCTGGGCCTGAATAATTTCTACGCGATCACCCGCTACAACCGCAGCACGCTGTACGCCAAGGCGGTGCAGGAAATCGCCGGCCAGCTGCGGCAGCGCTACTACGCCTCGCTGGCGCAGCGGCCGGACCCGGCCTCCGCCGCGCAGTAAGACGCGGGCTTTCGCAACAAGACGCCGGCGCCGCCAGGAAGGCCGCGCCGGTGAAACCTGTCGCCTTGCGCGGCAATTGCCATTAAAATCCGCCCCCATGAGCTATCAAGTCCTTGCCCGCAAGTGGCGCCCCAAACGCTTCGCCGACCTGGTCGGCCAGGAGCACGTGGTGCGCGCCCTCTCCAACGCCCTGAAAGAGCAGCGGCTTCACCACGCCTACCTGCTGACTGGCACCCGGGGCGTAGGCAAGACCACCATCGCCCGGATTCTGGCCAAGAGCCTGAACTGCGAAACCGGCACCACGGCCGAGCCCTGCGGCGAATGCCAAGCCTGCCGCCAGATCGACAGCGGCCGCTTCGTCGACCTGCTGGAGATCGACGCCGCGTCCAACACCGGCATCGACAACATCCGCGAAGTGCTGGAAAACGCCCAGTACGCGCCGACGATGGGCCGTTTCAAGGTCTACATCATCGACGAAGTGCATATGCTGTCGAAGAGCGCGTTCAACGCGATGCTGAAGACGCTGGAAGAGCCGCCGGGCCACGTCAAGTTCATCCTGGCCACTACCGACCCGCAGAAGGTGCCGGTGACGGTGCTGTCCCGCTGCCTGCAGTTTTCCTTGCGCAATATGACGCCGCAGCAGGTGTCCAGCCATCTGGCCCATATGCTGGACGTCGAGGGCATCCAGTACGAGGCGCCGGCGCTGGCCTTGCTTGGCCGCGCCGCGTCCGGCTCGATGCGCGACGCGCAGTCGCTGCTGGATCAGGCCATCGCCTACGGACTGGGCGAGGTCAAGGAAGACGGCGTGCGCGCGATGCTGGGCGCGGTGGATCGCCGCTACCTGTTTACCCTGCTGCAGGCGCTGGCCGCCGCCGACGGCCCGGCGCTGATGGCCGAGGCCGACCGCCTGGCCGAACGCGGCGTCAGTTTCGATTCCGCGTTGTCCGAACTGGCGGTGCTGCTGCAGCAACTGGCGCTGGCGCAGACGGTGCCGACGGCGCTGGCTGCCGACGAGCCCGAGCGCGACAGCTTGTTCGCGCTGGCCGACGCCATCGCGCCGCAGGACGTGCAGCTGTACTATCAAATCGCCATCCATGGCCGCAAGGACCTGGCGCTGGCGCCGGACGAGCACGCCGGCTTCAATATGGCGCTGCTGCGGATGCTGGCCTTCCACCCGGCCGTCGCGCCGGCGGATAGCGCCGCGCCCGCGCGCCCGGCCGCTCCGTCCCAGCCG
>NZ_JAJOHV010000028.1 GCF_021129175.1 Chromobacterium piscinae | reverse complement strand
CGCCAGCTCCCCGACACCCCTAGGCGACCCCTGCGGCCCGAGAAACCCCGGCAAAACAGCCTTGCTCCAGGCGCCGCCGATCGAAAAAACGGCGGCTTAAAGGCCCCTGGAGCAAGGCTGTTTTGCCGGCACGGGCCGAAGGGGATGTGGTGCCTGTCGACAAACAATCAACGTTAGGACGCTTTAGACCAGAAACCCCAGATATTGCCGTTCCCAGGCGGTGACCTGGCGGTGATAGTCGTTCAGCTCCACCTCCTTCACCGCCAGATAGGCTCGGCTGAAGTCCGCGCCGAACAAGGACTCGGCGCAGCCGGCGGCCATCGCCGCGCAGGCGGCGTCCAGCGTGGTGGGCAGGCTGGCGGCTTGCTGCTTGAACACATTGCCGTGCACCGCCTCGTCCGGGACCAGCTTCTGCTCGATGCCGGCCAGGCCGGCGCCCAGGCTGGCGGCCAGCGCCAGATAGGGGTTGGCGTCGCAGCCGGGCAGGCGGTTTTCCACCCGCCGCGCCTCGGGGCCCGACACCGGCACCCTGAGCCCGACCGAGCGGTTGTCCAGTCCCCAGCTGAGGTTGACCGGCGCCGCCATGCCCTTGACGAAGCGGCGGTAGGAGTTGGGATTGGGGCAGAACAGCGGCATCAGCTCGGGCAGGAAGCGCTGCAGGCCGGCGATGAAGCCGAAGAATTCCGGGCTTCCCGAGCCGTCGGCGCGACTGAAGGCGTTGCGGCCCTGGCGGTCCACCACGCTCTGGTGGATGTGCATCGAGCTGCCGGGCTGGCCGGGCAACGGTTTGGCCATGCACACGGCGCTGAGGCCGTGGCGGTGGGCGATCTCCTTCAGCGCGGTCTTGAACAGGAAGGTGTCGTCGGCCAGCTTCAGCGCGTCGCCGTGCTTGAGGTTGATCTCGAACTGGCTGGGGCCCATCTCGTGCACGCAGGTGTCGGTGGCGATGCCCAGCGTCTCGCAGGCCTGGTACAGCTCGTCGAAGAAGGCTTCCAGCTCGCCCAGCGCGGAGAAGCCGAAGGCGTCGAAGCCGGCTTCGCGGCGGCCGCTGGCAAGCTGGGGCGCTTGGAACGGTTGCGCCGGATCGCCGTGGGCGGCGAACAGGTAGAACTCCAGTTCCGGCGCGACCACTGGCGTCCAGCCATGGGCGTCGTAGCGTGCTAGCACCTGCTTCAGCACCGAGCGCGGCGCCAGCGGCGACAGGCCGCCGTCGTGGTCGACGCAGTCGCAGATCACCATCGCGCGCGGGGTCTTGGCCCAGGGCACCGGACGCAGCGTGTTGTAGTCCGGCGCCAGCGTGACGTCCGGATCGTGTTCGCCGTAGAAGCTGTAGTCGGGAAATTCGCCGATACAGCTTTGCAGCGGCACCGCGCGCGCGATGCGCAGCGGTTGCCCCTTGATGAAGGCGGCGGCGGGCAGGGTCTTGCCGCGGGGAAAACCATGGACGTCGGCAAAGGCGAGCTCGACGTCCCGCGCCTTGCTGTGTTGCAGCCATTCGATGAGGCCTGCCGGCATGCGGGCATCAGACATACGATTCTCCACTGAAGCGTGCTGGGGTTCCTGTCTGTCCTTCGAGCCTGTTCAAAGCCTTTTTGTGGCAGCGGCTATTTTCTACCGGATGCATGGCGCGAAAAACGGCCCGCCGCAGTGTTATTCACTGCAAGGGGCGTTTGACAAAGTCATGCGCCGGCAGAAAGCAGCCCCGAAAGGCAACCCAGCCAGTAGGCCATCTGCGGCGTTGTCAGGCTGGGCCTTGGAATCACCAAGGCCCACGCCCTCCGCCTTGCATCTGGCCTACTGGCTGGGCTGCGCTGTTCGCAAAAAGACTTTAAACAGGCTCGTATTTTTCTTGCTTTCATGGAGCGTGTGCCCGTAGCCATTATGCCAGCCGCAACGGCGGCGGCAAGTGCGGCGATGAGTGGCGCCTGTTTACAACCTTGTTTGCGGGCGTTCCGCGGCCGTTTTCCGCAAACGACCGCTATCGGGAAAGAGACGCCGCGCAGGTCGCTCAGAGCCGGAAGCGGCTGACGGTCTGGTGCAGATTGGTGGCCTGCTGGTCGATGGCGCGCACCGCCTCCACCGCGTGGCTGACCGAGTTCTGGGTTTCCTCGACCACGCCGGCTACCTGTTCGACGTTGCCGGCGATATTGGTGCCGGCCTGGCTCTGCTCGCCCATCGCCACCACCACGTTGTGCACGTGCTCCAGCGCGGTGCTGGCCTGCTGGCTGATCGACTCCAGCGTTTCGGCCGCCTGCTGCACCTGCTCGACGCCGGCCTGCACCGCGGGGCGGATCTCGTCCATGCGGCCGGAGACGTTGCCGGTTTCGTTGATCACCGCCTGCACGATGCTGCTGATCTCGTCGGTGGCGCTGGCGGTGCGCTCGGCCAGCTTGCGCACTTCGTCGGCCACCACCGCGAAGCCGCGGCCCATCTCGCCGGCGCGCGCGGCTTCGATGGCGGCGTTCAGCGCCAGCAGATTGGTCTGGTTGGCGATGTCGCGGATGGTCTCGGCGATGCTGCTGATGCTGCGGCTGCGTTCGGCCAGCTGGCCCACCATGTCGCTGGCGCCGTGGATCTGGTCGGCGATCTGGCGGATGCCGTCGGCGGCGTTGCCGGCCAGAATCTTGCCCTCGCCGGCCAGCTGGGCGGTGTCGCGCGCGCCGGTCTCGGTGTCGCGGGTGCTGGCGCTGACATGGTCTATGCTGACCGACAGCTGCTCGATGGCGGCGGCGGCCGAGGTGGTGGACGAACTGGCGATGCCGGATACCTCATGCACCTTGTCCATGTCGCTGGACAGCTGGTGGCAGGAGTGGTTGATGCTGGAGGTGGCGCGGCCGATCTCCTCTATCATCAGGCGCAGCTTGCCGCGCATGTCGTTCATCGCGCCCAGCAGGCTGTTGGGCCCGCCCTTGACCTGGATATCGACGCTGAGGTCGCCGTCGGCGATCGCCTTGACCACGTCGGCGGCATAGCGCGGCTCGCCGCCCAGCGACTGCAGTATCGAGCGCGACATCCAGCCTACCAGCGCGCCCAGCACCACCACGCAGATCACCGCGACGGCCATCAACGTCCGGGCCTCACTCCAGAACAGCTGGTCGATGTCGTCGATGAAGATGCCGGTGCCTATCGTCCAGTCCCACGGCTCGAAGCGGAACACGCCGTTCAGCTTGGGGAATTCCTGGTCGCCGCTGCCCTTGCGCTTGGTCTGGATCACCAGCACGCCGTAGTGGGCGTCCTTCATCGCATCGTCGTAGGCTTCCACCGTGGTGCGGCCGTCCGGCAGCTTGCTGCCCATGTCCAGCTTGCCGACGCGGTCCTTGCTGGGGTGGAACAGCACGCGATGCTCGCGGTTGCGGCCGAAGAAGTAGATGTCGTCCACCTTCAGCGCGGAGAGCGCGGCGATGGCCTGCTTCTGCGCCTCGGCGCGCGGCATGCCCTTGGCCTCCAGCTGCTGGAAATGGGTGAGGCTGTTCTCCGCCATTTTCAGCAGGTGGACGATCTGCTCGCTTTTTTCTTGATGCAGGGTGGCGCGGGTGGAAAGCAAGGCGACGGTGGACAGTCCGAGCAGCGCCACCAAGCTGGCGACGATGATGATGATCAGGCGAGTATTCAGCTGCATTTTCGACACTCAGGTATAAGGGAACAAGCCGCCGCAGATGCGGCGGCGGCGCGGGCCCGTCGGAGACGGTCCGGCGCCGGCTGATTATGCGTTTCTGTTGTTACAGTCTAGTTCAGGACGCAACCGTCAACATCGCAATTTTCCCTAACCCGGCATTTATGCCGCGGAGACCGGCAAACGCCCGCCGCGGACCGCCGCGTCGAACAGCCGGTAGTCGGTCTCCACCTGGTCGGCGTAGGCCTGCGCGTAGTCGGCCAGCGCCTGGTCGAACTTGTCCGACTCTCCCAGATAGCCGGCGATTTCGGCCGCGCAGCCGCCGGATTTGGCGTGGGCGCGCGCCAGCGTCCAGCCGCAAGCCTGGCCGTAGCTGGCCAGCTCTTCGGCATTGGTGAACGCTTCCAGCGCCGGAGCGGCCTTCATGTCGCGCAGCTGGCGCATGTAGAAGTGATGGCCGTCGGCGCCCTGGGTCCAGCCCAGGAACAGGTCGCTGGTGGCCTGCATCAATCGTTGTCCGAACACCACCCGCTTGCCCTGGTTGCCGTGCACGCATGGCTGGGTGAAGGCCTCCAGCACCGACGGCCGCGCCTCCTTCAACTGCAGGAACAGCGGCTGGTCGTAGTCGTCCTGCAGCAGCAGCGCCAGGCAGCGGGTGCCGACGCTGCCGACGCCCACCACCTTGAAGGCGGCGTCCACCAGCCGGAAGCGTTGCAGCAGCTCGCGGCGGTCTTCCTTCAGGGTGTCGATGTAGCTGGTCAGCATGCGCTGGATCTTGGCCAGGCTGTCGCCGCCCAGCCAGTCGTCGCAGGCGGCCAGCGGACCGTTCCGGTCGTCGAGGTGGAAGATGACCGGCGGGTTGTCGCGCAGCCGCAAGCCGCCGTCCTCCAGGTCGGTCATCTTGGGCAGCAGCCGCTCCTGGGTCTGGTTGCGCGCCTTGCCGGCCACCTTGTTCAATTGCTGGCGCATGCCCTCGTCGGTGGCCTGGGACAGCAATTGTTCGAAATCGACGCGGCAATACCACAGGTCCAGCTGGCTCATCTGCGAGAAAACGCCGAGGCGGCGGCGATAGGTGGCGGCCAGGCGCTGAACGATCTCGCGGGTGGCCTGGGCGTCGAAGCCGCGGCTGCGGCCGGCCAGAACCAGGCTGACCGCCAGCCGCTTGACGTCCCATTCCCAGGGGCCGGGATGGGTCTCGTCGAAATCGTTGATGTCGAACACCAGTTGCCGTTCCGGCGAGGCGAAGAAGCCGAAGTTCATCAGGTGGGCGTCGCCGCAGATCTGCAGGCGCAGGCCGCTGTCGGGGCCGGCGGCCAGGTCGGCGGCCTGGATCATCGCCATGCCGCGGAAGAAGGCGAACGGCGACGCATGCATGCGCGCGTAGCGCAGCGACACCAGCGCGGGCACCCGGCCCTGCGAGGTGGACTCCACCAGCGCCACCACGTCGCGTTCCGGCGCCAGGTGGAGTTCGGCCTGGCTGGAGCGCGGGCATTGGCCGCGACGGGCCTTGCCGTCGGCGTAGTGCTGATCGTACTTGGGATGGGAGGCGGTGGTCATCGGCGGGTCCGTTCGTGGCGTATGCCGTCAGTGTAACCGCGCGGGGCGGGCGGCGCGCCCCCGACACGGTTCGGTAAGCCAGCCAGGTTCCGCCGCCGACGCTTATTCACAGCTTGTTCTGAAATTGTCCACATTATGCACAGGCTGTTGTGGATGAAATCACTTACCCACATTGTCGCAAAGGGATAGGCACTTTTCTGCGAGTTGCCCACAGTCTTATCCCGGGATATCCAGTTTATCCACAGCCAGTCACTGAATGTCGGACTTATCCACAGTCATTTGCGGGCGCAGCCGTGAATCTGCTTCTTCCAGGCCGGGCTGAGCGGCATGCCGTTCAATCTGACCTCAAGCAGGCTGCCTTCGCCTTGCGGCAGGATGTCCACCCGGGTGCCGGAGGCGTCGCTGACCGGGTTGCGCAGCGCCAGGCTGCGGCTGCCGTCGCGCTCGTCGCGGCGCTCGACGAAATCATCGGGGATGTGCAGCTTTTGCAAGCCTTGCTGCAGGCAGTCGGCCACCTGCTGCGGCGGGCGCTGGCTGTTCAGGCTGAGCGAGGGGGCGGCGCGCAGCGGGGTGGCGCAGGCCAGCAGGGACAAGGAGACGACGAGGGGGAGTACGGCGCGGAATAGGAACATCGGCTTCGGCATCGGTTGGTGAAACAATGCCTTTTTGGTGCGCCAATAGCCGCCGCGGGTTCCGTCTTCCGCGGCGGCAAGATGTTAAGCGATGTTACGCGAAGCGGTCGCCGGGCTGGCAGCGGCGCAGAAAGGCCAGCATGTCGGCGACGCGGGCGTCGCCTTCGGCCGGGGCCCAGGCGGCCACATCGGCGTTCGGCAGCGGCTGATATGGGCCGCGCTTCACTTCGAACACCACGCTGCCCGGCTCCAGCGATACCACCGAATGCCAGGTGTTCGCAGGCATCTCGAACACGCGCGCGCCGCCATCGCCCAGCCGATAGCGGGCGACCACGGTTTCGCCGGCGGCATCGAATTCGATCCAGTCCAGCGCGCCGGACAGCATGATCAGCAATTCCGGGCTGCCGGGGTGGCGATGCGGGCGGACATAGGTATCCGGCTCCATGGCGATGGCTAGGCGCTGGACGACGTCATCCAGCTCGGCGTGGATGTTGTGGTGGGCGCGCAGGCGCGGCGCACAGGCGGCCTTGGCGGACAGGTCGGCGAGGTCTTGATTGGTCAGGGTTTTCATTTTTTGACGAGCGCGTGAAAAGCAAAGCGCGATTATGGCGCGAAACGGGGGAATTGTGTCCGGGCGAGTGGCGTTGCTGCAGGGACATGATTGGAAGAGGCCGCTACGAGGTGGTTTTGTGTCCGCTGCGCGGACGGATGATTTTCATGGCGGGGCTGCCCGCCGCGCAGGCAAGGGGGCTGAGCGGCCAGCCCCCTTGCAACCCCAGGCCGCCCCTGCGACCGCGAATTCCCGTTCCGTTGACGGATGGCAAGGCGCCGTCGAACTCGCCCCGCGCTAGCGTCGCGGGGCTCAAACATGCGACGGCTTAAAGCCATCCGCCAACGGAACGGCGCGGGTCGGAAGGGGGAGGGACGGGCGATGCGTGGATGCGTAGCATGGCAAGGAGTGTTGATCGGCTGGAAGTCGACCGGGAGGAGAGAGGGGGCACACAGCCGCAGGGCGACGCATAAGGTTATGCGCCGCCCTGAGCCAGAGAGGTGTTTCGCTTACTGCCGAATCTGCCCGTCGCCCAGTACGATCCATTTCTGGCTGGTCAGGCCGTTAAGGCCGACCGGGCCGCGGGCGTGGATTTTGTCGGTGGAGATGCCGATTTCAGCGCCCAGGCCGTATTCGAAGCCGTCGGCGAAGCGGGTGGAGGCGTTGACCATCACGCTGGCGGAGTCCACCTCGCGCAGGAAGCGGCGCGAACGGCCGTAGTCCTCGGTGACGATGGCGTCGGTGTGGTGGCTGCCCCAGTGATTGATGTGCTCGATCGCCTCGTCCATGTCTTTCACCACTTTCACCGCCAGCACCGGCGCCAGGTATTCGGTGGCCCAGTCCTCGTCGGTGGCGGCCTTGACCTGCTCGCCCAGGATGGCGCGGGTGCGTTCGCAGCCGCGCAGCTCCACGCCTTTCTCCCAATAGGCGCCGGCCAGCCGCGGCAGCATGAATTCGGCGAAGGCGCTGTGCACCAGCAGCGTTTCCATGGTGTTGCAAGTGCCGTAGCGGTGGGTCTTGGCGTTGATGGCGATGTTGAACGCCTTGTCCGGATTGGCGGTGTCGTCGATGTAGACATGGCAGTTGCCGTCCAGATGCTTGATCACCGGCACCCGCGCCTCGGCGCTGATGCGGGCGATCAGGCCCTTGCCGCCGCGGGGCACGATCACGTCCACGTACTCCGGCATCGCGATCAGTTCGCCCACCGCGGCGCGGTCGGTGGTGGCCAGCACCTGCACCGCTTCGGCCGGCAGGCCGGCGGCGGCCAGACCCTCATGCACGCAGGCGGCGATGGCCTGGTTGCTGTGGAAGGCCTCGGAGCCGCCTCGCAGGATGGTGGCGTTGCCGGATTTCAGGCACAGGCCGGCGGCGTCGGCGGTGACGTTGGGGCGGGCTTCGTAGATGATGCCCACCACGCCCAGCGGCACCCGCATCTTGCCCACCTGGATGCCGGACGGGCGGTAGCTCATCTCGTCGATCTCGCCGACCGGGTCCGGCAAGGCGGCGATCTGGCGCAGGCCGTCGGCCATCGCCGCCACGCCCTTGGCGTTGAGGGTCAACCTGTCCAGCATCGCGTCGTCGAGGCCGGCCTGGCGCGCGGCGTCCAGGTCCTGGCGATTGGCGGCCAGGAGCGCGTCCTGTTCGCGGACGATGGCGTCGGCGATGGCGTGGAGCGCGGCGTTTTTCTGGTTGGCGTCGGCGCGGGCCAGCAGGCGCGACGCTTTGCGCGCGGCCTGGCCCAGTTGCTGCATGTATTCTTTGACGTTCATGGCGAAGTGTCCCGGTGCTGTTGTTTTCTGATTGTTTGCAGCTTAAACCAAAGCGCTGACAGCGAACAGAGACAGTCGGAATGTAGATTGGCTATTGTCGGGCAGGCGGTTCGCGCCAGCGTTCGGCCGGCACCGTAATGGGCTGGGCCGGCTGCTCGACGAAGTGCGGCGACATGATCTGCACGCCGAATTCGTTGAAGGCGTCCAGAATCTCGCCGTGTAGCGCGTCGCGCACCGCCGGCGCCTGTTCGCCGCGCGCCAGCTTCGCCTGCAGCTCGTACTCGATGTAGAAGTCTTGCAGCGCCAGCTTGCGCACCTGAGGCGGCGCGGCCGGGTCGATGCCCGCCGTGCGGCGCGCGGCCAGCTCCAATAGCGCCTCCACCTGCCGCCAGGGCGTGTCGTAGCCTATGGTGACGCGGGTGGCGACCATCGCGCCGGCTTCTCCGTCGTGGCGGCTGTAATTGTTGACCAGCCCGCCCACCGCCACCGCGTTGGGAATGGTGACTTCGAAGCCTTGGCCGGTGCGGATCTTGGTGGATAGCGCCGACAGCTCGCTGACGGTGCCTTCGGCCTCGCCTATCTTCACGTAATCGCCTGGGCGCAGCGCGCGGGAGTAGATCAGCACCAGGCCGCTCATCGCGTGGTTCATCAATCCGGCCGAGCCCAGCGTCACCATCAGGCCGAAGAACACGCTGACGCCTTTGAACGCGTCGCTGTTGGCGCCGGGCAGGTAGGGGTAGGCGACGATCAGCGCGAACAGCCACAAGATCACCGACGCCAGCCGGCGGGTGGCGCCCACGGTTTCGGCGTGCAGGCCGGGCAGCTCCAACTGGCCGCGCTCCACCGTGCCGAACAGCAGCCCGAGGCCGCGTCCGATCAGCCGGGCGAGCAAGAAGATCACGGCGACGATGGCGAGTCCGGGCAGCGCCGACAGGAAGTCGTCGGCGATGGTGGCCAGCAATTGGTAGAAGGCGGCGGCCAGCTTGCGTCCCAGCGGCCGGGTATAGGGGAATTGCGCCAGCGTGTAGCCGAGCCAGACATAGCCGGCGACCAGCGCGGACAGCAGAGCGGTGATGTCCACCAGCTGGCGTTCGGCTGCCAGCAGAAAGCGGCGCAGTTGGAGGCGGCCGGCGAGCAGCGGCAACGCGTCCGCCGGCGATTGGGCTAGGCGCCGCCGCGAGGCCGCGCGGGCGCGGGCGATCAGGTACAGCGCGGCGGCGAACAGCGCGCAGGCCAGCAGGGCCAGCAGCGAAGACTGGACGATGCGCTGCGGCGAGCGTTGCTCGAGCACCGCCTGCCGCAGTTCGTTCAGCCTGTCGCGCGCTCGTTCCCCGGCTTGCTCCAGCGTCAGTTGATCGCCTGGGTCGAGATCGCCCTCCAGGATGGTGAACAGCGGCTTGCCGCGCACGCTCAACGCCAGGCCGCGCAGCCGGCCGTCGGCGAAGGGCGCGGCTTGCACCGGTTGGCGCAGATCCTCAGGTTGGAGCGCATTGATGCGCTCCAGCGTGCGTTGCAGCCGTTGCTCCGGCGTCAGGCTGCCTTGCCCGGCGAGGAAAAGAAAGATGGGGCGGTTGTCCAGCATCAGCGTGCGGGCTTGGTCGGCGGCGGACGGGGTGGCGCGGGGTTCCGCGGCGTGGACAAGCAGCGGGAGCGATAACAACAGCGGCAGCAGGCAGCGGCGGATCAGGGACATGGCGGCTCCGGTCGGCGGCGATGATATCGGCATCATCGCACAGCCGGAGCCGTTCGGCATCCGCCGGCGCGCGCGTCAGCGCGGGCTGGGTTGCAGCCGGGTCAGTTCGGCGGCGCGGGCGGCGGTGGACGCCAGCTCGCAGTCGGCGGCCACCAGCGATTCGGCGGTGCCGCCGTCAGGATCGACGTAGGCGCTGCAGTTGGCGGCGCGGTATTTCAGCCACAGCCGCTGGGCGGTTTGCAGCCTTTGCTGGCGCTTGGCGGGCAAGGCGGCCATCAGCTTGCGGTATGTGTCGTTCAGCTGCTTGTCCTGGCGCGCGTGTTCTGCCGAGAGGCAATCCAGCATGCCGGCGGTGACGCCGCCGGCCTGGTCCATGCACTGGTCGTAATGGTGGCTGTACATCGCCTCTTCGGCGCAGGCGAAGGCGCGGAAGGACAGGAGGCCGAGCAGCAGCAGGGCGGACAGGCGTAGGACGTATCGAGTCATGTTTTTATGTTTTTCCAAGGTGCGCACGCGGAATGATGGGGGAAGCCGGCCCGCGGGGGCGGGCCGGCCATGGGGCTTAGAGCTGCAGCGCGCCGGTCAGGTCGCCCGGCGGCTGCGCGCCGCGCTCGCGGAAGGCCTGGTTGCGAACCTTGACGCCCTCCAGCTCCGGCAGGCCGTGCAGGCGGCTGATGAAGCGGATGATGGAGGTGGTGTCGTAGAAGGTGTGGTCGACATGGCCTTTTTTGGCGAACGGCGACACCACGATGGCCGGGATGCGGCTGCCCGGACCCCAGCGGTCGCCCTTGGGCGGGGCCACGTGGTCCCACCAGCCGCCGTTCTCGTCGTGGGTGATGACCACCACCATGTTCTTCCATTGCGGGCCGCTCATCAGGTGCTGCAGCACGTTGGCCACGTGGCGGTCGCCGCTCTCCACGTCGGAGTAGCCGGCGTGCATGTTCAGATTGCCCTGCGGCTTGTAGAAGGCCACCGCCGGCAGCTTGCCGGCCACCGCGTCTGCGATGAAGCGGTTGCTGATCGGGCTGTCGCCCAGGCCGCCATCGCGCAGGTGCGCCTCGCGGGCCTTGGTGCCGGGCGCGAAGTTCTTGAAGTAGTTGAACGGCTGGTGGTGGTACTGGAAGTTGGGCGCGTCCGGGCCGCCCTTGCCGTCCAGCGCCGCTTGCCAGCTGCCGCCGTACCAGGCCCAGTTGACGCCCTTGCGCGACAACAGGTCGCCGATGGTGTCGTAGGTTTGCGGCGGCAGGGTGCTGGCGTCGGCCGGGTCGGCGTAGCGCTTGTCGCCGCCCTCGGCCGGCTTGACGTAGCTGGGTTGGAATGGCGGGGCCATGGTGTTGACCGCGTAGCCGTCCGGCGTGATCGCGCCGTTGTTGACGAATTGCGGCGGGCCGTCCATCGCCGAACTGGGCGCTTTCACCTTCAGCTTGTAGCCCTTGGGGCCGTCGTCCAGCACGGCGATCTTCTTCGCCGCCGCGGTGTCCTTGGCGTTGAAGTATTCCGGCGTGCGGGCGGAGATCAGGAACTGGTGGTTCAAGTAGGAACCGCCGAAGGCCGCCATGAAGAAGTTGTCGCACAGCGTGTATTGCTGGGCGATCTTCCATTGGTTGAGGTTCTTCGCGGTTTCGCTGTAATAGCCCATCACCAGCGCGCCGGAGTCGGCCCAGGCGGCGAACTGGTCGTTTCGGCCGCCGTTGATCTGCATCTGGTTCTGGTAGAACAAATGCCACAGGTCGCGGGTGATCACGGCTTCCGGCAGCGGCTCGCCGTCGGCGTCCTTCAGCGGGAACGGGCCGTTGGGCAGGTTCTGGATCTTGTCTTCCTCGATCAGGTAGTACTTGCCGGCCACGGTCTGGCCGCGCTGCACCATGCCGCCCCAGATCTTGGGCAGGTTCTTCAGCCTGGAGCCGTCGCGGTCCAGCTGGATACAGGCTTCGGCCGGGGCCTTGGACAGCGGGTGCTTCACGCCGGGGAAGTTGCCGTACAGATTGTTGAAACTGCGGTTTTCCAGGTAGATCACCACCACGTTCTTCACGTGATGGCGCAGCCTGTCGTCCAGCGGGCCGTGGGCGCTCGGCGCGGCGTCGGCCGCCTGGCTGGCGACGGCGGGCAGCACGCCGGCGGCGCCGATGGCGGCCAGGCCTTCGAACAGGAGGCGGCGCGACGGGTCCTGCGGCGCGGTTTCGGGAGTGGTTTCGGGCGTATCGTGTTCGGACATGGCGATTATCCTGTGGTGCTGGACGTACAGCGGGAAACCGCCACTTTACTCCGCTTTGATGTCTATCTGAAGGCGATCAATCGTTTCGCATGGCGGCGCGCGCCTCGGCCAGCAGCGGGAAGAGCTCGGTGCGGAAGCGGGCCAGCCGCTCGGGGAAGAGCAGCCCTTCTACGATGACGCCGCCGTCGCGCTCCAGCGCGGCTGCGATGCCGGATGCGGGGTGATCGGGAGAAAAGCGTTGCAGAGCGGTCATGGCGCCTCCTGCCAAGATCAATTGAAAGGAGACTATTGGCGTCGAGGCGTGGCGGGAAAACTGGCTGTCGGTACAGTCAGCCGCGGCGCTGGCGCGCGATCAGCCGCTGCAGCGCGCGCTTGACGTCGGGGTGGCTGATGCAGTCTGACGCCTGTTCCATGCCGTCCAGCGCGGTTTCGCTGATCGCCAGCGTCTTCGGTTTTTTGACGCGGACCAGCTGCAGCGCCACCTTGACTCGCACCTTGGACGCCGGATAGCCCTGCTGCGCCAGCTGCGGCAGCAGCCCGGGCGCGGTCATCCGCAGCCGGGCGGCGACGATGCCGTTGTCGGCGTGGATCACCAGCTCGTCGTCGCGGATGCGCACCGCGCGGCAAGCCTCGCCCATCGCCGGCGGAATCAGCTTCTTGAAGGCGCGGTCCAGCGCCATCAGCTCGTGCGCGGCGGCGGAGAGGCGGGCCAGGGTCTGGTCCTGGCGGGTGATGTCGTTGAGCGGGCGTCCGGACATGGGCGTGGGGGGAAACGGTCGATGCCGTATTGTAGCATCGAGCGGGCTTGCGGCCGGCGAAACAAAGCGGGCGCCGTCCGGGCGCCCGTTGTCGTGGCCCGCGGAAGCTTACTGGCCGCCCTCGACGTCTTCCAGGCTGAAGGTCTCGGTGTGGTCGTTGTAGGAGAAGATTTCGGCGTAGCGGCCCCAGCTGATCACGGTGTCCAGCGTTTCCTCGGCCGACTGATCGGACAGCGAGTCTTCCAGCTCCTGGGCGAAACGCAGCCGCGGCGCGCGCTGGCCCGGGCGCTCCTGCAGCACTTTGCGGATGTGGGCGGCCATCGGCACGTGGCGCAGCAGGTGTTCGGCGAACATCACCTTGCGCTCCTGGGTGCCGTAGTCGGCGAACAGCTTGCCGGCGGCGGTCAGCAGCATGTCGCCGTCTTTCAGCTCGACGAAACCCAGGTGCTCCAGCACCTCGGCCACCGGGAACAGGTCGTCCACCTCCAGCAGCAGCTTCTCGGCGATTTCCGGCATGTCGGCCTTGCCGAAGTAGGGCTCTTGCGCCACTTCTTCGATCAGGCCGGCCATCAGGTTGGTGGACACCTCGGTCAGGTGGCTGCCGATCTCGAGCGGCAGCTTGTGCAGCGTGTGGGCGCTGCGGCGCGCGGTCATCAGCGCGTAGATGTCGTCCACCATCTTGCGGAAGGCCGGGTCCAGCCGGTTGCGGCGGTGCGGGAACGGCACCTTGATCTCGGCCACCACGCGGCCGGGGTTGGACGACAGCACCAGGATGCGGTCGCACATGAATACGGCTTCTTCGATGTTGTGGGTGACGATCAGCACCGACTTGATCGGCAGCTGGCCTTCGCTCCACAGGTCCAGCATGTCGGTGCGCAGCGTCTCGGCGGTCAGCACGTCCAGCGCCGAGAACGGCTCGTCCATCAGCAGCAGCGTCGGGTTGACCACCAGGCCGCGGGCGAAGCCGACGCGCTGGCGCATGCCGCCGGACAGCTCGCGCGGGTAGGCGTTTTCAAAGCCGTCCAGGCCGATCAGGTCGATCGCGGCCAGCGCGCGGCGGCGGCGCTCCTTGGCGTCCACGCCCAGCGCCTCCAGGCCGGCCTCCACGTTCTGCAGCACGGTCAGCCACGGGAACAGCGCGAAGGTCTGGAACACCATGGCCACGCCTTCGGCCGGCCCCTTCAGCGGCTTGCCCTGGTAGCTGACCTCGCCGCCGCTTTGCGGGATCAGGCCGGCGATGATGCGCAGCAGCGTGGACTTGCCGGAGCCGGAGCGGCCCAACAGGCCGACGATCTCGCCTTCGCGCAGCGTCAGGTTCACATCGTCCAGCACCTGGATCTCGTCGCTGCCCTTGGAGAAGCCGCGGCAGACGTTCTTCAGCTTGAAGATTTCCTGTCCCAGGGCGTTGTTTTCGGTAGTCATGCTTGATGCCCCCTTAGTTGAGACGGAGTTTGTTTTCGGCGATGGCGTACATCGGGCGCCACAGCAGGCGGTTGAACAGCACCACGAACAGCGACATCACCACGATGCCGAGCAGGATCTTGGGGTAGTCGCCGGCGGCGGTGGTCTGCGCGATGTAGGCGCCCAGGCCGTGGGCGGCCAGCTTGTCGTCGCCCCAGGACACGAATTCGGACACGATGCTGGCGTTCCAGGCGCCGCCGGACGCGGTGATCGCGCCGGTGACGTAGTAGGGGAAGATGCCCGGCAGCATCACCTTGCGCCACCATTGCCAGCCGCGGATGCGGAAGTTGGCGGCGGCTTCCTTGAAGTCGTTGGGGAAGGCGGTGGCGCCGGCGATGACGTTGAACAGGATGTACCACTGGGTGCCCAGCACGATCAGCGGCGACAGCCAGATGTCCGGGTTCAGCTTGTAGTGGACGATGAAGATCACGAATACCGGGAACAGCAGGTTGGCCGGGAAGGCGGCCAGGAACTGCGCCAGCGGCTGGACCTTTTCGGCCAGCCGGGGACGCAGGCCGATCAGCACGCCCAGCGGCACCCAGATCACCGACGCGACGGCGATCAGCAGGCTGACGCGCACCAGCGTGATCAGGCCCAGGCCGAACACCCTCAATACCTCCCACGCGCCCACTTCGGTGGCGATGAAGTGCACCAGCTTGCTGGCGACGGCGACGGCGAGCAGCGCCACCAGCGCCCACCACAGCACGTCGATGCCGCGCGACACCGGGGTGTGGTCTTCCGAGTGGATGCCCTTGGGCAGGCTGACGTTCAGCCGTAGGCGGGCGATCTTCTTCAGCAGCTTGCCGAAGGGCTTGAGCAGTTGCTGGATGAAATGGGTGCGCTGGATCAGGTTCAGCACCCACGATTCCGGCGCGTTCTGGCTGGCGGTGTCCTCCAGGCGGAACTTGTCGGCCCAGGCCACTAGGGGTCGGAACAAGAACTGGTCGTAGATCAGGATCACCACCGACATGGTCAGAATCACCCAGCCGACAGCGGCCAGATCCTTGTTCTGGATCGCCAGCGCCAGGTAGGAGCCGACGCCGGGCAGCATCACGGTCTTGTCGCCGACGGTGATCGCCTCCGACGCCACCACGAAGAACCAGCCGCCGGACATGCTCATCATCATGTTCCAGATCATGCCGGGCATCGCGTACGGCACTTCCAGCTTCCAGAACTTCTGCCAGGCGGTCAGCCTGAGATTGACCGATACCTCCTGCAAGTCGCGCGGCACGGTGCGCAGCGATTGGTAGAAGCTGAAGGTCATGTTCCACGCCTGGCTGGTGAAGATGGCGAAGATGGCGGCGAACTCGGCGCCCAGCACCCGGCCGGGGAACAAGGCCAGGAAGAAGGTGACGGTGAACGAGATGTAGCCCAGCACCGGCACCGATTGCAGGATGTCCAGTATCGGCACCAGCAAGAGGCCGGCGCGGCGGCTCTTGGCGGCCAGCGTGCCGTAGACCAGGGTGAAGGCCAGCGCGGCGGCCATCGCCGCCAGCATGCGCAGCGTGGTGCGCAGCGCGTATTCGGGCAGGTTGCCAGGCTCCAGCGAGATCGGCGCGGTCTGCAGCGCGGTGATCGGGGCCCAGGTTTCGCGGATGCCGGTGGTGGCCATCAGCAAAAAGCCCAGGATCAGCGGAAACGCGATCAGGTCCCAGCGGTTGGGGATCAGCCGCCGGGCGGTGGCGGGCATGAAGTAGCGGACGGCGGTGGTCATCAGGCCTCTCCGTTTTCTATGTTTATCGCGGCGGGCGGCAACCGGCCCGCTTCTATTATGACAACTCTGGAGCGGGTGGCGGATGGCGTCATCGACGTTCGGCATGCCGAGCGTCGCGCAACGATGCGTCCGCCATGTCAAAAGCCGTGCTGGAGAGCATTGCAAGCAATCCCGGAAGCAGGGTCGCGCCTCCGGTTTCAGGGCATGGATGCTACCAGAGAAGCCATAAAACGAATGTTAAAAACCAGGAGGCTTTGTAGGGATTTTGTGACGAAATGTACTGACTGAAATGGTTGGCCGCGCAAGCGCGGCCAACCCTGGGGAGAGAAACCGCTTACAGCACGTTGACGGCCGGCGTTCCGGCAAGCACTTCGACGGTCTTGACGCTGGCGGTGGCTGGCGACGGCGCGACGCCGTTCGCCAGCTTGGCCATCTTGTGGAAGGCGCAGCTGAGCTTGCCCGGCGTCAGCGTCACCACCGCGTAGCCCTGGGCGTCGGTGTCGGCGTATTTCAGCCACGGGTTGAAGGTTTGCAGCGTGCCGGTGAAGGTGTTGACCGTCTGGCCGTTCACCGTCTGGTAGATCAGCGGCGCGGCCTTGGCGAATGCCGGCACGGTGTCGACCACGTTCTTGAAGTAGCTGAAGAAGGAGTTGCTGGAGATGCCGGCGGTCACCAGGTCCACCATCACCGGCGTCGGGCTGGCGGCGTCGAAGTCGTCATACACCTGTCCGGCGAAGAAGGCGTGGATGTCGCCGGTGATGCCCACCACGTTGCCGATGCTGTTGCCCTTCAGAAAGGCCATCAGCGCCTTGCGTTCGGCGTTGTAGCCGTCCCACTGGTCGGCGTTGAGGATGTATTGGTTGAGCAGCATGCTCGGCGGCAGGTTGGCGTCTAGCACGGGTTTCACCGCGGCGGCGAACACGCCGGCGCTGATCGCCCCGCCGCTGAAGCTGGCCAGCAACGGCTGGGTGTTGGCGTAGCTCAGCACAGGCGTCGCGCCGCTGGTGTCGGCGGCCAGCAGGTCCTGGTACAGCGCGCCGGTGAGCTGTTGCTGCTGGGCGGCGCTGAGGTTGAGGCCGAAATCCTGCGCCAGCGCGGCCGACAGGCCCTGTTCCAGCAGGCTGGCCACAGCCATGGTGCCGTCCACGCCCATTCGCAGCAGCGACACCTCGTTTCCCCACAGCTTCCAGGTGGTGGCGGCGCTTTGCATCTGCTGCTGCCACCAGGCGCGCTGGGCGGCGCCGAGGATGGACACGTTGAGCAGATTGCCGCCGGTGGACGCCATCTTGGCGGCCTCGGCCTGGGCCAGCGTGGTTTTGGGCACGAAGTAGCGGCTGCCCAGGTTGGCCAGGCCGGTGTTCGGCGCGGCGGTTTCCGGGATGATGTGGTCGGAGCGGTACAGGCGCTGGTCGGTCATCACCAGCGTAGCCAAGTTGCCGAAGGCGAAGCTGCGGTAGATCTGGATGTTCTGGAACGAGGGGGTCGCCAGATCGATGCTGACATCGGCCGGCGTGTATTCGAACCAGGCCTGGTTGGCGCTGCGGCGGCGCGGCGTGCTGGGCGCGCTGTCGTCGCCGGGGTAGTACACCTGGCGGTCTTGCCAACAGTCGTCGGAGAATTCGTGGTCGTCCCAGATAGAGATCACCGGGAAATTGGCGTGCACTGCCTGGATGCGCGGATCGGCGCGGTAGCTCTTGTACAGGTAGCGGTAGTCGGCCAGCGTGGTGGCGTAGATCGCGCCGTCGGCGCGCTTGGTGCCGTTGGGCAGCGTCAGCGGCGGATGGCGGGTTTCGTTGTTGCCGGTCTGGAAGCCGGCGCCTACGGTCTCGTAGATGTAGTCGCCGACGTGCATCACGAAATCCAGGTCCAGCTGGACGATTTCGTCGAAGGCGCCCCAGTGGTTGACGCTCCAGTCCTGACAGGTGATGTAGGCGAACTTCAACTGGGACAATGGCGTGCCGGCCGCCGGCGCGGTCTTGGTGCGGCCGGCCGCGCTGACGGTCTTGCCGGTCAGGAAGCGGTAGTAATAGGTGGTGGCGCTGGCCAGGCCGGTCACCTTGTGGCGCACCGTGTAGTCCCAGCCCGGGTCGGCGCTCAGCGCCTGGTTGACCAGCAGGTTGGAGAAGTCCGGTTTGTCCGACAGCTGCACGGTGACCGACAGCGAGGCTGCGCCATCGCCGCCGTCGACGCGGGTCCACAGGATGATGCTGTCCGGGCGCGGATCGCCGGACGCCACGCCCAGGCCGAAGCCCTGGCCGGCCGCGAGCTGGCGCTGGCTGCCCGAGTCGGAGCTGTCCGAGCCGCCGCCGCCGCAGCCCGCCGCGGCCACCGATACCGTCAGGAAACTGCCCCACTTGAGGAATTGCCGCCTATCCATCGTTTCTCCCGAGATTGTCGCTTGTTGTAGGAATGCGCAAAGTTGCGGATTATCGCGGGTCAATATTTAAGTTGCATGAATGGGGCGGTCAATTGAATCGAGCGTTTGCTCTAAGTGGTCGTCGCGTAAAACCAACAGCGATTTCTCGACTCCCATCTTGATGTGGCGCATGGATGCCCCCATAACCTTGTCTGCGAATGTGCTACACTTTTCAGCATTTTTTGCGGACACTCCCAACGGCCCGCTGGTTTCTGGATTCGACTACATGATTTCTTCGCTACTCAAGAAGGTTTTCGGCAGCCGCAACGATCGTCTGCTCAAGCAATATCGCCAAGAGGTGGCGCGCATCAACGCGCTGGAGCCGGCGATGCAGGCGCTGTCCGACGAGGCGCTGGCCGCCAAGACCCAAGAATTCCGCGATCGCCTGTCCAAGGGCGGCACGCTGGACGATCTGCTGCCCGAGGCTTTCGCCGTCTGCCGCGAGGCCTCGCGCCGCGTGATGGGCATGCGCCACTTCGACGTGCAGCTGATCGGCGGCATGGCGCTGCACCAGGGCAAGATCCCCGAAATGAAGACGGGCGAGGGCAAGACCCTGGTCGCCACGCTCGCGGTCTACCTGAACGCGCTGTCCGGCGACGGCGTCCACGTGGTGACCGTCAACGACTACCTGGTCAGCCGCGACGCCGGCATCATGGCGCCGCTGTACAACTTCCTCGGCCTGTCGGTCGGCATGAATTTGTCGCAGATGGCCCATGACGACAAGCAGGCCGCCTACGCCTGCGACATCACCTACGGCACCAACAACGAGTTCGGTTTCGACTACCTGCGCGACAACATGGTGTTCAGCGTCGAAGAGAAGGTGCAGCGCAAGCTGGCCTTCGCCGTGGTGGACGAAGTGGACTCCATCCTGATCGACGAGGCGCGCACGCCGCTGATCATCTCCGGCCCGGCCGACGACAACATCGACATGTACCAGCGCATGAACGCGGTGCCGCCGCTGCTCGTCCGCCAGGAAACCGAAGAAGGCGAAGGCGACTACTGGGTGGACGAGAAGGCACACTCGGTGCTGATGTCCGAAGCCGGCCATGAGCACAGCGAGGAAATCCTGACCCGCCTCGGCCTGCTGAAGGAAGGCGACAGCCTGTATTCGGCGACCAACATCACGCTGATGCACCACCTGATGGCCGCCCTGCGCGCCTATTCGCTGTTCCATATCGACCAGCACTACGTGGTGCAGGACGGCGAGGTGGTGATCGTCGACGAATTCACCGGCCGCCTGATGGCGGGCCGCCGCTGGTCCGACGGCCTGCACCAGGCCGTGGAGGCCAAGGAAGGCGTGGAGATCAACCGCGAGAACCAGACTCTGGCCTCGATCACCTTCCAGAACTACTTCCGCCTGTACGGCAAGCTGTCCGGCATGACCGGCACCGCCGACACCGAGGCCTACGAATTCCAGAGCATCTACAATCTGGAAACCGTGGTGATCCCGACCAACAAGCCGATGATCCGCAAGGATTCGCAGGACAAGGTCTACCGCTCCGCCAAGGAAAAGTACGAAGCGATCCTGGCCGACATCAAGGACTGCCACGAGCGCGGCCAGCCGGTGCTGGTGGGCACCACCAGCATCGAAAACTCCGAGCTGGTGGCCAATCTGCTGTCCCAGGCCAAGCTGCCGCACAATGTGCTGAACGCCAAGGAGCACGCCCGCGAAGCGGACATCGTGGTCCAGGCCGGCCGTCCGGGCGTGATCACCGTCGCCACCAATATGGCCGGCCGCGGCACCGACATCGTGCTGGGCGGCAACCCTGCGCCGGAAATCAAGGCGGTCGAGGCGGATGACAGCCTGTCCGACGCCGACAAGCAAGCCAAGATCGAAGCCATCCGCGCCGAGTGGAAACAACGCCACGCCGCGGTGCTGGAAGCGGGCGGCCTGCACATCGTCGGCACAGAGCGCCACGAATCCCGCCGCATCGACAACCAGCTGCGCGGCCGTTCCGGCCGCCAGGGCGATCCGGGCTCGTCCCGTTTCTACCTGTGCCTGGAAGATCCGCTGCTGCGCATCTTCGCCTCCGACCGCGTCGCCGCGATCATGGATCGCCTGAAGATGCCGGAAGGCGAGGCGATCGAGCATCCGTGGGTGAGCCGCTCGATCGAGAACGCGCAGCGCAAGGTGGAAGGCCGCAACTTCGACATCCGCAAGCAATTGCTGGAATACGACGACGTCGCCAACGACCAGCGCAAGGTGATCTACCAGCAGCGCAACGAGATCCTGGTGGAAGAGGACGTGTCCGACGTGGTGGTGAACATGCGCGAAGGCGTGATCTCCGACCTGGTCGACCTGCACCTGCCGCCGGAGTCGCTGGAAGAGCAGTGGGACCTGGCCGGCCTGGAGAAGACGCTGGCGTCGGACTTCCTGCTGGAAGCCCCGGTGGCCGAGTGGATCAAGGCCGAGCCGAATCTGGACATCGAGCAGATCCGCCTGCGCATCGTCGACATGGCCGCCGCCGCCTACCAGGCCAAGGTGGAGCAGGCCGGCGACGGCGTGATGCGCCAGTTCGAGCGCAGCCTGGTGCTGCAGATGCTGGACAATCACTGGCGCGAGCACCTGGCGGCGATGGACCACCTGCGGCAGGGCATCCATCTGCGCGGCTACGCGCAGAAGAACCCGAAGCAGGAGTACAAGCGCGAGGCCTTCGAGCTGTTCGCCGACATGCTGGAGCGCATCAAGCGCAGCGTGGTGCAAGTGCTGATGACGGTGCAGATCCGCGGCCAGGAAGACGTGGATGCGGTGGAGCCGCATTCGCTGCCTGACTTCGAGATGCAGCACGCCGAGCCGGGTTCGGCGCTGGGCGACGACGAGGACAATCCGCTGTCGCCGGAAGCGCTGGCCTCGCAAGGCCTGCGCATCAACCGCAACGACGCCTGCCCTTGCGGCAGCGGCAAGAAGTACAAGCAGTGCCACGGCCGCCTGGCCTGATCGCCTGATCCGGCAGCCAAGCAAAAGCCGACGCGACCGCGTCGGCTTTTTTGCGTCGGCCCGCCGCCGCGCTTTGCAAGGACATGCCATGGTGTTAGCATGGCGGCGGGTCAACAGTTCACCCAGGCGTCGCCGGCGATTTCGCCACGCTAAACCTGTCTTGGCTTGCAGCACTCATCATCTCGCTTGGCTCGAACCTCGTGCCAGGCCGCAACGGCGACCGCGGCAGTCCTTCCCGACCTTGGCACGCAGACAGGATTCGAACCATGTCTCGCACCGTTTATCCGTTCTACAGCAGCGATATCTCGTCCCTTGCCCGTTCCCTGAAGCGGCAGTGGATGGCGGAGGCCGAAGCGCCCGGCCATCTGCAGATTCTCAACATGCTGGCCCGCGCCGCCGGCTTCCAGAATTTCCAGCACCTGCGCGCCGAGCACGACCGCCCGCTCCCGGCCGAGCCGCAAACCGTGTCGAATGAAGCCCGCCGGCTGCTGCGCCACTTCGACGCCGAGGGCCGGCTCGCGCGCTGGCCGAAGAAATTCAGCGAGCAGCGCGCCTGCCTGTGGGCGTTGTGGTCGGGTTTGCCGCGCGGCGAGGAATGGGATGAGCCGGGGGCAAACGCCGCGATCCGCGCGCTGGAGGCTTTCGGCGATCACGTGCTGATCCGGCGCGAGCTGGTGGAGGGCGGTTGGATAGGCCGCACCGACGATTGCCGCCGCTACTGGCTGATCGAGCGGGAAGTGCCGGATGAAATGGCGGAGCTGGCGGAGCAGGTTCGCTTGCGGCGCGCCGGCTGAGCAGTGAGAGGGGCGTGGGTTGGCGAAGAGCCGGCCCCTCCCTTTTTTGCATGAGGGAAGGGCTGCGGGAGAAGCGATTACAGGTAGGGCTTCACCGCCGCTTCCAGTTTCTTCTCGTCCAGCTTGCCGGTCAGCGTCGCCGCCACCTTGCCTTGGCGATCCAGCACTAGCGTGTACGGCAGACCGCCGGTCTTGTTGCCCAGGCTGCGCATCAGATCCAGCGTGTCGTCGTTGCCCAGCAGGATCGGGTAGCCGATCTTCAGCTGCTTGACGAAGGGCTCCACCTGTTCCTTGCTGTCCAGCGCCACGCCCACCACTTCCACGCCCTTCGGCGACAGTTTCTTGCGCAGGCCGTTCAGCATCGGCATCTCTTCGCGGCACGGGCCGCACCAGGTGGCCCAGAAGTTCAGCACCGTCACCTTGCCCCTGTAGGCGGATACGGCCACCGGCTTGGCGTTGAGGTCGGCGAAGCGGCTTTGCTCCAGCGAGGGCGCCGCCTGGGCGGCCAGCGGCAGCGCGGCCAGCAGCAGGGAGGCGAACAGGCGTTTGGTGTTCATCGGCTTTTCCTGTGATGTCATTGGAATTGTCTTGGATTTCCGTAACTTGCGGCGATCCGGGGATGATCGAAAAATAAACTTTATGTTAAAATGTTCGATTGATTACTTTGCGGAGTGGGCATGTCTATCCTCGTCTGCGGGGCGCTCGCATACGATACCCTGTTCTCGTTCCATGGCCGATTCGACAGCCAGATCCTGCCGGATCAGCTGCACAAGATTTCGACCACCTTCCTCGCTCCGACGATGCGCCGCGAATTCGGCGGCATGGCCGGCAACATCGCCTACAGCCTGTGCCTGCTGGGCGAGACGCCGATCGTGATGGGCGTGGTGGGCGAGGACTTCGAGCCATATCGCCAGCACCTGAAGCGGGTGGGCGTGGACGACCGCTTCATCCGCCTGATCCGCAAGCAGTATACCCCGCAATGCTTCGGCATTGCCGACAAGGACGGCAACCAGCTGATGGCCTTCCATCCGGGCGCGATGGATTTCGCCACCGAGAACCACGTGTCCGACATCAAAGACCCGATCGAGCTGGCCATCCTGTCGCCGGGTGGCTACACCGCCTTCATCCAGCACTCGCGGGAGCTGGCGGCGGCGGGCATTCCGTTCATCTTCGATCCGGGCCAGGAGCTGCCGCTGCTGTCCAGCGACGAGATCCACGAGATCGTCGAGCTGGCCAGCTACGTGGCGATCAACGACTACGAGAGCGAGCTGATGCGCGAGCGCGCCGGCCTGACCGTCGACGACCTGCGCAAGAAGGTGAAGGCCCTGATCGTCACCCGCGGCTCCAAGGGCGCGGAGATCTACGTCGACGACACCGTGCACCTGATTCCGCGCGTGCAGATGCCCATCAAGCCGGTAGATCCGATGGGGTGCGGCGACGCGTTCCGCGCCGGCCTGCTGTGGGGCATCAGCCGCGGCGTGGACTGGAAGATCACCGGCCGCCTGGCCAATGTGATCGGCGCGATCAAGGTCACCACGCCGGGTTGCCAGAACCACTTCTTCGACTGGGACTCTTTGAAGGACATCTACTTCGAAGCCTATGGCGAGGAATGGCCGCTGTAATCAGGCTGGCCGTCATGCCTTGGAGGGCGCCGCGTTTCGCGGCGCCTTTTTGTTTGTCCGGCGAGCTATGATGAGAGTCCTGGCGAAAGGCGAGGAAATCGCCGCCGCGGGAATGCCTGCGCTGCGGGCCGCCGCTCTGCGGCTGGGACCGGATTTTCGCCTGCCTGGCGGGCCGCATTGCGCGCCGGCACTTGAATATGACTGTCGCCACCCCCACCATTAGCGAATTCAACGTCCGTTCCAAGGGGATATCATGCCACCTGTTCCGCACCTGGCCACCGCTCTCACCGGTCCGCTTTACGAGCTGGAAAGCCGAATCCTGGCCGCCCAGCCGCAGATCGAGCACTGGTTCCGCAGCCAGTGGCATGCCCACGCCACGCCGTTCTACGGCTCGGTGGACCTGCGCAACAGCGGCTTCAAGCTGGCGCCGGTGGACATGAACCTGTTTCCCGGCGGCCACAACAATCTGAACCCGGAATTCCTGCCGCTGGCGGTGCAAGCGGCGCAGAGCGCGGTGGACAAGGTATGTCCGGAAGCGCGCAGCATCCTGCTGATCCCGGAGAATCACACCCGCAATACTTTCTACCTGCAGAACGTCGCCACGCTGGTGCACATCTTCGAGCAGGCCGGCCTGAAGGTCCGCCTGGGCTCGCTGAATCCTGAGATCACCGAGCCGACCGAGCTGATCGCCGCCAATGGCGACAAGCTGACGCTGGAGCCGCTGGAGCGCCGCGGCAACCGCCTGGTGTTGGCCGATGGTTTCAACCCCTGCGTGGTGCTGCTCAACAACGACTTGTCCGGCGGCATTCCCGACCTGCTGAAGAACCTGGAGCAGACGCTGCTGCCGCCGCTGCACGCCGGTTGGGCGGTGCGCCGCAAGACCCATCATTTCGAAGCGTACAACAAGGTGTGCGACGACTTCGCCCGGCTGATCTCCATCGACCCATGGACCATCAATCCCTACTTCGCCAGCTGCGGCGGCCTGGATTTCCACGCCCGCACCGGCGAGGAACAGCTGGCTGAGACCGTGTCGCAGATGCTGGACAAGATCCGCCGCAAATACCGCGAATACGGCATCGACAACGACCCCTTCGTCATCGTCAAGGCCGACGCCGGCACCTACGGCATGGGCGTGATGAGCGTGAAGAGCCCGGACGAGGTGATCGGCCTCAATCGCAAGGCGCGCAACAAGATGTCGGTGGTCAAGGAAGGCTTGGAAGTGTCCGAGGTGATCATCCAGGAGGGCGTCTACACCTTCGAGACCGTCAACGAGGCGGTGGCCGAGCCGGTGGTCTACATGATGGACCGCTACGTGATCGGCGGCTTCTACCGCGTGCACACCGGCCGCGGCATCGACGAGAACCTGAACGCGCCGGGCATGCACTTTGTGCCGCTGTCGTTCGAGACGCCGTGCCTGCCGGACCGCAAGGGCCTGCCCGATTGCGCGCCCAACCGCTTCTACGCCTACGGCGTGATCTCGCGGCTGGCGCTGCTGGCGGCCTCGCTGGAGCTGGAAGCCACCGATCCGGACGCCGAATAACCCCCGCTGGAGCATAGACATGCGCATCCTGTTCATTGCCGACCCGCTGGAACATTTCAAGATTTACAAGGACACCACCTTCGCGATGATGGAGGAGGCGCACCGCCGCGGCCACGCGCTCAGCTTCGCCGAGGCGCGCCAGCTGTCGGTGGAGGGCGGCCGCCTGCAGGTGGACGCCTGCGACCTGGCCATCACCGAGGATCGCCAGAACTGGTACAAGCTGGGCCAGAAGCTGCGCCAGCCGCTGACCGCCTTCAGCGCGGTGGTGATGCGCAAGGACCCACCGTTCGACATGGAATACTTGTACGCGTCCCAGCTGTTCTCGCTGGCCGAGGAGCAGGGCGTCAAGGTGTTCACCAGCGGCCAGGCGCTGCGGGACTTCAATGAGAAGCTGGCCATCCTGCACTTCCCGGAGCTGATCTCGCCGACGCTGATCACCGGCGAGGCCCACCGCCTGCGCGCCTTCGTCAACCAGCACCAGGACGTGATCCTGAAGCCGCTGGACAGCATGGGCGGCGACAGCATCTTCCGCGTCAAGCCGGACGATCCCAACCTGTCGGTGATCATCGAAACCATTACCTGGCGCGGCAAGCGCACGGTGATGGCGCAGCGCTACATCCCCGAGATCCGCGACGGCGACAAGCGCATCCTGGTGATAGACGGCGTGCCGGTCGACCACTGCCTGGCGCGCATTCCCGCCGCCGGCGAGACCCGCGGCAACCTGGCGGCCGGCGGCCGCGGCGAGGCCAGGCCCTTGAGCGCGCGGGACCGCGAGATCGCCGAGGCGGTGGGGCCGGAGCTGAAGAAGCGCGGCATCCTGCTGGCCGGCCTGGACGTGATCGGCAACTACCTGACCGAGGTCAACGTCACCAGCCCGACCTGCTTCCGCGAGATCATGGACCAGACCGGCATCAACGTCGCCGGCCTGTACCTCGACGCGCTGGAGCGGCGCTGCCAGCATTGAGCGCTTTGCCGCGCGGCGCATCCGCGCTACCATGCCGGTCTTTTGAAAGCCGGCGCCGCCGGATTGTGGAGCGATGATGGGAAAACCGCAGGAAAGTCCGTTCAAGGGCAAGACCGGCATCACCCGGCTGGTCAATGCCTTAGGCTATTCGCTGGACGGCCTGAAGGCGGCGTTCCGCCATGAGGACGCGTTCCGCCAGTTGACCATCCTGGCGCTGATCCTGATCCCGGCCGCCTTCATCGTCCATACCACGCCGCTGGCCCGCGCGCTGCTGGTGGCCAGCAGCCTGGCCACGCTGATCATCGAGCTGCTCAATTCCGCGATCGAGGCGGCGGTCGACCATACTTCGCTGGAGCGCCATCCGCTGGCCAAGCGGGCCAAGGACATGGGCAGCGCCGCCCAACTGCTGGGCCTGATCAATCTGGCCACGGTCTGGGGCATCGTGCTGTTCGGCTGAGGGAACCGAACTTGGTCGTCCGGTTCTGACAACCAGGCCCCGCCGCGGCGGGGCCTTTGTTTTGTCCGGAAACAGGAGAGCGATATGTGGATTTCCCCGCAACAGGCCGGCGTCGAAGAGCTGGTGCAGAACCTGGCGCTGTGGCTGAAACTGGCGGTGGAGGCCTGCGGCGCGCTGGCGATCGCCGCCGGCGTGCTGCTGGTGGCGGGCCGCTGGCTGCGGCAGAGCCTGGCCGGGCAGCATAGCGACTACAACCGGCTGCGGCTGACCTTCGCGCGCTTCCTCGCCCTGGCGCTGGAGCTGCAGCTGGCGGCCGACATCCTGTCCACCGCGGTGGCGCCCAGCTGGGACCAGATCGGCAAGCTAGGCGCCATCGCAGTGCTGCGCACCGCGCTCAATTACTTCCTGGCGCGCGAGATTCGCGAAGCGGAGGCAGGCCGGGCCGCTGCCTGACCGGGCCTCAGCATTGTCTGTGGTCTGGATAGCCGGGATAGACGCGGGTGCAGCCCGGTTCCTCCGCGACCTTGCCTTGTTTGCCCAGCAGCTGCCAGCACGAGTCGCGCGCGACCAGGGTGCGGTACACCGGGCTGCGGCTTGGTAGAACATCAGATCCTGGCCGCGGAAGGCGTCCAGCGGCAACAACGGGTGCTCGGAGGCCGGCAGCAGCATCGCTGCGGCGTGCGGCGTCATGTCGGCGATCTGCGCGCGGTCGGCCGCGGACAGGCCGAAGAAGGCGATCAGGAAGGCAACGGGCAGGATCAGGTAGGCGTGGCCCGCGAAGCCAAGCAGGGTGAGGATGCGGCGCCGGTGAGCGGGAAGTGGCTGCTGACTTTCATGGTTTCTATCCATTGGTGCGGACTCGGCGGCTCCCAGGACCTGCGCAGGTGGTGTGTCGCGGCGGCGATCCGCCGGGACGAATTGGATTGAGGGTGGGGGGGCCATAGACGGCGATTATAGCGCTGGAGGGCGAGTGGCTTTCCATATAATCAATAACTTAATCATGCTGCCGGCTTGCTGCCTGCAACGGCCGTGTTTGCCTGGATGATGCCGATCCGCAACAAAATCGGCAGCGAACGGATTCTTCCGGGCCATCATGGTCACTTTCTGCCAATTTCATAACAATTGGCAATTCCATTGCTCATTGCCATTCATTTGGAATTTTATCCTGGCGGTCTGAGCCCGTAAAAATCATGCCTTTCTTCCGCGCCAGCAATTGTCAATCCGTAGAATCCTGGTTTTTCAAAAGGTGGTACTCCATATTGTGGTTCACTATTTATAAATCTCAATATCATGGAAAGTCTCAGTAAAATTCTGTCATAAAGAGCAGTTTCCATAGTTATTTTGACTGATCTTTCTATCAGCCTAATTTATTTCAAAATCTCTCAACCTTCTCCTGATGAGTGCCGATAACTCATTCAACTGCTATTTATACACTCTTTGGCATGCCGATTTGAATGTATGAATGGTAGGAGTGTGAGTGCAGTGGGCCAAAGCCAATATATGGGGTGGCGCACAAAATAGGAGAAGGTATTTGCGCGTGAAATCGACTTCTCCTAATTCTTGGTTTTTGATTATTTTTGGAGTCTATATCATGAATGATTTTTTGAAAGAATCAGCAATTGGTTTGGATCAGATCCAAAATATGGATCAATTGTGGCAGGCCGTCATCAAGTGCCGACTGCATGATAATCCTCCCATTCCAATCAGCGATGTCTTGGCGATGGAGCAGATATACGATCAATTATCGCCCAGTCTTACGGTTCAGGATATGGCGAATGTGTTTGCTGGAGTCTATATCGATTCCTATTGGCAAGATGATGGCCAGCATCCTGAAGTGATGGCTCATCACCTGACCGAGGCGTTGGGCATTCGTTATGATACATCCTTGCCCTATGCCAGGAGTGCCATGAAGCAGTGGCGGGGCATTTTATGCCGAAAAAACAAATACGATGCAGGCAGTGTTCCTCAAGCGGTTTACACTGACTCCTTGGACATTGTTTGCAATCAAGATGTTCCATTGACGGCTGAGCAATTGATCAGTCAATGGGAGTCCGAGTTTTATAAGACGCCTAAAGTCGGCAAGAATTATATTTATACTCGTTGTCAAAATAGGGCATTCAATGGCAAGATAAGCAATATAAGCGTGCAAATGTTTTATGTTGATGGTGGATTCAATCAGCCGCCTTCCTCTTGGGTGCAATGTCGTACTGTAAATGGCGGGAAGCGGCAGGGCGAGGTTTTAAATGAACGTGGCGGACTTGCTCTTTTGAATATGGGAGATAAAGGGGCGTCGGAAGGCTTTATTCTTGATTTGAGAACCCCTCAGCATGTGTGCATAGTCTCTACGGCGTCTTATCCATTTTTCAGCAAAAATAATCCGCTGACTTATACGACGGGGAACTGGAATTCCGCTCAGTGGATTCAGTATAACGGCGCAATGGCCTGGAGGAATGTTGACCCGCAGCTCAAGAGCGGAGATGAATCTCTGGTGTTTCATAATCAGGACGCAACGCCTGAACAGTTCAGTTTTGTCTTGAAATGCCGTCGCGTGCCGCCTGGATCCAAGTTGCGGATGTATTCGGAAGATCCGGCGGCGGCCTTTGATAGCGGTCTGGTGAATGTGGTGAACAATTTCCAGGAGCTGCATGTTTCCACGATTACACCGCCGCATTATGCTGGCCATCTCAAGCTGCATCTGGAGGGACCGGATGGCAAGCTGCTGCCGAGCGATGCCGCGGTGGATATCAGCCTGCTTTGGTGCGTGCCTCATTCGCACCCTCAATACCTGCAAGCCGTGACTTTGCTCGGCGCAGCCCACGCGGTGCCGGCATTGCAAAGCGTGCATATGCCATTGGGGCACTTCACTCTGTTGGGCGCTGGGGAGTGAGCTTGCTGGCTAAGTCAGCTTAGTTGGCCTGATGGATTGACTCGCCGGAGACGAAAAACAGCCCTGCCGGCAACGCCGGCAGGGCTGTTTGTTGATCGGTTCGGGAGAGCCAGACTTACGCAGGGTTGGCCTCTTCCTTGCCTTCCGGCGGCGCGATCTGCTCGGCGTGTCCGCATTCTTTCTGCGGGCACACCTTCTCGGTGCCGCGGCGTTTGGTGGTCTTGATCGTCAGGATCGGCCAGTTGCACTTCGGGCACGGCTCGGCGATCGGTGGATTCCAGGTCGCGTACTTGCACTTCGGATAGGTGTTGCAGCTGTAGAACAGCTTGCCGTAGCGGCTCTTGCGCTCGATCAGCTGGCCGGTCTTGCATTCCGGGCAGGTGACGCCGGTCTCGCGCGGCTTCTCCAGCGGCTCGATGTGCTTGCACTTTGGATAGTTGGCGCAGCCGATGAACTTGCCGTAGCGGCCCTTCTTGATGTGCAGCTCGCCGCCGCAGTCCGGGCAGGAGCGGCCTTCTATCACCGTCGGCGCTTCGGCTTCCTCGGCCGCTTGCTCCGCTGTCTCGCCCATGTTGCGGGTGTAATCGCATTCCGGGTAGCCAGTGCAGGCGATGAAGCGGCCGCGCTTGCCGAACTTGATCGACAGCGGCTTGCCGCATTTCGGGCAGTCCTCGTCCAGGCTCTCGGTGGTGACTTCGGCGCGGGAGATGCTTTCCTTCTCGTCGATCTGCTTCTTGAAGCCCTTCCAGAAGGTGTCCATCACCGGCACCCACTGGCGGCCGCCATTGGCGATCTCGTCCAGCTGGTCTTCCAGCTTGGCGGTGAAGTTGTAGTCGACGTACTGGGCGAAGTGCTCGGTCAGGAATTTGTTGACGATGTCGCCGGTGTCTGTCGGCAGGAAGCGCTTCTTGTCCAGGATCACGTATTCGCGGTCCTTCAGCGTCGAGATGATGCTGGCGTAGGTGGACGGCCGGCCGATGCCGAATTCTTCCAGCGCCTTCACCAGGCTGGCTTCGGAGAAGCGCGGCGGCGGCTGGGTGAAGTGCTGCTCGCCGTACAGCTTGTCCACCGGCAGCTCTTCGCCTTCGGCAAGCTGCGGCAGCTTGGCGTTGTCTTCATCCTCGGCGTCGTCGACGTCCTCCTCGTACACGGCGAGGAAGCCGGCGAAGGTCTGCACCTGGCCGCTGGCGCGGAACACGCCTTCGCCCACCAGGATGTCGACGCTGGTGGTGTCGAACTTGGCCGGCGCCATCTGGCAGGCCAGCGTCCGTTTCCAGATCATGTCGTACAGTTTGAACTGGTCGGTGGTCAGGAAGGGCTTGACCATCTCCGGCGTGCGCAGGATGGACGTCGGGCGGATGGCCTCGTGCGCTTCCTGGGCGTTCTTGGCCTTGCTCTTGTAGGCGACCGGGTTCTTCGGCAGGAAATCGGCGTCCCATTTCAGGCCTATATAGCCGCGAATCTCCTCCACCGCCTCATTGGCCAGCGCCACCGAGTCGGTACGCATATAGGTGATCAGACCGACGGTGCCCTGGCCGATGTCCATGCCCTCGTACAGCTGCTGCGCGGTGCGCATTGCGCGGTCGGTGGTCATGCCCAGCTTGCGCACGGCCTCCTGTTGCAGCGTCGAGGTGGTGAACGGCGCGGCGGGGCTGCGCGATTTCTTTTTCTTCTCGATGGAGCCGACCGTGGCCGGCAGGTTCTGCAGGCGGGCCAGCACGGCGGCCTGCTCGGCTTCGTTCGGGATGTCGAACTGGTCGAGCTTCTTGCCGGCGAGCTGGGTCAGCTTGGCCGAGAACTTGGTGCGGCTCTTGTGGCTGTCGAGGTGGACCGACCAGTATTCCTGCTGCTCGAAGGCCTTGATCTCGTTCTCGCGCTCGCAGATCAGCCGCAGCGCCGGGCTCTGCACGCGGCCGGCGGACAGGCCGCGGCGGATCTTCTTCCACAGCAGCGGCGATAGGTTGAAGCCCACCAGGTAGTCCAGCGCGCGGCGCGCCTGCTGCGCATCCACCAGGTCCTGCGCGATGTCGCGCGGGTTCTGGATCGCGTCCAGCACCGCGTTCTTGGTGATCTCGTGGAACACTACGCGCTGGGCGGTCTTGTCCTTCAGCAGCTTCTTGCTGTTGAGGATCTGCACCAGATGCCAGGAAATGGCTTCGCCTTCGCGGTCCGGGTCAGTCGCCAGATAGACGTGGTCGGCCTCGCGCACTGCGCTGACGATGGCGTCTACGTGCTTGCTGTTGCGCGCGATCAGCTGGTACTTCATCGCGAAGTCTTTTTCCGGATCGACGGCGCCGTTCTTCGGCACCAGATCGCGCACGTGGCCGTAGGAGGCCAGGACCTCGAAGTCCGGGCCCAGGTATTTTTTCAGCGTTTTCGCCTTCGATGGCGATTCAACGATCAGGAGGCTGGAGGGCATATTATCTTTTCAGCAAAATTCGAGGCCGGACGCGCCCGGCCGACACATCTTGTTATATCCGTCAAACAAAACAAGAGCGCAAGGGCGCTCTTGAATGCTAAATAGGGTCACGATCGGTCGGCGGCATGTTAAGCCCGCTACACCGAGGCTGACAAGCTATTGCATGGTTGGTTCGCCATGCACCGCTTCCAGCAGCGCCTCGCCCAGCAGGATGGGCAGTTCCGCCTGTTGCGCCCACAACACCATCAGCACCAGCAGCTTGGCGGTATCGACGTCCAGATCCTCGGGGTCCAGCTCCAGCAGGCGGTCGATCACCATTTCGCGCTGGGCGGGACTGAGCGCGCCGTTGTCTTCCAAAAACTGGATCAAGCCGCGCACGTCGGGCGGCAGGTGCTCCAGTTCGCTGTCGGCGTAGACGCGCAGGCCGCTGCCCTCGTCGGCGCCCAGATAAGGCTCGACGCTGGTTTCGCTGACGCTGTCCAGCCAGTCCAGCGCTTCGCCGATGTCGTCGTCGTCGAAGCCGACGGCGTTCAGCTGGCGGGTCAGGGCGCCGCGATCGCCGAAGGCGGCGGGGTCGCTGTATTGCTCGAATAAATAGGTGAGTACGTCAAACATCGGTATTTTTCGTGAAGAACGCTGGGCGCTCAGAGTTGTGCGAGCCGCTGGAAGCGGCCGCCCGGCAGGCTGGCCACGCGGCCTGCCAGTTCCAGTTCGAGCAGCATCGCGTAAACCTCTCCGGGAGTCAACCCGAGCGTCCCGGCCAGCGAATCCGCCAGCACCGGCTCCCAACCCATGCTGAGCAGCAGCGGCGGCGCTTCCGGCTCAGCGTCCCGCGCGATGGCGGCCGGCGCGGCGGGCAGCCGGCCGATCTCGTCCAGCACGTCGTCCACGGTTTCCACCAGCCGCGCGCCGTCCTTGATCAGCCGGTGGCAGCCGCGAGCCTGGGCATTGTGGATGCTGCCCGGTATCGCCATCACGTCGCGGTTGCTCTCCATCGCCAGCCGCGCGCTGATCAGCGAGCCGGAGGCGGTGCCGGCCTCCACCACCAGGCAGCCGAGGGCGAGGCCGGCGATGATGCGGTTGCGGCGCGGGAAGTGGCCGGCCAGCGGCCCCATGCCCAGCGGGAACTCAGACAGGATCAGGCCCTCCGCCGCGACGCGGTGCGCCAGCTGGCGGTTGGACGCCGGATAGACGCGGTCGATGCCGGTGCCGATCACCGCGATGGTGGACGCCGGATGCGCGAGCGCGCCGTGGTGGGCGGCGGCGTCGATGCCGCTGGCCAGGCCGCTGACGATGGTGTAGCCGTGGGCGGCCAGCGCGGACGAGAAGTCTTCTGCGTTGCGCTTGCCCTGCGGGGTAGCGGCGCGGCTGCCGACCACGGCCAGCATCGGCCGCGCCAGCAGTTCGCGCCGGCCGCGGCCGAACAGCAGCGGCGGCGGCGACGCGGCCTCCGCCAATTGCGGCGGGTAGTCGTCGTCCTGCAGCGTGATCAAATGGCAGCCGTCGCCCGCGGCCCAGGCCAGCGCGGCCTGAACGTCTTCCGCGGCCGCGCCGGCTTGCAGCGCTTCCGCCGCTTCGCGGCCCACCAGCTTTTCGGTTTGGGCGGCGCGGGCGGCGGCGGCGTGTCCGGCCGAGCCGAACGCGTCGATCAGCTTGAGAAATCCGACCGGTCCGATGCCGGGGGTCAGCGCCAGCGTCAGCCAGCCTTGCAGTTCAGTCGTCATCAGTCTTCCGGCGTGGCGACGCTGTCGCCGACGTAGAGGGCGCCCTTGCTGTCCAGCACCAGCGCGTAGGACACCTTGTCGAACACGCGGTAGACGAACAGCGAGCCGGCCTGCTCGGTCGGCAGCTGGGTTTCGCGCTTCTTGCCGGCGGCGTCGGCGATGGTGATGGAATTGCCCTTCTTGTAGATGCCGAACACCAGGCCCGGCTCGATGTGGTTGCGCTCGCCGAGGTTGATCGCCACCGTCGAGTACTGGGCGGCGCCGTCTATGCCCTGATAGACGGCGATGATCTTGCCGCGCAGGTCTTCTTCCGGGCGTCGCGGCACATAGTTGACGAAGGCGGCCTTGGGCGCGCGCACCAGGTGGTCGCCGACCAGCACTTCGCCGGCCACGCTGCGGACGGTCAGCGTCTGGATGTCGGGACGCAGCTTGTCTACCGCCAGATCGCCACCATATACGGCTTCGACCCCTAGCACTTCCTTGCTGTCGGGGTCCACCAGCTGCTTGCCCAGCCGGTAAGCCTGCCAGGTGCCGTTCTCGGTCACGCCGCTGGCGTAGACGCGGTCGCTCTGGGTGATGCTGAGCCGCTCGTCCGGTCCGGCCACCAGCCTCGGCCCGGTGGCGAACTGGGCGGGATCGACGACCAGCGGCCGCGCGAGGAAGGGCTCGATCGCCTCGGCGGGGATGCTGGCGATCGCGCGGTCCTGCTCCTCGGGCCTGGCCTGGGGCGACAGCTTGACCTCGCGCTGGATGTCGGAAGCCAGGCTGAGCCTGGGCCGGCCGTTGACGTAATCGAGCACCAGCACATTGCCCGGGTAGATCCAGTGCGGGTTGCGGACCTGGTCGCGGTTCATCCGCCACAGCTCCGGCCAGCGCCAAGGGCTTTGCAGGTAATGGCCGGCGATGCTCCACAGCGTGTCGCCGCGCGCGACCGTGTAGCGCGTGGGGGCGTCGGGCTTGACGGTCAGATCGTCTGAAAAGGCGGGAAAGGCCAGCCCCATCAGCAGGGCAAGCGATATAATGCGTTTACGCATGCGAGGAATCCCAATTTTGATGCCGGCGCGCCAAGGCGCGGCGCCGGAGAGGAACGAAGCTGCGCCGAACCGCTCTATTATCGACGCGGGCGCGGCAATACGACAACTTGGAGTGAGTGGATAGCAATGGCGCTGTTGAACATTTTGCATTACCCGGACGAAAGACTGCACACGGTGGCCAAGCCGGTGGAGGTTTTCGACGCCGCGTTGCAGCAGCAGATAGACGATATGTTCGAGACCATGTACGAGGCCAAGGGCATCGGCCTGGCGGCCACGCAGGTCGATTACCATCGCCGCCTGGTGGTGATGGACATCTCGGAGGAGCGCGACGAGCGCCGGGTGTTCATCAACCCGGAAATCGTCGCCAAGGACGGCGAGACCGTCTATGAGGAAGGCTGCCTGTCGGTGCCCGGCATCTACGACAAGGTGACCCGCGCCGAGCACGTCAAAGTGAAGGCGCTGGACCGCGACGGCAAACCGTTCGAGCTGGAGGCCGACGGCCTGCTGGCGATCTGCATCCAGCATGAGATCGACCACCTGAACGGCGTGGTGTTTGTCGAGCGGCTGTCGCAGATGAAGCAGACCCGCATCAAGACCAAGTTGAAAAAGCGCGAAAAGCAGAACATGTAATTTCCGGCCGGATGGCCAGGAGCAGGCGGCGCCGCGCGACGGCGCCGCTGTCGTTGTCGGGGAACTGATCAAGATGAAACTGATTTTTGCCGGTACGCCGGAATTCGCCGCCGCCGCGCTGCGCGCGCTGATAGACGCCGGCCACGAGATCGCGCTGGTGCTGACTCAGCCCGACCGGCCGGCAGGCCGCGGCATGAAGCTGAAGCCGAGCCCGGTCAAGGAAGTGGCGCTGGCGCATGGCCTGCGCGTCGAGCAGCCGGAAAAGCTGCGCGGCAACCTGGAAGCGCAGCAGATGCTGCGCGACGTCGGCGCCGAGGTGATGGTGGTGGCCGCCTACGGCCTGATTCTGCCGCAGGACGTGCTGGAGATTCCGGCGCGCGGCTGCTTGAACATCCACGCGTCCTTGCTGCCGCGCTGGCGCGGCGCGGCGCCGATCCAGCGCGCCATCCTGGCCGGCGACGCGGAAACCGGCATCACCATCATGCAGATGGACGTCGGCCTCGACACCGGCGACATGCTGAGTATCCACCCGCTGGCGATCGCCGCCGACGAAACCGCCGCCACGCTGCACGACAAGCTGGCCGCCTGCGGCGCGCAGGCCATCGTCGAGACGCTGGGCCGCCTGGACGCGATCCTGCCGCAAAAGCAGCCGGAAGACGGCGTCACCTACGCGCAAAAGCTGTCCAAGGCCGAAGCCGAGGTCGACTGGACGCTGTCGGCAGAGGATGTCGCCCGCGCGATCCGCGCCTACAACCCGGCGCCGGGGGCCTTCACCCAGTTTGGCGGCGAGCCGCTGAAGCTGTGGCTGGCCAGCGCCGAGGCCGGTTCCGCGGAGCCGGGCGCGGTGGTGTCCGCCGACGCCGACGGCGTGCTGGTGGGGGCCGGACAGGGCCTGGTGCGGCTGACCGTGCTGCAGGCCGCCGGCGGCAAGCGGCTGGCCGCGCGCGATTTCGTCGCCGGCAAGAGCCTGCCGGCGGGAACCCGCCTGGGCGTTTGACGCACTAAGAGTCTACTTACGGTCTTTTTCTCGTGGCGGCGGTTCTCCGTTGGCCGCAAGTCTGGAAAAAAGATCGCGCGCAGTCTCTAAAAAATAGGCAAACCCGCAGTTGCGAGAGGAGAGCATGAACGATAACTGGCTGAAGACCACGCTGCTGATGGCCGCGATCATGGCCCTGTTCGTCCTGATCGGCGGCATGTTGGGCGGCAAGGGCGGCATGTTGCTGGCGCTGTTGTTCGGCGGCGGCATGAATCTGTTCGCCTGGTGGAATTCCGACCGCATGGTGCTGTCGATGTACAACGCGCAGGAAGTGGACGCCAACAGCGCGCCCGAATTCTATAGCATGGTGGCGGAGCTGGCGCAGCGCGCCGGCCTGCCGATGCCGCGCGTTTACGTGATCCACGAGGACCAGCCCAACGCCTTCGCCACCGGCCGCAATCCGGAGAACGCCGCGGTGGCCGCCACCAGCGGCATCATGCGCATGCTCGACTACCGCGAACTGCGCGGCGTGATGGCCCATGAGCTGGCCCACGTCAAGCACCGCGACACGCTGATCTCCACCCTCTCCGCGACGATGGCGGGCGCGATCTCCGCGCTGGCCAACTTCGCCATGTTCTTCGGCGGCCGCGACGAGAACGGCCAGCCGGTCGGCCTGCTGCCGCGGCTGGCGGTGGCTTTTCTCGCGCCGGTGGCGGCCAGCCTGATCCAGATGGCGATCTCGCGCGCGCGCGAGTTCGAAGCCGACCGGGGCGGAGCTGAAATTTCCGGCGATCCGCTGGCTTTGGCTTCCGCTTTGCAGAAAATCGAATATTATGCCCAGGGCATTGCGATGCCGGCCGCAGAGGCGCACCCGGAGACCGCGCAGATGATGATCATCAATCCGCTGTCCGGCGGCGGCGTCGGCGATTTGTTCCGCACCCACCCGCATACCGCCGACCGCATTGAACGGCTGCACGCGCTGGCGCGCGGCGCCTGTTGACGCAAGCACCTGAACCGACCCGCGGCCAGTCCCCAGGACTGGCCTTGTTTCATCGAAAGACACACCATGCATCAAATCCAGCAACTGGCCGCCGAGATCCTGGCCCGCATCGAGGCCGGCACCACCCTCACCGACGCGCTGGCCGACGCCCATCGCCAGGCCGGCAAGCTGACGCCCGCCGAGCGCGGCGCGCTGCAGGACCTGAGCTACGGCAGCCTGCGCCATCTGGGCGTGCTGCGCCACTGCCTGCGCCAGCTGGTGCCGCATCCGCTGCCGGAGCCGCAGGTGGAGCGCCTGCTGCTGATCGCGCTGTACCAGCTGCAATACACCCGCGCCGCGCAGTACGCGGTGGTGCACGAGGCGGTGACGCTGGCCGGCATGATGGCGCGCGGCAAGTTCAAGGCGCTGGTAAACGGCGTGCTGCGCAACTTCCAGCGCCGCCGCGACGAGCTGCTGGCCAACGCCGCGGCCGACGAGGTGGCGCAGGCCAACCATCCGGACTGGTGGGTGGCGCGGCTGAAGGCGGCTTATCCGGCGGAATGGCGCGGCATCCTGGACGCCAGCAATGTCCACCCGCCGCTGACGCTGCGCGTCAACCGCCGCCGCATTTCGGTGGAGGATTATCTGGGCCGGCTGGAGGAGGCTGGCCTGGCGGCCAAGGCGCTGGGCGACGACGCGGTGCAACTGGCGCGGCCGGTGGCGGTGCGCGATCTGCCCGGCTTCGCCGACGGCTTGGCCTCGGTGCAGGACGAGGGCGCGCAGCGCGCCGCGCACTGGCTGGACCTGCAGCCGGGCCTGCGGGTGCTGGACGCTTGCGCCGCGCCGGGCGGCAAGACCGGCCACATGCTGGAGCGCGCCGACGTGGAGGTGACCGCGCTGGACATCGACGCCACGCGCCTGGCCCGCGTCGGCGACAATCTGCGGCGGCTGGGCCTGTCCGCCCAGCTGATCGAGGCCGACGCGTCGCGGCCGGACGACTGGTGGGGCGGCCGTCCGTTCGACCGCATCCTGGCCGACGTGCCGTGCTCGGCTTCCGGCGTGGTGAGACGCCATCCGGACATCAAGTGGCTGCGCCGGCCCGGGGATTTCGCCGCGCTGGGAGAGCAGCAGGCGGCGATGGCCGACGCGCTGTGGCCGCTGCTCGCCAGCGGGGGAAAAATGCTATACGCTACCTGCTCGATTTTTCCCGAAGAAAACCGCCAGCAATTGGAGGGCTTCCTCAAGCGCCACGCGGACGCGGTGTGCCTGAAAGAAGAACAACTGCTGCCTTGTGAGCGACATGACGGCTTCTATTACGCGCTGCTTGAGAAACATTAGCCTGCTGTTGGCTCTGCTCTGTTGCCTGCTGCCGCCGGCGCTGGCCGACACCATAGGCTCGCGCCGCGCGGAGGCCGAAGTGATGCCGGACGGCACGCTGGCGGTCAGCACCCGGTTCCTCACCAAACTCACCCCCAGCCTCAGCGAGGCGCTGGAGCAGGGGGTGGTGCTGGGCTTCCGCTTGGAGTTCGAGCTGACCAAGCCCCGCGCCACGTCATATTACCTGTCGCTGCGCGAGTGGTTCGACCCGCACGCGCAGCTGGCTTTCAAACTGTCCTACCAGCCGTTGACCGGTCGCTACCGCGTCACCATCGGCAGCCTGTCCAATTACTATCCCACCTTGCGCGAAGCCTTGTCCGCTCTCGGCGCGATCCAGGGCTGGCGAGTGCTCAATCCCGGCACGCTGGATCCGAAGAGGCCCGGCCAGGTGGCCGGCCAGGTCCGGCTGCTGCTGGACATCGGCGATCTGCCCAAACCCTTCCAGATGAACGCGCTGGGCTCTGACGACTGGTCGCTGGATTCCGGCTGGATCAAGCTGGACGTCAAGGACGCCGGCTGATGCGCTACGCCACCATCGCGATGGCGACGGTCGGGGCCATCCTGCTTTATCTGCTGGCGGTGGCCACCGGCAACGCTTCCAAGCTCAACGATTACTACTGGTGGGTTTTCGGCCTCAACAGCCTGCTGCTGCTGGCCCTGCTCGGCGTGGTGGGCCGCCAGCTGTGGCGCTTGCGCCAGCGGGTGAAGAACCGCGTGTTCGGCGCCAAGCTGACGCAGAAGCTGGCGCTGATGTTCGCCGGCGTCGCGCTGGTGCCGGGCCTGCTGGTTTTCACCGTGTCGGCGCAATTCCTGACCCGCAGCATTGAAAGCTGGTTCGACGTGCGCGTCGAGGCGGCGTTGGACCGCGGCCTGGTGTTGGGCCGCAGCGCGCTCAACTACGTGTTGGACGATGTCGGCCGCAAGGGGCGGATGGTGCAGGACGAGGTGGAGGCGCTGCCGGACGGCGTGCTGCCGGTGCGGCTGGAACGGCTGCGCGAGCAGCTGGGCCTGAAGGAAATCGCCATCTTCAACCGCGGCAACGGCCAGCTGCTGGCTTTCGCCGGCGGCGACGCGCGCGGACTGCCGCAATCCCCAGGCCATGAAGCGCTGCGGGGAGTCAAGCTGCGCACGCCGCAGCAGAGCATAGAGAACGACGGCAACAACGGCTTGGCGCTGAGAGTGCTGCTGGCTTACCGGGGCCCGGGCGAGCAGACGCGGGTGCTGCAGCTGCTGCAGGCGGCGCCGGCCGATATCAGCCGCGACGCCGAACAGATCGAAAGCGCTCGCTCCGAATATCGGCAATTGCTGCTGGCGCGGCAGGGCTTGCGCACCTTCTACATGCTGACGCTGGCGCTGGCGGTGCTGCTGGCGCTGACGGCGGCGCTGGCTTTCGCGCTGTTCCTATCGGAGCGGCTGTCGGCGCCCTTGTCCGAGCTGGCGGCGGGCACCCGTGCGGTGGCGCAGGGCGACTTTTCCAAGCGCCATCCGGTCTACCGCCGCGACGAGCTGGGCATGCTGACCACGCTGTTCAACCGTATGACGCAGCAATTGGACGAGGCGCGGCAGCTGGCGGAAAAGAGCCGCGGCGAGCTCGAGGGCGGCAAGCTTTATCTGGAAAGCATACTGGCGAATTTGTCGGCCGGGGTGATCGCTTTCGGCGGCGACTGGCAGATCCGCGCCGCCAATACCAGCGCCTCGCGCATTTTGGGCTTCGATTTCAGCCAGTTGGCCGAGCACCGTTTTCCCGAGTGGGGCGGCCTGATACCGGCGGTGGCCAGCCTGGTGGAAACGGTGATGCAGCACGCAGACAGCGACGTCGAAAGCGACTGGCAGACCCAGCTCGGCTACGACACCGCCCAGGGCGAGCGCACGCTGCTGGTGCGCGGCGCGCGGCTGCCCGAGCATTCCAGCGACGGTTACGTGCTGGTGTTCAACGACATCACCGAACTGGCCCGCGCCCAGCGCGACGCGGCCTGGGGCGAGGTGGCCAAGCGCCTGGCGCACGAGATCCGCAATCCGTTGACGCCCATCCAGCTGTCCGCCGAGCGGTTGGCGATGAAGCTGGCGGACAAGCTGGAAGGCCCGGACGCCGACATGCTCAAGCGCTCCACCGACACCATCATCAAGCAGGTGGGCGCGCTGAAAAGCATGGTGGAGGCGTTCCGAGACTATGCCCGCGCGCCCAAGATCAAACTGGTGAAACTTGATCTCAATCAGGTGATCCGGGAGGTGATGGCCCTTTACGAATCCAATCCTGCTGTTAAGATTGCGCTGGACGAAGTTCCGCTGATGATCATGGGGGATGCGGCTCTGTTGCGGCAGGTGCTGCATAACCTGATGCAAAACGCCCAGGATGCAGTCCTTGACGTTGGCATCCCGATGATTCAAATTAGCAGCCGACAAGAAGAAGGAAACGCGCTCGTCAGCGTCGAGGACAATGGCGCGGGCTTCGGCCCGGACATCCTCCGACGCGCGTTCGAGCCATATGTGACCAGTAAAGCCAAGGGAACCGGTCTTGGACTGGCCGTGGTCAAGAAGATTATGGAAGAACACCATGGACAGGTCATTTTGGGGAACGCCGGGCAGCATGGCGCGCGCGTCCTTCTCTCCCTGCCATTGCTGGAGGCCTAATGCGTAGCAGCGACATTTTGATTGTGGACGACGAGATCGGCATCCGAGAGCTGCTCTCCGAGATCCTGCAGGACGAAGGTTATACCGTGGCTTTGGCGGAAAACGCCGAAGTGGCCCGCCAATTGCGCAATCAGACCCGGCCGGCGCTGGTGCTGCTGGATATCTGGATGCCCGATTGCGACGGCGTCACCCTGCTGAAGGAATGGGCCAAGTCCGGCCTGCTCAACATGCCGGTGGTGATGATGTCCGGCCACGCCAGCATAGACACCGCGGTGGAAGCCACCCGCATCGGCGCCTTTGATTTCCTGGAAAAGCCGATCGCGCTGCAGAAGCTGTTGACCACGGTTCAGCGCGCGCTGAAGTACGGCGACATGCAGGCCAATACCTCGCTGAACCTGGACAAGCTGGGCCGCAGCGAGCCGATCCAGGAGCTCAAGCGCCAGCTGGAGCGAGTGGCCAAGGTGAAGTCGCCGGTGCTGCTGACCGGCGAGTCCGGCTCCGGCTTCGAGCTGGTGGCGCGTTTTTTCCACCAGGGCAATACGCCGTGGGTGACGCCGGCCAAGCTGGAGCAGCTGGCCGACGCGCCGCTGGAACTCTTGCAGAAGGCCAACAACGGCGTGCTCTACCTGCCGGAGATCGGCCAGTACAGCCGCCGTGTGCAGCAGGGCCTGCTGTTTCTACTGTCCAAGCTCGACCGCTTCAACGTGCGTCTGATCTGCTCCTGCAGCCGTCCGCTGCAGGAACTGCTGGTGGACCCGGAGTGCGACAACCGCCTGCTGACTGCGCTGTCCAGCGTGATCGTGCCGATCCCGCCGCTGCGCGAGCACGCCGAGGACATCACTTTCATCGCCGAGCAGATCCTGGTGGAGCTGGTGGAATCCAAGCAGGTGCCGGCGCGCAAGCTGACCACCGCCGCGCTGAACGCGATGCGCCAGTATGACTGGCCGGGCAATTTGGAACAGCTGCGCAGCATCATCAAGAGCTTGGCGCTGACCGCCGAGTCCGACGAAGTCGACGCCGGCGAGGTCAACAAGGTGCTGGCCCAGTTCCGCCACGAAAAGCCGGTGGAGGAGTCGGGCTTCGACTTCAACATCCCGCTGCGCGAGTTGCGCGAACAGCTGGAGCGCCGCTATTTCGAGTACCACATCTCGCTGGAGAACGGCAATATGAGCCGGGTGGCGCAGAAGGTGGGCCTGGAGCGCACTCACTTGTACCGCAAGCTGAAGCAGCTGGGCATCAAGTTCGCCCGCAAGGTGGCTGAGGAGTAAGGCAAAACGCCCGATGTCGCGTCGCGGTAATGTTGGGCTTCGCTTTGCTCGGCCCAAGCTACGAGGCGCGCCTTGTTTCAGGCGTTTTGCTCGATACAAATCGCTTATCGACGCCAGCCTTTCCGGCTGGCGTTTCGCATTCTGGAGCATGAGCATGGAGCAAGACCGCGAACTGGACGATGAGGCGCTGCTGCGCTATAGCCGCCACATCCTGTTGCCCGAGATCGACATCGAAGGCCAGCGCCGGCTGCTGGCATCGCGCGCGCTGATCGTCGGCGCCGGCGGCCTGGGCTCGCCCGCGGGGCTGTACCTGGCCAGTGCAGGCGTCGGCCGGATCACCATCGTCGATGACGACGCGGTGGAGTTGTCCAATCTGCAGCGCCAGATCGCCCACGACACCGTCAGCCTGGGCCAGGGCAAGGCCGAGTCGGCGGCGGAGCGGATGCGGGCCTTGAATCCTTCGATCGAGGTCTGGCCGCTGGCCGAGCGCCTGTCCGGCGATCGCTTGATCGAAGAAGTAGCCGCGCACGACCTGGTGCTGGATTGCTCGGACAATTTCGCCACCCGCCATGCGGTCAACCGCGCCTGCGTGGCCGCCAGAGTGCCGCTGGTGTCGGGTGCGGCGGTGCGTTTCTCCGGCCAGCTGGCGGTGTTCGACAGCCGCGATGCCGCCTCGCCCTGCTATCACTGCCTGTTTCCGGACGAGGGCGAGGCCAGCGACGGCCCTTGCGCCACCTTTGGCGTGCTGTCGCCCTTGGTGGGCGTGATTGGCAGCCTGCAGGCGGTGGAGGCTGTCAAATTGCTGGCCGGCGTTCCGCCGGCGCTGGGCAAGCTGACGCTGTACGACGCGCTGAATGGCGGCTTCAAGCAGATTCGCGTGCCGCGGGACCCGGCTTGCGCGGTGTGCGGGGGCGCGTGAACTTGCGATCTGGCCAGCTTTTTGCTGTTATTATTCGCTTGGTATTTTTTAGTGGCGATGAATAAAGGAGAGCGGCGTGATGGAACATAGCATCCAGGGACTGCTGGACAGGCTGTATAGCCAGGCGCAAGCGGCGCAGAGTGAGGGACAATCAGCCTTGAAGGATGGCGTGGATGAGGCAGGTTGGGGGCCTGTGGTGGATTTGTTGGACGATTTGTACGCCTTGGCTGACGACATTGATGACGCCATCCAGCAGCATCCGACGATGCCGGATGCGACTAAGCAGGATTTTCGACAGAAGGTAGAAAAAGCGGTTTTTGGCGCTTATCTTCCTGTCCATCTGAAGATCCAGTCGGGAGCGAATTACAAGCTGCCTGGACGGTGGGAGTCTAGGACCAAAATCTGAAGCTGTTGCGAGCGGAGCGCCTTGGCAGGCGCTTCCACTCTGTGGTTACAGATGCTGCTCGATCAGCTTGCGCACCTCGGGGAAGTTCATCACCCCGACGTAGCGCTTGATGATATTGCCCTGCTTGTCGATCAGGAAAGTCGTCGGCGCCAGCTGGATGTCGCCGAAAGCCTTGGCCGTGGTTCCTTGCGGGTCCAGCGCGACGAAGAAGGGCAGCTGGTTCTTGGCGACGAAGTTCTGCACGTAGTTGGGCGGGTCGTAGCTCATCGCCACCGCCAGCACGTTCAGCCCCTTGCCGCCGTAGTCCTGGTGCAGCTTCTTGATTTCCGGCATCTCCTCGACGCAGCCGGGACAGCTGGTGGCCCAGAAGTTGACCAGCACCACCTTGCCTTTCAGCGCCGAGGTGCTGGTGGCGGCGCCGGTCAGCGAGGTCAGCTTCACCTCGGGGGCCGGGTTGCCGGAGAACATCAGCTTGTAGGCGGCGCCGGCGGCGACCAGCAGCGCCAGCGCAATGATCAAACCCTTCTTCATTTCGATTTCCTGTCGTGTCTGCCGCTGGTTCAGACCGGAGAGGCGGTCATCTGTTCCAGCATGTCCTTCAATTGTCCTTCCAGCACCACCGCCTTGTTCTGCTTGGCGTCGAAAACCACGAAGGTGACGTCGGCCTCGGCAACAACGGTGTCCGCGCCTTCCAGCAGCACGCGTTGGTGGATCACTGCGCTGCGGTTGCCGATGGACTTCAGACCGGTTTCGATCAGCAGTTGCTCGCCCATCAGCGCCGGGCGGCGATAGTCGATGTTGATGTTGACCACGGCCAGCGCCAGGCCGGATTTCAGGAACCAGTCCAGTCCGCCTTGCTCTTCGAACTGGCTCCAGCGCGCTTCTTCCAGAAATTCCAGGTAGCGCGCGTTGTTGACGTGGCCGAACAGGTCCAGGTGATAGCCGCGGACCTTGATCCGGGTGTGGTGCGCCATGTGTTTCCCCTCTATTGCGCGTGGCGGTTAATCGGCGCTGCCGTCCAGATCCAGCGGCACGAAGGCCTCTCGCTCCAGCGGCTCTTCGACCAGATCGGTCAGCACCGAGTGGATTTCCACCTTGAACCATTGCTGGAACAGGTTGGGACTGATGTTTTGCGGCCACAGGCTCTCGTCTTCGCACCAGTCGGCCAGCTCGGCCTCGAACAGCTGGCGATGGCGTTGCTGCACGAAGCGGCGGGCGGCGTCGGCGTCTTCCGCCGGCGGGATCAGCAGCGCGTTGCTGTCGGCGGCCAGCGCTTCCAGCGTCAGTTGCGGATCGATGCCGCCGGGCAGGCTTTTCAGCCAGGCGAGGAAGGGGGCCTGCGGGCGCAGCAGCGCGATGCTGCGGTTGACTTCAAACATGATGCTTCCTTGGTTCAATGGCTGGATAAGAGGTTGTCCCGGGTGAAGACGAAGCGCTGGTTGATGCGCATCGCCGGGGCGCGGGCCAGCGCGGGCGGAAACGGCGGAAACGGCGAGGACAGCTCGACGATGCGCTGGGCGGCTTCGTCCAGCACCCGGCTGCCGGAACTGCGGGTGACCCGCTGTCCCTGCAGGCTGCCGTCGGCGGCTATCGTCACTTCCAGCGTCACCGCGCCGTGCAGGGCCTGGCGGCGCGCTTCATCCGGGTAATTCAGGTTGCCGATGCGCTCCACTTTCAGCCGCCAGTCGGCTTGGTAGCGCGCCCACGGATAGCCGCGGGCCGCCTCGCCGAGCGCGTTGCCGGCCTGGCCGCTCTCCTTGTCGTTGTCGACGATGGCGCTGTCGCCGCCGCGCGACAGCGCGCCGACCTGGGCCAGCAGCGAGCCGGTGCTGACCTGGCCGCTGGGCGGCGAGGGCTGGACCTTGGCTGGCGCCGCGGACGGGCGGGCGATCGGGTTGGCCGGCGCCGGCGGCGGTGTTTCGGCGGCGGGGCGGGGTTTGGGCGGCTCGCGGCGGCTGAGCAGCTGGCGCGGCTCGGCGCTGTTGCCCGAACCTGCATGATCGATTTCGGCCAGCCGCTCTGTCGGCGGCGCGGCTGGGGCAGGGTGGCGGACCAGGCGGATATTGATCTGCGACGCGGGCGCTTCGCCGGGCCGGTCGGGCGCGGAGAGGCGGCCGCCCAGGCTGAGCAGCAGCAGGTGGGCCAGCAGCGACACGCCCAGCGCCAGCCACAGCAGCGGGGCGCCGGACGCGGATGGGCGGGGACGGTACAGGTGATCGGCCATCGCGGGTTTCCGGATTTTGCCAGAGTGTAGCATGCCGGCCATGCAAAAACGCCGCGCGGAGGCGGCGTTTCGGCGGCGGCGCGCGGCCGGCTTATTTTTCCAGCAGGCTGCGCAGCATCCAGGCGGTTTTCTCATGCACTTGCAGGCGCTGGGTCAGCAGATCGGCGCTGGGTTCGTCGGAGGCGCGCTCCACCACGGCGAACACGCTGCGGGCGGTGCGGCATACGGTTTCGTGGCCCTCCACCAGTTGACGGATCATCTCCTCGGCCTTGGGCGGCGCGCCGGCGGATTCGGGGATAGCGGTCAGCTTGGCGTAGTCGGCGTAGCTGCCCGGCGCGTAGTGCCCCAGCGCGCGGATGCGCTCGGCGACGGCGTCCACGGCCAGCGCCAGCTCGTTGTATTGGGTCTCGAACATCAGGTGCAGGGTGTTGAACATCGGCCCGGTGACGTTCCAGTGGAAGTTGTGCGTCTTCAGGTACAGGGTGTAGCTGTCCGCCAGCAGGCGGGACAGGCCATGGGCGATTTCCTGGCGATCTTGTTCGTTGATGCCGATATCCATAACGATGCTCCTTTTTGGCGGCGCTGCTTCCAGGCCGCGTTTTGGACTACACTTCCCGTTTTGGGCGGGAAATGGGATGAAACCTTGGTTGTCTTGCCATGACGGCTGCGTCCGGCTGACGCTGCACGTGCAGCCGGGCGCCAAGAAGACCGAGGCGGCCGGCGAGCACGGCGACTGCCTGAAGGTTAGGCTGGCCGCGCCGCCGGTGGATGGCAAGGCCAATGCCGCGCTGCTGGCCTGGCTGGCCGATCGCTTCGGCGTCGCCAAGCGCGATGTGGAGCTGCTGTCCGGCGACAAGAGCCGGCACAAGGTGGTGCGGATCGCCTGCGGCTTGGATGACGCGGCGGCGCTGGACCGTCTGGGTTTTCACTGAAGGCGGCGTCCCGGCGGCGTGGTTTCGTCCACGCGCTTGAACTCGCCTTCTATGATGTCGCCGTTGCCGGCCGGTCCGGCGGACGGGCCCGCGCTGGAGGTCCGCGGCGAGATGTCCGGGCCTTTCAGCGGCAGCAGCAGCAGGATGGCGGCGAGATCGCTGAGCAGGCCGGGCAGCAGGAACAGCAGGCCGGCCAGCGCGTAACGCAGCGGCCACAGCAGCGAATACAGCGAAACCTTGTCGCCCTGGCGCATCACGCTGCCCAGCGTCAGCAGCGCGCCCAGCTTCTGGTTGCGCAGCATCCACAGGCCCAGCATCGAGGACAGCACCACCAGCAGGAACACCGCCAGGCCGCCGATTCGGTCGGCTAGCGCCACCAGGGCGGCGATTTCGGCGAACGGGTAAATCAATAACAGCAGCGGGAGAACGCGCATCTTGAATCCGATTCCATCTAACGATTGTTTATTGGTTGTCTGCAACGCGCCGGACGAGGAAACCGCCGAGCGCGTCGCGACGACGCTGGTAGCCGAGCAACTGGCCGCCTGCGTCAATATTCTGGGGCCCTGCCGTTCAGTGTACCGCTGGCAGGGCGCGGTGGAGCGGGCCGAGGAGATTCCACTGCTGATCAAGACTCGCGTTGACGCGTATCCGCAACTGGAGGCCAGGCTGGCGGCGCTGCATCCGTACGAAGTGCCGGAGATTGTCGCGCTGCCTGTGGCGCAGGGATTGCCCTCTTATCTCACATGGGTATCGAACAGCGTAGTTTCAAGTGCCGAATGATTCCGGCCCGGTTTGTTCCGACTGTTTTCCGCCCGTTTTCGTTCCCCTGGCGGGGCGGCGGCGGAGAGAAATTTTTTGCGATACGGCTTGACGCATCTGAAACGTTTCATTATAGTTGCGAGCTCTCGATGGGTCGTTAGCTCAGCTGGTAGAGCAGCGGACTTTTAATCCGTTGGTCGCAGGTTCGAATCCCGCACGACCCACCAGAGAAAGCTTGATATAGTGTAGTCGCATGTCCCGGACGGGTCGTTAGCTCAGTTGGTAGAGCAGCGGACTCTTAATCCGTAGGTCGAGTGTTCGAGCCACTCACGACCCACCATCCAAAGACATGCCGCCGTACGTTGTGCGGGTCGTTAGCTCAGCTGGTAGAGCAGCGGACTTTTAATCCGTTGGTCGCAGGTTCGAATCCCGCACGACCCACCAATCAAGTTCATTTCTGTCTTTTGTGCAGACCGGATGGGTCGTTAGCTCAGTTGGTAGAGCAGCGGACTCTTAATCCGTAGGTCGAGTGTTCGAGCCACTCACGACCCACCACCATCCCTGCACCCTCCCCGATATGAATACCCCAATGGGTCGTTAGCTCAGCTGGTAGAGCAGCGGACTTTTAATCCGTTGGTCGCAGGTTCGAATCCCGCACGACCCACCAAGAATTCCCGCAAGGGCCCGGCTATTGTCCGGGCCCTTCGCATTTCCATCCCCTATATTGCTGATAACGATAATTGTTATCATTTGTTTCTTGCGCTATGCTGCGCCCTTTTTGTCACGGGCGACGCTGGTGTTGGACGGCTATTATCGCGAACTGCTCAATTTCCTCACCCGGGCCACCGGTTCGCGCCAGCGCGCGGAGGATGTGGCGCAGGACGCTTATCTGAAAGTGCTGAATCTGCAGGCGCCGGGAGGCGAAGCCGGCGGCGCGGCGGTGCGCTCTCCCCGCGCGCTGCTGTACGCCGCCGCGCGCAATCTGCTGATAGACCGCCACCGCCGCGAGCAGGCGAGGCCGCAGCTGGATATTGCGGACATCGAGCTGGCCGCGCCCGCGCATTGCGAACCGGAGCGGCGGCTGGCCGCGCGGCAGCAATTGGCTTTGCTGGAGCGGACGATAGCGGGCTTGCCGCCGCGCTGCCGCCAGGCCTTCGTGCTGTTCAAGCTGGAAGGGCTGAGCCAGGCTGACATCGCGCGGGAAATGGGCATTTCCCGGAACATGGTGGAGAAGCACATCATCAACGGCATGCTGGCGTGCAAGCGGGCGCTGGAACAGGAGGAGGGCCGATGAGGCGCGAGCGTGAAGCGGCGAACGAAGAGCTGGCCGACGCGGAAGCGGCGCGTTGGCGCTTGCGGCAGCGGGAGGGGCTGGACGAGGCGGGGCGGGCGGAACTGGCCGCCTGGCTGGACGCGTCCGGCGAGCGCCGCAGAGCTTACGCCGCGCACGCCCGAGTCGACGCCTTGTTGTCGGAGATGAGCGGCGAGCAGAGGCGAAGATTGGCGGTTCCCCCGCCATCCCGCTTGCGTCGCCATGGCCTTGCCGCCTGCGCGGCATTGCTGCTCGCCTGTACGCTGGGCTGGCATTGGCGGGCCGGCCAGCCGCAGTGGACGCAGACGCTGGCCAGCGCGCGCGGCCAGCAGCTGGAGCGGGTGATGGCCGACGGCAGCCGCTTGAGCCTGGACGTGGACACCGTGGTGGAGGTCGCGTATTTCAAGGATCGCCGAGAGACCAAGCTGCTGCGCGGACAGGCGATGTTCTCGGTGGCGCCGGATGCCGGGCGGCCGTTCCGCGTGGCGGCCGGGCCGGTGCGGGTGACGGTGCTGGGCACGCGTTTCGCGGCGCGCCATCTGTATGGCGCGGTTGAAGTGGGGGTGGAGCACGGCAAGGTGGCGGTGGCTGACCACGGCGACGCCGAAGCGGCCGCGGGCACGGGAGGCGAGGCGCGGAGCAAGCTGCTGCTGACCGATGGCCAGCGCGCGGTCTGGCGCGATGGCTCGCTTCGGCCGGAGGTGGCGGTGCCGCCGGAAACCGTGGCGGCCTGGCGCACGGGCAGGCTGGCGTTCTCCGACCGCCCGCTGGCGGAGGTGCTGGCGGAGTTCGAGCGTTACGGCCCGACCGGCCTCAAGCTGGCGCGGCCAGATCTGGGCGCGCTGCGTCTGAGCGGCAGCTTCGCCAGCCACGACGCCGCCGCTTTCGCCCGCATCCTGCCGCGGGTGTTGCCGGTGGCGCTGCGCAAGAGGGGCGGGGAGACGCTGATCGACGCCAGAAAATAGTCTGGACAAAAAATATTTGCCGGCCGACGTCAGGATGGCGCGGGCGGCTGCGTCTTCATGGATGCGAATAATTATTAATTTCATCCGTGAGGTAGTCCGCCATGTCGATTTCCCGTCCGGGGGCCGCCGCTCTGCTGCTGGGCCTGGCTTGCGTCCAGCCCGCGCAGGCCCAGTCCCGCGTCGTCGCCTTCCAGATCGCGCCGCAGCCGCTGGCCGGCGCTTTGCAGCAGCTGGCCAGCCAGGCCGGCATGAATCTGCTGTTCGACCCGGCCTTGGCCGGCGGCCGCGCCGCGCCGGGGTTGCAGGGCAGCTACACGGTGCGCGACGCGCTGCGTCGGCTGTTGGAGGGAAGTGGCCTGGCCGCCAGCCTGCGCGCCGAGGGCATCGTGGTGCAGGCCGCGCCGTCGGCCGCGGGCGGGGCGGTCGGCATCGGCGCCTTGCGGGTGCGCGGCGCCAGCAGCGCGCCGGGCGCGCTGTCCGACGATGAGATGTCGCTGTTCGACCGGCCGTATCTGAAGCCGGGCTCGTCGGCGGCGGTGACGCGCGAGCAGATCGAGCGTTTCCGCGGCACCTCGCCGGCCGATATGTTCAAGGGCGTGGCCGGGGTGCAGGTGGGCGAGAGCCGCAACAGCGGCTCGGTGGACGTCAATGTGCGCGGCCTGCAGGGCCAGGGGCGGGTGCCGGTGGTGATAGACGGCAGCGTGCAGTCGGTGACCGCCTATCGCGGCTACGGCGGCGTCGCCGACCGCAACTATCTGGACCCGGACTTGATAGGCGGCGTAACCGTCGACAAGGGGCCGGTTTTGTCGGCGCAGGGCGCCGGGGCGATCGGCGGCCTGGTGAAGATGGACACGCTGAAGGCGGAGGATATCCTGCTGCCGGGCGAGCGCCGCGGCGTGCGCCTGCGCGGCGGCTTGCAGAGCAACAGCGCCGCGCCTCCGGCCGAACTGAACGCGACGCCGCGCCAGCATAGCCCGGCGCTGGACGGCCGCGCCGGCCACGGCAGCGTCGCCGCCGCCTTGCGCGAAGACCGCTACGAGCTGGTCGGCGCCTTCGCCTACCGCGACATCGGCAATTACTTCTCCGGCAAGCACGGCCATGAGCGTTATGTGGTGAAGAACGACTGGATGTCGTCCGGCACCCAGGAGGATGTCGGCGTCACCCGCATCTTCAAGCCCGGCGAGGAGGTGCTCAATACCGCCAACCGCAGCCGCTCGCTGCTGCTGAAGGGCACGCTGAAGCCGGACGCCGAGCGCTCGCTGGAGCTGGGCTTCCGCCGCTACGACAGCGATTACGGCGAGATCATGACCTCGCAGATCGTCCGCAACGATGGCGACTCCATTCCGCAGTGGCCGCGCAGCCAGGTGCGGGTGGATGCCTACACCGCCCGCTTCAAGTGGCAGCCGGACGACAATCCGCTGATCAAGTTGCAGGCCAATCTGTGGCACACCGACATGGACAGCCGCGCCTACAACGGCGACGTGTTCCGCAACCCCACCCAGGGCAAGCCGCGCCCCGGTTGGGGTGATTGCGCAGACTGCATCGACTTTTCCTACCTGGCGCCGGCGCAGGCGCAGCGCACCGGCGCGGATTTGAGCAATACCTCGCTGCTGCGCAGCCGGCTGGGCGCGCTGAAATTCGACTACGGGGTGTCGCTGCAGCATGAGCGGCTGGCGCCGGGCAAGGGCTTCATCCGCGACGAGGACGACATCCTCAACAACCGCAATCTGCGGGACGGCAGCCGCGACGAGCAGAGCGCCTTCGTCGGCGTCAACTGGGCGCCGGTGGATTGGCTGAGCTTCGACTTGGGCGGCCGCTATCTGCGTTTCGCCACCCAGGACAACAACGTCGAGGTCAAGAAGCTGGATACCTACCGCACGGTGTCGAAGACCGCCCAGCTCTACAGCGACGACACCTTCGAATACCTGGGCGAGGTTGAGTGGAAGCCGGATGCCGCCGGCAATTTCAGCGACGCCACCAATCCCTTCAAGCAGCCGGGCGCCACCTATGTCGACGCCAACGGCCAGGCGCAGCCGCTGGCCGGCGCCAAATCCAGCGAGGCGGAGGCGAGCTGGCGCGACAACCAGGAGCTGGCGTCGCGCCAGTACCGCCGCAGCCAGCCCTACCGCCGCCGCGACAGCGGCTTCGCGCCGTCCTTCGGCGTCAACCTGAAGCTGAGCCCCTCGGTCACCGGCTATCTGCGCTACGTCGAAGGCCTGCGCATGCCCAGCCTGATGGAGTCGACGCTGGGCTCCTCCTCGCCTTTCCTTGGCGAACTGAAGCCGGAACGCAGCCAGAACTGGGAAGTCGGCGTCAGTGTGCTGAAAGACGGCCTGCTGCGCGGCGACGACCGCTTCCGCTTCAAGCTCGCCTATTTCGACAACACCACCCGCGACTACATCACCCGGCGGCCGATTCCCGGCAAAGAGGCGTGGGAGCAGAACTTCAGCATGGTGAACATGGACCGCTACCAGCTGTCCGGCGTCGAGCTGCAATCGTCGTACGACGGCGGCACGCTGTTCGGCGAGTTGTCCGCCACTTACAACCGCAAGACCCGGATCTGCGACCGTGCGTCGGCCGAGTATTTCCGCGGCATCACCTGGTTCGGCGGCGAGCATCCGATGGCTAACACGCCGGAATGCACGCCCAGCGGCTTTTCCAGCAGCTACGTCCGCAACCATATCCCGCCGCGCTTCAACCTGAACCTGACGCTGGGCGGCCGCGCGCTCGACCGCAGGCTCAGCTTCGGCAGCCGCGTCACCTACAACAGCGAGCCGGTGGCCAAGCAGGGCGCCAGCGTGGACGGCAGCCGCTGGGAGAGCTGGAACGGCACCGCCAACCAGGTGCTGACCCGCGCCTACACGCTGGTGGACGTGTTCGCCAGCTATCGGATCTCCAAGGGCGTCAGCGTTGATTTGGCCATCGACAACCTGACCGACCGCTACTACCTGGACCCGCTGGCGTTGAGCCTGATGCCGGGGCCGGGACGCACCGCGCGGCTGAACGCGACTTGGCAATTCTGAGCGGCGCGTTTCCCTAAATAAACAAAAATAGTTATCATTAACATTTAATGGGCTTTGTCCGCAAAGCCCAGCACAGTAGAAGAAAGCATTGGCATGACCACCATCGAACGCACCCGCACCCAAGACCTGAAAGCCCGCACCCACGACACCCACGACCAGCTGGACCAGCGCATCATGGCCAACCAGCCCTTCGCCAGCCGCGACAACTACGCCCGTTTCCTCGACGCCCAGTACCGCTTCCTGCGCGACGCCGACGCGCTGTACGACAACCCGGAGCTGGCCAAGCTGTTCCCCGATCTTTCCGAGCGCCGCCGCTACCACAGCATCGCCGCCGACATGGGCGATCTGGACCGCGCGCTGCCGCAACTGGCCGAGGCGCCGATTAGCGGCGCGCTGGACGTGGCCAGCGCGATGGGTTGGCTGTACGTGGTGGAAGGTTCCAAGCTGGGCGCGGCCATCCTGTACAAGCTGGCCGGCAAGCTGGGCCTGGACGAGAACTTCGGCGCCCGCCACTTGGCCGGCCATCCGGACGGCCGCGCCCGCCACTGGCGCGCGTTCACCTCGGCGCTGGACGGCCTGGAGCTGGACGGCGACGCCGAAGCCCGCGTCACCGCCGGCGCGGTGGCCGCCTTCGCCTGCATGAACGGCCACCTGGACCGGGTGTACGCTTGAACGCGGCGCGGCACCCGGCGGTGCGCTGGCTGTACCTGCTGGGCGGCTGCCTGATGGTGGCGCTGGCGGTGATAGGCGCGCTGCTGCCGGTGATGCCCACCACCATTTTCCTGATCCTGGCGCTGGCCTGTTTCAGCAAGTCCTCGCCGCGGCTGGAGCAGAAGCTGCTCGATCATCCGCGCTATGGCCCGGGCCTGCGGCGCTGGCGCGAGCAGCGCATCGTGCCGCGCAAGGCCAAGTGTTTCGCCGCGCTGGGCATGGGCGGGGGATTCGTCGCGCTGCTGCTGGCGCGGCCGCCGCACTGGGTGCCGTGGCTGGTGGCCGCGATCGAGCTATCGGTCTTGCTGTATCTGCTGAGCCGGCCGTCCCATCCCGGCGAGCCGTCGGGCTGGCGCAGGCTGTCCGCCCGGCACTGGAAGGGACTGGCTCTGCTGTTGTGCGCAGCCCTGCATCTGGCGGCGCTGACCGCCGGGCTGTGGTGGCCGGGCGCCAAACCGCAGGCTCCGGCGCCGGCCGAGCAGCCGGCGATGCGGTGGCTGGCCGGCG
>NZ_JAJOHV010000027.1 GCF_021129175.1 Chromobacterium piscinae | reverse complement strand
CCTCCAGCGCCGCCGACGCGGCCGAGAGCGCAAGCGTGGTGATTTCCATGCTGCCGGCCGGCAAGCACGTGGCCGGCCTGTATCTGGGCGATAACGGCCTGTTCGCCAGGCTGCCCAAGGGTACGCTGATCATAGACTGCAGCACCATAGACGCCGGCACCGCGCGCAAAGTCGCCGAAGGCGCGCGGGAAAAAGGCCTGTCCATGCTGGACGCGCCGGTCTCCGGCGGCACCGCCGGCGCCGCCGCCGGCACGCTGACCTTCATCGTCGGCGGCGCGGCGGAAGACCTGGCCCGCGCCCGCCCGGTGCTGGAGGCGATGGGCAAGAATATCTTCCATGCCGGCGGCGCCGGCGCCGGCCAGACCGCCAAGATCTGCAACAACATGCTGCTGGGCATCCTGATGGCCGGCACCGCCGAGGCGCTGGCGCTGGGCGTCAAGAACGGCCTGGACCCGAAAGTGCTGTCCGAGATCATCAGCAAGAGCTCGGGCCGCAACTGGGCGACCGAGCTCTACAACCCCTGGCCCGGCGTGATGGACAACACGCCGGCCAGCCGCGGCTACGCCGGCGGCTTCATGTCCGAGCTGATGCTGAAGGACCTGGGCTTGGCCGAGGAAACCGCGCTGCAGAGCCACGCCGCCAATCCGCTGGGCGCGCTGGCGCGCAATCTGTACGAGGAGCACGTGCACCAGGGCAACGGCAAGCTGGACTTTTCCAGCATCGTCAAACACTTTCACTCGCTGAATTGAAACAGGTCCAGATAACTGCCACAGCGATATGACATGTGATAAATTCATGTCATGTCTGCGACAGGGAGGGCGCTCAGGCGCCCTCCTTTCTTGTTTCGGCAGCCCCGAATCGGATAAGAACAAAGTCTACCAAGGATGAATATGTCTCATTCCCTCGCCCTGAAAGGCATCGCCGCCGCGACGCTGCTGGCTTGCGCCTTGCCCGCCGCTATCGCCGCCGGCTACCAGCAACCGCCGGCCAATATCCTCAAAGTGATGCGCGCGCCATCTCTGCCCGGCCCCAGCCTCAGCCCGACCCAGGACAATATGCTGCTGGTCGCCTGGCAGGAATATCCGTCCATCGCGCGCGTGGCCGCGCCCTATCTGAAACTGGCCGGCACCCGGATCGAACCGGCCAACCGCAGCAAGCATGACACGCCGGGCGGCTACGGCATCGCCCCGTGCGCGGAAAGCTTAAAGCTGGTGAGCGTCCCCGGCGGCAAAGAAACGGCGATCGCGCTGCCGGCCGGCGCTTGCCCGGACGCGCCGGTCTGGTCTGCCGACGGCAAACGCTTCGCCTTCGCCAACACCACCAAAGACTCGGTCGAGGTGTGGGTGGGCGACGCCGCCAATGGGAAGATCCGCAAGATTCCCGGCATCCGCCTCAACCCGATGCTGAACGACGAGCTGCAATGGATGCCGGATCAGAAGACCCTGCTGGTCAAGGCGGTGCCGGCCAAGCTGGGCGCGGCCCCGACTCAGGCCAGGACGCAAGACGGCCCCAGCGTGCAGGACAGCGGCGGCGGCCAAGGCGAAAGCAGCACCTACGAAACCCGCGACACGCTGTCCAGCCCGCACGACGAGGCCTTGTTCGACTACTACGGCGCGTCGCAGCTGACGCTGGTGGACGCCGCCAGCGGCAAGGCGACGCCGCTGGGCCAGCCAGCCATCTACGACAGCGTGGGCCCGGCGCCGGACGGCAAGCACATCCTGGTGTCCAGCGTGCGCAAGCCCTACTCCTACGTCACCACCTACGAACGCTTCCCGCATGAAGTGGAAGTCTGGAACATCGCCAACCCCGGCCGCGTGGCCGTCCACGCCATCGCCTCGCTGCCGCTGGCCGACCGCGTGCCGGTGCACGGCGAGCCGCTGGGCCCGCGCGACTTCTTCTGGCGCGCCACCGAGCCGGCCACGCTGCTGTGGGCCGAGGCGCTGGACGGCGGCGACTGGAAAAACACCGTGCAGGCCCGCGACAAGGTGATGATGCAGAAAGCGCCGTTCACCGCGCCGCCGGTTGAAATCCTGCGCACCGCGCAGCGCTTCGCCGGCCTGGACTGGACCGAGCGCGCCGACATCGCGCTGGTCAGCGAGGTCGATCTGAACAAACACTGGCGTCAAACCCGCGTCGTCAACGTCGATCAGCCGCAGCAAGCCGGCAAGCTGCTGTGGGACCTGTCCTACGACGACAAATACGCCGATCCGGGCAGCCCGGTGCGCCGCGCCCTGCCCAGCGGAGAACGGGTGATCCAGCTGGACGGCGACGCCATCTACCTGTCCGGCGGCGGCGCGTCGCCGCAGGGCAACCGGCCCTTCCTCGACAAACTAAACCTGAAGACCGGCGACAGCCAACGCTTGTTCCGCAGCGACAAGTCCGCCTACGAACGCTTCATCGGCCTGTCGGCCAAGGGTAGCGGCAGCTTCCTCACCTGGCGCCAGACACCGGCCGAGGCGCCGAACGCCTTCTTGCGCACCCTGGGCGCGCCGGTCGGCGCCGACAAGGGCGAAGCCGCCTTCGCCTCTACCGAAACCGCCGTCACCCGCATCGTCGATCCGACGCCGGAGCTTCGCCAGATCAAGAAGCGGCTGGTGAAGTACAAGCGCGCCGACGGCTTGGACCTGTCGTTCACGTTGTACACTCCTCCGGGCTATCAGGAAGGCACTCGCGTGCCCGCCATCCTCAACGCCTACCCCCTGGACTACGCCGACGCGGCCAGCGCCGGCCAGATCAGCGGCTCGCAGCAAACCTTCACCCGCCTGTACCAATACAAATACCTGTTGCTGGCCGGCTACGCCGTCATCGACCAGGCGTCGTTCCCAGTGGTGGGCAACCCCAAGGCCGCCTACGACAGCTATCTGGACCAGCTGAAAATGGACGCCGAAGCAGCGGTGAATGAGGCGGTGAAGCTCGGCGTGGTCGATCCGGACCGCGTGGCGGTCACCGGCCACAGCCACGGCGCGCTGATGACGGCCAACCTGCTGGCGCACACCGACCTGTTCCGCGCCGGCGCGGCCACCAGCGGCTCGTACAACAAGACGCTGACGCCGTTCGGCTTCCAGAGCGAGCGCCGCTCGGTATGGGAAGCGCCGGACGTCTACCGCAAAGTGTCCACCTTCTTCTACGCCGACAAGCTGAAAACGCCGATCCTGATCATGCACGGCAGCGACGACGCCAACCCCGGCACCACGCCGCTGCAGGCCAGCAAGTTCTACGAGGCGATCCGCGGCAACGGCGGCACCGCCCGCCTGGTGATGCTGCCGCATGAGCCGCACTGGTACGCGGCCCGCGAATCGAACGAGCAACTGGTCTACGAGATGCTGAGCTGGTTCGACAAGTACGTGAAGAACGCGCCGCCGCGCGCGGTGAAGAGCGCGCAGAGCCAGCCGGCCCAGCTCTAAGCGCCCTTCGTTTCCAATCGAACGCCCCGTCCGCGGGGCGTTTTCACATCCGCCGCCCTAACCCCTCCGCGCCGCCTTGTTGCGGACCTTCCACTCACGCCGCTGTTGTTGCCGCTGCAGCGCGGTCTGCTCATGCCGCTCCATCTCGCGCCTCAGCTTGTGGTAGTTGCGCAGTCGATCCTCCTCCACGCCGGCCCTCACCGCGCAGCCCGGCTCCTCTCTATGGCTGCAGTCGCGGAACTGGCAGCGGCCGGCCAATTCCTCGATGTCGGCGAAGCTGCCAGCCAGCGCGCCCGCGTCCGGCGGAGCCTGCAAGGTGCGCACGCCAGGCGTGTCGATGATGCAAGCGCCGTCCGGGCACTTCAGCAGCGTGCGCGCGGTGGTGGTATGGCGGCCGCGGCTGTCGTCCGCCCTCACCCCGCCCACCGCCTGCGCCTCCTCGCCCAGCAAGGTATTGCTGAGCGTGGACTTGCCGGCGCCGGACGAGCCTAACAGAACCAGCGTCTGGCCTGCGCCCAGCCAGGGCCGCAAAACCTCGCGGCAGGCCGGATCGGTGCCGTTCAGCAGCAGAATGGGCGGCAGAGGCCGCAACCGTTGTTCCAGCTCGGCCAGCCGGGCTTCGGCGTCTGGGCACAGGTCAGCCTTGCTCAGCGCCACCACCGGCGTCACGCCCGCCGCGGCGGCCAGACCCAGATAGCGCTCCAGCCGCCGCGGGTTGTAATCGCCGTCCAGCCCCATCACCAGCAAGGCGGTATCGACATTGCTGGCGTACGCTTGCCGCGTTCCTTCGTCGTTGACGCGGACTAGCTGGTTAAAGGGTTCCAGACGCTCAAGCAAGCGCCAGGGCTCATGCTCCAGCGGCTGGCACAGCGCCCAATCGCCCACCGCCAGTGCGGCGTGAACGCCGGGCAAGGCATGGGCCGGATGCTCGTCATCGCCGTCATGCACCCACGCGCAGTCGCGCTGCACGCGGCATACGCGCGCCAGCTGCCACGCTTCATCGCCGGCCTTGGCCAGCGCCTGTTGCAGCAATACCGGCGTCAGGCCGATGGCGGCCAGACGCGGAAAATCGAAATTCAGCATTGAAACTCCCGCGAACGCTCGCAAGCCAACGCCGCCGGGCGCAGCCAGGCTCGATCAAGCCTTCGGAAATGGATGGGGGAAAACGCGCCTGATGGACAGGCTTAGCCACCGCGTGGATGCGGTGTGAGGAACATGCCGGGGAACGGCCGCCGAGCGGCGCCGCTTACAACTGGGAAACTATCGGGAAATGAAACGACCGGGGCGACGGTTCAAACGGCATGCCCTTGAAATTGGGTATCGCGGCTCATTGGATTCTCCTTTTAGCTATTCGGAACGAAAGAAGATTATGCCAATTGAAAATACCGTCCGCAAGCGGAATCATGTTCGCGCGGCATCGATCCCGGGAAAAGTTCTATAGATAGTAAGACGCCGCCGGAGAGGCGCGCATATCGGGCATCCGCCCCCATCTGGGAGAAATGAAGCGATGAAAACCCTGCCGCTACTGATCGCCGCCGCCATCGGCGCGGCCGCCTTGACCGCCTGCGCCAGCCCGGAGGAAATCCACGCGATGGATCAGCGCACCTGCTCCGGCTACGGCTTTCACCCAGGCACCGACACTTACGCCAACTGCATGATGAAGCAGGCGGACAAACGCGATCAGGACATGCGGGCGAACATGCAGAACATGTCTCACCCCGCCACCCAGCCCGCCGCCGCGCCAGCCGCCACCGTCATCGTCATCCCTGCCGAGGGCAAGCCCAAACTTCCGGACTGCCGGATGCAGGATCCCGGCGTCACGCTCAATATGGACGGCAAATGGGAAGGCCCCAACTGTACGCCGGCGCGCTAACCCAGCCTTTGTTCAAGGCCGGCCAGCAGCAAAACGCCGTTTGTATTACGGCAGCAGCGTTCGCGCCGGCTGCGACCAAAACGCCGCGTCCAGCACGTAATCCCGCTCCAGCGTTTGCTCTCCCGGATTGGCCAGCACCAGATGCAGCCTGGGCGCCGCGCCCGTCGGCAGCGCCATCTGCCAGCCGGCCAGCGTATGCTCGCGGCCGTATCGCCATAGGCTGTTGTCCGGGCCGTCATGATGGTCCTGGCTCAATCTCTCGAACTCCGCGAGCGCATGCGACGGGCGCTGATCCAGTAAAAGCCGGATGCGGGCGAGCCGAGCCTGGCTGCTGGGGCCGATTTTCTGCGCCCCGTCCAGCAAGGACAGATTGGAATAATGGTTGGTGTGCGCCAGCGTGCCATTTCGCTGGCGGCTGAGCTGGTAGCGTCCATTCTGGCCGATTTCCACCTGCATCAGGCCGCCGGCGTCGGCCAGCAGCAGAAACACCGGGCGCGTTTGCGGAAACAGCTTGTCCGCGGCGGCGGCCACCTCGTCCAGCGATCCGTAATCGCGCAGCAGCCGCGTCAAAACGCCATGGCGCGCGCTGTCGGCCCGCAGTTCGCGCGGCAGGCTGCTGGCCTCGGCGCCAACCACCGCCAGCCCCTTCTCATTGACGCCGGCCTTGATGCCCGGCTCGCGGCCATTGTCGGCGTACAGGCCCAGATAGGCGTAGCCATGTTCCGGATGGCGCAGCCGCAACGACTGCACATGGTCCGGCTTCCAGTCACGGTTCTTGGCCAGCAAAGTGCCATCCGCGCTAGCCGCGCCCGCCGCTCCCCACAAGGTGCAGGCCGCGACGGGCCAATGCATCAGGGCAAGCCATGCCGCCGCAGCCAACCATGAAGCGCGCATGACGATCTCCCGCGTGGCGAATGAAGCGATTCTGCCATGGCCGCGCCGGGGGATTTCAATCAACTTGCAAGCAAATGTGAGGCTGATGCGCGCAGCAGTCAGACCTCTGCGGCGGGAAAGACATACTCCAGCATCTCATCCCCGTACTTGTCGACCTGGCCGGTGGAGGCCCTACCGAGATAGCGGTAAAAGCCATGGGAGCGCACTGTGGGATCGCTGCTGCAACCCAATAACAACAGATATTAATCTATGAACTTCAGCTTATTCTATGCAATCAAGCCGTAATTGATCAGGCCAACATATCCTTCCCGCCCCCATATCAATCAACTTGCGTACCTTGGTTTCTTTGTGAAAATTTCGATCCGAAGTCACAAAAACATCATTTCCATAGTACAGGTGACACCACATAGTCAGCACATCACATATGCGATTCAACCATTTCCTATAAACTTTCGCATCCTCGCGCCCTATTGGACCATGCAAACTCGTTACATTTCCAAACAATACGCATCCAATTTCATCCATCAAGTTGGACATAATTTGGTCAGACCACACTGCGCGCTCCCAAAATGTGCAACCCCAAACTGCGACAGGAGGAAGACGAGAAAGTGAACCAATGCCAGCATCTTTCAAAAGTTCTTCGAACTTATCATATCTATCCGGAAATACGCCAAGCTCTCGCATCTCCGATGCGCCAACCTCCACCACAAAGACCTGATGCGTTCCACTATCGATAATCTCTCGCAACCCATCGACTCTTTCATTCCTCTGCATCAAGTCGATGATGACATTATGATCCAAAGTCAGCTTCATCAAGATCTCCATTCAAAATGGGCTGCGGAGGTTCAAGATGTAGAATATAAAAATGGAGGTCATAAGCAATGGATTACTCATGAAATATGCTTTTAATTATTTCTTACTTCATAACCCAGCGCCTGCAACGCCTTCACCCATTCGTCGATGGCGATCTCCACCAACGCTGGCTGGCCGGCGAAGCCGAATTCGATGTGCATCTCTGGAATCGCATCATTGCCGAAATTGGGCAGGCAGGACAGCCTCAGGGCCGGATAGCGAACGGTGAAGTCCTGCATCAGACCGATCAGGTCTCCCTCCCGGGCTTTGATCGCAATGCAGGATTGCTCGATGTCCGGCTGATCGTTGAACAGATGGCGGCAATGAGTATCCAGCACCCACTCCGCCATCGGCCAAGCCATGCTGGGAAAGCCGGGCAGAAAATGGATGCTGCCGCAGGAAAAGCCGGCGATCTGGTTGACCGGATTGGGAATGATGGCGGCGCCTTGCGGAAAATGGCCCATCAGGATGCGGTGCGGATAGGCTTCGGCGCCGAAGCGCCCCTCGATCAGCGCCTTGGCCTCCGGATGCAGCTCCAGCGGCGCGCCCAGCGCGCGGGCGGCGCAGGCCCGGGTATGGTCGTCCGGCGTGGCGCCGATGCCGCCGAAGCTGAACACCAGGTCGCCGCCGGCGAAGGCGCGGCGCAAGGCCGCTTCGATGCGGGCGGGATTGTCGCCCAGATATTCCGCCCAGGCCAGCTTCATGCCGCGCGCGGCCAGGATGCGGATCAAGGCCTGCATATGCTTATCCTGGCGTTTGCCGGACAGCAACTCGTCGCCGATGATCAGCGCGCCAACCGACATGGACATCACTCCTCTTCAATCAGACAGCGCCGTAAGCGCTCGGGCAACAGCCCGCGCCAGCCATTCCAATCCGCCGGCGGCCGCGCCCTGGCTACCAGACTGCCATTTTCCAAATCCTCGATGGTAAAGGATTGGCAATCGATTTCGGGCAGGCTGTCCTTGAGCAGATTGTAAGCGCGGCGCGCGACGGCGCCATCACGTTCCACAAATACGATCTCCACCCGCTCGCTCTTGCCATTGCTGCGGCAACAGGCGATGCGTCCACCCTCACCCAGAGCCAGCAGCATCGCCGCGCCCGCCGCCGACGGATAGGAAACCACGTGGTCAAAACCAACCAGTTCGCGCATGATCAGCCGAAATACCCGCCGCCCGCGAATGCTGGTCATGTCCGCAATGTACTCGCCAGCCAAGCGCTCCAGCTCAGCGCGATCCATCGCTCGCCCCCTGCTCCAGCATGCGCCGGCAGACAGCGTAGCAATCATCGATATGGCTGTTGCCGACATAGCGCATCGCGGCGAAGCCTATCGCCGCATTGGCTGCCCAGCCTAGCACCGGCACCAGTTTCAGCGCCTGCTTGCCGGCCCAGCGGCCCGCTGCGCGCCTGGCCACCGCCGCCAGAAGCGTGCGGGTGACTTCCAGCCCCAACAGCGCGCTGCCGGCGCGGCGGATCAACTGATACAGCATCTGCTTGCGCGCCGCGTCGTAACCGGCGATCTGCTCCGGCGCCACGCCGAAGCGCTGATTGATCGCCGGTATCAGCTGAAGCAAGATGGCGACGTCGGCGGCGATGTCGACGCCGGGAGCCGGCAAAGCCGACGCGCCTGCGGACAGCGCCGCGCGGCCGTTGACCATCGCCCGGCACTGGTCGCGGATGGCGTCCAGCTCGCGCAAGCTGGCGGGCAGCACCTCAGTGCGCCTCGCCTACCTGCGGGCCGGCCAGCGCGTCCTTGGGCATCGCCAATTGCTTCACCACGGCCTGGGCGGCGGCGAAGTCCGGCGTGGCGATCAGCCGCTGCCAATCCTCGGCGCGGCTCTTGCCCGCCATGCGCTCCAGGCGTTCGGCCAGCTTGGGCTGCGGCGGCGGAAGCAGCGCCGCCAGCATCGTGTCGGCCTCTTCCGGCTGATTGCAGACCAGCACCATGTCGCAGCCAGCCGCCAGCGCCGCGTCGGCGCGCTGCACGTAGGTGCCCGCGCCTGCCGCGCCAGCCATGTCCAGCGCGTCGGAGAAGATCACGCCGTCGAAGCCGATCTTGCCGCGCAGGATGTCGGTCAGCCACACCTTGGAGAAGCCGGCCGGTTGGCTGTCCACTGAGGGATACAACACGTGCGCCGGCATCACCGCGCCCATGCCGGCGTCGGCCAGCCGGGCGAACGGCACCAGATCATCCTGTTCGATCTGGGCCAGGCTGCGGTCGTCCTGCGGCATCAGGTGGTGGCTGTCGCCCTCCACATAGCCGTGGCCGGGGTAATGCTTGCCGCAGCTCATCATGCCGCCGCGGCCCAGGCCTTGCTGCAAGGCTTCGGCCAGCTCGGCCACCGCCTCCGGGTCGCGATGGAAGGAGCGGTTGCCGATCACGGCGCAGCGCTCCCAGTCCAGATCCAGCACCGGGGTGAAGGATAGGTCGATGCCGCAGGCCGACAATTCGGCGGCCAGCACATACCCTACCGTTTCAGCCAGCTTGCGCGCCTCCTCCTGATCCTGGTCCCAGGCCTCGCCCAGCACGTTCATCGGAGGCAGGCGGGTGAAACCGTCCAGGAAACGCTGCACGCGCCCGCCCTCGTGATCGACGGCGATCAACAGATGCGGCGAGCGCAAGGCGCGGATCTCGGCGGTCAACGCGCGCAGTTGCTCGATGTTCTGGAAATTGCGGCGAAACAGAATGATGCCGCCCACCAGCGGATGGGACAGCCGGGCGCGTTCCTGCTCGGTCAGCGAGAAGCCTGCGACGTCCACCATCACCGGGCCGCGCGGAAGATTCAAAGTCGTTTGGGTCATGGTTTCATCCTCGACCATTGCGGGGCGCGCATAGCCGCCCCGGGTATTGCAAAGACAAGCGCGGAGCGCCAACCGTTCCCGCGCTTGTCGCGCGAGAGGCAGTCTCCCGCCTTACGATTCAAGCACGACGAAGGCCAGCGCGTGGCTGCGTTCGTCGCTGATGGATAGATGCATGCGCGCGACGCCGCGCGCGGCGATGAAAGCCGCCAGTTCGTCCGACAAGACCAACAAGGGCTTGCCCAGCTCATCATGGCCGACGCCTATTGCCGTCAGCAAGGCCGGCGCCACCACGCCGGTGCCCAGCGCCTTGGCGAAAGCTTCCTTGGCGGCGAAGCGCTTGGCCAGAAAACGCGCCGGCTCGGCATGGGCGGCGAACTCGGCCTGCTCGGCTGCGGTCAGCAGCCGCCGCCCCGCCTTGTCGCCCCAACGCCGGCACCAGGCCTCCATCCGGGCGATTTCCACCAGATCGGTGCCGACGCCGTAAATCATGCGCGCGCCTCGCCGGCGCGGCGCAACGATAGCCATCGCCCCGCCCACAGCGCCATGCAAGGCAGCCAGACATAGACGAATTCGGTCTGGACCACTCGCTCGCCCTTGGGGCCGAACCAGCGTTTCAGGCCGATCGGAGCGCCTTCTATCGGTTTCCAGCCGCTGAGGTAGCGATGATCGGACCAGGGCATGAACAGCGCCGGGCCAAAGCTGGCGTCGCAGATCATGTCCAGCGCCGCGTGCGAAGCCACCGACAAAAACAGCAACAATGCCGCCGACGCGGCGCTCAGGCCCACCCGCAGCCACAGCGGGCGGCACAGCCAGGCCAGCAGGCCGGCGCAAACCGCCGCGGCCGCCAGCGAATGCGAAAAGCCGCGATGCCCCCACGGGCTAGCATAGGGGATGCCCAGCTTGAAGGTGACCACGTCCAGGTCCGGCAGCATCGCGGCCGCGCCGCACAACGCCAACCACGGCAACATGCCTGGCGTGGAGACTGACTTGCGGCTGGCCAGGGCAACCAAGGTGGCGCCGGCCAGCGCGTGGGTGACGACGGTGGGCATCAGCGGACGCGCGCGCTTTCCATCAGCGCCTTCATCTCGCGCACCGCCTGCGGGAAGCCGACGAACAGCGCATGGGCGACGATGGCGTGGCCGATGTTCAGCTCGGCGATCTGCGGGATGGCCGCGATGGGCTTCACATTATGGTAGTTGAGGCCGTGGCCGGCGTTGACCACCATGCCGAGGCTGGCGCCGAATTCGGCGGCGGCGCGGATGCGGACCAGCTCGGCCTCGCGCTCGCTGGCGTGCGGCGCGTCGGCGTAGGCGCCGGTGTGCAGCTCGATCACGCGCGCGCCGGCGTCGTAGGCCTTCTGGATCTGCTCGCGGTCGGGATCGATGAAGATGGACACGCGAATGCCGGCCTCGGCCAGCTTGCCGGTGTAATGCTTGACGTCGGCATAGTGGCCGCGCACGTCCAGGCCGCCCTCGGTGGTGACTTCCTCGCGCTTCTCCGGCACCAGGCATACGTCTTCCGGGGCGACTTCCAGCGCATGCGCCAGCATCTCCAGCGTCATCGCCATTTCCAGATTCATCCGGGTCTTCAGCACCGGTCGCATGGCTTTCACGTCCGCGTCCTGGATGTGGCGGCGATCTTCGCGCAGATGCAGCGTGATCAGGTCCGCGCCGCTGGATTCCGCCACCAGCGCGGCCTCCACTGGGCTCGGGTAGCGGGTGCCGCGCGCCTGGCGTAGCGTGGCGACGTGATCGATGTTTACGCCCAACAAAATCATTTTCATCCCCCTTGTCTATCCGCCATCAGTCCGAAAGGGACTGGATGGCCTGCAATAATTGGCGCGACGCCAGCGGCTCGTCGCCCAGCAGCGCGGACAACCATACCCGGCTGAGCTGGCGCGCGTGGCCGCGGGTATCCGGCCGGCCATAGTCGTCGGCGTCTATCGCCAGCAAGGCCTCGCCCGGCAACCTGACCGCACGGCCGACCGGCGCCAGTTCCGGATGCTCGTCCGGCTCCGGCATCGCCGCGTCGCGGCACAGATAATGGCGATCGGCGGCGATGGCCTCGCCGCGGCTGTCGCGGCCGAGCGCCGGCGCATAGCCCAGCACCTGGGCAAGCCGGAGCTCGTAGCGGCGCAAGGCCGTCGACAAGGGCGCGGCGCCGGCCAGCTCCCGCACCGCCCGGTCATAAACGGAAAAAGCCCGCGGTTCGGGATCGTCCCGCGCCGTGAGCTTCATCATCAATTCGTTCAAATAAAAGCCGCAGACCAACGGCAGCCCGGTCAGCTGCCGCACCCCGCCGTCCCAGTCCGCCGCGTGCAGCGTGCGCAACTCGCCCTTGCCGAACCACGACAAGGTCAAGGGCTGAAACGGCAGCAGCACCCCGCGCAGATCGGAGCGGGGCCGGCGCGCGCTGCGCGCCACCAAGCTGAAACGGCCATGGTCGCGGGTCAACACTTCCAGCAGCAGGCTGGTCTCGCGATACGGCTGGGTATGCAGAATATAACCCGACTGCTTGTCCACTCTGCCCGGCTGGCTCATGCCGTCACGCCCCGCCGGCTCACCTGGATGGAAACGGTCTCGCCGCCGCGCCCCAGCCGTTGGCGGGCCAGCAGCTCCACCCGGGCGCGCCAGGCGGCGATGGCCTCCACGCTGTCCCAATACGTGACCCGGTCTTCCGCAGTCACGCCCAGGCAGCCCGGCTGGCTTTCCGCCAGCCTCAGCGCGCAGCGCGACAGCTCTGCCGCCGCGCTGTCGCCGGAAAGGTTCGCCGCCCAGCAATCCTGCGCCGGCGGCCTATCCAATACTGTCATCAGTTCAAACCGAACTCGCGCAGGAAGCGGACATCGTCGGCCCAGCCGGATTTCACTTTCACCCAGACCTGCAGGAACACCTTGCCGTCGAACAGTTTTTCCATGTCGAGGCGCGCCTCGGTGGAAATTTTCTTCAACTTCTCGCCGGCCTTGCCGATCACGATGGGCTTCTGGTGTTCCTTGTCGACCAACACCGCAATGTGGATGCGGCGCAGCGCGCCGTCCATCTCGAACATTTCCACTTCCACGTTCATTTCGTACGGCAGCTCTTCGCCCAGGTAGCGGAACAGCTTTTCGCGGACGATCTCAGCGGCCAGGAAGCGCTCGTTCTTGTCGGTGACCATGTCCTCCGGATAGAGGGGCATCGATTCCGGCAGGTGTGGGCGCACCTGGTCCAACAGTTCGGCAAGGCGCTGGCCATGCTTGGCGCTGACCACTTCGACGCCGGCGAATTCGAATTCGGCAGTCACTTCGTCTATGAAGGCTTGCAAGGTCAGCTTGTCCTTGGCCTTGTCCAGCTTGTTCACCACCAGGATGACCGGAGTCTTCTTGGGCAGCAGCGCCATCACTTCCTTGTCGGCGGAAGTGAAGCGCATCGCCTCCAGCAGGAACAGCACGCAGTCGACGCTGCCGAGCGAGTCCTTGACGCTCTTGTTCAAGGCCTCGTTCAGCGCGCCCTTGTGATAGGTCTGGAAACCCGGCGTGTCGACGAACACGAACTGCGCCGTGTCCTCGGTATGGATGCCGGTGACGCGGTGGCGCGTGGTCTGCGATTTCTTCGAGGTGATGCTGATCTTCTGGCCGATCAGATGGTTCATCAACGTGGATTTGCCCACGTTGGGACGGCCGACGATGGCGACGAAGCCGCAGTGGAATTGGGGAGTATCGGTCATGATTTTTTCTTGCCTGCGGCGAGTTTCTGTTCCAGCAGGACCAATGCCGCTTCGGCGGCCTGCTGTTCGGCGGCGCGGCGGCTGCCGCCGTCGCCGGTGGAAATCAGGGCCAGCTCGCCCAGATCGCACTCCACCTTGAACCATTGTTCGTGGGCCTCGCCGCTCTGCGACAGGATGCGGTACTTGGGCAGCGCCAGCTTGCGCGCCTGCAGCGCTTCCTGCAAGCGGGTCTTGGCGTCCTTTGCCTGGCGCGTGGTGTCGATGTTGGCGACGCGCTGGCTGTACAAGCGGCGCACCACCTGCTCGGCGGCTGCGAAGTCGGCGTCGAAGCTGACGGCGGCGAAAGTGGCTTCCAGCGCGTCGGCCAGGATGGACGGACGGTTGAATCCGCCGCTCTTGAGCTCGCCCTCGCCCAGGTACAGGTAATCGCCGAGCGCTAGTTCCAGGGCGATTTCCGCCAGCGTGTTCTGGTTGACCAGGTTGGCGCGCAGACGGGACAGTTCGCCCTCGGTCAGCTGCGGAAACTGGTCATACAGCATGCGGGCCACGGTGTAATTGAGGATGCTGTCGCCGACGAATTCGAAGCGCTCGTTGTTCGTGCTGTTGAAGCTGCGGTGCGTCAGCGCCTGGCGCAGCAATTCCGGTTTTTGAAATGCGTAATCCAGCGCCTGGGACAGGCGCCGGAATCGATTGTCTATCTGGGTCACGGTATGGTTATTGCGCAGGCGGTTGACCCGCCTGGGTATCGAAATGGAAAAGCAGACTGACATTGCCGAACAGCGGCACCTCGCGCTGATACTTCGCGCGCAGATAATTGCTGCCGGCTCCGGCCACCACCATCAGATTCTCTCCCTTGACGGAAGTGACTCCGGAGACGTTGGCCTTGCCGTCGAACTCCTGCCGCAGCGTCTGCTCGCCGACATTGGTCTCGGTGGACAGGGCCGTCAGCGCGTTCTTGACATCGCCGTACTCGGTGTAGACCGGCACGATCTTGAACACCAGCATCAATCCGGCGCCGACGAGGGCCAGGACCAACAAAATCGCAATTACCGACAAGCCTTGCTGCTTCTTCATGCGTTTCTCCAGGTCATGGCCTCTCTTGGCCTGATTGTTTTTACTGTATCCGGGTGCCGATGCGCGACAACTGGGTGAAGTTCATCCAGATCATGAAGGCCTTGCCCACCATCAGCTTGTCGTCGACGAAGCCCCAATAGCGGCCGTCGGAGCTGTTGTCGCGGTTGTCGCCCATCATGAAGTAATTGCCCTGCGGCACCTTGCAGACGAAACCGTCGTCATCGTAGCGGCAATTGTCGCGGTAGGGGAAGTCCTGCACCTGGCTTAGCGCCACCACCGGCGCTTCGACGTTGTTCAATACATGGTAGGACTTGCCGCCCTGGTTTTCCCGGAAACGCTGCGCGGTGATCTGGGCCAGGCCTTGCTCGATGTAGTCGTAAGTGCCGTCGGCGACATCGGTCACCTGCTTGCCGTTGACGGTCAGGCGCTTGTTGCGGTACTCGACGGTGTCGCCCGGCAGGCCGATCACGCGCTTGATGTAATTCACCTTGGGATTGGGCGGATAGTTGAACACCACCACGTCGCCGTGATTGACCTTGTTGACCGGCACCAGCACGTTGTTAAGCACCGGCACGCGGACGCCGTAGGTAAACTTGTTCACCAGGATGAAATCACCGACCACCAGGCCCGGCCGCATCGAGCTGGACGGGATCTGGAACGGCTCCACCAGGAAGGAGCGCAGCACGAACACCACCAGGATCACCGGAAAGAAGCCGCGCGAATAATCGACGAAATGGCCGGGTTGCGCGCCGCTGGCGGCGCGCTTCCTGGCCAGCATCCACTTGTCCAGCGCCCAGACCACGCCGGTGATCACGACGAACACCAGCATCACCGCGGTGAAGCTCATGTAGTCGGACAGCAGGCCGAAGCCGCCGATCACCAGGGCCAGATAGCCCCACTGCACCGATTGCGGCCAATCCTTGGCGCCTTCCTGCTTCTTGCCGCCCAGCAAAATCAGCAACACGCCGACCACGACCGCGGCCGAGAACACCCAGAACAAGTTTGCGCCCACTTATTTGTCCCCTACTTGAAGAATCGCCAGGAAAGCCTCTTGCGGGATTTCCACGTTGCCGACCTGCTTCATCCGCTTCTTGCCGGCCTTTTGTTTTTCCAGCAGCTTTTTCTTACGGGTGATGTCGCCGCCGTAGCACTTGGCCAGCACGTTCTTGCGCAGCGCCTTCACCGTTTCGCGGGCGATGATGTGGCCGCCGATGGCCGCCTGCACCGCGATGTCGAACATCTGGCGCGGAATCAGCTCGCGCATCTTCGACACCAGTTCGCGGCCGCGGTACACGCTGGAGGCGCGGTGGACGATCAGGCTCAGCGCGTCTACCTTCTCGCTGTTGACCAGCACATCCAGCTTGACCAGGTCAGCGCTCTGAAACTCCTTGAACTCGTAATCCAGCGAGGCGTAGCCGCGGCTGGTGGACTTCAGCTTGTCGAAGAAGTCCATCACCACTTCGTTCATCGGCAGATCGTAGGTGAGCATCACCTGGCGGCCCATGTATTGCATATTGCGCTGCACGCCGCGCTTCTGGTTGCACAGCGTCATCACCGCGCCCACATAGTCCTGCGGCACCAGGATGGTGGAGGTGATGATGGGTTCCCGCAGGTCTTCATACTTGCCGGAGTCCGGCATCCGCGACGGGTTGGACACCACTTCCACCGTGCCGTCCCGCATCACCACTTCGTAGTTCACCGTGGGCGCGGTAGTGATCAGGTCCATGTCGAACTCGCGCTCCAGGCGCTCCTGGACGATCTCCAAGTGCAGGAGGCCGAGGAAGCCGCAACGGAAGCCGAAGCCCAGCGCCTGCGACACTTCCGGCTCGTACTTCAGCGAGGCGTCGTTCAGCTGCAGTTTTTCCAGCGCGTCGCGCAGCGCTTCGTAATCGTGGCTTTCCACCGGATACAGGCCGGCGAACACCTGCGACTGCACGTCCTTGAAGCCCGGCAGCGCCTCGGCGGCCGGCTTGGACACCAGGGTGATGGTGTCGCCCACCTTGGCCGATTTCAATTCCTTGATGCCGGCGATGACGAAACCCACCTCGCCCGCGTTCAGGCTCTGGCGCTGAACCGACTTGGGCGTGAACACGCCCACCTGTTCGCACAGGTGCTCGGCGCCGGTGGCCATGAACTTGATCTTGTCCTTGGGCTTCAGCGAGCCGTCGATCACGCGCACCAGCATCACCACGCCGACGTAGTTGTCGAACCAAGAGTCGACGATCAGCGCCTTCAGCGGGCCATCCGGGTCGCCCTTAGGCGCCGGGATCTTGCTGACCACTTCTTCCAGGATATCTTCGATGCCGATGCCAGACTTGGCCGAGGCGCGCACCGCTTCGATGGCCTCGATGCCGATGATGTCTTCGATCTCCTGCGAAATGCGCTCGGGATCGGCGGCCGGCAGGTCGATCTTGTTCAGCACCGGCACCACTTCCACGCCCAGCTCGATGGCGGTGTAGCAGTTGGCAACGGTCTGGGCTTCCACGCCCTGCGAGGCGTCCACCACCAGCAGCGCGCCTTCGCAGGCGGACAGCGAGCGCGACACTTCGTAGCTGAAGTCCACGTGCCCCGGGGTGTCGATCAGGTTGAGGTTGTACACCTGGCCATCGCGGGCCTTGTAGGTCAAGGCGGCGGTCTGCGCCTTGATGGTGATGCCGCGCTCCTTCTCGATGTCCATGGAGTCAAGCACCTGGGCGCTCATCTCGCGCAATTCCAAACCACCGCAGAACTGAATGAAGCGGTCGGCCAGGGTCGATTTACCATGGTCGATATGGGCAATGATCGAAAAATTTCGGATGTTCTTCATCGGTTTCCAGCAAAAGATAAGGGCACGCTAGCGTGCCCGGGGCTGCTGACGGATAGCCCTTCCGGGGGATCCCTGCGGATCAGACGGCGGCCGGAAGCCGATCAGCAAGCGGGGGCGCGACCAGCGCGCCCCCGGTTTTACTCACACTGGCGCGGATTTTAGCCGATTTCGCCCAAATGTGCAGCCAATCTCGCGCCGTCCAGATGCCAATGGCAGATTTCGGTCTCGCCATCCATCAGCACCGGCACCAACTCGTTGAAGCGGGCCTCCAGCGCCGGATCGGCGTCGACATCCACCACCTCGAGCTCGAAGCCGTGGCGCTCGCGCCAAGGGCCGAGTTCGGCCAGCATCTGATGGCACAGGCTGCAGTACTCGCGGAAATAAAGCGTCAGTTTCACTTGGCGTCATCCACGGTCAACGGCACGAACATCGTCACGCCCTGACGCATCACCTGCAAGGCGACCGCGCCGCCTTTCTTGGCTTGATTCAGCGCGCCCTTCAACTGGGCGAAGCTCTTCAGCGGATCGCTGCCGATGCCGACGATGATGTCGCCCTGCTGAATGCCGGCGCGCAGCGCCGCTCCGTTGGCGCCGCGCACCAGCAAGCCGTAGTCGATGCCGGCGCGCTGCAGCTGGACCGGATTCAGCTCCTGCAGACGCAGGCCGATCTGGGCTAGGCTCTGCTCGCTCTCCGCGCCCGGCTTGCGGTACTCGCGCTTGGCGACGCGGGCATCCTCCTCCACCAGTTCGTCAGGCACCACGCGGATGCTGGCCTGCGCTCGGCTGCGCCAGACATCCAGCGAGATGGCCTTGCCCGGCGGCAAATCGCTGATCAGGCGCTGCATGTCGCCACCGTTCTCTATCGTCTGGCCGTTGATGCGCAACACGATGTCGCCAGCCTTCAAGCCCGCCTTCTGCGCCGGCCCCTTGGGATCGAGCGCGTTGATCAACACGCCGCTGGGCTTGGCCAGTCCGAAGGACGCGGCCAGTTCCTTGCTCAGCTCCTGCACCACCACGCCGATGCGGCTGCGAGTCACCTTGCCCTTGGTCTTCAACTGATCGGCCACGTTCATCGCGGTATCGATGGGGATGGCGAAGGAAATGCCCATGAAGCCGCCGGAACGGCTGTAGATCTGCGAGTTGACGCCGACCACTTCGCCATTCAAGTTGAACAGCGGGCCGCCGGAGTTGCCGGGATTCACCGCCGCGTCGGTCTGGATGAACTGCACGGCGCTCTCGTCCGGCAGCATGCGGTTCTTGCCGGAAACGATGCCGGAGGTGGCCGTGTTTTCAAAACCGAACGGCGAGCCGATGGCCAGCACCCACTGCCCGACCTTCAGGCTCTTCGCATCGCCCATCCGCACCACCGGCAGGTTCTGGGCGTCGATCTTGAGCAAGGCCACGTCGGAGCGGGCATCGGAACCAATCACCCGCGCCTGGAATTCCCGCTTGTCGTTCAGTTTGACCGTGATCTTGTCCGCGCGGGCCACCACGTGGGCATTGGTCAGCACGTAACCGTCCTTCGAGATGATGAAGCCCGAACCCAGCGAGCTCTCCTGGTGCTCGCGCTGCTGCGGCGGCGCGAAGCGGCGGAAGAACTCGAAGAACGGATCCCCCTCCATGCCTTCCGGCAGGCCTGAAACCGTCTCCTTGACCGTGGAGGTGGTGCTGATATTGACCACTGCCTTGCCCTCGGCCTCGACGATCTGGGCGAAGTCCGGCAGCTCCGCCGCCATGGCGACGGGAACCGCCGCCGTCAGAATAGATGCCGACAGCATTGCGGAAACAATCAGTTTTTTGACCGACATGTGCGCTCCATCTTTGGAATGTTGTGGACTGAATGGGCCGGCGGACGCCGGCTGTGCAACCATCGGATCGGGAAGCGGCGCCTTGCCGCGCCCCTCACGCTCCCTTGCGACGCTCCTTGCGGACGCATCACGCAAAACTGGCCACTTCCGCATGCTTTCGATGGGAAATGGCCAGTCAAACTTTCATCGGCCGGAGGAAAGCCTGGCGCTGGCGGCGATCCCGCCGCCGGCAGCGAAGCTTTTCAGCCTGCCCGGCACGGGCTCACTCCCCCTTGCCGTTGACATGCAAACCCTTGAGCAGAGCCATCATCGCGGTTTGCGGCATATCGCCCACCGCGGTCAGCTGCATGTCGTTCTGGTAGCTGGTGGCCATGTTGATCGCCCCGTGCAGATTGCCCACCTTTTCCAGGCGCGCATGCTCCGGAGGAGGCGGCTCGACAAACACCGACAACATCACCAGACCGTCGCTCAGCACCATGTGCCGGACCGGCTTGCCGCCCTGTCCGGGCAGCACGCGCTGGACCGAACGCAGCACGCGGAAGCCCTGAGGCAGCCCGGTCAGCTCGCCCTGCGGCGCAGCCGCTTCCTCGCTGCCTCCCGACGCGCTGGAACGCAACTGGAAACGCTGCGACAGCTTGGAGACGTACGCCCGCTTATCCTTGGCCCCGCCCAGCTCCACATCGGTGAAGGTGAACTGCTCGACCGCGTCGCCGCGCGGCGACAAGGTCATCACTTTCAAGGGGAGATAGGTTGCCGGCTCAATGCACATCCGCATGGTGTAGCGCTGCGCGTCCCGTGGCTGCAAATCCAGCCACTGGCAGTCGCGCTTAGCCACGCGGTCGTGGCCGGTGCGCTTGAGGACATACGAGCGGGTGATATCGTCCAGATCGTCGGGCAGCAAGGCGGGGAACAACCGCATCGCGCTGATTTTGCACGCCATCAAGGCGCGCTTATCGGGCGCGAAGCAGGTCAGCCCCCTGCCCTTGCGAACCACCTCCCGCGTCGGACCGTCGAGCGAGGTGCGCTTTTCGCGCACATTGTCGCCCTGCCCCTGGCGAACGATGCGGAAGGTTTCCAGCGTGCCATTCATCTGATGCAGATAGGTGCCATCCAGCGGCTGCTGCCTGCCGGCGTTGCCGACACTACGCAGCAGCTGCATGTCATCCTCCGCATGGGCCGCGCACGCGGCCCCGAGCATCAAAACACCAATCAGAGGAACGACACGCATCAGTGGCGAGCTCCGTTTCCGTAGGACACGCGCATCACGCTCTGGTCGGCGGTCACCTCCTGGTGCGCCAGCACATAGGGATCATCCTGATCCAAGGCCACGGCAGGCTTGGCGATCTGCACCGGCACGCCGCGATCGGCGATGGCCGACGGCGAGGCGTTGCGGTGGGACAGCTGCTGCCAACCCACGACGGCGGCGAAGCTGACGCTCGCGGCCAGCGCCACCGCGCTCGCGGTGCGCGCCTTGCGCGGACGCGTCCAGCGACGCGGCGCCAGGACCGTCGGCTCGTCCGCCAGGCGAGCCGCCACCCTGGCCCTCACATTCAGCGAGGACAGGCGGTTGGCGCGCATGGCGTCGCCGATCAGATGGTACCCTTCCCAGGCATCATCCAGGTCCTTGTCTCCGGCGATGGCGGCGATTGCCTTGTCGGCATCGGGCCCGTCCAGTTCACCGTCCATCAGTGCGGATATCGTTTCTTTCATACTTACCACCTTCTGTTCTTGGCCGTATCCAGCAGAGGCCTGAGCTCAGCAGCAATCGCCTCGCGTGCGCGAAAAATCCGCGAACGCACGGTACCTATCGGACAATCCATCACCCTGGCGATCTCGTCGTAGGACAGCCCTTCCATCTCCCTAAGCGAGATGGCAGTGCGCAACTCCTCCGGCAAGGCCTCCACGGCGGCATTGACCGTAGCCAGAATCTCCTTGTTCATCAGCTCGGTTTCGGGCGTGTTCATGTCGGGAATTTGCGACGCCATGTCGAAACTCTCGCCATCCTCGTCCTCAATCTCGCTGTTCACCACCGGGCGTCGCCCGTTGGCGCTGAGGAAATTCTTGGCCGTATTGATGCCGATCCTATACAGCCACGTGTAAAACGCGCTCTCACCCCGAAACGATGGCAAAGCGCGATACGCTTTGATAAACGCCTCCTGCGTCACATCCTCGATGTCAGAACCGTCGCGTATGAAACGCGACAACAGCCTGGCGAGACGTCGCTGATACTTTGCAACAAGCAGATCGAAAGCTCTTTTTTCACCTCGCTGGGCACGTTCCACCAACTGTTGATCGATGTCCCGATCACTCATAGTCGTTGTTATGCTCCCTGGTTTGCCCACTGTTCTATGTGGTCGTTACGTGGACTGTGTACTAGACCACGGTTTAAAGCCCGAGTTCCCACTGGCGAGGACGTTGCGAAACATATCACTCCCGGCGCGAAACTTGAACATCCCATTATCAACTATTGCCAGCATTTTCTAGAGCCTTTACACTCCAACCAAGCACTTGCTTGAATGACAGGCAATTAATCCAATCCACCGTCAGGAGCATTTTATGAGCACTCCCGGGCAGCGTTTCCGCCAGGCCGTGGCCGCCGAAAAACCGTTGCAAGTGGTGGGGGCGATCAACGCCTACGCTGCACGTTTGGCCGAACACTCGGGTTTCAAGGCCCTTTACCTGTCCGGCGGCGGCGTCGCCGCCTCGTCCTGCGGCATCCCCGACCTTGGCATCACCACGCTGGAAGACGTGCTGATCGATGCCCGCCGCATCACCGACATCACCGACCTGCCGCTGCTGGTGGACATCGATACCGGCTGGGGCGGCGCTTTCAACATCGCCCGCGCCGTGCGCAGCCTGGAGAAGGCCGGCGTCGCCGCTGTCCACATCGAGGATCAGGTGCAGCAGAAACGCTGCGGCCACCGCCCAAACAAAGCCATCGTCCCGCAAGACGAAATGATCGACCGCATCAAGGCGGCCACCGACGCTCGCCGCGACGACAGCTTCGTCATCATGGCGCGCACCGACGCGCTGGCGGTGGAGGGCCTGGATGCCGCCATCGCACGCGCCGTCGCCTGCGTCGAAGCCGGCGCCGACATGATCTTCCCGGAAGCGATGACCGATCTGGCCATGTACAAACGCTTCGCCGACGCGGTGAAGGTGCCGGTGCTGGCCAATATCACCGAGTTCGGCTCCACGCCGCTCTACACCGCCGAAGAACTGGCCGCCAACGGCGTCGCCCTGATGCTGTATCCGCTTTCCGCCTTCCGCGCCATGAGCCAGGCCGCGCTTGAAGTGTACGGAGCCATCCGCCGCGACGGCACCCAGCAGGCGGTGGTCGACAAGATGCAGACCCGAATGGATCTGTACGACCACCTGGGCTACCACGAATACGAAAAGAAACTGGACCAGCTATTCGCCGCCGGCAAGCAATAACAATTCAAGGGCTGCGGCATCGCCCCAAGTCTGACAAAGGAGAAATTGCATGACTGAAGTGGTTCTGACCGGCAAACCGAAGAAATCCGTAGCACTGTCCGGTGTCGCCGCCGGCAACACCGCGCTGTGCACCGTTGGCCGCAGCGGCAACGACCTGCACTACCGCGGTTACGACATTCTCGATCTGGCCGACAAGGCGGAGTTCGAAGAAGTGGCCTATCTGCTGGTGCACGGCAAGCTGCCGAACCAGGCTGAACTGGCCGGCTACAAGAAGAAGCTGAAATCGCTGCGCGGCCTGCCGGCTTCGGTCAAGGCGGTGCTGGAAGCGCTGCCGGCCGGCGCCCATCCGATGGACGTGATGCGCAGCGGCGCCTCCGCGCTGGGCTGCGCGCTGCCGGAGAAGGACGACCACAACCTGGCCGGCGCGCGCGACATCGCCGACCGCCTGATGGCCTCGTTCGGCTCAATCCTGCTCTACTGGTACCACTACAGCCACAACGGCAAGCGCATCGACGTCGAAACCGACGACGACAGCATCGGCGGCCACTTCCTGCACCTGCTTCACGGCGTCAAGCCGTCGGCCGAATGGGTGCGCGCGATGCACACCTCTTTGAATTTATACGCCGAGCACGAATTCAACGCCTCCACCTTCGCCGCCCGCGTCATCGCCGGCACCGGCTCCGACATGCACAGCGCCATCACCGGCGCCATCGGCGCGCTGCGCGGCCCGAAGCACGGCGGCGCCAACGAAGTGGCGTTCGAGATCCAACAGCGTTACGAGAGCCCGGACGAGGCCGAAGCCGACATCCGCGCCCGCGTGGAGCGCAAGGAAGTGGTGATCGGCTTCGGCCACCCGGTGTACACCATTTCCGACCCGCGCAACAAGGTGATCAAGGAAGTGGCGCGCGAACTGTCCAAGAGCAACAAGGACATGAAGATGTTCGACATCGCCGAACGCCTGGAAACCGTGATGTGGGACGTCAAGAGAATGTTCCCCAACCTCGACTGGTTCTCCGCCGTCAGCTACCACGCGATGGGCGTGCCGACCGCGATGTTCACCCCGCTGTTCGTGATCTCGCGCACCAGCGGCTGGAGCGCGCACGTGATCGAGCAACGCCAGGACGGCAAGATCATCCGCCCGTCGGCCAACTACATCGGCCCGGAAGACCAGGCCTACATCCCGCTTGAAAAACGCTGAGGCAAGCAGCAAGCGACGCGGCCGCCCGGCCGCGTCGGCCATACTGGAGCAGTAAATGAAGCAAATGTTGTTCTGGCAGCGCCTGGACTGCCCGGGGCTGGAGCAGGCGGAAATCGAAACCAGCGCCGGCCTCTCCTTGTCCGCCTGCGGCACCCTGTTGCACGCCGACACCGGCGCCAGCCTGCGTTACCGGATGCAGTTGGACCACCACGGCAGGCTCAGCCACGCCCATATCGATGTTTCCGCGCCCGAACCCAGGCAGCTGACGCTGCAACACACCGAAAGCGGCCGCTGGCTGGTCAACGGCCAAGCGCAGCCCGCCTGGGACGGCTGCCAGGAGCTGGACCTGCAATCCTGCGGCCTGACCAATGCCTTTCCCATCCGCCGCTTGAAACTGGGCATCGGCGACAGCGTCGAGCTGTCGATGCTGTTCGTGCGCCTGCCGTCATTGACGCCGGCTATCTGCCCGCAGCGCTACACCCGCCTGCCGGACCACGACGGCATGCCCTGCTACCGCTACGAATCCCCGGGCTTCGCCGCCGACATCATCGTCGACGAGCAAGGCTTCACCCTGCATTACAGCGACTTTCTGCAACGGCTGCCCGACAGCGGCCGCGATTGAGCGAAAGACAGACATGAACCGCCAATACCGCACCGCCCTGCCCGGCTCCGGGCTGGATTACTTCGATGCCCGCGCCGCCATCAACGCCATCCAGCCCGGCGCCTGGGACAAGCTGTCCTACACCGCCCGCATCCACGCCGAAAACCTGGTCCGCCGCTGCGAGCCGGCCGTTCTAACCGAATGCCTAGAGCAGATCGTCCACCGCAAGCGCGAGCGCGACTTCCCGTGGTTTCCGGCGCGCGTGGTCTGCCACGACATTCTGGGCCAGACCGCGCTGGTGGATCTGGCCGGCCTGCGCGACGCCATCGCCGACCAAGGCGGCGACCCGGCCCAGGTCAATCCGGTGGTGCCGGTGCAGCTGATCGTCGACCACTCGCTGGCGGTGGAGTGCGGCGGCTTCGACCCGCAGGCCTTCGACAAGAACCGCGCGATCGAAGACAGGCGCAACGAGGACCGCTTCCATTTCATCGAATGGACCAAGACCGCTTTCGACAATGTCGACGTGATTCCGGCCGGCAACGGCATCATGCACCAGATCAATCTGGAGCGAATGAGTCCGGTGATCCACGCCGACAACGGCGTCGCCTACCCCGACACCTGCGTCGGCACCGACAGCCACACGCCTCATGTGGACGCGCTGGGCGTGATCGCCGTCGGCGTAGGCGGCCTGGAGGCCGAGAACGTGATGCTGGGCCGCGCGTCGTGGATGCGGCTGCCGGACATCGTCGGCGTGGAGCTGGCCGGCAAGCCGGCCGCCGGCATCACCGCCACCGACGTGGTGCTGGCGCTGACCGAATTCCTGCGCCAGCAGAAAGTCGTCGGCGCTTATCTCGAGTTTTATGGCGAAGGCGCGGCAGCGCTGACGCTGGGCGACCGCGCCACCATCTCGAACATGGCGCCGGAGTACGGCGCCACCGCCGCGCTGTTCTTCATCGATGCGCAGACCATCGCTTATTTGAAATTGACCGGCCGCAGCGACGAGCAGGTCAAACTGGTGGAAAACTACGCCAAGACTGCCGGCCTGTGGGCGGACAGCCTGAAAACGGCAGAATACGAGCGAGTGCTGAAATTCGACCTGTCCAGCGTCACCCGCAATCTGGCCGGCCCGTCCAACCCGCACAAGCGGCTGCCGGTCTCTCTGCTTGCCGAGCGCGGCATCGCCGCCAACCTCGCCGAAGCCCGCGCGCAGGAAGCGCAAGGCCTGATGCCGGACGGCGCGGTGATCATCGCCGCCATCACCAGCTGCACCAACACCTCCAACCCGCGCAACGTGATCGCCGCCGGCCTGTTGGCGCGCAACGCCAACCGGCTAGGCCTGGTCCGCAAACCGTGGGTGAAGTCGTCGCTGGCGCCGGGCTCCAAAGCCGTCGAGCTGTACTTGAAGGAAGCCGGCCTGCTGTCCGAGCTGGAACAGCTGGGCTTCGGCATCGTCGCCTTCGCCTGCACCACCTGCAACGGCATGTCCGGCGCGCTGGACCCGAAAATCCAGCAAGAGATCATAGACCGCGACTTGTACGCGACCGCGGTGCTGTCCGGCAACCGCAACTTCGACGGCCGCATCCATCCCTACGCCAAGCAGGCCTTCCTCGCCTCGCCGCCGCTGGTGATCGCCTACGCCATCGCCGGCACCATGCGCTTCGACATCGAAAAAGACGTGCTGGGCGTCGCCGGCGGCAAGGACATCCGCCTGCAGGACATCTGGCCGTCCGACGAGGAGATCGACGCGGTGCTGAAGCAGGCGGTGAAACCCGAACATTTCCGCCAGGTCTACGAGCCGATGTTCGCCATCCGTCAAAGCAGCGGCGAGAAAGTCAGCCCGCTGTACGCCTGGCGGCCGCAGTCCACCTACATCCGCCGTCCGCCGTACTGGGAAGGCGCGCTGGCTGGCGAGCGCGCGCTCAAGGGCATGCGCCCGCTGGCGCTGCTGCCGGACAACATCACCACCGACCACCTGTCCCCGTCCAACGCCATCCTGCTGGATTCCGCCGCCGGCGAATACCTGGCCAAGATGGGCCTGCCGGAGGAGGACTTCAATTCATACGCCACCCACCGCGGCGACCACCTGACCGCGCAGCGCGCCACCTTCGCCAATCCCAAGCTGTTCAACGAGATGGTGCTGAACGGCGATGGCTCGGTCCGCCAGGGCTCGCTGGCCCGCGTCGAGCCGGAGGGCAAGACGATGCGGATGTGGGAAGCGATCGAAACCTACATGGACCGCAAACAGCCGCTGATCATCGTCGCCGGCGCCGACTACGGCCAGGGCAGCTCGCGCGACTGGGCGGCCAAGGGCGTGCGCCTGGCCGGCGTCGAGGCCATCGTCGCCGAAGGCTTCGAGCGCATCCACCGGACCAATTTGATCGGCATGGGCGTGCTGCCGCTGGAGTTCAAGCCCGGCACCAATCGCAAAACGCTGGCACTCGACGGCACCGAAACCTACGACGTGATAGGCCAGCGCATGCCGCGCGCCGAGCTGACCCTGGTCATCCACCGCCGCGGCGGCGAAACCGTCCAGACCCCGGTGACCTGTAGGCTGGATACCGCCGAGGAAGTGTCGATCTACGAAGCCGGCGGCGTATTGCAGCGCTTCGCTCAGGATTTCCTGGCGGCGGCGCAAGCCTGATCAACCATTGCAGCCGGCCACCTCCGGCTGTTCAACAAAGAAACAGGATGGACAGCATGGCTCACCCGGCCCAGATCCGAATCCCCGCCACCTATATGCGCGGCGGCACCAGCAAAGGCGTGTTCTTCCGGCTGCAGGACCTGCCGGAAGCCGCCCGCCAACCCGGCGCAGCCCGAGACAAACTGCTGCTGCGCGTGATCGGCAGCCCGGACCCGTACGGCAAGCAGATAGACGGCATGGGCGGCGCGACGTCCAGCACCAGCAAGACCGTCATCGTCGCCAAATCCGCGCGGCCGGATCACGATGTCGACTACTTGTTCGGCCAGGTGGCGATAGACAAGGCCTTCGTCGACTGGACCGGCAACTGCGGCAACCTGTCCGCCGCCGTCGGCCCGTTCGCCATCGCCGGCGGCCTGATCGACCCGGCGCGCGTGCCGGACAACGGCATCTGCACCGTGCGCATCTGGCAGGCCAATATCGGCAAGACCATCATCGCCCACGTGCCGGTCACCCATGGCCAGCCGCAGGAAACCGGCGATTTCGAACTGGACGGCGTCACCTTCCCCGCCGCCGAAGTGCAGCTGGAATTTCTGGACCCGGCCGACGAAGGCGACGGCGATGGCGGCACGATGTTTCCCACCGGCAAGCTGGTCGACACGCTGGAAGTGCCCGGCGTCGGCGCCTTCCCGGCCACGCTGATCAATGCCGGCATCCCCACCATCTTCGTCAACGCCGCCGACATCGGCTATGCCGGCACCGAGCTGCAGGACGCGATCAACTCCGACCCGGCGGCGCTGGCGCGCTTCGAAACCATCCGCGCCCACGGCGCGCTGAGAATGGGGCTGATCAAGAGCCTGGACGAAATCGCCACTCGGCAGCACACGCCCAAGATCGCCTTCGTCGCGCCGCCGGCCGACTACTTCGCCTCCAGCGGCAAGCCGGTGAAGGCGTCTGACATCGACGTGCTGGCGCGGGCGATGTCGATGGGCAAACTGCACCACGCGATGATGGGCACGGCGGCGGTGGCGATCGGCACCGCCGCCGCCATTCCCGGCACGCTGGTCAACCTGGCCGCCGGCGGCGGCAAGCGCCAGGCGGTGCGCTTCGGCCACCCGTCCGGCACGCTGAGGGTGGGCGCGCAAGCCCGTGAGGAGCGCGGCGAGTGGGTGGTGACCAAAGCCATCATGAGCCGCAGCGCCCGCGTGCTGATGGAAGGCTGGGTGCGGGTGCCGGGCGACGCATTCTAACAAACCGTCCGCGCCGTCGAAAAAATAGCGGGGATGCGCAAGGCATCCCCGTTTTCACCTCCAGATGGCGATATTGCCGGCAGTTTCTCGCCAGATTTCGTGGGATAATGACAATCAGCCAGCGCGATACCGACGAGCATCCCAAAATCATTGCCATCCGCGCAGGCCTGATCGAACACCAAACGGAACCCGCAGCCATGAGCACCCCCGCCCCGATACTGACCTCCTCCACCGATTGGCACTGGAGCCCCACGCCCTTTCCTGGCGTGGACTTCACCTGGCTGCGCCGCAATCCGGACGGCGGCGGTTCGGCATTGCTGAAACTGGCCAAGGGCGCGAAGCTGCCGCTGCACCAACACCCGGGCACCGAACAGGTTTTCGTCACCGCCGGCCGGCTCAAAGTGGGGGAACATGTGCTGAACAAGGGCGACCACCTGTTCATCGACGCCCATGTCCCGCACGCGGTGGAAGCTTTGCAATCCGCCGTTTATCTGACGCTGTCGGAAAGCGATGGCGTGGAGCTGATGGAGCCGGATCAGGCTGGCTGATCCGGCCGTCAGAGCGGGCTAGAAAGGCTGGATCGCCACCTTCAGCACGCCGTCGCGCTGGTGGGAGAACAGGTCGTAGGCTTCGACGATCTGGTCCAGCTTGTAGCGGTGGGTAACCAGCGGCGACAGGTCCAGCCGGTCGCTCTCCAGCACATTCATCAGCCGCCGCATCCGCTCCTTGCCGCCCGGGCATAGCGAAGACACGATCTTCTTGTCGCCCAGGCCGGCGTTGAAGGCGTCCAGCGGAATCCTCAGATCGCTCGAATACACGCCCAGGCTGGACAATGTGCCGCCCGGCTTCAATATCCGCAGCGCGGATTCGAACGTGCCCTGGGTGCCCAGCGCCTCGATGGCCGAATCGACGCCGCGGCCGCCAGTCAGCTTCATGATCTCCGCGATCACATCCACCTGCCTGAAGTTGAGCGTGACATCGGCGCCCAGCCGCCGCGAAATCGCCAGCCGGTCGTCGATCCCGTCCACCGCGATGATGCACGACGCGCCGCGCAGACGCGCGCCCGCCACCGCGCACAAGCCTATCGGCCCCTGCGCGAACACCGCCACCACGTCGCCGATCTTGATGTTGGCCGCCTCCGCGCCGGAAAAGCCGGTGGACATGATGTCGGGACACATCAGCACCTGTTCGTCGCTGAGCCCGTCCGGAATCGGCGCCAGATTGGCCTGGGCATCCGGCACCAGCACGTACTCGGCCTGGGTGCCGTCTATGGTATTGCCGAAGCGCCAGCCGCCCATGGGTTTGTAGCCGTGGCATTCGCAGCCGCCGTCCTGCGCCGGGTGGCCGTCCTGACAACCGTAGGAGGTGAAGCTGGGACAGATCGCGCCGGCGATCACCCGCTGTCCCTCCCGATAGCCCTTGACGTCCGCGCCCAGTTTCTCAATCACGCCCACCGGCTCGTGGCCTATGGTCAGGCCGGACGCCACCGGATACTCGCCCTTGAGAATGTGCACGTCGGTGCCGCAAATGGTGGTGGTGGTGATCCGCACCAGCGCGTCGCCGGGACCGACCGCTGGAATCGGCTTCTCTCTAAGCTCTATCTTGCCGGGCGCGACGAATACTGTTGCCTTCATGCTGCTCATGGCTTGCCTCCTGTCGTGGCGGAGCCCGCCCGGCCATGACCGCTGCCGGCTCCAGGATGGAAACGAAACGCATCTTTAACACTAGGCCGTAAACCAGCGGCGCGGACAACTGCCCGATCAGTCCAAAACATGGACTCGTGATTTGGATCAAACGCCTTGTTGCCCTGCGGCCATGTCGGCGCGCCGTCACAGATGGCTGAAAACGATGCCTTTTGATGTAACAACTGGTTTACACTTCACCGTTCCACTTAAAATATCTCCACATAAAACAAATACGAGAGACATCGATGAATCAAGCGATGCTGTACGCGCTCGCCGCGATCGCCATGTGGGCGTCCGTCGCCACCCTCAGCGCCCTCACCCACACCTTGCCGCCTTTCTTCGTCGCCGGCATCGGCCTGATCCTGGGCAGCCTGCTGACCGTGCACCGCCTCGCCGACTGGAAGGTGCCCCCCAAGAACTTCGCCAACGGTGTTTACGGCATCTTCGGCTTCTACTTTTTCCTGTTCAACGCCTACCGGCTTGCGCCGGTGATGGACGCCACCGTGCTCAGCTACGTCTGGCCGCTGCTGATGGTGCTGCTGTCGCCGTTGCTGGTGCCTGGCACCCGGCTGGGCGCCAACCACATCCTGGGCAGCCTGATCGGCTTCGCCGGCGCGGCGCTGATCGTTACCGGCGGCAAGCTGTCGCTGTCGATGTCCGCGCTGCCCGGCTATCTGATGGCCCTGGGCGCAGCCGTGGTATGGGCCACCTACAGCCTGTTCACCCGCCGCCTGCCCGCCACCTCCGACAACGCCGTCGGCGGCTACTGCCTCGCCTCCGGCCTGCTGGCGCTGGCGCTGCACTTCGCCACCGAGCCCGCCGCCCACCCGTCGACCATCCAGTGGCTGATGATCGCCGTGCTGGGCCTGCTGCCGATGGGCGCGGCCTTCCTGTGCTGGAACCGCGCGATGCAATTGGGCGATCCGCGGCAGATAGGCGCGCTGGGCAACGCCACTCCCCTGCTGTCCACGCTGATGCTGGTCGCCTCCGGCCAAGCCGCGCTCAATGGCGGCTCCGCGCTGGCCATCGCCATGATCGTCGGCGGCGCGGCACTCGGCACCCTGCCGGCGGAACGGCTGCTGCCCGGCTGGCTGCGGGCCTGAACTGCGGTACCGGTAGCCGCAACGCCCTTGCGGGGCGGGGCTATAATCGCACGCTGTTTCCCCTCACAAGGAGTGCGCGATGAAGCCCTGCCTGTTCGCCCTGCTGGCGCTGTTCGCCAGCCATGCCGCCCTGGCCGAAGACGATCCCTGCCAGAACGCCAACAACACCCTGGAAATCAACGACTGCAAGCAGAAGCAGTTCGACGGCCGCGACAAGGCGCTCAACGAGCGCTATCGCGAGCTGCTGAAAAAGCTGCGCGCCGACGAAGCCCAGAGCGGCGCCAAGGACAAGCCGTCCGCGATGCTGGTCCAGGCCCAGCGCAAGTGGATAGCCTTCCGCGACGCCGACTGCAACGCCAAGTACCAGATCTACATCGACGGCAGCATCCGCAACGCCGTCTTCCTCGACTGCAAGATCGAGCGCACCGAGCAGCGCCTCAAGGAGCTGGACCCCAAGCTTTGGTGATCCGCCCGGGTTTCCCCTCCCTGAACCGAGGAGTATCATCCCGCCCTGTCTTCACGCAAAAATAAAAAGGGGCTGACATGGCAAAACACTGGGGCAAGGTGCTGACGGCGATGGTGACGCCGTTCGACAGCGATGGCCGGCTGAACCTCGACATGGCCTGTACGCTGGCGCGCCATCTGGCAGCCAGCGGCAGCGACGGCCTAGTGCTCGCCGCCACCACAGGCGAGGCGCCGACGCTCAATGACGCCGAACGCTTCGACCTGATCCGCGCGGTCAGCGAGGCGGTGTCCATCCCGGTGCTGGCAGGCACCGGCAGCAACGACACCCGCCACGCGCTGGAAATGACCGCCAAGGCCGAGGCGGCCGGCGCCGCCGGCGTGTTCCTGGTTTCGCCGTATTACAACCGCCCGCCGCAGGCCGGCATCGAGGCGCATTTCCGCGCGTTGGCCACCGCCACCCGGCTGCCGGTGATGCTGTACGACGTGCCCGGCCGCACCGGCCGCCGCATCGCCCACGACGTGCTGCTGCGGCTATTCCGGGAGGTGGACAATATCGTCGCCTTCAAGGACGCCACCGGCGACCCCGCCGCCGCCGCGCGGCTGGTGGCCGAAGCCGGCGACCATTTCGAGCTGTATTCCGGCGACGACGCGCTGACCCTGCCCCTGCTGGCCGTCGGCGCGGTCGGCGTGGTGGGCACCTCCACCCACTGGACCGCGCCGGAGTTCGCCGCGATGATCGCCGCCGTCGAACAGGGCGACGCGCGCCGCGCCCGCGAGATCAACGCCGCGCTGCTGCCGTCCTACGCCTACTCGAATACCGACGATTCGGTGTACTCGATGTCGGTGAAGGCGATGCTGCGCAGCCAGGGCCTGGCCGTCGGCGAATGCCGGCTGCCGCTGCCGGCCGCGCCGGCAGGCGTGGAAGCGCGGGCCGCCGAGGTGTGGAGCGGGCTGCAAGCCTGGCGCGCCGGCCAGCGCTGAGAACCTGCCCAGCCGCAGGCAATGAAAAAGGAGACCCGAGGGTCTCCTTTTTGCGTGACTGACGCGCCTCGCGGCGGGAATCAGTCGCGGAAGTTGTTGAACTGCAGCGGCGCGCCGTTTTCCAAATCGGCAGCGATGTCCTGCTTCAGCAGCGCGATGGCGTCCTGCAGCACATCGCGCTTGGCGCCGGACACGCGCACCGCCTCGCCCTGGATGCTGGCCTGCACCTTCATCTTGGAATCCTTCAGCAGCTTGACGATCTTCTTCGCCAGGTCGCTGTCCAGGCCTTCCTTGATCTTCAGCACCTTCTTCACCTTGTTGCCGGACACTTTTTCCAGCTTGCCGTAGTCCAGGCTGCGCACGTCGACGCTGCGCTTAGCCAGCTTGGCCACCATGATTTCATTGACCTGGTCCAGCTGGAATTCGGTATCGGCGAACAGCGTCACTTCCTTGTCGTTGAATTCGATGCGGGCGTCGCTGCCCTTGAAATCGTAACGGGTGGACACTTCCTTGTTGGCCTGGTCCAGCGCGTTGCGCACTTCCACCCTGTTTACTTCGGAAACGACATCAAAAGACGGCATAAAACGATCCTCGCTAATAACCTGCCGCATTCTAGTAGCGGCGTTGCCGCTTGTCACCCGTCATGCCATTGCCAAGGCCCTCCGGAAATGGTTTTATCGACGACAGTCAAACCAATCCCGAAAATCCGCCATGCTCGTCACCCTGCCGCAACTGGCCGCTTTCCTCGCCGCCGCCATGCTGATCACCGTCACCCCCGGCCCCGACAACCTGATGGTGCTGAGCCAGGGCATTTCCCGCGGCCGCCGCCAGGGCATGGCCTTCGGCCTGGGCTGCGCGCTGGGCTGCCTGAACCATACCTTGCTGGCGGCGCTGGGCGTCAGCGCGCTGATCGCCGCCTCGCCGCTCGCCTTCTCCGCCCTCAAGATCGCCGGCGGCGCCTATCTGGTCTACCTGGGCTGGGGCGCCATCCGCAGCTCCGGCACCAGCTTCGACGCCGATGCCCAGGCCGGCGGCCCGCAGGGCTCGCTGGGCGCCACCTTCCGCCGCGGCCTGATCGCCAACGCGATCAATCCCAAGGTGGTGCTGTTCTTCCTCGCCTTCCTACCGCAGTTCATCAACCCGGCGCAGGGGCCTGTCGGCCTGCAGACCGCCATCCTCGGCGCGCTGTTCACGCTGCAGGGCGCGCTGATCTTCGGCGCGCTCGGCTATTTTTCCGGCCATGTCGGCCAATGGCTGGCCAAGAGCCGCAAGGCCAGCCAGTGGCTGGACCGCATCGCCGGCGCTGTCTTCATCGGGCTGGGCCTGCGCCTGATCCTGGCGCGCTGAGCGCGCAAAAAAGGCGGCCCCAGGCCGCCTTTCGCCATTCATTCCGAGCGGGTCAGATCGCCTGCTCGTTGGTTTCGCCGGTGCGGATGCGCACCACCTGCTCCACCGGCACCACGAAGATCTTGCCATCGCCGATCTTGCCGGTGCGCGCGGTTTCGACGATGGTTTCGATCGCCCGCTCCACCAGATCGTCCGGCAGCACCACCTCTATCTTCACCTTTGGCAGAAAGTCCACCACGTACTCGGCGCCGCGGTACAGCTCGGTGTGGCCTTTCTGCCGTCCGAAACCCTTGACCTCGGACACGGTCAGGCCGTTGATGCCGATCTCCGACAAGGCCTCGCGCACCTCGTCCAGCTTGAACGGCTTGATGATGGCTTCGACCTTTTTCATTGCGCAATGCTCCCGAATAAAACCAATGACATTAGAGTAAAAAGCAAAAAATGCCGCGCGGCGGCGGTATCTTCCGTTGACGCCTTAAATGCAGCGATGTTTTGCTGTATTATGACGCCCTTTCCTGGTACTTGTCGCGGGTGTCTAATGTCTTACATTACCAAGCTGCGCGGTGGCGTTGCCCTGTCACCGTTTCGTCTCGAAAAACTGCAGGCGGCAGCGGCCGATGCCGGCCTGAAGGATATCTTCCTGACGGCTGAGCACTGGCATTTTGCGGAAAGCGACGGCGAGCTCTCGCTGGAGGAAATCGGCGTGCTGGGCCAGCTGCTCAGCTACGGCGAAGCGCCGCTGAGCACCGAACCCGAAGGCGAACTGTTCCTGGTTACGCCGCGAATCGGCACCCTGTCGCCATGGGCGTCAAAGGCAACCGACATCGCCCGGCATTGCGGATTGCCGAATATCCGGCGGATCGAACGCGGCACCGCTTTCCGAATCAAGTCCGCCGCTAAATCTTTAAGTGAAGAGGCTCGCCATACCCTGGCGAGCCTCTTGCACGATAGGATGACGGAAACCGTTCTGTCCTCGCTGGACGACGCGGAAAAGCTGTTCACCCATATCGACCCGCAGCCGATGGCCAGCGTGGACATCCTCGCCGGCGGCCGCGCTGCGCTGGAGGCGGCCAATGTCCAGTTGGGCCTCGCGCTGTCCGACGACGAAGTGGAATACCTGGTCGAGAACTTCATCAAGTTGAAGCGCAATCCCAGCGACGTCGAGCTGATGATGTTCGCGCAGGCCAACTCCGAGCACTGCCGCCACAAGATCTTCAACGCCCAGTTCATCATCGACGGCGTCGAGCAAGGCAAATCGCTGTTCCGCATGATCCGCGACACCCACGACGCCAACCCGCAGGGCACGCTGGTGGCGTATAAGGACAACGCCTCGGTGATCGAGGGCGCCTTCATCGAGCGCTTCTACCCGCAGCCGGGCAGCCACCAGTACGCGTACACCAGCGAACCCACCGACATCCTGATGAAGGTGGAAACCCACAACCACCCGACGGCGATCTCGCCCTTCGCCGGCGCGTCCACCGGCAACGGCGGCGAAATCCGCGACGAAGGCGCCACCGGCCGCGGCTCCCGCCCCAAGGCCGGCCTCACTGGCTTTACCGTATCCAACCTGAACATCCCCGGCTTCAAGCAGCCGTGGGAGGCCTACCGTGACGATCAGTCCGAGTACGGCAAGCCGGGCCGCATCGCCTCGGCGCTGCAGATCATGCTGGAAGGCCCGATCGGCGGCGCGGCGTTCAACAACGAATTCGGCCGCCCCAACCTTACCGGTTATTTCCGCGCCTTCGAGGAAGAATTCAACGGCGAGATGCGCGGCTATCACAAGCCCATCATGTTGGCTGGCGGCCTGGGCAGCATCCAACAGCAGCAGATCCACAAGAATGAAATCCCGGAAGGCGCGCTGCTGATCCAGTTGGGCGGCCCCGGCCTACTGATCGGCCTGGGCGGCGGCGCGGCCTCGTCGATGGACACCGGCGCCAACAGCGAAAACCTGGACTTCGACTCGGTGCAGCGCGGCAACCCGGAAATCGAGCGCCGCTGCCAGGAAGTGATCGACCGCTGCTGGCAGCTGGGCGAAGCCAACCCCATCGTCTCCATCCACGACGTGGGCGCCGGCGGTCTGTCCAACGCCTTCCCAGAACTGGTCAACGACGCCGGCCGCGGCGCCATCTTCCATCTGCGCAAGGTGCACCTGGAAGAAAAGGGCATGACCCCGATGCAGATCTGGTCCAACGAGGCGCAGGAGCGCTACGTGATGGCCATCCTGCCCGAGGACCTGGACCGCTTCACCGCGCTGTGCGAGCGCGAGCGCTGCCCATTCGCGGTGCTGGGCGTGGCCACCGATGATGGCCATCTGCAGGTGCGCGACGACCACTTCGGCAACAATCCGGTAGACATGCCGCTGGAAGTGCTGCTGGGCAAGCCGCCGCGGGTGACCCGCGACGCCAAGACGCTGGAAACCGCGCTGCAAACCTTCGACGCGTCCAAGTACCCGCTGCGCGAAACCGCCTACCGCGTGCTACGCCACCCGACCGTGGCCGACAAGTCCTTCCTGATCACCATCGGCGACCGCACCGTCGGCGGCATGACCGCGCGCGACCAGATGGTGGGCCGCTGGCAGGTGCCGGTGGCCGACGTGGCCGTCACCACCATGGGCTTCAACACCTATCGCGGCGAAGCGATGGCGATGGGCGAACGCACGCCGGCCGCGCTGTTCGACGGCCCGGCCTCCGGCCGCATGGCCATCGGCGAGGCGCTGACCAATATCGCCGCCGCCTTCGTCGGCCATCTGGGCAACGTCAAGCTGTCCGCCAACTGGATGGCCCCGGCCGGCCACCCGGGAGAGGACGCCAATCTGTACCGCACCGTGCAGGCCGTCTCCGAGCTGAGCCAGAGCCTGGGCGTCAGCATTCCGGTGGGCAAGGATTCGCTGTCGATGAAGACGGTGTGGCAGGAAGACGGCGAGCAAAAAGCCGTCACCGCCCCGCTGTCGGTGGTGATTTCCGCTTTCTCGCCGGTGGACGACGTGCGCAAGACCGTCACCCCGGACCTGAAGGACATCAAGGATAGCGACCTGATCCTGATCGACCTCGGCTACGGCCGCTGCCGCCTGGGCGGCTCGATCTACGGCCAGGTGTGGAAAGACATGAAGGGCCGCGCGCCGGACGTGGAAAGCCCGCTGCAGCTGGGCGCCTTCTTCGGCGTGGTGCAGTCGCTGTTGCGCGACGACAAGCTGCTGGCCTACCACGACCGCTCCGACGGCGGCCTGTTCGCCGCGCTGGCGGAAATGATGTTCGCCGGCCACGTCGGCGCCAGCATCGATCTGCAAGAGCTGGTGATCGAGCGCCAGAACACCCAGCGCATCATCGACGACTACGTGCAGCCCACGCTGGAAGCCGCCACCCATGGCCGCATCATGCGCGTGCTGTTCAACGAGGAGCTGGGCGCGGTGCTGCAGGTGAAGAAGGCCGACACGCCGGAAGTGATCTCCCGCTTCATGAAGGCCGGCATCGGCCGCGAGCTGTTCGTCATCGGCCGCACCAACAGCCACGACCGCCTGGTGATCAAGCACAAGGGCAAGGACCTGTTCAGCGAAAGCCGCAGCGAGCTGTTCTGCGCCTGGTCCGAAACCAGCGCCCGCATGCAGCGCCTGCGCGACAACCCGGCCTGCGCTGACAGCGAGCAGCTGCTGCGCAGCCACGCCAAGCCGCGCGGTCTGTTCGCCCAGCTGTCCTTCGACGTGCACGGCGACCCGGCCGCGCCCTACATCGGCACCGGCAAGCGTCCGCGCATGGCCATCCTGCGCGAGCAGGGCGTCAACGGCCAGCTGGAGATGGCCGCGGCGTTCGACCGCGCCGGCTTCGACGCGGTGGACGTGCACATGAGCGACATCATCGCCGGCCGCGTGCAGCTGGCCGACTTCAAGGGCCTCGCCGCCTGCGGCGGCTTCAGCTACGGCGACGTGCTGGGCGCCGGCGAAGGCTGGGCCAAGAGCATCCTGTTCAACCCGCGCGCCCGCGAGCAGTTCGAAGCCTTCTTCAGCCGCGGCGACACCTTCGCGCTGGGCGTGTGCAACGGCTGCCAGATGATGTCCAACCTGTCGTCCATCATCCCGGGCGCCGAGCACTGGCCGAAGTTCCACCGCAACGCGTCGGAACAGTTCGAGGCGCGATTCGCGATGGTGGAAGTCACCGCGTCGCCGTCCATCTTCCTGGCCGACATGGTGGGCAGCCGCCTGCCGGTGGTGGTCAGCCACGGCGAAGGCCGCGCGGTGTTCGCGCCGGGCGCGCAAGACCAGGCGCTGGCCGCGCTGCGCTACATCGACTTCGACGGCCGCGCCACCGAGACCTATCCGCTGAACCCCAACGGCTCGCCCGCGGGCATCACCGGCGTCACCACGGCGGACGGCCGCTTCACCATCATGATGCCGCACCCGGAGCGCGTGTTCCGCGCCGTGCAAAACAGCTGGCATCCGGCGGAATGGGGCGAGAACGGCGGCTGGTACCGGATGTTCGCGTCTGCCCGCCGCTGGGTGGGTTGATCTCCAAGCCCAAACACGACGCAAAACAAACGGAAGCCCTCGGGCTTCCGTTTTTTCATGCGCGCGACCAAAAACCGCTTAGCCGCCGGCCATCACCGGAAACAGCGTCAGCACCACCTTGCCCAGGTTGCGGTTGTCGGCGACGTAAGCGTGCGCGTCCCGCACCTGGGTCCATGGATAGCTGCTGTCCACCACCACGCGCGCCCTGCCTTCCAGCAGGGCCGGCAGGATCAGGTCGCGCAGCGCGGCGGCCAGCTCGGCCTTCACCTTGACCGGCTGCGGGCGCAGCGTGGAGCCGATCAGGCTGATGCGCTTCATCAGCAGTCGGCCAAAATCGAGCTCGGCCTTCACGCCGCCCATCAGGCCGATGTTGACCAGCCGGCCATCCGGATTCAGCGCCTGCAGGTTTTCCGCCAGATGGCTGGCGCCCACCGGGTCCAGCACCGCGTCGGCCCCGCCCCACTCCCGCACCCGCGCGGAGAAAGCCGGTGTTTCGTGGTAATTGAACACCTGGCTCGCGCCCAGTTCGCGGCAAAAGGCCAGCTTCTCGGCGCTGCCGGCGCTGGCGAAGGCTTCCGCGCCCAGGAAACGCGCCAACTGGATCGCCGCGACGCCGACGCCACTGGCGCCGGCATGGATCAAGGCTCGCTCGCCAGCCTTGAGGCCGGCCTTGACCACCAAGTTGAACCACGCCGTCATCCAGGCTTCCGGCAGGCTGGCCGCCTCCACCCAGGACAGTTGATCCGGCTTGGCGATGGCCAGCGGCTCATCCAGCAGCACGTATTCGGCGTAGCCGCCGCCGTCCACCAGGCCGAACACCGCGTCGCCCGGCTGGAAGGCGGAATCGCCCCCCACCTCTTCCACGACGCCGGCCACCTCTAGCCCCATCAGCGGGCTGGCGCCCGGCGGCGGCGGATAGCGGCCCTCGCGCTGCATCAGGTCGGCGCGGTTGACGCCGGCCGCCATCACCCGCACCAGCAATTTGCCGGGCGCGGCGCGCGGCTTGTCCCACTCCCCCATTTCCATCGTTTCGACGCCGCCCGGCGCCTGCTGCACGATGGCCAACATCTTGTCCATTCGGCCTTCCCCCTTGATTGATATCCGACAAATGCGGACGGATGCCCCAGCCACAAGCTCCGCGCGGAAATAATCCGCATTGAAAAACACTGCCATGCGCTGGATCAAGCATTGCGCGCCGGCTTTGATTACAATCCTACGTCATGAGCGAGAACTGTTTCCATTGCGGTTTGCCGGTGCCCGCCGGCGCCAGCTTCCCCATCCTATACCGCCAGCGCGAAGAGCCCGCCTGCTGCGCCGGCTGCCAGGCGGTGGCGTCCACCATCATCGAATCCGGCCTGTCCGACTACTACAAGCACCGCACCGAGGGCGCGGCCCGCGCCGAAGCGCTGCCGCAGGCGCTCCTGGAACAGATCAAGCTGTACGACAGCGAGGAGCTGCAGCGCAGCTTTGTCCGCGTCGAGGCAGAAAACGTCCGCGAGGCCGCGCTGATATTGGAAGGCATCACCTGCGCCGCCTGCATCTGGCTGAACGAGCAGCACATCCGCCGCCTGCCCGGCGTGCTGGGGGTGGACATCAACTACACCACCCAGCGCGCCCGCGTGCGCTGGGACAATAGCCGCGCGCAGCTGTCCGCCATCCTGGAGGCGGTGGCGGCGATAGGCTACCGCGCCCATCCCTACGACGCCGACCGCCAGGAAAAGCTGCAGCAGAAGGAGCGCAAGCAGGCGCTGACCCGGCTATGGGTGGCCGGCCTGTCGATGATGCAGGTGATGATGTACGCGGTGCCGGTCTATCTGGCGCCGGACGGCGACATCGCGCCCGACTTTCTGTGGCTGCTGCACTGGTCCAGCTTCATCCTGACGCTGCCGGTGCTGCTGTATTCGGCGCTGCCCTTCTACCGCAACACTTGGCGCGATTTGAAAACCGGCCGCGTCGGCATGGACACGCCGGTCAGCATCGGCATCCTCACCGCTTTCGTAGCCAGTTTCTGGGCGCTGATCCACAAGGTGGAGCACGGCATCTATTTCGACTCGGTGTCGATGTTCGTGTTCCTGCTCTTGGGCGGCCGCTACCTGGAAAGCATCGCCCGCCGCAAAGCCGGCGCCGCCAGCGAAAGCCTGGTCAAGCTGGTGCCGGCCTTCGCCCACCGGCTGGACGGCTGGCCGCAGAGCCGGGACAGCCGCGAAGCGACGGTTGCTGGCCTGAACCCCGGCGACGTGATCCTGGTCCGCCCCGGCGAGACCATTCCCGCCGACGGCGTGGTGCTGGACGGCCGCAGCGCCAGCAACGAGTCGCTGCTCACCGGCGAGAGCCGGCCCATCGCCAAAGCGCCGGGCGACTTGGTGATCGCCGGCAGCGTCAACACCGCCAGCCCGCTGGTGCTGCGCGTGGAACAGGCGGGCCAAGCCACCCGGCTGGCCGGCATCGTGCGGCTGCTGGACCAGGCGCTGGCGGAGAAGCCCAGGCTGGCGGTGCTGGCCGACCGCTTCGCCAGCTGGTTCGTCGCGCTACTGCTGCTGGCCGCCGCCGGCAGCTACCTGGCCTGGCATTTCATAGACCCGGACCGGGCGCTGTGGATCATGGTGGCGGTGCTGGTGATCTCCTGCCCCTGCGCGTTGTCGCTGGCCACCCCGGCCGCGCTCACCGCCGCCAGCGGCCGCCTGGCCTCGCTGGGCGTGCTGACCACCCGCGGCCACGCGCTGGAAACGCTGGCCAAGGCCGACGACGTGGTGTTCGACAAGACCGGCACCCTCACCCACGGCCAGATGCGGCTGCTGGAAACCCGCGGACCGCTGGACACGCCTCGCGCGCTGGCCGTCGCCGCCGCGCTGGAACAAGGCTCCGAGCACCCGCTGGCCCAGGCCATCCTGTCCGCCGCGCCGGCGGATAGGCCGCAGGCGGAGGGCCTGATCAACCACCCCGGCGGCGGCGTGGCCGGCGTCGTCGACGGCCGCGAGTGGCGGCTGGGTTCCGCGCCCTTCATCGCCGCCTGGCTGGGACGCGAGGTGGACGAAGACCCCGAATGGCTGCCGGATTGCACCCAGGTGCTGCTGGCCGACGCCGACGGTGTGCAGGCC
>NZ_JAJOHV010000026.1 GCF_021129175.1 Chromobacterium piscinae | reverse complement strand
GCGCTGGAGAGTCCGCGCCCGTCGGCCGGCGCCGCCAGCGGCTGGCGCTACAGCACTCAGCTGAACGAGCAGCTGAGCGCCGCGCAATGCGCGCTGGGCTACGTCGACGGCATGCTGCGGCAGCTGGAAAGCTTCAAGGGCAATCTCAGCCGGCAGCTGTCGCAGCGCCGGCTGGACAGCGATGGGCTGAAACAGCAGCGTGGCGAGTTGGAGGCCGGCTGGCAGCGGCGCCAGGCCGATAGCGCCGGCAGCCTGGACAGCCAGTTGCGGTTGTCGCTGGGCGCGCCCGCCCGGCAAAGCTTCACCGTGCGCGGCCTGGACCTGGACAGCCTGACCGGCGGGCAGCCGGAAACCCTGGTGTTCGCGCTGGACGGGCAGACCGCGCCGGCCGCGGTGCGGGTGGGCGACGGCATCAGCCGCGATGCCGCGCTGCGCAGGCTGAACCAGGCATTGGGCCCGTTGGGCGCGCGCTGCGAACTAGACGATCATGGCCGGCTGGGTTTCAGCTGCGGCGAGCAGGATTGGGCGCGACTGCGCGACAGCCTGACCGTGCGCGGCGGCGGCATGCGCTTTCCCGGCGGCATGCCGCAACCGTTGCCGACCCAGGCCGAGCCGGCGGCGCTGGACGCGGGACAATGGCAGTTGGACGACCATGCCCAGGTGCGCCAGACTCTGCAAGGCGTGGTGCGCTCCATCGCCCAGCTGCAGCAAACCCGCGCGGCCATCGGCAGCGCCATTGCCGAAGCTAGGCAGTCGATAGGGCAGTTGGCCCGCACCGATGAGCAAAGCTGGGCCAGCGGCTTTGTCAGCGATTTCAACGCCCGGCTCAATCAGACCGCCGATTTCAATCATCTGCAGCAACTGGTGCCGGCGCTGCTGGGCATCAGTCGCTACCGCGTGATCTCGCTGCTTTCGCTTCGTTGACGGACCACAGCGGGCCCGTCTTGACGGCTGTCCCTTCGGGGCAGCCTTTTTTCATGCCGGCTACATACCTGCTTAACATGTCCATGGCATGATGCGCCCTTTTCTAAAGGATGCTGCTATGTCCAAACGCTGGTGGCCGCTGGCCCTGATCATGGCGTCCTCTCTGGCCCGCGCCGATTTCTCGATTCCCGGCTTCGAGCTGGCGCACACCGCGCCGCAGCATGCCGGCCTGGACACGCCGGATTTGCGTGATCCGGCCACAGTGTGGGGACAGCTGTTTGATTCGGCCAAGCGCGAAATCGCGCTGGAGCAGTTCTATGTTGCGGGACAGCCCGGCAGCCTGATGGACGGCGTGATCGAGAAGCTGGATGCCGCCGGCCGGCGCGGCGTGAAGATCCGCTTCCTGATGGAGAAAAAGGGCATGTTCGCCAGCGATCCGGCGACGATAGAGCGGCTCAAGCGCATTCCCAATCTGGAGTACCGCCAGCTGGACTACAACCAGTTGACCGGCAACGGCATCATCCACGCCAAATTCATCGTGGTGGACAGGCAGTCCGCTTATGTCGGCAGCCAGAATTTCGACTGGCGCTCGCTGCAGCACATTCATGAGACCGGTCTCAAGGTTGACGACGCGGCGATGGCTGGCCGCATGCAGGCCATTTTCGAACAGGACTGGGCGGCGCAGGCGACGCTGGCCGCCGGCGGCAAGGTCAAGCCGCTGCGGACGGCGGAGCAGGCTGCGGACTTGTCGCAGCCGGCGGCGCTGCTGGCCAGCCCCAACGCCTACAACCCGGACGGCGTCGGCGATTCCGAACAGGCGTTGCCGCGCTTGATGGCCGAGGCGAAGGACGAGGTGCGCATCCAGTTGCTGGATTACGCGCCGCTCAGCTTCGGCAAGCCGCGCAGTTACTACCCGGTGTTCGACAACGCCATCCGCGGCGCGCTGGCGCGCGGGGTCAGGGTCAAGCTGATGGTGTCGGACTGGAATCTGGAAAAGCCGGGCGTGGACTATTTGAAAAGCCTGGCCGTGCTGCCCGGCATGGAGGTTCGCGTGGTGACCATTCCGCGCGACGGCGCGTGCATCCCCTTCGCCCGCGTCATTCACAGCAAGACCATGGAAATAGACGGCAGGATCGCCTGGGTCGGCACCAGCAACTGGAGCGGCGGCTATATGGACAAGTCGCGCAATCTGGAAGTGGCGCTGCGCAGCGAGTCCATGGCCAGGCGAATCGCCGCGCTCCACGAGCAGACTTGGTCTTCCCCGTACGCCGCGCCGCTGGACGTTTCCCGCCTATATCAGGCACCGGACAAAGCCTGCCGCCAGGCGGGCTGACGTCCAGGCCCGGCGAAGAGCCGGGCCTATCCTGAATACGTCAATATTCCATTCTTATTACCAGTTCCGCCTCCACGGGGGCCTCCTTCGGATTAATCATGCGTTATGCATAATGCGGACCGGGCGGATCATCCGTCCGGCCGCTGACAAGAGGAGAGCCGAATCATGTGTGGAATTGCCGGATGGGTGAGTTTCGAGCGCGATCTGCGCGAGCAACGCGCGGCCGCGGAGACGATGACCAGGACCATGGCCCTGCGCGGACCGGACGACGAGGGGCTATGGCTGGACCGCCATGCGGCGCTGGGGCACCGCCGCCTGTCCATCATCGATCTGGAGGGCGGCCGCCAGCCGATGACGGCCGACGAGGACGGCAAGACGTTGGCGTGTCTGGTCTACACCGGGGAGGTGTACAACTTCCAGGAGTTGCGCCGGGAGCTGCAGGGCCTGGGCCACGCTTTCCGCACCCGCAGCGACACCGAGGTGGTGCTGCGCGCCTATCTGCAATGGGGCGAGGCGATGCTGGAGCGGCTGAACGGCATGTACGCGTTCGCGCAGTGGGACGCGCGCGAGCAGCGGCTGCTGCTGGTCCGCGACCGGATGGGCGTCAAGCCGCTGTACTACTATCCGATGCCCGACGGCGTGCTGTTCGGCTCCGAGCCCAAGGCCATCCTGGCCCACCCGGAAGCCGAGCGGCGGGTGACGGCCGACGGCCTGCGCGAAATGCTGGATCTGGTGAAAACGCCGGAAGCCGCGGTATTCGCCGGCATGCATGAGGTGCGGCCGGGCCAAGTGGTGACGATAGACCGGAACGGTCTGCGCAAGCGCCGCTACTGGCAGCTGGAGGCGCGCGAGCACGCCGACGATCTGCCCACCACCATCCGCACCGTGCGCGCGTTGCTGGATGACATCGTCGAGCGTCAGATCATCGCCGACGTGCCCTTGTGCACCTTGCTGTCCGGCGGGCTGGATTCGTCGGTGGTCACCGCGCTGGCCGCGAAAAGCATGCAGCGCCAAGGCAAGGGCACGGTGCGCTCGTTCTCGGTGGACTTCGTCAAACACGGCGTCGAGTTCGAGGCCGACTACCTGCGCGGTTCGCCGGACGCGCCCTTCGTGCGCGACCTGGCCGCCCACGCCGGCACCGAGCACCAGGAAATCCTGCTGGAAAGCCGCGAGCTCGCCGATCCGGGCCTGCGCGCCGCGGTGCTGGGCGCCCAAGACCTGCCTCCGGCCTACTGGGGCGATATGCTGCCGTCGCTGTACAAGCTGTTCGAGGCTATCCGGGCGCAATCGACGGTGGCCCTGTCCGGCGAGTCGGCCGACGAGGTGTTCGGCGGCTACCGCTGGTTCCACGACGCCGCCGCGGTGGATGGCGACACCTTCCCGTGGCTGGTCGGCTCGAGCGGCTCTTTCTTCGACGGCCAGTCGCTGATCGCGCCGGGACTGCTGCGCGAGCTGGACATGCCCGGCTTCCGCCGCGACAGTTACGCGCAGGCATTGTCCGAGGTGCCGAGGCTGGCCTCGGACACGCCGCAGGAGAAACGCATGCGCGAGATCAGCCACATGCACTTGACCCGCTTCGTCCAGGCGTTGCTGGACCGCAAGGACCGGATGAGCATGGCGGTGGGGCTGGAGGTGAGGGTGCCGTTCTGCGACCACCGGCTGGTCGAATACGTTTTCAACGCGCCGTGGGGCATGAAAAATTTCGACGGCCGCGAAAAGAGCCTGCTGCGCGCCGCCGCCAAGGATGTGCTGCCTGACTCCATCATCCAGCGCGTCAAGAGTCCGTATCCCGCCACCCAGGACCCGGCCTATGAACAGGCGCTGCGCCAAGGGCTGACCCGGGTGCTCGATGACGCGTCGTCGCCGACGCTGCCTTTGCTGGACAAGGCAGCCGCGTGGAAGCTGCTGGATCGCCCGTTCGGCAAGACCAGCACCTCGCCGGAGCGCGCTGGGCTGGAGATGGCGCTGGGCCTGAACGAGTGGCTGCTGCGCCACCAGGTGGCGCTGGACTTGTAAACCGGCTCAGCGGGGCGGACGCACCGGCCGCCCCTGGATGGGCGTGGACAAGATGATGGCGGTGCGCGTCTCGCCCAGGTCGTTCAGGCTCGCCACCAGTTGTTCCAGGTGCGAGACGTCGCGCGCCAGCAGGCGGAACATATAGGAGTCGACGCCGGTGACGTGATGGCATTCCATCACCTCCGGCATCGCCTCCAGCCGCGCCAGCAGCGTCTTCTTGTCTGGTTGCGGCACGGTGATGCCCACCAGCGCCGACAGCGCGTAGCCGGCGCGCAGCGGAGCCACATGCGCGTGATAGCCCTGGATCACGCCGGCTTCCTCCAGCCGCCGCACCCGTTCCGATACCGCGGGCACCGACAGTCCGACGGTCTGCGCCAGTTCGGTCAGCGATTGCCGCGCATTGGCTTGCAGGGCGGCCAATATCGCCCAGGATTTGGCGTCAACTTCCATTCGTAAACTCCTTTTGCTGTTTGGCCTCAGGTTTCAAAGCCAGCATAGCGGTTAGACGAAAAAAACGCATGGGCATTGGGTGGGTGCGGCGGCACACTATGCCCATTGTCGATGGAGGTGAAAACATGTTCTGGCAGGCGGGCTTGATAGGCTTGGCGATCGCGGCCCCGGTTGGGCCGATAGGTTTGTTGTGCATCAGCCGCACCCTGCGCGGCGGACCGCGGCTGGGTTTGGCCACCGGACTAGGCGCGGCCAGCGCCGACGCGTTGTTCGCCTTGGCGGGCGTCGCCGGCAGCAATGCGCTTTTGCATCTGGCCGGCCAGCTGGCGAGGCCGCTGGGCTGGGCCGGCTGCGCGCTGCTGGCCTGGATGGGGATGGCCACGCTGCGGCGTCCAATGCTCGAGCCGGCAAAACGGGAGGAGGGCGGCGTCGGGCTCTGGCGCGCCTATGCCGGCACGCTGCTGCTGACCTTGAGCAACCCGATGACCATTCTGTCCTTCGCCGCGGTGGCGGCCGGCTTGTCCGGCGGCATGCCCGCCAGCGGCGCGCAGCAGCTGGCCATCGTCGCCGGGGTGTTCTGCGGCTCCGCATCGTGGTGGCTGGCGTTGGCCTATGGCGGCGGGGCGCTGTTGTCCCGGCTGGGCGCGCGCGGCCGGCGATGGCTGGATGCCGGCTGCGGCTTGCTGCTGTTGGGTTTCGCCGTGCTGCTGGCCTGGCGCGCGGCGGGGATTTGAGCGGATGGGCGGCAATGAAAAAGCCCGGCTTGGCCGGGCTTGGGGCGGGGAAGGGGCGCTTACAGCTTGAAGCGGCCGACCAGCTGTTCCAGTTCGCCGGACAGCTCGCGCAGCCGGCCCACCGCGTCGCTGACCTCGCGCACGGTCTGGTTGTTGCTTTGCGCCATGCTGCTGATGCGCTCGACGTTCTGCGCGATCTCCACGCTGGCGCTCGATTGCTCGCGGGTGGCGGAGGCGATATCGACGATGCTGGTCACCAGCTGGCCGTTGTAGCTTTGCACCTCAAGCATCGCCTGGTTGGCTTCCTCGGCGATGCCGACGCTGAGATCCACCTGTTGGCTGCTGTGCTTCACATCGCTGACCGCTTGCCGGGTTTCGCTGCTGATCGCTTCGACGATGCGGGTGATCTGGATGGTGGCCTCGGCGGTGCGGCCGGCCAGGTTGCGCACTTCGTCCGCCACCACCGCGAAGCCGCGGCCCATCTCGCCGGCCCGCGCCGCTTCGATCGCCGCGTTCAGCGCCAAGAGATTGGTCTGGTCGGCGATGTCCTTGATCACGCCGACGATGGTGGTCACTTCGCTGGACCGTTCGCCCAGGCCGTTCATCCGTTCGGCCAACGCGTGCATGCTGTCGGTCATGCGCTGAATCTCGCTGGTGACGCGGTTGACCTTGGCCACGCTCTGCTCGGTCAGCGCGCCGGTTTCGCGGGCGATGTCGCCGGCCTGCTGCGCGGTGTTGGCGATGTGTTGGGCGCCGACGGTGACTTGTTCGACGCTGGCGGCGCTGGCCGTGGCGGCGTCGGATTGCTGCGCCGAGGCGTCGTGCACCTGGCTGGCCGACTGGCTTAGCGTCAGCGCGGACTCGGACACCTGGCGGCTCTGGTCCCGCACCTTGACGAACATGTCGCGCAGGCTGTCCAGCAAGCGATTGAAGGCGTCGGCGGTGCGGCCGATCTCGTCGCGGTTGGCGATGGCGATGCGGACGGTCAAGTCGCCGCCGCCGCCGGCCAGTTGTTCCATGGTGTCGGCCAGCCGGTTCAGCGGGCGGGTCTGGGTGCGGATCACGGCGGCCAGCAGCAGCAGGATCAAGGCCAGAGCCACCACGCCGATGGCGATGGCGGTGAGCATGGCTTTGCGGGCGTCGGCGGTGAGCGCGGCGGTGGGAATGCTGATTCCCAGCGACCAGAACTGTCCGGTCTCGCCTATCGGTATCGGGTGGAAGAAGTGAGTGAAGCCGCCATCCTCGTAGACGAAATCCTCGCCTTTTTTGATGTCGGCCAGGTGGGCGAACAGCGCGTCTTCCTTGGGCACCGGTTTGCCCAGCGTTTCGGCCTTGGGGTTGACCACGTAGAGCCCGCCTTCGGAGACGATGCGGACGAAGCCGTTTCCGCCGGGCTGGATCTGGCCGAAGCGCTTCTGCAGCTGGTCCAGCGCGACGTCGGTGGCGGATACGCCCAGCATCTTGCCGGCGGCATCCTTGACCACCACCGCCAAGGAGCTTTCCAGCACCATCTTGCCCTGCACCTCGTAGGGGAAGGGTTCGGTGATGGTGTCGCGGCCGCGCTGTTTGGGCACGTAGTAGAAGTCGCCCCAGCCGGGTTTCTCGTAATCCGGCTTGTAGGTTTCCGGATGTTCCTTGTACTTGGGGAAGTCCTTGATGCGGTCGGCCGACATCATCACGTCCATCTGCGCCTTGCCCTGGGCGTTGCGGGTGATGTAGGGCTGGTAGCGGCCGGTGGGGTCGTGGCGCGGCCAATCGAAGCGGAAGGCGTTGTCGTCGCCGTCGAAGGCGTTGGGCTCCCACAGCATCCACAAGCCGATGGACTGCGGCGCATGGTCCAGCATTTCCTGGATGACGTTGTCGGTCTGCTTGCGGTCCGGCCTGCCGGCGCGCTTGACGCCGGCCACCGTGTCCGCCAGGTGGCGCGGCAGCAGGAAGCCCTGCGACATCATGTTCTCGGCGTCCTTGGCGTAGCTGTCCGCTTGTTCGGAGGAGAGCTGGTAGCCGGTGTCCAGCGCCGAGGTGTAGTTGAGCCGAGCGATCAGCGCGATCATGACCGCGAAAGCCAGGGAAATGGCGGCGGCGGCCACCAGTGTGATGCGGGTGCTCAGATGGCCCCATTTTGCGTGCGTGCGGCTCATGGCGATTTCCTGCGTGAATGGCGGGGGCTGCGCTAGCCCGCTAAGTAAAATTTCTTAGCTGAATTGAATATAACGGCTGCGTATCGGTACAGGCAATCCGCTTGTGCATTTCGCGCGATGTGCACGGCTTCGAGGAAGCAGCCGGATGTCACGGGCGGGTGTTTCAGGGAAATGCATCCGAAGGCGTCGCGATGCAGGTGATGCGAACGCCAGTCTTCAAGTGTGGATGCGAGTTGCACGGCGCAGGGAGCAGGTTGCCGTGGCGTGTCTGAGGCGGATGGTTTGCGCGGGGGAGGAAGAAGACAGCCGTTCGCAGCCGTCCGCGTTTGGCGGAGCGTATCGCGCCGCGGCGCAGACAAACGCTCAAATTTCCTGGGCGATTTCCAGCAGTTGCTGGCGCTCCTGCTTGCTGAGCCCGTTCTCGCTGATCAGTTGCACGCTGACGCCCAATTGTTCCGTCAGTCTTTCCTCCATCTGGAACATGTCGAAATAGGAGGTGTCCGGCGATGGCGCGATCAGCAAGACCAGATCCGCGTTGCCGGCGCAGACGTCAGGAACGTAGCGCAGGTGATGAAGGTGGAAGGGCTTGAGCGCGTGATTGATCTGGCTCTTGTGTTCCCGGATGAACTGTAGATCGTGCATGCATTTCTCCCCGAATGGCAGGCCGGGCCCGGATGGCGGCGTTTGGGGACTGCGGGCAAGCATCAGTTTGCGCCTTGACGGATGGGTTGTGTGTACTTTATTGAAAATAAAAGAGATTTGTGATTTTGTTGGCAAGCTGTTGTGCCGTTTTGCTTGGCACGGGCCATATCGTGTGTGGTCTTCTAGTCACACTGCGCTCGCCGACGCTCATGCCGGTGCCCCAGCATTGTTGCGCGGCAGATGCAGCGACAACAGCTGTTCCAGTTGGGCGAAACTGAAGGGTTTTTCCAGCTTGCCTGCCAGCAAGACGCTGCGCGCGTCGTTGAACTCTTGCCGGAACGCCGTCATGCCTATGATGGGCGTATTCTGATTCGGGCCGAAGCGGCGGGCGGCTTCGGCGAGCTCGTAGCCGCTGGCCGCGCCGACTTGCAGGTCTATCAGCAAAACGTCGAAGCGGTGACGCATGACCTGGGCTGCGGCGTCGTTGACCGTGGCGAAGCTGGCCACGCTGTAGCCATTCTCCTGCAGCAGCGCGCCGTAGGATTCTCGGATCGGATCGTCGTCGTCCAGCAGCAGGACTCGGCTTTGCCCGCTGGCGGCGGCATCGCTGTTTTCCGGTATGGCAGCCTCCTGAACCGGCAGGTTCAGCGTGAAGGTGGTGCCGCGGCCTTCCTGGCTGTCTACCTCGATCTGGCCGCCGAACAGGGTGACCAGCTCGTGCACGATGGCCAAGCCCAGGCCGCTGCTGCCGGGGCGGCGCGTTTTGCCGCGGGTGAAGGGGCGGAACAGCTGGACTTTGATGTCCTCGGGAATGCCCACCCCGGTATCCGCGACTTTGAGCGTCAGATTTCGGGGGCGGTATTCCATTTCCAGGCGGATTTGCCCCTGGTCGGTGTAGCGGATGGCGTTGGACAGCAGGTTCCACATGATCTGGCGCAGCCGGTTGCCGTCCAGCCACAGCAGGGGCATCGGCGGCACGGCCACGGTCAACGCCAGGCCTTTGGCCTCGGCATTGCCCTGATGCACGGCGATGATGCAGGCCACCAGCTCCGCTATGTCCGTAGTGGCGGGCTCAAGCGCGAGCTGATGGTTTTTCAGCGCGGAAATGTCCATGATGTCCCGCACTTGCGCCAGCAGATAGGCATTGCTCTGCTTGAGGCGGGATAGGTAGGCGTAGCCGGGATGGCTGACCGGGATGCTGTACTCCAGCAATTCGGTGCAGGTCTGGATGCTTTGCAGCGGCGAGCGGATTTCGTGGCTGATGGTGGCGAGGAAGGTGTCGCGGGCCAGCTCGGTCTGGACTAGCGCGGCCCGGGCCGCTTGTTCCCGTTCCAGAACCTGTTGCTGCTGTATGGAGTGCCGCTTGATTTCCGCCAGCCGGTGCAGCACGAACCAGAAGATGCCGAGAAAAGCCAGCCAGCACATCAGGCCCAGCAGATACATGGTCTGGTGCCGCTCCACCATGCGCATCTGCTGGACGATCAGGCTGTTTTCCGCGTAGCGAGCCTTGACGCCGTAGTCGGCCAACAGTGGGCGCATCTGTTCCATGTCGCTCGACAACTCAAGCGCGTCTTGCTTCGTCCATTGGCGTGGGGGATGGCGGAAGATCTTGATCAGCAGGTCTTTGATCTGGTCGAAGCCCTCTATCTTTTCCAGATCCGCGTTGACTACCGACGATCGGGTGAACAGCTGGTATTTGCTTTCGGCGATGGCGTAGCTTTTGTCGGTTTCCTCGCGGGTGATCTGGCCGGCATGGTAACGCCAGGCATCCATTTCAAGGCGATTGAACGTCAGCTGCATCTGCGCCACCATCCAGTACAGGTCGGAGGCCTTGTTGGTGATGGGGCGTTTGATGACCGCCGCGTACAGCGTGAAGGAGATGATCACGGTCGCGAGCAGGGACAAGGCCAGGAAGGCGCGTTCGATTCCTCCTATGCGGCTGAGCACGAGACGAAAATAGCGAGTCATTTGACCTCGATGCGGGTGACTTGCCAGGCGAGTTTGGCGATGAAAATGCCGCTTGTTTCGGAGGTGGACATGTTTTGAATGGGGTACATCACCCAAAAGGGGCCGAAGTCGTTCAGTTGCAGAGGTTTGTTATTCCAGGTCCTGGCTAGGATGACGTCGTATTTGCTGAAGTCGCTGGCGGGAATGGTGACGTTGTAGTTGTCTTCGCCGTAAAACTTGATCTGACGGCCTTGCGCGCCGACCCTGGCCAGAAGTTCCCGCACCAGCGGTCCGCGGAACGTGCCCTTGGGCGTCCAGTCGGTCGCGGTGTTGATTTCGCGCATCGGCAGCGCGTTGAATTCGGTTTCGCTGAAAACGTAGCTGCGGGCCGGCTGATTGGTGAACTTGCCGATATTGCCGCTGATCGTCAGCGTGACGCCGGCGGCCTGCGCTTCCGGGGTGTGCGGCAGCAAGCTTGCGGCGAGAAGCATGGTTGGGGCGAGGGAACGGCAGATCGCCAGTTTGGCGCGCGCGCGATGGCTGGAGGAGATGTTGGAAGTCATGTTTATCTACTGCCTTGACGTCTGAACTTGGGCGAATTGTGCGCGATGCTGCCGCTAGCAAGGCGGAGCGCCAATTATGCATTTGATCTAAACGATCACAAGAGAAAAATGGCCTAGCTAGTTAGAAAGGACAGGTGTGGGCGGCGACAGGCCGGCGCGCCACACCGGTCTGTCGGCGCGTTGGGTCGCTCAGAAACTCAGCGCGTCCTGTTCTTCCCGTCCCAGCATGGCGGACGGCTCGCCTACGATCAGCGGGTCGGCCGCATGGGCCACTCGCGGGTCCTTGCCGGGGTAGTCCAGCCGCGACAGGAAGTGGCGGATGCAATTGAGGCGGGCGCGTTTCTTGTCATCCGATTTCACCACCGTCCAGGGCGCGTCGCCGGTGTGGGTATGGAAGAACATCGCCTGTTTGGCCGAGGTGTAGTCATCCCATTTGTCCAGCGATTGTATGTCGATCGGCGACAGCTTCCAGTGCTTCAGCGGATCGTCGCGCCGGGAGATGAAGCGGCGCAGCTGTTCTTCGCGGCTGACCGAGAACCAGAACTTGAACAGGCGTATGCCGCTGTTGACCAGCATCCGCTCCAGTTGCGGCGTTTGGCGCATGAACTCCAGGTAGTCGTGGGGCGAGCAGAAGCCCATCACCCGTTCGACGCCGGCGCGGTTGTACCAGGACCGGTCGAAGAACACGATCTCTCCGGCGCTGGGCAGGTGGGCGATGTAGCGTTGGAAATACCATTGGCCGCGTTCCAGGTCCGACGGTTTTTCCAGCGCCACCACCCGCGCGCCGCGCGGGTTCAGGTGTTCCATGTAGCGCTTGATGGTGCCGCCCTTGCCGGCGGCGTCGCGTCCTTCGAACAGGATCACGATCTTCTGCCCGGTCTCCTTGACCCAGCTTTGCACTTTCAAGAGCTCGATCTGCAACTCCTGTTTCAGCCGCTCGTACTCGGCGCGGCGCATCCGGGTGTGGTAGGGGTAGTCGGCGGGCAGTTCGGCGCTGGAGCTGTCCTCGTCGCTGCCGTGCGGGGCTAGCGCCACCTGAAGCGCCATCGGCTGCTGGCTGATTTGCTCGATGATCTGGACCGACTCGTCATGCACCCGCTTGATGTTGCGCTCGCGCGCGGACTGACGGCGCGGCTTGGCCGGCGAGGCGGGCGCGTCGGTTTCGAGCGGAGCGAAGTCGGAATCTTTGTCTTGCATCATGGCCGGACTTTCCCATTTGAATGACATGGTTTTATCGTACGCCGGCTACCGCGGGGTGTCGATGGCGGCGTGGGGGCTCCCTGCGGATGGATATGCAGCCCTGGTGGCCCGGCGTTTTGGCGCGGCTGGACCGGGCCAACAGGGAGATCGCCATGGGAAGCAGGCCCGCCAATGTGGTGAACATCGGAATGTGGCGGAAAAGGATTGTCGGGAGGGGGGCTGGGCGGCGTCTACCAGCCGCTGACGCCGTTTCTGGACGAGCGGAAGGGCAGGCGGGGCGCCAAGCTGACCCGCCTGCCCCCAGGGCACGCCGGCTGCCCTGCCCACTGCCGCGCGTTGGAGGAAGAAGGCGCCTTGTATGGACGGCGAGCCGGCGATGCCCAGGATATTCGAGCTGGCGCAGCGAGTCGCGCGGCTGCGCCGGCATGGGAAGGTTTGAGCCATATCGGGTAAGGGGAGCCGGTTTGCAGCTATGATTGGGTGAAACAACCCATGGTTCATGCGCGCCTCCCGTTTGCGAGGCCGCGTGGCCCCGAAAGCGCCCGATGTCCGCGATTGCCTTTCGCCCCCGCCTGCTCGAAACTCTGCGCGGCTACAACCGCGCGATGCTGCACGCCGACCTGATGGCCGGCGTGACCGTGGGCATCGTCGCCCTGCCGCTGGCGATGGCCTTCGCGATCGCCAGCGGGGTGCCGCCGCAGGCCGGCATCTTCACTGCGGTGATCGCCGGCGCGCTGGCTGCGGCGCTGGGCGGTACCCGGCTGTGCGTCACCGGTCCCACCGGCGCCTTCATCGTCATCCTGTACGGCATCGTCAGCAAGTACGGCGTGGCCAACCTGCTGATCTGCACCTTCATGGCCGGCGCGATGCTGGTGCTGATGGGCGTGTTCCGGCTGGGGCAGGTGATACGCTTTTTCCCGATGCCGCTGATCACCGGTTTCACCAACGGCATCGCGGTGCTGATCTTTTTGACGCAGTTGAAGGATTTCTTCGGCTTGCCCATCGCCAAGATGCCGTCAGGCTTCTTCGCGGTGATGGCGGAGCTGAGCCGGCACTTCGCCGGGCTTCACTGGCCAACCACGCTGCTGTCGTCCTCGCTGCTGCTGCTGATCCTGCTGTGGCCCAAGCGGCTGAACCGGCTGCTGCCTTCTCCGTTCGCCGCGCTGGTGCTGGCCACGCTGGCCACGATGTTGTTGGACCTGCCGGTCGCGACGCTGGGCAGCCGCTTCGGCGGCATTCCGCAGGGGCTGCCGGCGCCGGCAGGGCTGGATCTCAATCCCGCCCATCTGTCCGACCTGCTGGCGCCGGCCTTCACCATCGCATTGCTGGGCGCGATCGAATCGCTGCTGTGCGCGGTGGTGGTGGACAGCCTCACCGCCGATCGGCACGACGCCAACCAGGAGCTGATCGGCCAGGGCATCGCCAATATGGTCGTGCCGTTTTTCGGGGGCATCCCGGCCACCGGCGCGGTGGTGCGCTCGGTCACCAATATCGGCAACGGCGCCCGCACGCCGCTCGCCGCCGTCTTCCATGCGGCGCTGCTGCTGCTGGTGCTGTTGCTGGCCGCGCCGCTGGCCGCGCATGTGCCGTTGGCGGCGCTGGCAGCCATTCTGGTGTCGGTGGCGCTGAAGATGGGGGATTGGGATATCCGCAAGGCCAGGCAGTTTCCGCGCCACGACACGCTGGTGCTGGTGGTGACCTTCGCGCTGACGGTGGCGTTCGACCTGACGGTGGCGGTTGAGATCGGATTGTTGCTGGCGGCGGTGTTCTTCATCCGCAGCATGGCCAGCCATACCGGCATCCACAGGTTGTTGCCGGAGCACGCGCAGTTGTTTGAGCGGCACAGCATGGCCGGCAAGAGCGTGCCGGACGGTTGCGCGGCCTTTCGCGTTGAGGGCGCGCTGTTCTTCGGCGCGGCGGACAGCGTGGACATCATCCTGCGGGACGCGCCGCGGGCTCGGGCGGTGATCCTGCAATTGCACCGGCTGGTGTTGCTTGATACTACCGGGCTGCTGGCGCTGGAGGCGCTGCGCGCGAGGCTGGCGGAACAAGGGAAGACGCTGATTCTATGCGGCGCGGCGGACGAGGTGATGGCGATGCTGGAGGGCTCCCGGCTGGCGGAGCGCCTGGGCGAAGACAATCTGCAGCCAGACCTGGCCAGCGCGCTGCAGCGGGCGGAGGCGGTACTGACCGACGGCGTGGTGTGGGCGTGAGCAGTTGTCTTCGGACGCCCTCGGGCATCCGAAGACGGCTGAAATATTCAGCGGGCGCGCTTCTGCTTGCGCATTTTCACCCATCGCACCAGCGCGTGGCCGACGGCCAGCGGCGACAGCGGCACCAGCGCCAGCAGGCCGTCGCCTTGGCGGTAGCCGGGGTTGACGCTGAGGAAGAAGCGGTCCGATGGCTTGGTGGAATTCTGCCAAAGCTGGTGGTCGTCCTTGCCTTCCCGGGTCAGAATGCCGAGGTTGGCGATGAAGGGGCGGTCCGGCGATACCGGCGTGATGTTGAAACTGGCGAACAGTTCGCAGGCCTTGGCCGCCAGCGGGTGGCGATTGTCCTGGCCGGGCGCGGGCCAGAAACGGTGGGAGAAACGGTGGAGCACCGCGTAGCTGGACGGGTGCAGCATCACGCCGAAGAAATACAGCGGGCGCAGCGGGTGTTGCAGCCAGTGGTACATCACTTGCCGCATCAGGAAGGTGATGTTGCTGTTCTTGCCGCGAAACTCCTTGTACAGCCCGGACTGGGCGCGCAGCACGCTGCAGGTGCGTCCGCCTATCTGGCGGCGGAAGCGGTGCATGGTGCAGTAGCCTACCAGGCGGCCGGTTTCGTCCCGGTGCAGGAGCAGGCTGCTGTGTTCCGAGGGCGGAGCCATCACTAGATTGGCGAAGGTGGGGAGGTCGGTGCCGGCGAAGATGGCGTCGTGGACCTGGAACAATTCGCGCGCCAATGCTTCCCTTTCATGGTCGGGCAGCCTGGCGGGTTCCACACGGATGGATTGAGCGATGCGGGCCATTTCATACCCCTTTGTGCGTTGCAGCAGAGAAATGGCGGCATGGTAGAAATCGGCGGGAAGAGGCGCTACTGTACTTTATTACTATGCATTTGACATTTTATTTTAATAATAAAAATGTTTATTGGTTTCAGTTTCTTACTAAAACGGTTGTATGAATTAAGGCAAGGTCAATTGCCTGTTTGGACAGGCGGTCGGCCACATGGCTTATTGCGCGCGCAGCATCCGGCGACATCTGGCCGTCGCGCCTAAGAGTCGCTGACAAACCCTTGTGGAACACCCGAAACAAGGCGGCGCAACGCAGCATCAGGGTTTTGTCGGCGGCTCTAAATAAGCGTCGATAGGCGCTAGTAGCCCTGGCTTCTCACCACCAGGCCATCGGCCTCCTGGCCGGCGGCTAGCTTGCGCAGGTTCGCTGTGATCTGCTCCACCGCTTGCTGGCGCAGCGTGATCGCCGCGATGTGCGGCGTGATGGCGACCGAGGGGTGTTGCCACAGGGGATGCCCGTGCGGCAGGGGCTCCTGGGCGAACACGTCCAGCTGCGCGCAGCGGATGTGGCCGTTGTTGAGCAGGGCCAACAGGGCGTCCTGGTCCAGCAGGTCGCCCCGGCCGGCGTTGATCAGCATGGAACCCGGCGGCATCAGCGACAGCCGCTCTCCGTTGAGCAGGCCCTGGGTCTGGGGCGTGGACGGCAGCACGCAGGCCAGCACGTCGCTGTTTTCCAGCAGCTTTTCCAGGCCGGCGTCTCCATGCAGGCTGCGCACATGGTGGATGTGCTTGGGGCTGCGGCTCCAGCCGCTGACTTGATAACCGTCCTTGCTCAGCGCTTTGGCCGCCGCCGAGCCTATCTCCCCCAGGCCCAGGATGCCGACGCGGATGTCGCCGGGCAGGCGCGGTGCCAGCATCCGCCATTGTCCAGCCGCCTGCTGTCGGCGATAGACATCCATATTGCGTTGATAACCCAGCACGCCGTAGCGGATGTATTCGGTCATCTGGGCCGCCATGCCGCTGTCCAGCAGGCGATAGAGCGGCAGATCAGCCGGCAGGTCGGGACGGGACAGCAGCTTGTCCACGCCGGCGCCCAGCGCGAACACCGCCCTCAGCTTGGGCAGGCGGGCGATCAGCCCATCGGGCAGGCCCCAGGCGATCAGGTGGCGGACTTGGCCGAGATCGGCTTGGTCTAGGCTGGCGAAGCTTTCCTCCGGCATGGCCGCCTGGAACAGGTCGAGGTAGGCGGCGACTTCCTTGGGATTGGGCGTGTGTACGAGGATCATGGCGGCTGCGGCTTGTTGTAGGGATTATGCCTGCAGTATACATCGGCGTCCGACAGGCAAGGCCGGCGACGGGCGCCCGCCTGCCGGTGTTGTCTGGGCGTAAGGACAAACCGCAATCCGTTGCCGGCCCCGGGCCGTCGTATGGCCAGATCCTGTCGTCGAGGGTTCCGCGGCTTTCAGCGCCGATACCGAAGCCTCGCGGCGGCAGGAGCCGGGGACCGCGAGACGCGGCCCGACGGCGGCTACATGCCAGCGCAGAAGGGCAGCGACACCATCTTCGCCTTGCCCCTGCAATTAGCCGGTTTGGCGATGGTGATGGCCGCGAGCCTGGGCGCGCTGGCCGAATCCTAAGCGGCGGCAAAGCGCTCGCCCAGGCGGCGCATGGTCGCGATCAATTGTTCCTCGGTGTCATCGCCCCGCGCGATCCGTTCCGTCGCCAGCGTCCCGAGCTGCGCGTGCTCGCCCACCTGCACCGAGTGGCGGGCGACGGCGAACATCGGGATATCGTTGCTGTCGTTGCCGAAACACACCATTTCGTCCGCCGCGATGCCGTGGCGGGCCAGCGCGGCCGCCTTGTCCACGCCGGCGGCGGTGATGTCGACGATCTGTTGGTCAGAGTGGTGATGAATGCGGATGTCGGATCGCCGCGCCAGCGCCTGTTGCAATCCGTCGCTGTCCGCGCAGTCGGTGATCAGCAGCTTCGCGGCCCGGCGTACTGCGCCGCGTTCCACGTGGCGGGCCAGCCGTCCCGGATCCACCAGGCTCATGAAGGGATGGGCGGGGTCGCCGCTGTAGTGGTAATGCCAGTCCAGATCCGCCAGCCAGGAGGCGGCATGGCGTTCGGTCAGTTCGAACAGCTGTTCCAGCGTGTCGTTCGGAAGCGGCGTGAGATCCACCAGCGTGCGCCGGCGCCAGGTCATCGCGCCGTTGGAGCCGACGAAGAGGCCGTCGTGGAAGCGCTCGTCCAGCAAGGGCAGCATGTCGCGGTAAGGGCGGGCGGAGGCGAAGCCTATCCGGTGGCCCTGGTGTTCTAGCTCGGCCAGCGCGTCCTGGATGGCCGGGCTGATGCTGGCGCCGTTGAAGCAGAGGGTGCCGTCTATGTCGAAGATGAAGTGCATGGTTGCAAGCGGTTTTGTGAATAGTGCGCACTGGCGCGCTGTTTGGTTTCTGGATTGCTGATTTTGTTTAAATTTTGACTAAATATTGCATTGAAATGGCCGATATGAAAAGTGGTTGAATATTCGGGGGCAGAATCATGATTGTGAATAATGGCTTGACCGTCTCCTTCCGGCCGCAAGCGGCCGCCGTTTTCAGCAGCCGAGTCCAGGGCGTCGCGGACGAAGGCGGCGGCAAGCCCGAACCGTTGCAGGATCTCAACGGCCGCGTTGTCGGCACGCCGGAATCGCGCTACGGCTTGAGCACCAGGACGCTGCAACTGTTGAAGCAATACGACGTGCGCAGCATGTCCGGACGGGATTTGTACGCGCTGACGGAGATCCTGGGCGCGAATGACGAGATGGACGGCGAGACGGCCGCGGTGATTCGCGCCGACATCGCGAACAAAGGCTGGAAGGGTTCCGGCGAGGTCAACACGCTGGAGATTTTTTCCAAGCGGCGCGATGACGAGATGGCCGGCGTCAAGGCGGGAGAGGTGTCGCTGCGTTTCGCCGATTATGCGATCAAGGGATACGAGAGGGCGCAGCAAACGCTGGAGAAGCTGGCGGCGCTGCATGACGCCTTGCAGAGCGAGGACGACGTGCAGTCCGCCACCGCCGACGGCATGTCGCAGGCGACAGATCTGCTGAACCTGGAACGCTGGGCGCGATCGGCCGAGAAGGCCGATGCCAATGGTCAAGCGCTGCTTGTGGACCAGGAAACCGCGGAATCGATAGGCCGGGCCATGCGGCGCGCAGGCATGGAGCTGCCGCCGCCATCTTCCGATTTGGAAGATGGCGCTTGGGCCCGGCAGGCGCTGCAGGCGCATCGGACGTGGCAGTTCCGGCACCCGGGCGACAAGCTCGGCATCGATCTGAAGCCGGCGGACGAGGCGGACAAGAAGGTTTTCAAGGAGGCGGCCAAGCCGTCGACGGAAGCGGTGGGCGAGCAGTTGCCGCAGCAAGCGCCTGCCAGCCCGGCGAAAAAGGCGGCCGAAGCGATGGCGGGGTTGCAGGCGCAGGCGCAGTACGGCATGAGCCTGTCGATGCTGCGATTGATCAAGGGCGCCGATATCGCGAGCTTGTCGGTGGAGCAGGTCAAGCAATACAGCCAATTGCTGCGGACCGGCGGTGTGTTGTCCGAGGACGACGCGGAATCGCTGCTGCCGCTGACCCAGCGCGGGATGGTGGACCCGATGAGCTACTACAAGCGCGATCTGAGCTGGCTGGCGGACATGAAGGCTAAGGGTCTGACCCCGCAATACGCGACCGCGGGAGGCATGGCCGACCTGGTCAATGTGGAGGGGCGGGTACGGAACGACCAGCAAGGGCAGGGCGTGCTGGAGCGTTTGCAGGCGCTGCACCAGGCGCTGCAGGGCGACGATAGGGTGAAGGCGGCCGCGACCGACAGCCTGGGTCAGGCCGGCGATCAGGCCGCTTTCGAAAGATGGGCCCATGTCGAGCAGCAAGGCGCGCGCAACGCGGAGGCTGCGGAACCGGAGTTCCGCAGCCAGAAAGATGTGGACGGCATCTTCCGCATCCTGCATCGCCTGGGGGTGGAGCTGACGCCGATGCAGGGCGACAGCAGCGCCAGCCAGCGGCTGGGGCAAGCGTGGAAGGATTATCAGAACTGGCGGAGCAGCCACCCCGGCGAGGGGCCTGCCGTTGCGCGGGCTCCCGCGCGCGGGATCGACGCGTACGCCTGATGCGTTGGCCCGGCTAGGCCGGCGGCAAGGTGGCCAGCAGCAATTGCGGCCTGACGCGCTGGGGTTGGCCGTCTATCGGCGCGGCGACGTCGGCCAGCCGGCGGGCGCCGCGGGACAGGTAAAAACCCAGCGCGTTGGGGTCGGCGTCTATTGCGATGTCGGTCTGGCCGGCGGCGCGGGCGATGTCCAGAGCCCGCGCCAGCAACGCCTTGCCCAGGCCGCGGCCCATGCATTCCGGCAGCACCCACAGCGATTCCAGGCGCCATGGCGCGGTACGCGGGTTCAGCTGGACGAAGCCCACGACTGTGCCGCTCATTTCCGCGACGAAGGTGGGATGGCTTGCCAGGGTGTCGGCTTGCGTCGTCAGGTCCTCGCGCCATGCTTCCAGCTGGCGCGCGGTATAGGCCCAGTGAGCCTTGGATTTGAACGCCACCTGGTTCATCTGGGGCAGGTCGGCGGGGTTGGCTTGGCGTATCCGGTGCGCAGGCATGGCGTGAACGGTCCGGAGGAGAAAAGGCCTATTGTCAGCCGATTTTCATCGCGCGCGCCAGTTCGGCCAGGCAAGCCGCCTGCCATTCAAACTCAGGCTCGAACGACTCCGGTTCCATCGCCGCGCCGTAGCCGCCCTGGCCATAGACGGCGGCGTAGGCCGCGTATTCGGCCGCTTGCCGCGCCTGGCCGGCCAGGGCCCGGGCAGCCGCGTAGCTGGCCGAGACCGCCGCATGGCCGCAGCCGTCCAGCGAGAGGGAGCCGGGATGGGCTCCGGCCAGCTTCGCCGCGCGGGCGGCAAGCGCGTTCAGGGCGTCGCGGCTCATCTCTCCCTTCAGATAGCTTTCCAGGCCGTCCAAGCAGGCGCGCATATCTTCGCTTTCCAGTAGATGGGCGACGCGCCGCGCGCAGGCGAGGCCGAAGCGCAGGCGCAGGGGTTCCCGCTCCGGCGAATCCAGCTTGAGGTCAGCGGCGAGGCGGTCTAATTTGTCGCGCATCGGAAAGCCGGAAGGGAGGCCGGCGGGCTCAGGTCAGGCAGATGACATCGCTTTCCAGCGCGTCCTCTTCCCGCAGCACGGCCTCCAGCGCCTCGAAGCAGGCCGGGTCCAGCGCGCTGCCCAGGTTTTCGCGCATGATGGCCAGCGTTTCCGGCACCGGATTCTCCGGATGATAGGGCCGGGCGGCATGGATGGCGTCGAAGATGTCGGCGGTGGTGATGACGCGGGTTTCCAGCGCGATCTCATTGGCCGCGAGGCCGCGGGGATAGCCTTTGCCGTCCAGGCGCTCATGGTGGGCGCCGGCCACCTTGGCCAGCTCGGAGAACGATTCGATGCGGCCGAGTATGGTCTCGGTGTGGCCTGCGTGCAGTTTCACCGCCTCCCATTCTTCCGGCGTCAGCTTGCCCGGCTTGTCCAGAATGGTGTTGCTGACGCCCAGCTTGCCCACATCATGCAGCAAGGCGCCGCGCTTGAGCCAGCGCCGCCGCTGTGGATTCAGGCCCAGTTCCTCGCCGATGCGGTCGGCGTAGTGGCCGACGCGCAGGCTGTGGCCGGCGGTGAACGGGCTCTTGGAGTCCACCACCTGGCCGAAGCCCTCGGCGATCTCGTCCATGTAGTCGTCGTCCAGCGGCACCGTGCATTGGGCCGGCTCCAGCTCCAACACCGCGCGTTCGATGTCGTCGGATTCCAGCCGCTGCCAGAACGCCGTGTCGCGGCCGGCGCCGCGGAAGGCGGCCACCAGCTCCGGGTCGAACCAGCCGCCGCCGCGGCGCACCGCCTCGTCCAGCGCCGCGTGGCGGCCGTGGGTGACATGGAACACGTCTATCACCTGGGCCAGCAGCGCGATGCGGGCGTTCAGCGGGATGGCGTCGCGCTGCAGGCCCAGCGGACGGCCGGAGCCGTCCCAATGCTCGTCCAGATACTGGATGCCGTTGGCCACGTTTTCGTTGAAGCGCAGCTGGCGGGCGATGTCCGCGCCGCGGTGGCAGCGGGTGTTGATCAGTTCATCCGCCATTTCCTTGCCGCGGCGCAGCACGTTGACGATGGAGGCCGCGCGCTCGCGCCAGCCGGCGGCGTGGGTGCCGGTGTTGCTGAACACGAAGCCCAGCATCTGCGGCAGGCTGGCGCCCACCTGCTTGAAGTCCTGCTTGAAGCTGCGGTCGTCGGTCAGGTAGAGCTCGCAGATGCGGGCGGCGTTGCTGCTGCAGCCCAGGTCTTTCAGCAGGATGGCGTAGTAGAGGTCCCACAGCTCCTGCGGGGCCAATCCCAGCGCGCGGCCGATATGCATGCCTATCCAGCAGCTGCGGACGCAATGGCCCTCGGGCTGGCCTTCGGTGATGTCCAGCGCGTAGCTGAGCGAACTGATCAGTTGTGACAGCTTGAGGGTGGCGGCCATGGACGGTTCCCTTGTTGGAGGGCATTGTCTTGTTTATGCGCGGCGGGCCGGATTTTCGCAATGATGGTCTGCATCGTGATTGTATCTGTCTCTCGGCGCTGGACAGCCTGGGCGAGCCATTCGAGAATGTTTTCGTCCTATCCCATAGTGCGTTCCCCTGTCATGCCACCCGCCTCCAGGAGCTTGCGTCGATGAATGCCACTTTCACCCTCCATCCGCTGACTGCCGACGATTTCGAAACCATCGCCTTGCTGGGCGCCTCCATCTGGCGCAAGCACTTCATCGGCATGATCAGCCGAGAGCAGATCGACTATATGGTGTCCGGCCGCTACACGCCGGAAAAGCTGAGCCGCTACCTGGATGCGCCGGACCGCTGGTTCCGCCTGCTGCGGGTGGAGGGACGGCTGATAGGCTATTGCAGCTACGCGCTGGCCGAGCCTCCCGGCGAGATGAAGTTGGAGCAGTTGTATCTATTGGAAAAGATGCGGGGAAGGGGGCTGGGCGGCCGGATGATGGACGAAGTGGAAGCGGCGGCCCGGGCCAAGGACTGCGCCACGCTGATGCTGACCGTCAATCGCCACAACACCGACGCCATTGCTGTGTATCAAAAGCGCGGTTTTTCCGTGCGCGAGGAAGTGGCGGCCGATATCGGCAACGGCTTTGTGATGGATGATTATGTGATGGTGAAGGCGTTGATTTGACGTTTGCGGGTGCCTGCCGAATCCTGGCGCGCTAGTGCGAGTATTCCATGTAGAGCCGTTCCGGAGACTCGTCGATGATCTTGAAACCGTGCCTGGAATAAAATGCCTGGGCAAGCTGGTTGACTTGCAACACGCGAAGGCGAACGGGTTTGTTTTCGATTCGTCCTTGTCTGATCACCGATTGCAATAGCAAGGTGCCCAGGCCTCGATTTCTGAATGTCGGCAGCAGATAGAGTTTGACCAACTGCAGATGCGTGGGGTGCGTTTCCACACAGATCAGTCCGCAGGGATTCCCGTCCGACATCGCCAACTGGTGATGATCCGGATTGAAGTGTTCTTGATGGCAGCGCCGTTGGTAGTCCTGGTTCCAACCCCATGTCAGATCCACGTAATGCCTCATCGCCGCTTCGAAAATATCGAAAGCCAGCGGTTCGTCATCCGGTATGGCTTGGCGCTGTGTCAGGTTGGCTGGCTCCATGTCACGTCCCGCAAAACGTCCTATATCCCTCCGCCAGCTCCGGCTCCGCCGGCAATGTGTAACGTTCCAGGTCTCCGCGTTCTGCGAACGGCTGGCGCAGCGCTTCCAGCAGCTTCAGCGTCGGCCCCATGTCGCCGCGCTCGCTGGCGGCATCCAATGCTTCTTCCACCAGGTGGTTGCGCGGGATGTAGAGCGGGTTTTCGCGGCGCATCGCGGCGGCGATGTCGGGCGGGCGGCGGGTGCGCGGCACGTGGCGGGCGTGCCATTGCTTGAGCCACGGCGCCAGCGCGTCCGGAGACGGGAATAGCGCAGCCAGCCGTTCGCCCTTGCCCTCCGCTTCGTCCGCCAGGTAGCGCCAGGCCAGCGTGTGGTCGACGCCGTGGGCTGCCAGCAGCACCAGCCAGTCGTCGGCAAGCGCCTGATCGCCGTCGCGCTCGCCCTCCAGGCCCAGCTTGCGGCGCGCCTGCTCCAGCCAGCGGCGCTGGTATTGCTCCTCGAAGCCTTCGACGATTTCGGTCGCGGCCGGCACGGCGGCGGCCGGGTCTTCCGGGGAGATCAACGGCAGCAGGGTTTCGGCGAAGCGGGCCAGGTTCCACTGGGCGATGGCCGGCTGGTTGCCGTAGGAATAGCGGCCCTGGTGGTCTATCGAACTGAACACGGTGCCGGGGTAGTGGGCGTCCATGAAGGCGCAGGGGCCGTAGTCTATGGTTTCGCCAGACAGCGCCATATTGTCGGTGTTCATCACGCCGTGGATGAAGCCGGCATGCATCCAGCGGGCGATCAGCGCCGCCTGGCGCTCCGCCACGGCGGCCAGCAACGCCAGGTGGCGACCGTCCTGGCCGGCCAGCTCCGGATAGTGGCGGACGATGGTGTAGTCGGCCAGCTTTTCCAGCATGCTGGTTTCGCCGCGGATGGCGAAGTACTGGAAGGTGCCGACGCGCAGATGGCTAGCCGCGACGCGGGCCAGCACCGCGCCGGGCAGCGGGCGCTCGCGGTAGACCGGCTCGCCGGTGGCTGTTACCGCCAGCGCGCGGGTGGTGGGGATGCCCAGCGCCTGCATCGCCTCGCCGACGATCAACTCCCTCAGCATCGGCCCGACGGCGGCCTTGCCGTCGCCGCGGCGCGAGAACGGCGTCTGGCCGCTGCCCTTGAGGGCGATGTCGCGCCGTTGGCCGTTGCGGTCCGTCACCTCGCCCAGCAGCAGCGCGCGTCCGTCGCCCAGCGACGGCGACAGGCCGCCGAACTGGTGGCCGGCGTAGGCCTGGGCGATCGGTTGCGCGCCTTCGGGGACATCCGCGCCGGAGAACAGCCGCGCCAGCTCGGCTTCGCTGGCTTGTTCGGTCTCCAGGCCCAGCTCGTCTGCCAGCTCTGCGTTCCAGTACAGCAGCTCCGGCGCCGGCGGCGTTTCCGGCCGCACCGGCGCCCAGGCGTCGGGCAGGTCGCGGGCGTAACTGTGGTCGAAGGGGATGCGGATCATGGCGGTTTCTCGTGGGCGGAGGTGTCGAGTGGGCGTCTTGCGGCCCCGTTCCCCAACCGCTCTCCCGGGGGAGAGCGGTTTGGCGATGGGGAGAGGGGCACCTTGCAACGGCATTCAGTTTCGCGGTCGAGTGTTACCGTTTATGGCATGCCGCTCGCAACATTGTGCCCCTAGTCTGGGCGCGGCGCCAGCGCATTGGCATGTCGGGTGCGGCGGCGAGGAAAACGCCGCGGTAAGGCGGCGTTTTTCGCTTGGGCCGCGTCAGCGGCTGCGGCCGGTCTTGCCGCCGGGTTTGGCCGGCGAGCGGCCAGCCTGCGGCTTGCCTGAGGCCGGTCGGCTTCCCTGGCCATGCGAGCCGACGGCTGCGGCCGGCTTGGCGCGCTGTCCCTGTTGCGGCTGGCGCGCGCCGGGAGACTTGCCGCGGTTCATCGGCGCGCCCATCTTGTGGCGCACGGCGGCGGCCTTGTCGCCTGGCGGCGTCGGCGGGATCAGGCAGTGCTTGCTGTGGCCGATCAGGTCGCTGCGGCCCATCTGGATCAGCGCGTCGTGGATGATCTGCCAGTTGTCCGGATGGTGGTAGCGCAGGAAGGCCTTGTGCAGCTTGCGGCGGTAGCCGTCGCGCACCACGTCCACCTTTTCCGAACTGCGGCTCAAACGCTTCAGCGGATTGCGGCGGGTGTGCCACATGGTGGTGGCCATCGCCATCGGCGTCGGGGTGAAGGTTTGCACCTGGTCCAGGCGGAAGTTGTTCTTCTTCAGCCACAGCGCCAGATTCATCATGTCCTCGTCGCTGGTGCCCGGGTGGGCGGCGATGAAGTAGGGGATCAGGTACTGTTCCTTGCCGGCTTGGCGGCTGAAGCGCTCGAACAGCTCCTTGAACTTGTCGTAGGCGCCCATGCCCGGCTTCATCATCTTGGACAGCGGGCCGTCCTCGGTGTGCTCCGGGGCGATCTTCAGATAGCCGCCGACGTGGTGCTGCACCAGCTCCTTGATGTATTCGGGCGAGCGCACGGCCAGGTCATAGCGCAGGCCGGACTGGATGTTGATCTTCTTCACCCCCGGCAGCGCGCGCGCCTTGCGGTACAGCTGGATCAGGTGGCTGTGGTCGGTGTTCAGGTTCTCGCAGATGTCCGGGAACACGCAGGAAAGCTTTCTACAGGAACGCTCGATCTTCGGGTCCTTGCAGCTCAAGCGGTACATGTTCGCCGTCGGGCCGCCCAGATCGGAGATATGGCCGGTGAAGCCCGGGGTCTTGTCGCGGATTTCCTCGATCTCGTGCAGGATCGATTCTTCCGAGCGGCTCTGGATGATGCGGCCTTCGTGCTCGGTGATCGAGCAGAAGGTGCAGCCGCCGAAGCAGCCGCGCATGATGTTGACCGAGTACTTGATCATCTCCCAGGCCGGGATATGCGCGTCGCCATAGGCCGGGTGCGGGTTGCGGGCGTAGGGCAGGCCGTAGACGAAGTCCATTTCCTCGGTGACGAGGGGGATCGGCGGCGGCGTCAGCCACACGTCGCGCTCGCCGTGCATCTGCACCAGCGCGCGGGCGTTGCCGGGGTTGGATTCCAGGTGCAGCGTGCGGCTGGCGTGGGCGTACAGCACCGGGTCGTGGGCGACGGCTTCGTAGGCCGGGATGCGGATCACGGTCTTGGCGCGCTCGGCGCGGCGCTTGGCCAGGCGCTCCTCGCGCGATTCGATGCGGATCACCTGCGGCTTGGACGGATCGATGCCCTTGGTGGCTTCGGCCGCCTGCTCCGGAATGTCCTGATAAGGGTTCAGGTGCGGGTCGACGCGGCCCGGGATGTCCACCACGCTGGAATCCATCTCCTGCCACTCGTCGTCCGGCCGCCAGCCGTGCGGCACGATGAAGGCGGTGCCGCGGATGTCGCGCATCTCGGACAGCTTTTCGCCCTTGGCCGCGCGGTGGGCGATTTCCACCAGCGCGCGTTCGGCGTTGCCGTACAGCAGGATGTCGGCCTTGGAGTTGACCAGCACCGACGGGCGCACCTTGTCGCTCCAGTAGTCGTAATGGGCGATGCGGCGCAGGCTGGCTTCGATGGAGCCTATCATCACGCCGACGCCGGGGTAGGCCTCGCGGCAGCGCTGCGCGTAGACGGTGACCGCGCGGTCCGGGCGCTTGTTCGGCTCGGCGTTCGGCGTGTAGGCGTCGTCGGAGCGCGCGCGGCGGTCGGCGGTGTAGCGGTTGATCATCGAATCCATATTGCCGGCGGTGACGCCGAAGAACAGATTCGGCTTGCCCAGTTCGCGGAACGCGTCCGCGCTGTGCCAGTCCGGCTGGGCGATGATGCCGACGCGAAAGCCTTGCGCCTCCAGCAGGCGGCCCACCAGCGCCATGCCGAAGCTCGGATGGTCGATGTAGCAGTCCCCTGTGATCAGGATGATGTCGCAGGAGTCCCAACCCAGCTCGTCCATTTCGGCGCGGGTCATCGGCAGGAACGGGGCGGTGCCGAAGCGGCTGGCCCAGTACTTGCGGTAGGAATCGATTGGTTTGGCTTGCGGAGTAGTCATGCGTTCACGTCGAATTCAGGCAGCCGGCCATTATGCCGCATTCTGGCAAAAAAATCAGCATAAACAACTGTTTATTCTCGCCAATCGCCCGCATGGCGGTAGGGGCTTTGCGCGCGGGGATTTTTCAGGCGAATCAAGGCGCTGGCCGGCCTGCTCTGGGACGGGGCTGCCGGCGCGGCGGCTTTGGGTGTACCCTTGCCGGTTTGCGCGGCGCGGCAAGCCCGCGCCTCTCGAAATATTGGATGATTGCCGGGATGGGAGACGAAATCATGGCGGAACGCATTGTCGGAGTGAAGGACGGGGACCAAGGGCTGGTGAGCAGGCTGGAGGCGGGCGCGGTGCTGCATGTGCCGGATTTCGGCTTTACGCTTGATGCCGCCGAGCAGGCGTTGCTGAACCCGGCCATCGCCGATCCCAAGCGCAAGAACATCAGCCTGGAGCCGGACAACGGCGCGTTGCACGGCGTGTTGGGCGGGGATGACGCGCAGCGCGCGGTGCGCTCGCTGGTCTCGCGTTATCAGCAGGCGGCGGCCGACCTCTTGGCTCGGGTGCTGCCGGAATACCAGGGCAAGACCCGCGCCGCGCCCACCAGCCTGCGCCTGGTGCGGGTGGAAGACCGCAAGACCTCGTGGCGCAAGGACGACAGCCGCCTGCACGTGGACGCCTTCCCGTCCCGCCCCACCTACGGCGAGCGCATCCTGCGCGTGTTCTGCAACATCAATCCGGCGGGCGAGCCGCGAGTGTGGCGCGTCGGCGAGCCGTTCGAGGAGATGGCCAAAAAGATGCTGCCGCGGGTGCCGGCGCAATGGCCAGGCTCGGCCGCGCTGCTGGCGGCGCTGAAGATCACCAAGCGCAAGCGCAGCGGCTACGACCACATCATGCTGCATCTGCACGACGCGATGAAGGCCGATTTGGATTACCAGCGCGATTGTCCGCAGCAGACGGTGCCGTTCGCGCCGGGCGGCGCCTGGATCTGCTTCTCCGACCACGCGTCCCACGCGGTGATGTCCGGCCAGTTCATGCTGGAGCAGACGCTGTGGCTGCCGCTGGATAAGATGGACGACCCGGCCAAGTCGCCGCTGCGGCAGCTGGAGCGGCTGACCGGCAGGACTCTGGCATGAGTCTGTCCGCGCCAAACTCGAAATGGGTAACGCGGATTGCCGTTTTGTAGCAAAATGACCTTGTTTTTTCGATCCGGCGCCGCGTTCGCGGCGGCCGGGCCCCGCCATTTCCATAGAAAAAACAGAAACGGCCGCCTGAGCATGCATTCTCCGCAGATATTCCCGTCCTACATTCCCCCGATCCAGCTTCTGCCCGACTGGCGTTCCGCCGGCAAGGCGCCAGAGGCCCCCATCCATGGCGAGACCGTGTCCCTGCGTCCGCTGGACGCGCCCCGCCATGGCGCGGCGCTGTTCCGGCTGTTCGCCGGCGACGACGAGCATTGGGAGCATCTTCCCTATGGCCCGTTCGCCGATGAGGATGGATTCATGACCTGGCTGGCGCTGACCGTGGCGCAGTCGGACACCGCGCTCTACATCGTGTGCGCCAAAGACTCGGAACAGCCGCTGGGTTTCCTCGGCTATCGGCAGATGGTCCAGGCCCACGGGGCGATCGAGATCGGCCACGTCAATTTTTCGGCGGCGCTGCGCCGCACCCGCTTGGCCACCGAGGCGGCGTTCCTGCTGCTGAAGGCCGCGTTCGAGCTGGGCTACCGCCGCTGCGAATGGCGCTGCGATTCGCGCAACGCCGCTTCCGCCGCCGCCGCCCGCCGCCTGGGTTTCCAGTTCGAGGGCACTTTGCGGCAGGCCATGGTGGTCAAGCGCCGCAATCGCGACACCCACGTGTTTTCCATGCTGGATGGCGAATGGCAGGCGTTGAAGCCGGCTTTTGCCGCTTATCTGGCAAACGGCAATTTCGACGCTGTGGGCAGGCAGCGCCGCCCGCTGGCCGATTTTCTGGGCGAGATCCGTGAGCCGGCCTGACCCGTCCGAGAGCCGGGATCCGTGGCTGGCGCGCTGGCTGCCATTGCTGCGGGAGGCGGGCAGGCAGGGGCCGGTTCTGGAGATAGGCTGCGGCGAGGGCGAGGATTCGGTCGAGCTGCTCGGCGCGGGGCTGGAGTTGATCGCCTTCGATCTATCTGCTGACTCGATTGCCGCCGCAGCTCGCCGCGCGCCCGGCGGCAAGTTTCATTGCCGGGATGTTCGGCAGCCGTTTCCACTGGGCGGCGTGCGGCCGGGCGCGGTGGTGGCTAGTCTGTCGCTGCATTATTTTCCCTGGGATGAAACGGTGGAGATCGCGGAGCGCATCCGCCAGTGTCTGCCGCCCGGCGGCAAGCTGCTGTGCCGGCTGAACGCGGCCGACGACCATCATTACGGCGCCAGCGGCCATCCCGAAATCGCGCAGGATTATTATCTGGTGGACGGCGCGCCCAAGCGGTTTTTCAATGAGCGGGCGGTGCGCGAGCTGTTCGCCGGCGGTTGGCGCATTCTGTCGCTGGAGCACCATGTCAGCGGCAAATACGCGTTGCCGAAAGCCCTGTGGGAGGCGGTGCTGGAGCGGTCGAGCTGAGTCCGCCGGCTCCGTCCGAACGGTGGGCGGAGCGAGGAATCGGCCGCTTGGCGAAAATGGCGGGAAAATCGGTTACAATGGCCGATTCGCTATCCATACCCACAGCCAGAACATGAGCACGGAAAACAACGCGCCGGTTGTCAACAACTTCATTCGCAGCATCATCGACGAGGATCTGGCCACCGGCCGCCGCAAATCGGTGGTGACCCGCTTCCCGCCCGAGCCGAACGGCTTCGCCCACATCGGCCACGCCAAGGCGATCTGCATCAACTTCGGTCTGGCCGAGGACTACAACGGCCAGTGCAATCTGCGCATGGACGACACCAATCCGGAGAAGGAATCGGACGAGTTCGTCGAGGCGTTCAAGCAGGACATCTCCTGGCTGGGCTTCAAGTGGAACGGCGAGGTGCGCTACGCATCCGACTACTTCGACCGCCTGTATGGCTACGCCGTCGAGCTGATCCAGGCCGGCAAGGCCTATGTGGACGATCTGTCCGCCGAGGAAATGCGCCAGTACCGCGGCAACCTGACCGAGCCGGGCAAGAACAGCCCCTACCGCGACCGCACGCCGGAAGAAAACCTCGATCTGTTCACCCGCATGAAGAACGGCGAGTTCCCGGACGGCAGCAAGACGCTGCGCCTGAAGATCGACATGGCTTCCGGCAACATCAATCTGCGCGATCCGGCCATCTACCGCATCCGCCGCGTGCATCACCACCGCACCGGCGACAAGTGGTGCATCTACCCGATGTACGACTACACCCACTGCATTTCCGACGCCATCGAGGGCATCACCCACTCGCTGTGCTCGCTGGAGTTTGAAGACCACCGCCCGCTGTACGACTGGGTGCTGGACAACATCAGCATCGGCCACCATCCGCAGCAGATCGAATTCTCCCGCCTGGAGCTGCTGTACGCGCTGACTTCCAAGCGCAAGCTGCAGGCGCTGGTCAACGACGGCGCCGTCACCGGCTGGGACGACCCGCGCATGCCCACCATCGCCGGCATGCGCCGCCGCGGCTACAGCCCGGCCGGCATCAAGCTGTTCGCCCAGCGCATCGGCGTGTCGAAGAGCGAAAACATCATCGACATGGCCATTCTGGAAGGCGCGGTGCGCGAGACGCTGGAAAACGACTCGCCGCGCGTGATGGCCGTGGTCAATCCGCTGAAAGTGACGCTGAGCAACTACGACGCCGCCGTCACTGCCAGCCGCAGCGCGCCGTTCCACCCGCACCATCCGGAATTCGGCGAGCGCGAGGTGCCGATCGCCCGCGAGATCTGGATCGAGCGCGACGATTTCGCCGAGGTGCCGCCGCCGAAATGGCAGCGCCTGACCGCCGGCGGCGAAGTACGCCTGCGCTACTCCTACGTGATCAAGTGCGACGAAGTGGTGAAGGACGCCAATGGCGAGATCATCGAGCTGAAGTGCTCGATCGACCACGACACGCTGGGCAAGAACCCGGAAGGCCGCAAGGTCAAGGGCGTGATCCATTGGGTGTCGGCCGAGCATGCGATCCAGGCCGACGTTCGCTGGTACGAGCGCCTGTTCACCGAGCAGCGTCCGGACGCAGTGCGCGGCGAGGATGGCGAATACGTCGACTTCCGCCAGTTCCTGAGCCAGGAATCGCTGAAACTGGTGCCTGCCTTCGTGGAGGCGTCGGTGCTGCAGGCGGAGCCGGAGTCGCGCTTCCAGTTCGAGCGCCTGGGGTACTTCGTCACCGACCGCTACGAACACCGCAAGGGCGACAAGGCGGTGTTCAACCGCACCGTCGGTTTGAAGGACAGCTGGAAGTAAATCATCGCAGCACTGCCGGATGGCGAGCCCCAGGGTTCGCCATTTTTGCATGCGCAAGCGGCAACGCCGGCTCATAAGGAGAAAAAATGCGCACCGAGCTCAAATCCATCGCCGTATCCCTGCTGGCCGCCGGCCTGCTGTCCGCTTGCGCGACCCCGCCGGGCAAGGGCAATTACGACAGCGGCAAGGTCTACAAGATCACCATCCTGCACACCAACGACCACCATGGCCGTTTCTGGCCCAACAGCGACGGCGAATACGGACTCGCCGCGCAGAAAACGGTGGTGGACAAGGTGCGCGCCGAGGTGAAGGCCGAAGGCGGCTACATGCTGCTGCTGTCCGGCGGCGACATCAACACCGGCGTGCCGGAGTCCGATCTGCAGAACGCCGAGCCCGATTTTCGCGGCATGGACCGCATCGGCTACGACGCGATGGCGGTGGGCAACCACGAGTTCGACAAGCCGGTGCCGGTGCTGATGCAGCAGCGCAAGTGGATCAATTTCCCGATGCTGTCAGCCAACATCTACCAGGACGGCAAGCGGATGTTCGATCCCTACGCCATGTTCAACCTGGGCGGCGTCAAGGTGGCGGTGATGGGCCTGACCACCGACGATACCGCGAAGATGGTGAACCCGGCCCAGATCAAGGGCATCGAATTCAAGAGCCCGATCGCCGAGGCGGCCAAGCTGGTGCCGGAGCTGCGCCAGCAGGCCGACATCGTCATCGCCGCCACCCACATGGGCCATTACGCCGACGGCAATCATGGCGTCAACGCGCCGGGCGACGTGGAAATGGCGCGCGCGGTGAAGGGGCTGGACCTGATCGTCGGCGGCCATAGCCAGAACCCGGTGTGCATGAAGGCAGAGAACGTCCGCGACGACGCTTACGTGCCGGGCGCGCCCTGCGCGCCAGACCGCCAGAACGGCGCCTGGATCGTGCAGGCTCACGAGTGGGGCAAATATGTCGGCCGCGCCGATTTCGAATTCCGCAACGGCAAGCTCAAGCTGGCCAAGTACCAGCTGATTCCGGTCAATCTGAAAAAGACGGTGAAGACCGCCGATGGCAAGACCGAGAAGGTGCCGTACACCGAGCTGATCCCGGAAGACAACAAGCTGCGCAGCTTTCTCAAGGCCTATCAGGACAAGGGCCAGGCCGAGCTGGGCGTCAAGGTGGGCGAACTGTCGGCCAAGCTGGAGGGCGATCGTTCGGTGGTGCGCGGCCAGCCCACCAATCTGGGCGTGTTCGTCGGCGAGGCGATGATGGCCAGAACCCAGGCCGACTTCGCGGTGATCAACTCCGGCGGCATCCGCGACTCGCTGCCGGCGGGCGTGGTCAGCTACAAGGACGTGCTCAAGGTGTTCCCGTTCGGCAGCACGCTGGCCTATGTGGACATGAGCGGGGTCGAGGCATTGGACTACCTGAAGGCCGCGGCGCGGATGACGCCGGGCGCGGGCGCCTTCGCCCAGTTCGCCGGCGTCAAGCTGCGCATCGTCGGCGGCGAGCTGCAGCAGGCCGAGGTGGGGGGCAAGGCCATAGCTCCGGCCAAGCGCTACCGCGTGGCGATCAATAGCTTCATGGCCTCGGGCGGCGACGGCTATCCGAAGATGATGGAGCATCCGGGCTATGTGAACACCGGCTTCGTCGACGCCGAAGTGCTCAAGGACTACGTGGCCAAGCATTCGCCGATCTGGGCCGAGCGTTACGCGCCGGCCGGGGCGGTGGCGCGGGAGTAAGATTCGGCCGCTGCGGCTTTGGGAAGAACGGGCCGCTCCTGTGGAAGGAGCGGCCCGTTTCGCATGGGCGGCAGACGCGATCAGCGTATGATTTCGAAGAACGGGTCGCAGCAGCTGCCGGCCGGGGTGCAGCCGTAGCCTCCGGTCTGGTCCGGCGCGAAGTCGCTCTTTTTCCATTGCTTGTAATGGGCAGCCGTGTAGTAGACGCGGCTGTTGACGTAGTCGTAGACGACGCGGCCGTCCGATGCGGCGTAGGCGTACTGATTGTCGCCGGGGTATTCGGCCTGGGTCAGCTCCACGTAACCGGTCAGCGGGATCTGCGCGCCGCCCACCGTGCGGAAGCGGTTGGCGTAGCAATGCCAGCGCAGGCTGTTGCTGATGCCGGCGGTGCGATTCAGCAGATCCATCGCGGGTTGCCGTCCCAGATTCGCCAGATTGGGGCATTGATTCAGATTCAGCCCGGCGATGTTGACTGCCGGCAGGTGGTTGCGTTCGTTGCCGTGCGGCGAGCGGGCATATTCGGCCCAGTAGGCGGCGTTCATGAGGAACGGGCCGTCCACTTGCGGGGGGTAGAACTGGCCGGCGGCGACGGTGGCCAACTGGTATTGCAGCAGCGAGGAAGCCATCTGCCTCAGGCCGTTGGTCAGCACCGCGCGATCTTGCTTGACCTGGGGCACCACCAGGCCGGAGCCGGTATTGCTGACCACGGCCCGGACATCCGCCGGCAATGCGTTGTAATTGCTGCACTGCTGCGGCGTCCAGCGAGCGCCCAGCGGCATGCGGGCGGACCAGAGCTGGCCGATCGCGTCTTGAGGGCTGGTCCACTTGTCGGCGGCGACTGCGTGGCCGGAGAGGCTGATGGCCAGCGCCGCGGCGGGGATCAGGGCGTGAAGGGCGCGCGGGAAAAGCGCGGCGTGTCGTTTGGACATGGTGCCTCCTGAGGGAAGGGGTATCGGGCTGGCGTGTCGGTCGCCGCGGCCATCCTGCCGCCGTTGAGCGTGAAAAAGTACTGATCGTTAGGGCGGGGCATGGTTTCGCGCTTTTCCCCTGGCGCGCCGGCGAGCGAGTTTGCCGCTGGTCAAGGAAGCGTTTTTTGCCGCGCTCATCGGTCTTGAGGCGGCTTTCGTCCAAGTGGTATGGTGGTGGCGTTATCGGCGCGGCCCGGACGACGGCGCGCCTGTTCCGTCAGTTTCTCATCCAGGTTGCGATCATGACCAAGCCAAGAGCTGTATATCTGCAATCCGGCGGACCCACCGCCGTTCTGAACGCTTCCGCCCAAGGGGCGATTGAAACCGCGCGCCGCCTGGGGCTTTCCCTGTACGCCGCCTACGATGGCCTGGCCGGCTTGCTGGATGATCGCCTGTGCGATACCGACGGCGTGTCGGACACCGCCATCGCCCAGCTCGCCTTCATGCCGGGCGGCAGCTTCGGCGTCAGCCGCCGCATGATAGGCACGTTCGAGGAGGCTCCGGAGGACTGGCTGCGCCTGCGCGACGTGCTGGCCAAGCACGACATCCGCTATCTGTTGATCAACGGCGGCAACGGCTCGCTGGGCTGCGCCGAGCGGCTGGCGGATTTTGAAAAGCGCACCGGCTACAAGCTGGGCGTGATCGGCATCCCCAAGACCATAGACAACGATCTGATGGGCACCGACAACAGTCCCGGCTACGGCTCGTCGGCCAAGTTCCTGGCCAGCGCGATGCGCGAGGTGGGCCTGGACATGACCAGCATGGGCTGGGGCAGGGTGTTCATCATGGAAACCATGGGCCGACACACCGGCTGGCTGGCCGCCGCCTGCGCCGCGTCCTCGCGCAGCCCGCAGGAAGCGCCGCATCTGTTGCTGCTGCCCGAGGTGCCGTTCGACCAGGAGCGCTTCCTGGCCGCGCTGGACGCCAGCCTGGCCAAGCACGGCCAGTGCGCGATCGCGGTGGCCGAGGGCATCACCGGCTCGGACGGCCGTTTCGTCGCCGAAGCCAAGAAATCGGAAACCTACGGCCATGAGCAGCTGGGCGGCGCCGGCCACTGGCTGGCCCAGCTGATCCTGCGCGAGCGCGGCATTTCCGCCCACGTGGCCCAGGTGGACTATCTACAGCGCGCGGGAGGCCATCTGGCTTCGGCCACCGACGTCCGCCAGGCCTATGTGATGGGGGAGAAGGCGGTGGAATGGCTGCTGGCCGGCAAAACCGGGCTGATGGCCGGCATCAAGCGCCTGAACGATCATCCTTACTGCTGGGATGTGGCCGAAGTGCCGCTGTCGGCGGTGGGCGACAAGGAAAAACGGCTGCCGCCGGAGTTCATCGGCGCGGACGGCTTCAGCGTCACCCAGGCTTTCCTGGACTACGTGAAGCCGCTGATGGAGGGCGAGCGCATCCCGCCGTTCAAGGACGGCCTGCCGGATTACCGCCCGATCGCCTGGCCGCGGGTCTGATTCGCGATTGACGGCGAGAAACGGCTGCCGCGTCGCAAGGCGCGGCGGCCGTTTGCGCATTTCAGCGCGTAATGTCGCGGCTCGAATGACAGAAGCCGGCGCCGCTCTGTTACAATCTCTTTCCTTTGAATCATCAACCATAGGTTTTTTTGATCATGCTGAGCCTGTACAACACACTGACCCGCCAGAAGGAAGCGTTCAAACCCATCGAACCCGGCAAAGTGAGCATGTACGTCTGTGGCATGACCGTTTACGACCTCTGTCACATCGGCCACGCGCGCATGCTGGCCGCCTTCGACGTGATCTACCGCTGGCTGAAGGCCTCCGGCTACGATGTGAACTACGTGCGCAACATCACCGACATCGAAGACAAGATCATCAAGCGCGCGCTGGAGCGCGGCATCACGCCGGAGCAGCTGGTAGAGGAAACCATCGCCGACATGCGTCAGGACGCCGCGGCGCTGGGCCTGCTGCCGCCAACGCACGAGCCGCGCGCCACCCATCACGTGGGCGGCATGGTCGCGATGATCGAGCAGCTGATCGCCAACGGCAAGGCCTACCCGGCCGCCAACGGCGACGTTTACTACGCGGTGCGCGAATTCGAAGGCTACGGCAAGCTGTCCGGCCGCACGCTGGACAAGCTGCGCGCCGGCGAGCGCGTGGAAGTGGACCCGAACAAGCGCGATCCGCTGGACTTCGTGCTGTGGAAGGCCGCCAAGCCGGGCGAGCCGTCCTGGGACAGCCCGTGGGGCAAGGGCCGTCCGGGCTGGCACATCGAGTGCTCGGTGATGAGCTGCCACCATCTGGGCGAACAATTTGACATTCACGGCGGCGGCGAGGACCTGCAGTTCCCGCACCACGAGAACGAGATCGCCCAATCCGAGGGCGCGCACGGTCACCAGTACGTCAACTACTGGCTGCACAACGGCTTCATCAATGTCGACGGCGAGAAGATGTCCAAGAGCCTGGGCAACTTCTTCACCATCCGCGATGTGCTGCAGCACTTCGACGGCGAGGTGATCCGCTTCTTCATCGTGCGCAGCCACTACCGCAGCCCGGTCAACTACACCGACGGCATCCTCAACGACGCCAAGCACGGCCTGACCCGCCTGTACACCGCGCTGCGCGGCATCGAGTTGCCGGCGTCCGCGGGCCTGGACTGGAGCAACGTCTACGCCGCCCGCTTCAAGGCGGCCATGGACGACGATTTCAACTCGTCCGAGGCGGTGGCGGTGCTGTTCGAGCTGGCCGGCGAAGTGAACAAGAGCCGCGACCCGCAGCTGGCACGCCTGCTGAAAGATCTGGGCGGCGTGCTGGGCCTGCTGGAGCGCGATCCGGAAGCCTTCCTGCAAGGCGGCGTAGGCGAGGGCGAGCTGTCGGCGGAACAGGTGGAAGCGCTGATCCAGGCGCGCAAGGACGCGCGAGCCGCCAAGAATTGGGCCGAATCCGACCGCATCCGCGACGAGCTGATCGCCAAGGGCATCGCGCTGGAAGACGGCGCAGGCGGCACCACCTGGCGCCGCGCCTGATCCGGGTTTGGCCGCTGGCGCTTGTCAACGGCGGCCAAACGGCGGATAATGCCATGTTTCGCAAGCAGTACAGGCAAAACCCCTGTACCCGTTATGAAAGGTAGAGAGATGAAAACCGATATTCACCCGAACTACAAAGAACTGTCCGTTACCTGCTCCTGCGGCAGCCAGTTCGTGACCAAGTCCACCATGGGCAAAGACGCTTTCTCGATCGAAGTGTGCTCCAACTGCCACCCGTTCTACACCGGCAAGCAGAAGATCGTGGACACCGCTGGTCGCGTGGACAAGTTCAACCAGAAATTCGGCGGCTTCTTCAAGCGCTAAGCGCGTTGCCGTATCTGGACTTCGAAAAAGGCAGCCTGCGGCTGCCTTTTTTCATGCCTGCGCCGCATGCGTGGGATAATCATCAGATCCTTAGGAACAACAAGGTGGCAACGGGATGCTGACTTATTCCGCTCAGGCCAGCACGCTGGCCAAGCCGACTGAAAAACCCTGGGTGCTGCTGCTGCTGTGTTTCATCTGGCTGTGGCCCGGCATCCTCGGACACGATCCCTGGAAGCCGGACGAACCCTTCGTGCTGGCTATCGCGCAAGGCATGCTGGACAGCGGCAACTGGCTGCTGCCCATGCTCAATGGCGCGCCCTATCTAGACAATCCTCCCTTGTATTACTGGCTGGTCGCCGGCTGCATCAAGCTGTTCTCGCCCTGGCTGCTGCCCGCGCACGACGCCGCCCGGCTGGCGACGCCGCTGCTGATGTCGCTGTCGCTGCTGCTGGCCGGCATGGCGGGCCGCGACCTGATAGGCCGCCGCCACGGCCGCAGCGTGGTGATGATCCTGATAGGCTGCATCGGCCTGGTTGAGTCAGGCCATCAGCTGACCCCCATCGTCGCTAGTTTCGCCGGCCTTACCGCCGCGTTTTACGCGCTGTCGCTGACCCTGCGTTCGCCAGGCCTCGCCGGCGCGCTGTTGGGCGCTGCCAGCGTGATGACCTTTCTGGGCGGCAGCCTGGCGGACTTGTTGCTGATCTGGCTGGTGGCGGTGATGCTGCCGGCCTTCAGCGGCTGGAGACGCAAGAATTACGCGATCACGCTGCTGCTGGGATTGCTGCTGGCCCTGCCCGCCATCTTGGTGTGGCCGATGTTGCTGCAGCGTCTGTACCCGGCGGTGTACGCCGAGTGGTGGGGCAATTACGCGCTGGGCGGCTCCAGCGGTTTCCGCCATGTCAGGCTGTTCCATGACTTCGGCTATTACAGCCTGAACGTCTTGTGGTTCGCGTTCCCCGCGTGGCCGCTGGCGATGTGGACGCTGTACCGCAACCGTCAGCTGCAGTCACCCAAGCTGCAACTGCCGCTGCTGTTCACGCTGATGATCGCGGTGCTGCTGACGCTGTCCGATCGCGCCAGCATCACCGACGCGATGCCGCTGCTGCTGCCGCTGGCCGTGCTGGCCGCGGTGGAGCTGGACAATCTGCGCCGCGGCGCCGCCGCCTTCCTCAACTGGTTCGCGCTGATGACCTTCGGCCTGTTCGGCCTGCTGGTGTGGCTGGGCTGGGCGGCGATGAACTATGGCTGGCCGGAGGGCCTGGCCGGGCGCGCGCAGTATTTCAGCCCCTTTTACCATCCGCACGTGTCCTGGCTGCAGGCGGCCGGCGGCTTGATCGCCACCCTGGTGTGGCTGTGGGCGCTGACCCGACCGCACCTGCGGGGCCGCCAGGCGATCACCAACTGGGCGGCCGGCCTGACGCTGCTGTGGGGCCTGGGGATGACCTTGTGGCTGCCCTGGTTCGACGCCGCCAAGAGTTACCGGCCGGTGGTGGACAGCATGCTGCGCAAGCTGCCGGCCACCGCCACCTGCATCGCCACGGAAAACCGCAACAGCCTGGCCATGATCAGCTGGCGCTACTACGCCGGCATCGATCTGTTGTCCTTCCCCGCCGGGGAGACGCCGCCGTGCGACTACTGGCTGGTGGTGCGCAGCAGCGAGGAGGGCGTGGCCGAGCCTGGCTGGCAGGTGTTGTGGACGGGGAATCGCCCACGCGAGCAGAACATGACCTTCGCGCTGCTGCAGCGCCTGCCGCCGCCGAAATCGCCCAAATAAGCGCTGCCATTGAAATGAAAGCCGCTCCGGACGCATGCCGGGGCGGCTTTTTTCATGGAGGCTGGGCGCTATTCGGATTTTGGCCGATCAGGCGGGCGATGGCCGGCGTAGCGCTGCATGCCCTCCACCAGCGCGTCGAATACGGCCTTGCAGGCGCGATTGTGGCGCAGGTCCTCATGCATGGTGATCCAGGTGTCCAGGCGCAGCGCGTAATGCTCGGGCAGAATGCGCCGCAACCCGTCGCGCCGCGCCAGAGGCAACTGGCAGAAGCCGAGGCCGGCGCCGGCCCGCAACAGCGCCAGCTGGGCCAGGTCGCTGTCGCTGCGCAAGGCGAATCCTTCCCGCGCCATGCCGGGCATCCGCTTGGCGGCCTCCCGCTGGAAGGCGCTGGGTTGGTCGAAACCAATCAGGCTGTGCTTGTTCAGATCATCCACGGAAGCGGGCTCGCCATGCTCGGCCAGATACGCTGGCGCGGCGAACAAGCCAATCTCGATGACGCCCACCTGGCGGGCGATCAACTGCGCCTGTAGCGGCGCCAGCATGCGCACGGCGATGTCCGCCTCTCGTTGCAGCAGGTCCTGCGCGCGGTTGCTCAGCGCTAGTTCTATCGTGACCGCCGGATGGCTGCGGCGCAGCTCGGCCAGCATCGGCGGCAGCACCTCCACGCCCACCACCTCGCTGGAGGTGATCCTCACCACGCCGCGCGGCGCATCCCCCTGACTGGAGGCCATGCGCTCCAGCGCGGCCGCGTGGCTGGCCATCGCCTCCGCATGCGGGCGCAGCGCCCGAGCCGCGTCCGTCGGCAGCAGCCCGCCCTGGGAGCGGGTGAACAGCGGGATGCCCAGCGCGGCCTCCAGCGCGTCGATATGACGGCCGAGGGTGGGCTGGGCCTGGCCCAGCGCGCGCGCCGCCGCGGATAGCGATCCTTCCCGCAGCACGGCGAGGAAGGAGCGGTACAGCTGCCAGTCTATCGTGGTATCCATACGTAAATGTATGGAATGTATGCTGTTTTAGTCAATTCCGTATTGATCCGCGCCGCCATAAGATGACTCCACCAAATACAAACCAAGGAGCAAGATCATGACGACTCGACAAACGGCGCTGGTGGTGGGAGCGGCAGGCGGCATCGGCGGGGAGCTGGCCCGCCAGTTGCGCGACGCGGGGTGGGAAGTGCGCGGCCTGGTGCGCAGCCTGGAGCAGCCGGTCCAGACGCGCGATGGCATCGCCTGGATCCGGGGCGACGCGATGCGGCCGGACGATGTGGCGAAGGCGGCCGAGGGCTGCGCGGTGATCGTCCATGCGGTGAACCCTCCCGGCTATAAGCGCTGGGCCGAGCTGGTGCTGCCGATGCTGGACAGCACCATCGCCGCGGCGAAAAGCGAGGGCGCTACTGTTGTGCTGCCGGGCACGGTGTACAACTACGGGCCAGATGCCTTCCCCATTCTCAGGGAAGACTCGCCGCAACGCCCGCTGACGCGCAAGGGCGCCATCCGGGTGGAGATGGAGGCCCGCCTGCGCGCTTATGCGGCCGGTGGCGGCAGGGTGCTGATCGTGCGCGCCGGCGACTTTTTCGGCCCCAAGGCCGGCAACAACTGGTTCTCGCAAGGCCTGATCCAGCCCGGCAAGACCACCCGCCGCATCCAGAATCCGGCCATGCCCGGCATCGGCCACCAGTGGTCATACCTGCCGGACGTGGCGAGCAATATCGTAGAGCTCTTGGCGCGGCGCGAATCTCTGGAGCCGTTTGCCACTTTCCATCTGGGCGGCTATTGGGACGCGGACGGCACCCAGATAGCGCAGGCCATCCGCCGCGCGCTGCAAAAGCACGGCGTCAACGCCAAGGTGGATGCCTTTCCCTGGTGGCTGATCCAGCTGATCGCGCCGTTCAACGCCACGCTGCGGGAAGTGATGGAAATGCGTTACCTGTGGCGCAAGCCGGTGCGAATGGACAACGGCAAGCTGTTGGGGGCGCTGGGGCGGGAGCGGGTGACGCCGCTGGACGAGGCGGTGGAGGCGACGCTGAAGGGCTTGGGTTGTCTGCCGGATTAAACCGGAAAATAGGGCGGGGATTAATTGACGGGTCGGCGCGCGCTGAGGGGCTTGCGGTGCCATGTATTGGGCAGCGCATTGCCGCCGGCTTTTCATGCTCCTTGCTGGCCAGCGAGAATATGAGTCTTCTGCTCATCGGAAAGCGGCAGGACCGAGATCAGTTTTTCCTTGGCGACGCCTGGTATGTACTGGGAGATATTGTCGATGTCGAAAGGCAGGGCCGGGTTATCCGGATCCTGGGTCAGGTGGCGGGCGCAGTCGATGGCTATTTGCGCGATATGGGTGCGCGGCCGGTCGACGCCCCGGATCAGCTGGCTGATCATCTGCGGCAATTGCCAGATGTCGGCCAGCGCCAGCGTCAATTGCCGGAAGGTGAATCCGGCGGTGTTCAATTGGGCCAAGCCGGTTCGGTTGGCGCGTCCGGATTCGAATTCCGCGATGGCCGCGGTCGGCAATTCCGGCGCGAAATGCCAAAGCAGCAAATCACCAGTTTCGGAAAGCAGCGTGGCTAGGGAGATTTCCTCGGGCGAGGTGTCTGCACGGAAATTCGACCACGCCCGCGCGATGCTGGACGCCATGACGGCGGTGGAAACCGCCGCTTTCCAGCCGGGATGATCCACATTCACGACCGGGCTTCTGGAAATCAACGAATATAATTCATCGCTGCCTAGCTGGAGGATGGTGGCCAATTGGGTGGTGGTTTCCTTGCCAAGCCGCCTGGAGCGGTGCCGCTCGGCCTCTATCAGCAATTTGACGGCCAGATAGGGATCGTCGTGAACCATTTCCACCAGTTCTCGCGGCGAAAATTCAGGCGCCTCTTTCCCCTGGGATTTCAGCGACTGGAAAATATCCCGCGTCGCCGATAAAACGGGAATGTCCTTGTCTTTCAGGTAGGCCGCCCATTGTTCAACACCCCAGCCTTGCTGGTGCCGGCTCAACATTTTTCCGCTCCGTGAATCGTTGCGCTTCGTTTTGCTCGCGCGATCGGCGCATTCCGCCTGCATTCGCGGAATCCATCGCTGCCAGGCAAGCGCTTTAGCCTTCTATTCATAATAATTCAGTTCCAGGCTTCCAGCGCTTGAAAACATCCCGATATTGCCTCCGCCTGGCGCATTTGGCGGATTTTGGAATGAAGCCGTCGCGTTGGATGGATTTTGGCTGGGCCGTTGCGGATGGATCGGCCAAAAAAAAACGAGGGCGGCGGCCCTCGTTTGCTGAATCGCGCGCGGGGTGGGAGTTTATTCGCCCAGTTCGCTCAGGTTTTCGAACAGTTTCAGCGCTTCCGGATTGGCCAGCGCGCTGACATTGCTGACCGGACGGCCGTGGATCACATTCTTGACCGCCAGTTCGACGATCTTGCCGCTGACGGTGCGGGGGATGTCGGCCACCGCGACGATGCGGGCGGGCACGTGGCGGGGGCTGGCGCCGTTCTTGATCTGGGCTTTGATGCGGCCGGCCAGGTCTTCGTCAAGCTGCACGCCCTCGCGCAGCTTGACGAACAGCACCACGCGCTCGTCGTCCTGCCAGGCTTGGCCGACGGCCAGGCTCTCCAGCACTTCCGGGAACGCTTCCACCTGGCGGTAGATTTCGGCGGTGCCGATGCGCACGCCGCCCGGGTTGAGCACCGCGTCGGAACGGCCGTAGATGATCACGCCGTCGTGCTGGGTGACTTCGGCGTAATCGCCGTGGCACCAGATGTTGGGGAAGCGGCCGAAATAGGCCTGGCGGTATTTCTCGCCGTCCGGATCGTTCCAGAAGCCTATCGGCATCGACGGGAACGGCTTCAGGCAGACCAGCTCGCCTTTTTCGCGGTACAGCGGGCGTCCCAGTTCGTCGTAGATGTCCACTGCCATGCCCAGGCCGCGGCACTGCAGCTCGCCGCGGTAGACCGGCAGCGTCGGCGCGCCCAACGCGAAGCAGGAGACAATGTCGGTGCCGCCGGAGACGGAGGCGAGGTTGAGGTCGGACTTGATGTTCTCGTACACCCAGTCGTAGCTTTCCGCCACCAGCGGCGATCCGGTTGAGAGCAGGCTGCGCAATTTGGGCAGCTGCCAGTCGCGGGCGGGGACGAGGGGGGTTTTCCTCAGACTGTCGATGTACTTGGCCGAGGTGCCGAAGTGGGTGAAGCCGTGCTCGGCGGCGTAGTCCCACTGCGCGCGGCCGTCATCGGCGAACGGCGAGCCGTCGTACAGCATCAGCGCCGCGCCGGAGGCGAGGCCGCTCACCAGCCAGTTCCACATCATCCAGCCGCAGGTGGTGAAGTAGAACAGGTGGTCGCCCTGATGGACGTCGGCGTGCAGCTGGTGCTCCTTCAGGTGCTGCAGCAGCGTGCCGCCGGCGCCGTGGACGATGCACTTGGGCTTGCCGGTGGTGCCGCTGGAGTACAGGATGTACAGCGGATGGTTGAACGGCAGGCGCAGGTATTCCACCGGGCGGGCGTCAAAGCCGGACAGGAAGGCGTCCAGCGTCTGCGCGCGCGGCACGGCGGCGGCGAAGTCGGCGCCATCGCCCAGGTAGGGCACCACCACGAAGCGCTCCACGCTGGGCAGCTTCTCCGCCAGGTGGATCATCTTGGCGCGGATGTCCACCGCCTTGCCGTTGTACCAGTAGCCGTCCGGGCAGAACAGGATCCTGGGCTCGGTCTGGCCGAAACGGTCCAGCGCGCCGTCGGTGCCGAAGTCGGGCGAGCCGCTGGTCCACACCGCGCCCAGGCTGCTGGCGGCCAGCATCGCCGCCAGCGCGGCCGGCATATTGGGCATGAAGCCGGCGACGCGGTCGCCCGGCTGGATGCCGGCCGCGCGCATCGCCTGCTGCAGGCGGGAGACCAGCTGGTTCAGCTCATGCCAGCTCAGCTTCTGCTCGATCTTGTCTTCGCCGCGGAACACCACGGCCAGCGTGTCGTCGTCGCGGCGCAGCAGGTTTTCCGCGAAATTGAGCCGAGCCTCAGGGAAGAAGCGGGCAGCCAGCATGTCGTCGCCGTTCTCCAGCGCGACCGAGCCCTTGTCGCCGATCACGCCGCAGTAATCCCATACCAGCGACCAGAAGCGGCCGGGGTCTTCGACGCTGGCGCGCCACAGGCGGTGGTAGTCGGGCAGCTCCTTGCCCCAGACGGTTTCGGCCAGGCGGGCGAAGGCGGTGAGATGGCAGCCGGACAGCCGCTCGGCGGAGGGCGTCCAGATCGGGGTAACGCGTGCTTGCATGGTTTCTCCTGTGGCGGCCCGCCTGTTTCTTTTGCTTTGGGGGAGCGGACCCGCCGGTATGGTTTCAGCCCTGGCGGCCGAGCGCGTGCGCCAGTTTGGAGGCGGGGGGCTTGCCCAGCGCGTCGGCGATGAACCAGGCGACGTCCACCAGTTTAGTGAGATCGATGCCGGTGTGGTAGCCCTCGCCCGCCAGCAGGTAGGCCACGTCTTCTGTGGCGACGTTGCCGGACGCGCCGCGCGCGTACGGGCAGCCGCCCAATCCCGCCACCGAGGCGTCGAACACGCGCAGGCCGATGTCCAGCGCCGCTCGGATGTTGGCGACAGCCATGCCGTAGGTGTCGTGGAAATGGCCGGCCAGCTGCTTGGCCGGCACCGCGTCCAGCACGGCGTCCAGCATCTCGCGCACCGAGGCCGGGGTGCCCACGCCTATGGTGTCGCCCAGCGAGATCTCGTAGCAGCCCAGGTCGGCCAGCGCCCGGGACACCTCGGCCACTTTTTGCGGCGCGATCCGTCCCTCGTACGGACAGCCGACCACGCAGGACACGTAGCCGCGCACCCTGACGCCAGCGTCCAACGCGCGGCGGGCCACGCTTTCGAAGCGTTGCAGGCTTTCGGCGATGCTGGCGTTGATGTTTTTCTGGCTGAAGCTCTCGCTGGCGGCGCCGAACACGGCGATCTCGCGCGCGCCTGCCGCCAGCGCCGCGTCCAGCCCCTTGTCGTTGGGCACCAGCACCGGGTAGGCGATGGGGCCGGACGCGTCCAGCGCGGCCAGCACCTCGGCGCTGCCGGCCATCTGAGGCACCCATTTGGGCGAGACGAAGGCGCCGGCCTCGATCGCGGACAGGCCGGTTTCGGCCAGGCGGCGGATCAGTTCCAGCTTGATTTCGGCGCTCAGCGGCTGTTTCTCGTTCTGCAGCCCGTCGCGCGGGCCCACTTCCACTAGCTTGACGCTTTGCATGGCTTTCCTTCAGCGCTTGGGCTGGATGGGAATGTAGATGTCCATCTGCAGGCTGTCCTGGCCGGGCGCGCAGCGCCCGTCATAGCGTTCGAAGGATTCGCCTGGCGCATGTTCCCACTTGGCGGATGCGGGCAGCCAGGTCTGGTAGATGTGCTGCCAGGTGGCGACGATGGCGTCGCCGAAGCTGGCCGGGTCGGCCGCCGGCGGCGTGGTGAACACCGCGTACTTGGCGGGCCTCACGCTGCGGCGTTCGCTGTCCGGCGGCGGCGCGCCGTCCGCCGGACATTCCATCGCGATCAGGTAGCGGAAGCCGCCGGTTTGCGGATTGAAGTCGCAGGTGACGCCGTATTCCGGCGCGTGGGGCCTGCCCAGCGCGTCCAGCAGCGGCTGGCGCAGCCGCTTGGCGTAATCGTCCCAGAAGGCGGGGATCTGGCGCAGGTTGTCGCCATTCTCCAACTGGGTGGCGATGCTGTAGCCGGCCAGGGACAGGCCGGGATGATTGATGATGACGGGGTCCATGTCGGTCTCGTTACCAGGTGCGGTCAAGGTCTTCCGCGTAGAAGCGGATGGCGCGGCGGTAGGCGCGGATGCCGTGGTCGGCGCTGCCGTCGGCCAATAGCGTCAGCAGGCTTTGCGTGGCTTCCTTGTGCTGGCCGCTGTTGTACAGCGCCATCGCCAGGAAGGCGCGCAGCGCGTGGTGTTCCGGGAACAGCCGCAAGCCTTCCCGCAGCGCGGCTTCGGCTTGGTCGAAGCGGCCCAGCGCGCGATGGCTGCTGCCCAGGCCCAGCCAGGCGTCGGCCGCGGTATCGCCGCTCAGCCCCAGCTCCAGCGCCTGCTGGTAATGGGGGATGGCTTCCTCTTCCAGGCCCAGGCTGTCGTGGATGCAGGCGGCGAGGTAATGCAGGTCGGCATGCTGGGGCTGGTGCCGCAACAGCTCCAGCGCCTGGCTGCGCGCGGCTTCGTGCTCGCCGCGCTGGCGCAGTTGCTGGATGTTCTCCAGGGCGATGTGCATGTCCTTGCCTTTGGTGGTTAGTTAAATGACTTCGTCATTCTGCGGCAAAGTCTACCAGCTCGTCACCATCATTGACCTGCTCGCCGGCTGAGAAATAGAAATCCTGCACCACGCCGTCGCCCGGCGCGGTGATGGTGTGCTCCATCTTCATCGCCTCCAGAATCAGCAATGGCGAGCCCTTGGCCACCTTCTTGCCGATTTCCGCCAGCAACGCCACCACCCGGCCTGGCATCGGCGCCTTCAGATGGGTCTCGCCGTGCACGCCCAGCTCGGTGTAGGCATAGGGGTCGATAAAATCGACGCTGAGCCGCTCGCCGTTGTCGAACAGCGCGCGTTGCGCGCCGCGGCGGACGACGACGGCCTTGATTCTGACGCCGTCGAGCACGGCCTCCAGCTGGTTTCCTGAGAGGCTGGCGCTGGCGGCGAAGCTTTCCGAGCCGACGCGCACCGCGAAGCCGCCATCCTGATGGCGCAACTCCACGCTGTGGCTTTCCTCGCCATGCAGGAAGGCGAAGCGGCGGCTCAGTTGCCCGTTCAGCCGCCAGCCGGCGGGAGCGGGGTAGCAGGCTTGATCCGCCAAGGCTTCGGCCAGCGCCAGCAAGGCCAGTTGTCTGGCGGCGGGCGCGGCGGGGGGCGGCAGCAGTTCGTCGTGATGGCGGGCGATCAGGCCGGTGTCGACCTGGCCGCTGGAGAAGCTGGGATGGTTCACGATGCGGCGCAGGAAAGACACATTGCTGGACAGGCCGACTATCTGATACTGCGCCAGCGCGGCATCCATCTGTCTGAGCGCCGCCTCGCGGGTCTCGCCCCAGACGATCAGCTTGGCGATCATCGGATCGTAGAACGGCGAGATGGCATCGTCCTGCTCGACGCCGGTGTCGATGCGCACGCAGGCGGATTCGGCCGGCGTCGCCAGGTGAACCAGCGTGCCGGTGGACGGCAGGAAGCCTTTGTCCGGATCCTCGGCGTAGATGCGCGCCTCGATGGCGTGGCCGCTTATCTCCAACTGCTCCTGCTGCAGCGGCAGTTCACCGCCGGCGGCTACTGCCAGCTGCCAGGCCACCAGGTCCTGGCCGGTGATCATCTCGGTCACCGGGTGTTCCACTTGCAGCCGGGTGTTCATCTCCATGAAGTAGAACTTGCCCGTGTCCACGTCCATGATGAACTCGACGGTGCCGGCGCCGACATAGCCCACCGCGCGCGCGGCGGCCACGGCGGCTTCGCCCATCGCTTCGCGGGTGGCCTGCGGCAGATGCGGAGCCGGCGCTTCTTCCAGCACTTTCTGGTGGCGGCGCTGCACCGAGCAGTCGCGCTCGAACAGGTAGACGCAGCCGCCCTGCTTGTCGGCGAATACCTGGATTTCTACGTGGCGGGGCTTGGTCAGATATTTCTCGACCAATACCTTGTCGTCGCCGAAGCTGGCGTGCGCTTCGCGCTGGCAGGAGGCGAGGGCGGCGGAAAAGTCGCCGGCCTGCTCGACGATGCGCATGCCCTTGCCGCCGCCGCCGGCGCTGGCCTTGATCAAAACCGGGTAGCCGATGGCGTCGGCCTGTTTTTGCAGCAGCGCCGGGTCTTGCTCGTCGCCGTGGTAGCCGGGCACCAGCGGCACGCCGGCCTTCTCCATCAGCGCCTTGGCGGCGGATTTGCTGCCCATCGCGGCGATGGCCGAAGCCGGCGGGCCGATGAAGGCGATGCCGGCGGCTTCGCAGGCGGCGGCGAAGTCCTCGTTCTCGGACAGGAAGCCGTAGCCGGGGTGCACCGCCTGGGCGCCGCTCTGCAGGGCGATGGCCAGGATCAAATCGGCGCGCAGATAGGATTCGGCGGCCGGCGCCGGGCCGAGGCGGTAGGCCTCGTCGGCCAGCTTGACGAAGCGGGCGTCGGCGTCGGCGTCGGAGTAGACGGCGACGGTGGCGATGCCCAAGGCCTTGGCGGTCTTGATGACGCGGCAGGCGATTTCGCCGCGGTTGGCGATCAGTATCTTATTGAACATGGCAATCTTTCATGGTCTGCCAGTTGGGCGTTGTCTTGTTGCGGATGACCGGGCGGCGAAGCTGCCGTCTGTTCATCTCATTCCTGCCATTGCGGCGCCCGTTTCTCGAAGAACGACGCCAGTCCTTCGCGCGCCTCGTCGCCGGCGCGGATGGAGGCGATGCGGCCGGCGGTGCGCTCCAGCAACTGGTCGTCCCAGGGCGAGCCTTCGCGCAGTTCGGCCAGCAGCAGCTTGGCCTCGCGCAGCGCGCCGGGCGCGCCCTTGGCCAGTTCCTCGGCGATCTCGGCCACCCGTTCGTCCAGCAGCTCCTCGCTGACCAGCTCGTGGATCAGGCCCAGCTTCAGCGCGGTGCCGGCGGTGATGCGCTCGGCGGACAGGAAGTAGCGCCGCGCCTGGCGCGGGCCGATGGCGTCGGCGACATAGGGGCCGATGGTGGCCGGAATCAGGCCCAGCCGCACCTCGGTCAGCGCGAACTTGGCGGCGTCGGTGGCGATGGCGATGTCGCAGACCGCCGCCAGGCCGGTGCCGCCGGCCATCGCCGCGCCGTGGATGCGGGCGATCACCGGCTTGGCGCTGCGGTAGACGCTCTTCAGCATCGCCGCCAGTTTTTGCGCGTCGGCCAGGTTTTCAGCTTCGCTGTAGCCGGCGGCGCGGCGCATCCAGTCCAGGTCCGCGCCGGCGCAGAAGCTTTTGCCGCGGCCGGCCAGAACGATGACGCGCACGTCCTGCTTGCGGTTCAGCTGGCGCATCGCCTCGGTCAGCTCGGCGATCAGCACCTCGTTCAGCGCGTTGTGCAGCTCCGGCCGGTTCAGCCAGACGGTGGCCACCTTGCCGTTCTGTTCGATTTGCAGCGTGGTGTAGCTCATCATCCGCTCCTTACATCCGGAACACGCCGAAGCGCGTGGCTTCGACCGGGGCCGACAGCGCGGCCTCCAGCGCCAGCGCCAGCGCGTCGCGGGTTTGGGCCGGGTCGATCACGCCGTCGTCCCACAAGCGGGCGCTGGCGTAGTAGGGGTGGCCTTGTTCTTCGTACTGCTGGCGCACTGGGGCTTTCAGCGCTTCTTCTTGCTCTGGGGTGAAGGCGTCGCCCAGTTGTTCTTTCTTCACCTGGGCCAGCACGCCGGCGGCCTGTTCGCCGCCCATCACCGAGATGCGGCTGTTCGGCCACATCCACAAAAAGCGCGGCGAGTAGGCGCGGCCGCACATGCCGTAGTTGCCGGCGCCGAAGCTGCCGCCTATCAGCACGGTGAACTTGGGCACCTTGGCGCAAGCCACCGCCGTCACCAGCTTGGCTCCGTCCTTGGCGATGCCGCCGTTTTCGTATTTCTTGCCTACCATGAAGCCGGTGATGTTCTGCAGGAAGATCAGCGGAATGCCGCGTTGGCAGCATAGCTCGACGAAGTGCGCGCCTTTCAGCGCCGACTCGGAGAACAGAATGCCGTTGTTGGCGAGGATGCCGACGCGGTAGCCATTCAAACGGGCGAAGCCCGTCACCAGCGTGGTGCCGTAGTTCTGCTTGAACTCGTCGAAGTCGGAATCGTCTACCAGCCGGGCGATGATCTCGCGCACGTCGAACGGTTTTTTCGGATCGGCCGGGATCACGCCGTAGATTTCTTCTGCGGCGTAGCGCGGCGGCTTGGGCTCGGCGCGGTCCAGTTCACCCTGTTTTTTCCAGTTCAGGTCCGACACGATGCGGCGGGCGATGGACAGCGCGTGGGCATCGTTCTGGGCCAAGTGGTCGGCGACGCCGGAGATTTTTGTGTGTACATCGCCGCCGCCCAATTCTTCGGCGCTGACCACCTCGCCGGTGGCCGCGCGCACCAGCGGCGGGCCGCCGAGGAAGATGGTGCCTTGTTCCTTGACGATGACGGTTTCGTCGCTCATCGCCGGCACATAGGCGCCGCCGGCGGTGCAGCTGCCCATCACCACGGCGATCTGCGGGATGCCGGCGGCGGACAGATTGGCTTGGTTGTAGAAGATGCGGCCGAAGTGCTCCTTGTCCGGGAACACCTCGTCCTGCAGCGGCAGGAAGGCGCCGCCGGAATCCACCAGGTAGACGCAGGGCAGGTGGTTGTCGCGGGCGATTTCCTGCGCGCGCAAATGTTTTTTCACCGTCATCGGGTAATAGGTGCCGCCCTTGACGGTGGCGTCGTTGGCGATGATCAGGCAGTCGATGCCCGAAATGCGGCCGATGCCGGCGATCATCCCCGCGCCAGGCGCGTCGTCGCCATACATGCCGTAGGCGGCCAGCTGGGACAGTTCCAGGAACGGCGCGCCCGGGTCCAGCAGCAGGTCGATGCGCTCGCGCGGCAGCAGCTTGCCGCGCGCGGTGTGCTTGGCGCGGGCTTTCTCGCCGCCGCCCAAGGCCGCCTGGGCGACTTTCTGTTTCAGATCGTCCACCAGCGCGCGCATCTTGTCGGCGTTGGCGACGAAGTCAGCGGCGCGCGGCGACAGCTTGGATTCGAGGATGGGCATGGTTACAGATCCTCAATATCTAGGGATTGACCAATGGATTGAGCCTCGGAGGAGGTCATTTCGTCACTGTTGTAGATGCAATGTACGAAATTGGGCGCTCCCGCCTCGACGGAACGGGCGGTGACGGCTCGCGCTGAGAGGGCTTCTATGACTTCTTGGCCAGCTTGGCGTTGATGCGAGGTATTGGAAACAATGACTGCGATGCCATCGTTTTCCACCTCGTCTGCGAGCGCACTGATATTAAAGGGCGGATGGTGCAATTTTCTCATTGAGTTGTTCCAGTTCAGGCCTCATCCACAAACCACACCGAGGCGATCAATCCATCGGCGTTGACGTCGTAGATGGCGACGGCGCGAAAGCGGGTTTCGCCGTCCAGCGTCACGTCCTCGTGGTCGATGACGCGGCTGCCTTGCACGATGCGGTGCAGCAGCGCGGCGTGCAGCTTGGGCAGATGGAAGCGCTTGCTGGCGTAATGGTCGGCCAGCGCGGCGCGGCCGGATAGGCTCTGCGCCATCGATGGCAGGCGGTAGACCTTGACGTCCTCGGCGTAGCAGGCGGCGAAGGCGTCCAGGTTGCGGGCGTTGTAGGCGTCCAGCTGGGCCTGGACGATGCGTTCGGCGGCGTTCATGTTCTTGTTTCCTGAGCGTTGCCGGAAAGTAGTGTGGGGCGGCAGGAGAAAAGGCCTGAGGCAAGGCTGCGCAACGCGGCATCAGGCATTTTATCCGCCGCGCTCAGCGGGTTTCGGCCATCAATTCGCGGCCGATGAGCCAGCGGCGGATCTCGCTGGTGCCGGCGCCGATTTCGTACAGCTTGGCGTCGCGCAGCAGGCGGCCGGTCGCGTATTCGTTGATGTAGCCATTGCCGCCCAGGCACTGGATGGCGTCCAGCGCCAGCTGGGTGGCGTTCTCGGCGGCGTACAGGATGGCGCCGGCGGCGTCCTTGCGCGTCTGGCGGCCGGTCTCGCCTCGGTCCAGCGCCTGGCCGACGGCGTAGACGTAGGCGCGGCTGGCGGACAGCTTGACGTACATGTCGGCCAGCTTGCCCTGCATCAGCTGGAAGTCGCCTATCGGCTGGCCGAACTGGCTGCGGTCGTTCAGGTAGGGCACCACGATGTCCAGGCTGGCCTGCATGATGCCCAGGGGGCCGGCCGCCAGCACCGAGCGCTCGTAGTCCAGGCCGCTCATCAGCACTTTCACGCCGTTGCCTTCGCCGCCCAACACGTTTTCGTCCGGCACGAAACAGTTGTCGAAGAAGATGGGATAGGTGTTGGAGCCGCGCATGCCCAGCTTGTCCAGCTTGCTGCCGTGGCTGAAGCCGGCGAAGCTTTTTTCAATGATGAAGGCGGTGATGCCCTTGGGGCCGGCGTTGACGTCGGTCTTGGCGTAAACCACCAGCGTGTCGGCGTCGCCGCCGTTGGTGATCCACATCTTGCTGCCGTTGAGCAGATAGCCGCCGTCGGTCTTGTCAGCTTTCAGCTTCATGCTGACCACGTCGGAGCCGGCGTTGGGCTCGGACATCGCCAAGGCGCCTACGTGCTCGCCGGTGATCAGCTTGGGCAGGTAACGGCTGCGCTGGGCGTCGTTGCCGTTCTTGTAGATCTGGTTGACGCACAGATTGGAGTGCGCGCCGTAGGATAGGCCCACCGAGGCGCTGGCGCGGCTGATTTCTTCCATCGCGATCATGTGGGCGAGGTAGCCCATGTCCACGCCGCCGTACTGCTCGCTGACGGTGATGCCGAGCAAGCCCAGCTCGCCGAACTTGCGCCACAGGTCGGCCGGGAACAGATTGTCCTGGTCGATGGCGGCGGCGCGTGGCGCGATTTCGCGTTCGGCGAAGTCGCGCACCGATTCGCGCAGGAGGTCGTAAGTCTCGCCGAAGGCGAAGCGCAGGCTGCTGTACATGGAATTCTCCTCGTTGGCGTGCGGCGCGGCTCGGCGCCTGATGAACACATCATCGCTTACGTTTACGTAAGCGTCAATATGGCGCGATGACAGCGAGCTGAGGAGATGGGCGCTTGTACTCGCAAACGGCGGCTGCCGCGACGCTTTGGATACGGTTGTCGAGATTGACGGGTATCATGGCGGGCTATCGATAGAGAAAGAAACCGCCATGACGATCTGGGTAGACGCCGACGCCTGTCCCAAGGTGATAAGGGAAGTGCTATGCCGCGCGGCGCAGCGCACCGGCGTGGAGCTGGTGTTCGTCGCCAACCAGCTGCTGACGGTGCCGAAGGCGCCGAATATCCGCGCGCTGCAGGTGCCGAAGGGCTTCGATGTGGCCGACAACGAGATCGCCCGCCGCATAGCGCCGACCGACCTGTTGATCACCGGCGACATCCCGCTGGCGGCCGAAGTGTTGGCCAAGGGCGCGCAGGCGCTGAATTGGCGCGGCGACGCGTTTTCCAAGGAGACCATCGCGGCCCAGCTGACGATGCGGGATTTCATGGACAATCTGCGCGCGAGCGGGGTGCAGACCGAGGGGCCGCCGCCCTTGAGCCAGGGGGATCGGCAGGCTTTTGCCCGCCAGCTGGATATCTGGTTGGCGCGGCGGTAGGGCGGAAGTCCGGCTCAGGCCGGGCGTTCCCTTAAGCCATGGCCGCAGGGTGATGATGTCCTGGCACTAATTCCGCCTGGTAGGCGGGTCAGGGGGCTGCGCGGCCAGCCCCCGACACCCCCAGGCCGCCCCTGCAGCCCGTGAAACCCCGGTAAAAAAGCGCCTGGCCAGGAGCCGCCGAAACTAGCCGCGCGCTACCGTCACGCGGCGTCGAACAAGTCGGCGTCTTAAAACCTGGCCAGGCGCTTTTTTACCGGCGCGTGCTGAAGGGGATATGGTCGCATGGATGATCATGCGCCTGAATTGGAAAAGCCAACAAGCTGTCACTATCACATTGCATGAGAAAAGCCCCCGAGTCCGGGGGCTTGGTCTTACCTGGAAGACGAGAGGCTCAGGCCTTGCCCAAATGCGGCTCGGCATCGAAGTCTTCCCGCTTGGCCTGGGCCGCGCCCGGCTGGCGGATGGTCAGCGAGAACAGCAGGGCGACGATCAGCAGCGCCAGGATCAGGTGGAAGGTGGCGAGGAAGCCGCCGAACAGCGAGGCCACGATGGAGCCGACGATGCTGCCGATGCCGAAGCCCAGGTAGATCACGCCGTAGTTCTTGGTCAGGTTGTTCAGGCCGAAGAAATCGCTGACCAGAGATGGGTAGACGGTGATGGTGCCGCCGAAGCTGAAGGCGATGCAGGCGATGGCGGCGAAGAACAGGCCGGCGTTCAGCGGCGCGAACAGCAGGGTCAGCATGCCGGCCAGCGCGGCGATCTGGGCGATGGTGATCACGCGGATGCGCGGCATCTTGTCGGACAGCACGCCCAGCACCAGGCGGCCGGACAGATTGGCCACCGCGATCACAGCCACCGCGTTGGCGGCGGTGGCGGCCGACAGGTGGACGAAGCTCTCGCCGATATCCTTGGCCACGCCGATCACGTACAGGCCGCTCATGCACACGGTCAGGAACATCAGCGCCAGCATCCAGTACTGCGGTTGGCGCATCGCTTCGGCCAGCGAGTAGTCGCGGTTGCCGCCGGTTTGCGCAGCGGCCGGTTGCTTGGGTGCGTCGGTCATCAACAGCGCGCCGGCCACCACCATGGCCATGGCGATCAGGCCCCATAGCTGGAAGGTGGCTTCCAGGCTGAAATGCGACAGCAGCGCCAGGTTGATGAACTTGAAGCCCAGGCTGCCCAGGCCGTAGGCGCCGATGGCGCAGGCGGAGATCAAGCCCTTGCGCTCCGGGAACCATTTCACGCAATTGGACAGCGACATCAGGTAACCGGCGCCATCGGCGAAGCCCACCAGAAGGCCGGCGCACAGGTAGAGCATGATCAGGTTGTTGGCTTGCGAGGTCAGATAGAAGCCCAGGCCCAGCATCAGGCCGGAGGCGATGGCCACTTTGCGCACGCCGAAGCGTTCCTGCAGCTTGCCGGCCATCGACGAAGCCACCGCCAGCGCGAGGCTGAGCAGGCCGAAGGCGAAGGCCACCTGGCTGACCGGCTCGCCCAGCTTATGCGACAGCTGGGCGTTGAACAGGCTCCAGGTGTAGACGGAACCCAGCGCGAACTGGGTGAGGACGGTACCGGCCAGGGTACGGTAGCGGATGGCGTTGCTTGAGGCGGTCATGGCGCTGCTCGCTTAAAGTCATTACTGTTGGCATGACTATAAGCCCGCCCTTATAAAGGCGGCGCAGCCAGGGAATGAAATGCAGGCGGCGCGGAATGAACTGCAATCAGAGATGCATCAACTGCCTGAACGCCTTGATGTTGCTGCGGCTGACCGGGATTTCCGCCTTCAGATCGTACAGCTTGATGATGTAGGTGCTGTTCTGCCACGGCGCGATCTCGCGGATCTTGTGGATGTTGACGCAGAACGAGCGGTGGCAGCGGAAGAAGCTGTCGGCCGGCAGCCGCGACACGAACTCGCTGATGCTCATCGCCATCACATAGCGGTCGTGCGCAGTGTAGACCAGGGTGACCTTTTCATCGGCTTCGACGTAGTAGATGTCGTCGCAGGGCGTGACGATGATGCTGTCGCCCTTGGCTAGGTTGACGGTGCGGTTGGCCGGGGCGGCGTCGGCGGCCGGTGCGCTTACCGCGGTGATGGGCGGCGGGGCCTGCTCCAATGCCTCCAGCTTGCGCAGCAGGCCGATGATGCGGGTCTCGTTGTAAGGCTTGAGAATGTAGTCGAAGGCTTCCAGCTCGAAGGCGTCCACCGCGAACTCCTTGTAGGCGGTGACGAAGACGATGCGCGGCGGCCGCGTGGTCTTGTGCAGATTCTTGGCCAGCAGCAGGCCGTCTATCGACGGGATGTTGATGTCCAGGAACACCACGTCCACGTCGTTTTCCTGCAGGAATTTGAACGCTTCCAGCCCGTCCTCGACGCTGGCGGCGATCTCGATCTTGCTGTGCTCGCGGATCAGATAGGCGAGCTCCTCGCGCGCCAGGTATTCGTCCTCTACGATCAGCGCCTTCAGCATGCGGCGTCCTCCAGTGGCAGTTCGAAACTCACCTCGGTGCCCGGCTCCAGCCGGGTAAGCCGCAGGCCCTCGCCGTACAAGAGCTTGATGCGCTCGTTGACGTTGGACAGGCCGATGCTGCGGCTCTCCACCTTGCCCTCGGCGATGCCGTCCATCACTTCCTGGCTGATGCCGTAGCCGGTGTCGCGCACGGATACCCGGATGCGGTCGTCCAGCTTCTTCACCGCGATGCGCACCTCGCCCGCCTCCTTGCGCGGCTGGATGCCGTGCAATATCGCGTTTTCCACCAAGGGCTGCAGCAGCAGGCTGGGCACGCGGGCGTGGACTTCGTCGACATCGAATGCGACGGACAGCTTGCTGCCGAAGCGCGCCTGTTCGATGGCCACGTAGTCGCGCACCTGTTTCAGCTCCTCTTGGATGTCGATCAGCGTGTCGCCCAGCGACAGGTTGTAGCGCAGGTAGTCGGCCAGTTGGGCGATCAGCTGGCGCGCGTCGGCCGGCCGGATGCGGATCAGCGACGAGATCGCGTTCAGCGCGTTGAACAGGAAGTGCGGGTTGATCTTGCTCTGCAGCGCGGCGAACTCGGCTTTGCGCGCCATCTCCTGCAGCTGCTTGATGCGCGACGCCTCCATCTGGGTGGAGATCAGCTGCGACAGGCCGACGGCCAGTTCGCGCAGCGAGCCGGTGATGCCGCCGCTCTTGCGGAAGAAGATTTTCAGCGTGCCGGTGACGCGGCCGTTTTCGCGCAGCGGGATGATGATCACCGAGTGGAAGTCCGCCACCCGGTACTGGCGCAGGTCGTTCTCGATGATGATCTGGTCCTGTTCCACCGCGCGGCGGGTGATTTCGCCGATGGCGGAATGGGCGGCCGGTTCGTAATAGTCCTTGCCCAGGCCGACGTAGGCCTGCACGTCGCGGGTGTCGGTGATGGCCACCGCGTCGGCGCCGATGTGGTTGCGGATCACGGTGCACACCTCCACCAGCGCATCGCGGTCCACGTTCTGGAAATAGGGCAGGGTGCGGTTGGCGATGGTCAGCGCCAGCTTGGCCTGGCGGGCCGCCAGCAGCTCCTTCTCGTCATCCAGATCCTGCACCAGCTTGATGATCAGACCAATGCAGACCGTGCCGGTGATCATCGGGTAGGCGATGTGGCTGACGATGGCCTGGCCGACGGCCGGCTCGGTGAACCACAGGATCAGCGCCATGGTCAGGCTCTCGCAGGCCACGCCGGCGGCGATGCCGTACAGCCACAGCCGCTGGCGGCCGGCGCGGTAGTGAATGGCGGTGGCGAGCAGCCCGGCGCAGATGCTGGAGATCAGGCAGGGCAGCGAGGTGTAGCCGTGAATGTCTATCAGGTAGCGGTGCAGGCCGGAGACGATGCCGGCCGGTATGCCCACCCAGGGGCCGAACAATATGCCGCCGGCCAGGATGGCGATGGTGCGGACATTGACCAGCGAGCCGTCCACCGGGATGCCGGTATAAGTGCTGAACACGGCGAACAGGCAGAACAGCAGCGATACGCCGGCCAGCTCCGCCGGCGTATGGCGTTGCTGGCGCAGCAAATCCTGGAACGGCCGGACGCGGGTGAGGAAGAACAGCGCCATCAGCATCAGCGCGGCGCGCTCGAACACCGCCAGCAGCAACATATTCGGGTTGTTTTCTATCATCGGAAGCAGAGCCGCGGCGGCGGCTGGGAAATCGGTGAAACCGGAATGGTTGCCGCTATTTTAAGGCATGGGGACGAATGGGGCAGCGTGGCGGCCAATAAAAGACCATGGGCATGGAAGGGCCGGGAGCCCGCAGGCTCCCGGCGATGGCGGGCTTACGCGCGGGCCTGGACCAGCGGAAAGTCTACTGTGGTGGCGGCGGCGTTATTGACGTAGTTGGTCAAAATGTTCAACGCCACCGTCAGCACGATTTCCAGCGTTTCCGCTTCGTCGAAGCCGGCGCCGCGCAGCGCGGCCAGCTCCGCGTCATCCACACGGCCGCGCTGCTCAGCCACTTGCAGCGCGAAGCGCAGCGCGGCGGCCTGGCGAGCGTCGGCGCTGGAAAAATCGCGCGCGGCGGCGATTTCGTCATCGCCAAGCTTGGCCACATGTTTGGCCAGATAGCTGTGGGCGGACAGGCAGTAATCGCAGCCGTTGAATTCGGCCACGGCTAGAGCGATGCGCTCGCGCAGCCCGGCGCTCAGCTTGCCCTTGCCCAGCGCGCCGTTCAGCGACAGATAGCCTTCCAGCGCCGCCGGACTGCGGGCCAGCAGCTTCATCAGATTGGGCACCATGCCCAGTTGTTGCTGCACGGCGGCCAGCAGCGGCTGGCTGGCGGCGGGGATGGCGATGCGGTTCATGGCAAGTCTCCTGAAGTGGGGCGGAACGTTTCCGCCATGGAGAGCACTTTGCCAAATTCTTGATTGTGGAAGAATATCTGTTTTATTTAATTGATTGTTCCGTTAAGAGGAATAGTGAGTGGATCGTTTCCATTTGATGGGCGTTTTCGTCGCCGTGGCCGAGGAAGAGGGTTTCGCCGGCGCGGCGCGCAGGCTGAAGTTGTCGCCGCCGGCGGCGACGCGCGCGGTGGCGGCGCTGGAGGAAAATTTGGGCGTGCGCCTGCTTAACCGGACGACCCGTTACGTCAGGGTGACCGAGGCCGGCGCGCGTTATCTGGACGACGCGCGCCGCATCCTGGCGGCGGTGGCCGAGGCGGAGGAAGCTGCGGCCGGAGGCAACGCCGAGCCGCGCGGCCTGATCCGCCTGACCGCGCCGGTTTTGTTCGGCCGGCTGTACGTGATGCCGGCGGTACTGGACTTTTTGCGCCAGCACCCGCTGGTGGAGGTGTCGGCGCAGCTGCGCGACAACGTGGTGAACCTGATGGAGGAAGGGCTGGACGCGGCTGTGCGCATCGGCCATCTGCCCGATTCGTCGCTGCGGGCGGTCAGGGTGGGCGAGGTGAGGCGGCTGGTGTGCGCTTCGCCGGATTACTTGGCGCGGCATGGCGCGCCGGAAGCGCCGGAAGACTTGCTGCGGCATACGGTGATCGCGTCCACCGCCGCGTCGGCTTCGCTGGAGTGGAAGTTCGGCGCTGACGGAGAACGGCGGGTGAGGGTGCGGCCGCGGCTGACGGTCAGCGGCAACGACGTGGCGATAGACGCGGCGCAGGGCGGCTTCGGCCTGATCCGGGTGATGTCCTACCAGGTGGCGGAGGCGCTGGCGGCGGGCAAGCTGGAGCGGGTGCTGACAGCTTACGAGAGCGCGCCGCTGCCGATACACATCGTCCACGCCGAAAGCCGTTACGGCTCGACGCGGATGCGGCGCTTCATCGACTACCTGGCCGAGCGGCTGCGCGCCGACCCCCGGCTTACAGATTGATTTCCAGCTTGACCGCGCCCGCGGCCGGGTAGGCGCAGCACAGCAGGATCTCGCCGGGCCGGGTTGAATAGTCCGGCGGCTGCAGATAGGTGGCCTGGCCGGCAAGCAGCGCGGCGCGGCAGCTGCCGCAAGTGCCGCCGCGGCAGCTGAAGTCGGGGTTCAGGCCGCAGGATTCGGCTAGTTCCAGCAGGCTCTGGCCGGGCTGCCATTCGGCGTCGACGGCGGACGCGGAAAACCGGACCGGCACCGCGCCGTCGGCCGGCGGCGGCAGCGCATGCGCGGCATGGCCGGTGCGCTGCAGCCCGGCGGGGCCGAAAGCTTCTGCATGGATGCAGACATCCTCCACGCCGGCGGCGATCAGTTGCTCGTACAGCGCCTGCATGAAGCCGGCCGGGCCGCACAGGTAGAAATCGCCGGCCAGGTCCGCGCCGGACCGGAGCAACAGTCCGATGTCGGCGCGGCCGGCGTGCTGGTAGTCGACGCCCAGCCGGCGGCCGGTTTCCGGCTGGCTGGCGGCGGTGACGATGCGCAGCCGGCCGGCGGCCTTGGCCCGCAGGGCTTCCAGCTCCGCGTCGAACGCGCGCTCGGCCACCGCGCGGGTGGCGTAGACCAGCAGCGTCGGCGGCATCGCGGCGGGGTTTTCCGTCAGTTGATGCAGCATGGCGAGCAAGGGGGTGATGCCTATGCCGCCGGCCAGCAGCGTAATCGGGCGGTCGGCGCGCGCGAGCGTGAAGTCGCCGCGCGGCGGCAGCGCTTCGACGATGTCGCCGGGCGCCAGCTGGTGCAGCCGGGCGGACGCCTTGCCCTGGCGTTTGACGCTGATGCGGTAGCCACCGGTCTGCGATAGCGTGTAGTTGCGCATGCGCGCGCCGTCCACGCCCGCCACTTTCAGACTCAGGTGTTGGCCGGGGATAAAGTCCGGCGGCGCGGAGCCATCGGCGGGTTCCAGATAGATGGATCGGACGGTTTCGTTTTCGTCTTCCACATGGCGTACCCGCAACGGCAGCCACTGCCGCTCCGGCGCTTGCTGAGGCCAGGCGCCGGTGGCCAGCGCGAACGGCGAGTACTCGCGCAGCGTCCAGCGCAGGGCCAGCGCGTTGCGCCGGCGGACCACGCGTTCGACGCGGAAGGTCCACAGCCGCTCGGCGCCGGCGAACGGAGGCGGCGCGCCGTCATCCGGCACTTCGGCGCGGCCGGCCAGTTGCAGCGTGTCGCCGGTGGAAAAGTCGATGAACAGCAGGCAGGCGCGCGGCTGAAGCAGCAGATTGCCCAGGGTGTTGAAGTAGCCGTTGCCGGCGAAGTCGGGGATGGTCAGCGTGTCGCCGTCCACTTTGACGAAGCCGGGCTTGCCGCCGCGGTGCGACGCGTCGGCCTGCCAGCGGCCGTCGGCGCCGGCCCAGGCGCTGGCGATGAAGAAGGTGTCGGCGGCAGCGATGGCGGCGCGCGCGTCGTCATCCAGCTCGTGCATCCATTCCACCGAGCCAAGGATGCGCGGGCCCGGTTCGCGCGTGAATTCAAACTCGCGCAGCTGGATGTACTTGGGACAGTTGCCGAAGGAATGGCCGACGGCGACGGTGAAGCCATCGTCGTCCAGCGCCGCCACTTCGCCATTCATCCGGTTGCGGCGGCGGGTGTGCAGCTCTATGCCGAGCAGACCCACCGCCGCGCCGGCGCGCAGGCAATCGCGCAGCGGATCGGCCGGGCTCGGCTGAGTGTTGATCCGCAACAATCGCGGATCGGGCGAGTCGACGAAGCCGGGCCTGCCCTCGACGATGCCCGCCCACGGCCTGCCGGCTTCGTCCACCGCCGCCATCACCATGAAGGGCAGTTGGCGGAAGAAGTCGCGATGCTGTTCCGGCATGTGGTCGCGCACCACGCGCGGACCCGCGGCGGCCATCCTCTGCTGGCTGCCGGCGCGGCGCTGCATTTCCTGTTCGCCAGGGTGCCAGGGCGTGGCGGCGGGGCGGGCGTCGGACATCCGATGTTCCTGTCGCTTAAGCGTTGATGGCTGGCATGGGCAGGAAGCCGGGCAACGCCTCGACGCGGGCCAGCCAGGCGCGGACATGCGGGTAGGGCTCCAGCGGGATCTCGCCTTCCGGCGCGCGCGCGGTGTAGGTATACAGCGCGACGTCGGCGATGGTGGCGGTGTCGCCGGCCAGGAAGGGGCGCTCGGCCAGTTCCTCGTCCATCACCTGGAACAGCGCCTTGGCGCGGCTGGCGGCCAATTCATAGTCCAGCGGCACGCCGCGCCATTTGTGCAGCCGGGCCTGGGCGGCGCCGAACGCCAGCGGGCCGGCGGCGGCGGACAACCAGCGCTGCACACGCGCTTCGCCGAGGGGATCGGCCGGCAGCCAGTCGCCGTGGCCGTAGCGGCGCGCCAGGTAGACCAGGATGGCGTTGGAGTCGGGAATCGTTTCGTCGCCGTCGGCCAGCACCGGAATCTGGCCGAAGCGATTGAGCTTGAGGAAGTCCGGCCGCTTATGCTCGCCTTCGCGCAGATTGACCGGAATGGTTTCGTACTCCAGGCCCAGCAGCGACAGCATCAGCCGGACGCGGTGGCTGTGGCCGGACAGGGCGAAATCGTACAGTTTGAGGGCAGGGCGGGTCATGCGTTTCTCCTAGGGGCGAAAGCGGAATTCAGGCCTTCACTCTGCCTGAGGATGACGAAAACATAAACACCCATCGCAGGCAATGGATTATTCCATGATTCGAAATAAACCGGTTCAGCCGCGCGGCGTTTCCAGCGCCGCCAGCAATTCCGCCAGCCGCTTCTCCAGCGCGTCCACGCTGCGGGCCGGCAGCGCGGACAGTATCGCGTGCTCATTGGCGACGTGTCCTTCCAACGCGCGCTCCAGCAAGGCGAAACCTTCGCCGCTCAAGCGCACCAGCGTGCTGCGCGCGTCTTGATTGCTGGCTTCGCGCACGATCCAGCCTTTGCCCTCCAGCACCTTCAGCCTGTGGGTCATCGTGCCTGAGGTGACCATCAGCGACGAGAATAATTCGGTCGGCGCCAACTGGTAAGGCGCGCCGGCGCGGCGCAGCGTGGCCAGCACGTCGAATTCCCAGCCGCTGAGGCCGTATTCGGCGAACACGCCGTCCAGCCGTTGCGACAACAACGCGGCGCAGCGGCTGAGCCGGCCTATTACGCCCATCGGACTGACGTCCAGGTCCGGGCGCTCGCGCGCCCATTGTTTGAGTATGCGGTCCACCGCGTCGCCGGACATGGCATCGCTCATGCCGTCTCCTTGTCTTGATTTCAAGATTAATTTGCCTTGAATTTGAGATAAATGTTATCTTGAATTCAAGTTAATTGCGTCTGGATTATAAGCTCAATCGGAAGGATTGCCCATGTCTGCGAAAAATGAAACCGGCCACTGGCGCGATGTGTTGCTCACCGCGCTCACGCCGATGATCTGGGGCTCTACCTACATCGTCACCACCCAGCTGCTGCCGCCGGACCGGCCGTTCACCGCCGCCTTGCTGCGGGTGCTGCCGGCGGGTCTGTTATTGCTGTGGATGGGCGGCTGGCGGCCGCGCGGGGAGGAGTGGGGCAGGCTGCTGATTCTGTCCGCGCTCAATATCGGCGCGTTCCAGGCCCTGCTGTTTGTCGCCGCCTACCGCTTGCCGGGCGGCCTGGCGGCGGTGGTCGGCGCCTGCCAGCCCTTGTTGGTGATGGCGTTGGCCTGGCGGTTGGACAGCAGGCGGCCGGCGGCGCTGGCTTTGTGGGCCAGCCTGATCGGCGTGGCCGGCATGGCGGCGCTGCTGCTGTCGCCGGGTTCGCGCTGGGACGGCCTGGGCATGCTGGCGGCTTTCGGCGGCGCGGTATCGATGGCCTGCGGCACGTATCTGACCCGGCGCTGGCAGCTGCCCGCCCCGGTGACGGCGCTGACCGGATGGCAGTTGACCTTGGGCGGCCTGATGCTGCTGCCGCTGGCGATGGCCATCGATCCGCCGTTGCCCAGCCTGGGATGGACGCAGGTGGCCGGCTACGCCTACCTGGCGCTGTTCGGCGCTTTGCTGGCCTACCTGCTGTGGTTCCGCGGCATCGCGCGGCTGTCGCCGGTGGCGGTGTCGTCGCTGGGCCTGCTCAGCCCGCTGACCGCGGTGGTTTTGGGTTGGGCGCTGCTGGGACAGGCGTTGTCGGCGCAGTCGCTGCTGGGCATGGCGGTGGTGCTGGCCAGCGTGCTTGCCGTGCAGTGGAGCGGCGCCGCGCCGGCGAGGAGCGGGCGCGGCTGACGCTCAGCTCTGGCTCCAGGCGCTGTCCACCCGCCGCCATAGCCGCAGCGGATTGTCGTCGGCCACTTGCGGCGGCAGCAGCGCCGCCGGCAGGTTCTGGTAGCACACCGGGCGCAGGAAGCGGTCCATCGCGGCCAGGCCGACCGAGGTGGCGCGGCTGTCGGAGCTTGCCGGGAACGGCCCGCCGTGAACCATGGCCGGCGAGGTTTCCACCCAGTTAGGGAAGCCATTGGCCAGCACGCGGCCGGCGCGCGCTTCCAATAGCGGCAGCAGCTCGCGCGCCAGCGGCAGGTCGGCGTCGTCCATCTGCAGCGTGGCGGTCAGCTGGCCGTCCAGGCCGGCCACGATCGACAACAATTCATCTTGATCGCGGCAGGCGACGGTCAGCGCGCAAGGGCCGAAAATCTCCTCGGCCAGCTCCGGCCGCGCGGCGAAGCCGGCGGCGTCGACTTCGAACAGCGCCGCCTGCGCCGCGTAGGGGCCGCCGCCGGCTTGGCCGAATGCCCGCTCGGCGACGCCCGGAGTGCGGCGCAGCCGGTGCAGCGCGCTCTGGTAGGCGTCGTGGATGGCCGGCGTGAGCATGGTGTCCGCCGGCTTGGCCGCCGCCGCGTTTGCCGCGGCGCGGCGGAACCGCTCAAGATCTTCTCCCTCCACCGCCAGCAGCAGCGACGGGCAGGTGCAGAACTGGCCGGCGTTCAGCGTCAGCGCGTCCACCCAGGCCGCGGCCATGGCTTCCGCCCGCGCGGCGAGCGCATGCGGCAGCGCCAGCACCGGATTCAGGCTGCCCATCTCGGCGTACACCGGGATCGGCCGGGGGCGCAGCGCGGCGGCGCGCATCAGAGCTTCGCCGCCGCGGCGCGAGCCGGTGAAGGCCACGGCGGCGATGGCCGGGTGCTCGACCAATTGCCGGCCCAGCGCGTGGCCATCGGTGATCAGCAGCGAAAACACGCCGCCAGGCAGGCCGCAGTCGGCGACTGCCTGTCGGATGACCCGGCCGGTCAATTCCGATACCCCGGGATGGGCCGGATGCGCCTTGACCACCACCGGACAGCCGGCGGTCAGCGCGGAGGCGGTGTCGCCGCCGGCCACCGAGAACGCCAGTGGGAAGTTGCCGGCGCCGAATACCGCCACCGGCCCCAGAGCCACCTGGCGCTGGCGCAGATCGGCGCGTGGCAGCGGCTGGCGCTGCGGCATGGCGGGGTCCACCCGCGCGTCCAGCCACTCGCCGGCCCGCAGCGTGCGGGCGAACAGCCGCAGCTGGCCGCAAGTGCGGCCGCGCTCGCCATGCAAGCGGGCGCGCGGCAGGCTGGTCTCGACCATCGCGCGTTCTATCAGTCCGTCTCCCAGCGCTTCCATCTCGTCGGCGATGGTTTCGAGCAAGCGCGCCCGCGTTTCCGGCGCGGTTTCGCGGTAGGCGTCGAATGCCTCCCAGGCCAATGCGCAGGCCTGCTCCACCTGTTCGCGGTCCGCGCCGGCATAGCCCGGCTCCAGCGGCTGATCGGTGGATGGGTCCAGCGCCCGTATCATGTCGCGGCGGCCGGCCACACCCTGCCCGCCGATCAGCATCATGCCTGTCAGATTCATCATGTTTCCTGCGCAATAAGGGGCTGGCCGCGCCGCCAAGGACGCGGCGGGGATTGGATATCAGGCGACGTTCTGCTCGGCCGACCAATGGCGGTACCACTCGCGGAACAGCGCGTACTGGGTTTCGGCATAGCGGCGCTGGGCGACGCTCAGCGCGTCGGTCTCGTTGAAATGCAGCGCGTATTCGCGGTCGCCGTTCAGCACCATCAGGTGCTTGTAATACAGCACCAGGTCGCAGCCCTCGTCGAAGGAGGACAGCACGGCCAGCGCCGATTCCAGCTCCTGCGCGCGGCGGCGCGCCACGGCATCGCCCCTGGCCCCCGCCTTGCTCAGCGCCACCAGGTGCAGCACTTCGCGCGGCAGCGCGTTGCCGATGCCGGTGATGGCGCCGGTGGCGTTGCAATTGACGAAGCCGTGCACCACCTGGGTGTCCACCCCCACCATCAGCGTGACTTCGTCATCCTGGGAGGTGATGTGCTCGGCGGCGTAGCGCATGTCGGCGGCGCCGCCGAACTCCTTGAAGCCGATCAGATTGGGATAAGCGCGGCGCAGCTCGAAGAACAGGTCGGCGCGGGTGGCGAAGCCGTAATAGGGGCTGTTGTAGATCACGGCCGGCAGCTTGGGCGCGGCGGCCAGGATGGCCGAGAAATGCGCCTTTTGCGCGGCCGGCGACGCGCCGCGCGACAGCACGCGCGGGATCACCATCAGGCCATGCGCCCCCACCCTGGCGGCGTGGGCGGCATGGGAAACCGCCTCGCGGGTGTTGACGGCGCCGGTGCCCACGATGGTCGGCACGCCGGCGGCCGCCAGCCGCGCCACGCCCTCCTGGCGCTGGGCCTCGCTCAGCAGCGGCCAGTCGCCCATCGAGCCGCAGTACACCACCGCGCTCATGCCCAGGGACACCAGTTCCTTGCCCTTGGCCACCAGCGCGTCGAAATCCGGCTGGCGATCGGCGGTGCACGGGGTCATCAGCGCCGGAATGCAACCGGTGAAAATGTTATCGCTCATTGTTTTGCTCCTTGCGGCATTCATTCAGGTGGTAGAGGCGGATTGGAACGCGCGGGGTTCAGATGCCCCACGCGAAAGGGTCTTGTTCGTCGATCAGCAACGTGGCGCGCGCCGTGACATGGGCGCGGCCAGTGATGTAGGGGCGGATGAAGTCGCCTTCGCGCTGGTAATGGCCGATGAAGCGGCTGCCGGTGATTCCGGCCTGCAACCACTCTTCGCCTTCGGCCAGCTTGCCGTCGGCCGCCAGGCAGGCCAGCTTGGCGCTGGTGCCGGTGCCGCAGGGGGAACGGTCATAAGCCTTGCCCGGGCACATGACGAAGTTGCGGCTGTCGGCTTGCTCATCGTCGGCGAACAGCTCCACATGATCGATGCGCGCGCTGTCGGCGCCGGTGACGCCCTGCTCCTCCAGCGCCTGCATCGTGGCGCAGCTGAACGCGCTCAGCGCCTCGACATTGTCCAGCCGCACGCTCAGGCCATGCTCGGCGACCAGAAAGAACCAGTTGCCGCCCCAGGCGATGTCGCCGATCACCGTTCCATGGCCAGGCACCTCCACCGCCGCCTGCCTGCGGTAGCGATAGGCCGGCACATTGCGCAGCGTCACCGCGCCGTCCTCATGCAAGACGGCATCCACCGACCCCACCGGGGTATCGATCTTGTGGCTGCCCGGCGCGATCCGCCCCAGGTAATGCAAGGAGGCGATCAGGCCAATGGTGCCGTGGCCGCACATGCCGATGTAGCCAGTGTTGTTGAAGAAAATCACCCCGCAGGCGGCGTCGGGCGAAATCGGCTCGCAATACAGCGCGCCCACCAGCACATCGCTGCCGCGCGGCTCCAGCAGGCAAGCCCGGCGCCATTGGTCGTGCCGCTCGCGCAATTCATCGCGCTTGTCCGCCATGGAGGCCCCCGCCAGCGCGGGAAACCCGCTCAGCACCAGCCGGGTGGGTTCGCCCCCGGTGTGGGAATCGATGATCTCCACCTGTTTCATTCGCTTGTCCATTCTGACACTCCATCCAGTCCGGCCGACCGCGCCGTCGTCTCGCAGCCCATTGATTCCATTGAATCTCCGCGCCGCATCGGTATTCGATTCCACCCCGCTAGCATGGCTGCGTTGCCGCAAGGAATCTTGATGGTTATCATCAGTTGCGATGACGAAATCGGCATAGTTTGCGTTTCAAGGGGTTTTGGCGCGCGCGATGGGCCTCGGCGCAGAAACATTCGGAATGGAAGCGTGGCAATAGACGCCGTCGAGCAGGCGCGGCGATTGGCGCGTCAAGAAAGGCGGAAGGGATGACAAGCGCGGCCGTGGAAAAAATCGCCCGCTGGCGGGACGAAATCCGCCCGGCGACGATAGCCGAGCTGCTGGCGGGCATCGCCCCGCTATTGCCTGTGCTGGACCTGATCCCCAATGCGGCCATCTTCATCAAGGACAGGCAGGCGCGCTATCTCTGCGCCAACCAGACGCTGGTGCAGCGCTGCGGGCTGAAGGATTTGCGGCCGCTGCTGGGCAAGACCAGCGCGGAAGTGTTTCCAGCCCAGCTGGGGCCGGCGTATACGGCGCAGGATCTCAAGGTGCTGCAAGACGGCCTGGTGCTGGAAAGCCAGCTGGAGCTGCATCTGTTCAAGAACCGGGAGCCGGGTTGGTGCCTGACCTACAAATGGCCCTTGCGCGACCGGCAAGACCAAATCATCGGCCTGATCGGCATCTCGCTGGACCTGCAAGCAGCCAGCAAGACCCACCCGGCGTACAAACGCTTGGCGGCGGTGGATGAGTTCATCCGCCGCCACTTCAGCCAGCCGGTCACCATGGCGGAGCTCACCGGCATCGCCGGCATGTCCGCCGCCCAGTTGGAGCGCTACTGCAAAAAGGTGTTCCACCTGTCGCCGCGGCAGATGATACACAAGGCCAGGCTGGAGCACGCGCACCGGCTGCTGCATGAGAATATGGCAATCACGGAAGTGGCGCTGCGCTGCGGCTATGCCGACCACAGCGCCTTCAGCCGGCAGTTCAAGGCCCTGACCGGCCTGACGCCGCGCCAGTACCGCCAGCAGTTGGGCGGGAGCGATACCGAGCCAGCTTCGGATACCGAATGACCGGCCGCATTTGTTGCGGCAGCTAACCGGCGGTCCACGCAACCTCTGGCTGCGGCCTCGGTCATAATGCGATGAGCCACACTTTGAACACGGAGCGTTTGATGAAGTTTCTCCTGCCCGCCTCCGCCGCGCTGCTGGTTTCCGCCGCAGCCATGGCCGATGCGCCAAACAAGCCGGTCATCACCGGCAACATCCTGCGTCTGGATTCCGCCTGCGATTTCACCGAAAGCAGCCTGAACATCCAGCGCGACAGCCTCTCCCTGAGCGCCACGCTCAATAAGACTGCAGCCGCGCGCCTGCAGCAGGCCACCGGCGACTTCCTGAATCAAAGCATGGTAGTGGTGATCAACGACGTGCCCGTCAGCGCTCCGGTAGTCCGGACCGTGATCAACACCGGCAAGGTTCAATTCGCGCTGGGGCGCGACGCCGCCGACAAACTGTTGCCCACCCTGCTGGAAACCACCTGCTACCAGGAAAAGCCGCAGGCCAAGTAAGCCGGCCGCCGGGCCTTGCGCGTGGACAGCGGAATGCTGGTTTCGCTGGATGCGCATCCCGCCCCGGATGCGCCTGGCGGCCGGCTCCGGCTTCACCTTCGCCGTGTAGCCGACGATCACCCCGCTCTCTTCCAGCCTAGCGATGCGATGCTGCGCCGTCGCCCACCACACGCCCAGCTTCTCCGCCAACCCGGTGACGGAGATCGGCGCATCGACGCGCAGCAGCCGCCTCCGGCAATTGTGCCGCCAGATCATCATGTCAGCTGGGCGCATCCAAGAACGCTGCCGGCGCCCCTGACGCTCCTCCCCCCCCTTCCGACGCCCTGCCAAAACCGATAAAAACACTTATATATCAATACCTTATCAAAAGTACAGGTGTCATGAGCTCGAAGCCGGCAGATGATAATGGCTTGTAAACAATTCGTTAGACATCGTTTACAAATGTCGCTGCCATCTGCGCGCCGACCACTCATCACCGGTTCAAGCGCTTGCGTTTCCATTGCGAGAAGCACGTTCGCCGTCTAGCCGAAAGACACCGGTTCAGGAGGGAAATCATGTATCAAACAGCTGTTGCAGCCGGTTCGCCGGTCAACACCGTCCCAAGGTCCAACGATGCCGCCCAGGCGCAGCAGACAATGAGGCGGCTGGTGACCGGCGCCTGGCTATCCCAAGCCATCGTGGTGGCCGCCGAGCTGAGCCTAGCGGATCGCCTAGTCGAAAAAGAACAATCGGTCGACGAACTTGCCGCCGCCTGCGGCGCGCAGCCGGATGCCTTGTACCGCCTGCTGCAGACTCTGGGCTGCGCTGGCCTGTTCCACGAAAGCGAAGGCCGGCGGTTCCGCAACACCCCGCTCAGTGAAACCTTGCGCAGCGATATTCCCGGCTCCCTGCGCAGCCTGGTCCGGCAAATGGGCATCGACCCGATATGGCGCGCCTGGGGCCACATGCTCTACAGCGTCAAAACTGGCCGGAGCGCCTTCCATCACCTTACTGGCCAAACGCTGTTCGAATACATCGGAGAGCACCCTGACGCCGCCGAAATCGTCGACAGCGCCATGGTCAATCTGAGCGAACAGGAGGCGCCGGCGCTGGTTAGCGCCTACGACTTCTCCAACGCCGGGCTCATCGTCGATGTCGGCGGCGGCCGCGGCCAGCTGCTGGCCGAAATCCTCGCCGCCGCGCCGTCGGCGCGGGGCATTTTGCAAGAGCTGCCGCATGCGGCGGAGTCCGCGCGCCATTTGTTCGCCGCGCGCGGGCTAGCCGCGCGCGCCGAGGTGGTCACGTCCAACGCGCTGGAAGCTGTGGTGCCGGGCGCGGATCTCTACATCATGAAGCACATCGTCCATGACTGGGACGATGCGCATGCGCAGCGTTTCCTGTCCAACTGCGCCGCGGCGATGCGGCCCGACAGCAAGCTGCTGCTGGCGGAAATGATTCTGGCGCCGCCGAACGAGCCTCATTTCTCCAAGCTGCTGGACCTGCACATGCTGGTCAACTATCCCGGCGGGCGGGAACGCACGCTGGACGACTTCCACCGCCTGCATCGCTCCGCTGGCCTGCGCCCGACCCGCGTCCTTCCCACCGAAAGCCTCCTGAGCCTGATCGAAAGCGTCAGGCGCTAAGCCCTCCCCCCTCGCCCCGCCCAGCTTCCGTCCGCCATCGGCGCGCAAGCCGCCGCTTTCTTCGCTCATCACGTTAAGGACCAGAAACATGAATGCTTCGTTTGCCTCGTCTCCGCTCCCGGATGCGGAGCGCCTTTCAGCCCCCGCGACTCACATCGGCGAGTTGCTGGTCCGCGCCGCGGCGTCTCAACCCGAACACGGCCTGCGGCTGGTAGCGGATGATTGGAAAACCGCCAAGGAGATCCGCTATCCCGAACTGCTCAGCCTCGCGCTGCGCATCCTGGCGGGCCTGCAGGCCCGCGGACTTGGACCCGGCAGGCCGACTGCCTTGCTGCTGGAACAGGCTGAGGATTTCATCCCAGCCTTCTGGGCCTGCGCGCTGGGGGCTTATGTGCCCTGCCCCCTCGCCCCCATCCGGAACGATCCTGAGCGCTGGGAGAAACATTTGACCCACGTTGACCAGTTGCTCGGGCATCCGGCGCTGATAATCAAGGCGCCCGCCAATCTCCGAACCCACGGCCTGGACACGCTAGAGTTCGACCAACTGCTGCGCAGCCGCGCACTAGGCAAAGTCCAGGCGCCGGCGCCGGACGCGCCCGCGGTCCTGGTCCTGACCTCAGGCTCCACCGGCAACGCCAAGGCCGTCATCCTCAGCCACGCCAACCTGCTGTCCAGCCTGGCCGCCAAGACGGAAAGCCTGCGCCTGGCCCCGGAAGACATCGGCTTCAACTGGATATCGTTCGATCACGTCGCCGCGTTGATCGAAGCCGTGCTGCTGCCCACCCATGTCGGCATGATCCAGGCGCATGCGGCCGCCGAGCGCATCCTGAGCCACCCGCTCTCGTTCCTCCATCTGCTGAGCGCGCAGCGCGCCACCCTGACCTTCACGCCCAACTTCCTGTTCGGCGAGATCAATCGCGCGCTCGTCCAAGCCCATCCGCCCCCTCCGGCATTAGACCTGTCACGGTTGCGCCGCATCATTTCCGGCGGAGAAGCCGTGGTGGTGGAGACCGCCAGCCGGTTCTTGAGCCTGCTGGCGCCGCATGGCCTCGCCGCCACGGCGATATCGCCGGCTTTCGGCATGACCGAGACCTGCGCCGGATCGGTGTTTTCCCACGACTTCCCCGCCGCCGACGCCGGCTTCGAGCTCGCGGCGCTGGGCCGGCCGGTGCGCGGCATGCAACTGCGCATCGTCGACGAGGCGGACCAGCCGCTGCCCGACGGGCAGCCTGGAGAACTGCAATTGCGCGGCCCCATGGTCTTCCGCGGCTACTACCGCAACCCGGACGCGACACGCGCGGCCTTCTCGCGGGACGGCTGGTTCCGCAGTGGAGACATCGGCCAGTTGGCCGACGGCGAGCTGCGCCTGGTCGGCCGCAGCAAGGACAGCATCATCGTCAGCGGCGTCAATTACTTCAGCCAGGAACTGGAGCTCGCCATCTCGCAGCTGGACTGCGTGGACAAACTCTTCATCGCCGCCTTTCCCACCCGCCCGCCCGCCGCGGACACCGAGCAACTGGTGCTGGCCTTCTTCCCATCCTTTCCTATCGAAAACGGACTCCGGCTGCACCAGACGATGATCGCGATCCGCAACACCGCCCTGCTGCTGTGGGGCTTCCGCCCCTCGCTGGTATTGCCGCTGCCGAAAGAAGCCTTTCCCAAAACCAGCCTGGGCAAGATCCAGCGCGCGCTGCTGCGCCGACGGTTGGAGGAAGGCGCGCTGGACGCGCATATCCGCCATGCGAACGAGATAGCCACGCGCTATTTCGGCAAGCTCCAGCCTGCGGAGAGCGAAGCCGAACAGGCGGTCGCCGGCATTTTCGCCGACATGTTCAGCCTGCCCTGCGACGCAATCGGCGCCAACAGCAGCTTTTTCGATCTGGGCGGCACCTCGCTCGACATCTTGAAGCTCAAACACATGCTGGAACGGCGTTTCGATTGCGCGCCCCTGCCGGTGCTCGACATTCTGACCCACCCCATCGTACGGCGACTCGCGGCTAGGCTGGAGGCCGGCCGCGAAACCGGCGGCGCCGCCTACGCCCCCATCGTCACGCTGCAAAGCAGCGGAGCCAAGACGCCGTTGTTCTGCGTCCACCCCGGCGTCGGCGAGGTGCTTGTCTTCGTCAGCCTGGCGCAATACTTCGTCAACGAACGCCCATTCCATGCGCTGCGCGCGCGCGGCTTCAACGAAGGAGAAAGCCATTTCACCGATTTCAACGAGATGGTGGCCGCCTATGTCGCCGCCATCCGCGGGCGCCAAGCCCGCGGCCCCTATGCCATCGCCGGCTATTCCTACGGCGGGGCGGTCGCCTTCGAGATAGCCAAGACATTGGAAGCCGACGGCGAACGAGTGGACTTTGTCGGCATCTTCAATCTGCCGCCGCACATCCGTCATCGAATGAGCGAGTTCGATCCGGTCAAGGGCGCGGTCCACCTCGCCTTCTTCCTGTCGCTGATCGACCGCAGGCAGGCGGATGAGCTGCCCGACAAGCTGCGCGCCCTGCCGGACCAGGACTTCCGGCGCTGGCTGATAGACCACGCGCCGCCGGAACGGCTGGCCGAGCTGGACCTGGACCTGGAAAAATTCACGGCCTGGTCATTGCTCGCCCACTCGCTGACTTCGATGGGAAGCAGCTATGAGCCTAGCGGCAGCGTCCGCTCGCTGAGCGTGTTCTACGCCCACCCGCTTTATGGCAACAAAGCTGACTGGCTGAACGATGAGCTCAGGCGGTGGGACGATTTTTCACGCGAGCCCAATCATTACATCGAGGTGGACGGCGAGCACAATACCATGCTGGACACACGGCACGTGGCCGGCTTCCAAGCCGCGTTGAGGCAGGAGCTCGACTGCGTGCTGAATGGCCAATGAACTCGGAGGGCGACAACCGCCCTCCCTGCAGGACAAACGAACGGAAAGAAAAAAGGCCGCGCAAGGCGGCCGCAAAGGGGTAGATGGTTGAATGTCACGAACATGATCATTCCATTAATAACAATTTAGCACATAAGCATTCTTTAGCAAGCTTGCTTGACTTAATTTTTATTAAGAAAAGCTTGATTGTTCACAAAGCCATTACATTAAATTTGGCAATTTTACTGAATTTCATGCCGATCATTTGGCAATCAGTGTCCAAATTTCAACGAAAACAGAATATCGCTGACCAAGGCCGATCCCAGGAAAGTGCCGCTGAACACCAGGATGGCGATCACCAGCAGGCGCAGGCCGTCGCGCTTGAAGATGGCCGCTTCGCGCCGGGTCACGGCCAGGCCGGCGTAGGCCAGCACCAGCGTCGCGCAGGCCAGCACATCCACCTGGCTGAAGCACTGGTTGCGCCACTCGCCACCGGGCAGGCCCGGCAAGCTGGCCAGCACGCCCAGGATGGACAGCCAGATCAGCGTCGGGATCTTCAGCGGCAGCCAGCGGTTGAGCAAGCGGCTGACGAAACAGATGCCCAGCACCATCGCCACGCCCGGCAGCACCGCAGCCAGTTCCTTCTTGGGTCCGACCAGGTGGCTGAGCACGATGATGGCGCCGGCCATCAGCAGATTGGCGGCGAAAGCGCCCAGGCTCAGCTCGGGCTCTTCCGATTTCAGCAGCTCGGCGTCGGCGGCGTCCATGCGGATGGCGGCTTGCGGCCTGGGCGCGCGCAGGCGGCTCAGCAGCGCGTACAGCTTGTTGGCGAACGGCAGCGCCACATAGATGCCGAACAGCACGCCGGTGGTGGTGGTCAGCAGGTTGCTGGCCGCCGCCAGCGCCATCAGCGTGTCTTTCTGCTCCGGCAAGGCGGTGATCAACGTGCCGGCGCAGGCCGCCATCATGCTGCCGCTGCCAACGCCGCAGGCGATGGCCAGCGCCTTTTCGCTGAACAGGTTCCAGGAATGCACCACCGGCACGATCAGCGAAAAGAAAATGGTGCCGAACATGGTGCCGATCGCGTAGACGCTGAGCGCGCCCATGCCTTCCGGGCTGCGCAGGCCGTAACGTTCGGAGATCACCGCGATATTGGGTTCGCGGTCGATGGAAAACGTCGCCCCCACCGCCTCGCGGCCCATGCGGAACAGCAACACCGCCACCGGCATCGCCACCAGCGCGGTGGCGACATTGCCCAGCTCGTGGAAGATCAGCACCGGACCCGCCGCGACGATGGCCTGGAACTGCGGCCCCAGCAGCGTGGCCAGCTTGGCCACCAGCGGCAGCACCGCGACGATGATCACCTGGCTCAGGGTGGCGCTGACGTCGCGGCTCACCCAGCGGCCGGCCAGCGGATTGACAGCAGGGTTGCACATCATGCCCAGCACGAAGGCGTACAGCAGCGGCAGCAGGATGATGCTGCCCTTGCCCACCGAAAACTTCTGCACGTAAATCAGTTCGGCGACGATCACGATGCCTATCGCCATCAGGTGGGCCAAACGGTTGAATCCCGCGCCCGCGGCCACCCCGCCGCCCTGCAATTGTCCAACACCCGCATGCGCCATGCTTTTCTTCCCGTTATTGTTTTGCGGCCGCGGGGGCCAACGTGGTTTCCACCAGTTTGATCCAATACGCCGCGCCTATCGCCAGCGCCTGGTCGTTGAAATCGTAATGCGGGCTGTGCAGCCCCGCGCTGGGCGCCGGACCGTCCACGCCCAGCCAGGCATAACAGCCGGGACGCTCCTGCAGCATGAAGGCGAAGTCTTCGGACGCCATCGACGGCCGCATATTGGTGCGTACGTTCACCTCGCCCAGCAATTCAGCGGCGACGTCGGCCGCCCGCCAGGTTTCCGCCTCGGCGTTGATGGTGGCCGGATAGCGGTACCAGTAGTCGATCTCAGCCTCCACGCCCATCGCCAGCGCGATGTGGTCGACCAGCGCGCGCATCCGGCTCTCGATCACCGCCTGCACCGCCGGATTGACGTAGCGCACAGTGCCGCGCAGCAGCGCCTGCTCGGGGATGATGTTCCAGGTGGAACCCGCTTCCACCTGGGTGACAGACAGCACCGCGCAATCCAGCGGATCGACATTGCGGCTGACGATGCTCTGCAGCGCCGTCACCAGTTGGGCCTGGGCCGCGACCACGTCGCGGGTGCGCTCCGGCATCGCCGCGTGGCCGCCCTGGCCGCGCAGGCGGATCTCGAACAGATCGAAGGCCATCATCATCGGGCCCGGATGCATGGCCATTTGCCCCAGCGGCAGGCCGGGCCAATTGTGCATGCCGTAGATGCCGTCCACCGGGAAGCGCTCGAACAAGCCGTCTTCCAGCATCTCCTGGCCGCCGCCCTCGTTCTCTTCGGCCGGCTGGAAGATGAACTGGACGGTGCCGTCGAACGCGCGGCTCTCGGCCAGGTGCCTGGCGGCGCCCAGCAGCATCGCGCAGTGTCCGTCGTGGCCGCAGGCGTGCATGCGGCCGGCGTGTTGCGAACGGTAGGGCGCATCGCCCTCTTCATGCAGATGCAGCGCGTCCATGTCGGCGCGCAGGCCGATGGAGCGCTCGCCTCCGCCGGCGCGCAAGGTGCCTACCACGCCGGTGCGGCCGATGCCGGTCGCCACCTCCAGCCCGAAGCTGCGCAGCAAAGCGGCGATCTTGCCCGCGGTGCGGTGCTCGTCGAACGCGGTTTCCGGATGGCGGTGCAGATCCTGCCGCCATGCCGCCATATCCTGCACGGCGGCATCGGACAGCATCGCGAATCCGCCCAACCGGCCTTGCCTGTCTGCCTGCATACCCTTCTCCCGATTCGCGGCAGCCAGTCCAATGGACTGAATAACCATGCCACGTTAAGTACCTTGTCATTATGAGCGGCGATTGTAAGCAAATGACAAACAATTCTCCAACATCATAGAATGGTTTCTTTGTTGCCTTTAAGGCAACACGACTAATCAGGATGAAACATGGAGTTCAATGATCAGCGCGTCCGCTACTTCTTCGAAGCGGCCCGCCTGGGCGGGGTGCGCGCGGCCGCGGACCACATGGACATCGCCGCTTCCGCGGTCAGCCGGCAGATCCGCCAACTGGAGATGGAGCTGGGCGCCACGCTGTTCGAACGCCACCGCCGCGGCTTCCAGCCGACCGAAGCCGGCCGGCTGCTGCTGGACTATCACAGCAAGCAACTGAGCGAGCAGGAAGCGGTGATGACGGCGCTGCGCGAGTTGAAAGGCATACACCGCGGCCACGTGTCCGTGGTGACAGGCGGCGGCGTGATCAGCGATCTGATCGACGCCATCCATCCGTTTTCCCAGCGCTATCCGCAGATCACGGTGGGCATCGATATCCGCGGCACCAACGACATCGTGCGCACGGTGCTGGAAGACCGGGCGCATATCGGCATCGTGTTCTATACCGCGCCCAACCCTTTGTTGAGGGTGCACCGCAGTTCGGTTCAGCCACTGTACGCGGTGGCCGCCCCCGATCACCCGCTGGCGCGCGCGAAACGCCCCATCGGCCTGGAAGAGCTGGCGCGGCACAAGCTGGCGCTGCCGGACGTGAGCTTCGGCGTGCGGCAAATTCTGCGCGATGCGGAAAGGGCCGAACAATGCCAGCTGGAACCGGCCATCGTCACCAACTCCTACCGGGTGATGATTGAATACGCGCTGACCGGGCAGGCGGCGACGGTGCAGCCGCTCTTCGCAGTCCGGCGCGAGTTGGAAAACGGCCAGTTGCTGGCCATTCCGATCGAGCAGCGCAATCTGCAGCGGGCCGAGGTGCATCTGATCACCCATCAGGGCCGCAGGCAAAGCCCGGCCGCCGCCAGGCTGCTGGAAATGCTGTCCAGCTCCCTGCCCGCCTTCCGCGACGGCTCCGCTACGCCATAGCGTCCGCGCAGCTCCGCGCCAGTTCCGCGAAGGCGCGGGCGGCGGCGCTGCGATAGCCGTCGCGCTTGGTCAACAGCGCGGCCTGCCGCCCCGGCAAGGCCGGCTCCAATGCCAGCACCGCCAACCCAGGCTGGCTGGCGGCGACGGCCGCGGGCAGGATGCCGGCCAATCCGCCGTGGCGGATGATCTCAACCGCGGCGCCCATGCCGTTCACCTCGATCGCAGCCCTGGGCCGGATGCCCTGGCGGAGGCAATAGTCGTCGATATGGCGGCGCGTGATGAAATCCGCGCTCAGCAAAACCAGCGGCGTCGCCTCCAGTTCAGTCGCCGACAAGGCGTCCCTCCTGCCCGCCAGCGGGTGTCCCTCTCCCGCCACCAGCGCCAGGCGCTCGTCCAGCAAGGGCTCGGCCTCCACCTCCAGCGTGCCCGAGGGCGCGAAGCCAATGCCGATATCGAAAGCGTCGTCGGCCAGCCCGGCCTCCATCGCCTCTTGCGACATCTCGCGCACGATCAGCGCGATGCCGGGATGGCGTTGATGGAAGCGCGCCAGCAAGGGCCCCGCCAGCCAGGCGGCGAAGGTAGGGGTCATCGCCAGACGCAGCTGCCCGCGCTGCAATGAAGCCACGTCGTGCAAGGCGCGCCGGCCGGCATCCAGATCCCGCAGCGCGCGGCAGGCGTAAATCCGGTAGGCGTCGCCGGCATCGGTCAGCCGCAGTTGGCGGCTTCCACGGTCGAACAGCTCCGCGCCCAGCGCCTCTTCCAGCTGGCGTATCTGTTGCGACAACGTCGGCTGCGAGACATGCAGCGCCTCGGCCGCGCGGGTAAAGTTGAGATGTTCGGCTACCGCGAGGAAGTAGCGGATGTGTCGTAACAGCATGAGTCCAAACTATTGGTTATTCCTATGAAAATCATAATTTACCAGTCTTAGACCCAATAATAAAAGCGGCGCATCATCCGTTCATCGTTTCACCACACGGAGAACCGCCATGCAGGACATCATCGCCGGCACCCTCAAATTCCAGCGCGAGGCCTACCCGGAACGCGCCGAGCTGTTCCGCCGGCTGGCCGGCTCGCAATCCCCCGCCACGCTGTTCATCGCCTGCTCCGACAGCCGGGTGGTGCCGGAATTGCTGACTCAGCGCGAACCGGGGGAGCTGTTCGTCATCCGCAACGCCGGCAACATCGTGCCCGGCTACGGCCAGGAGCCGGGAGGCGTGTCCGCCTCGGTGGAATACGCGGTCGCCGCGCTGGGCGTGGCCGACATCGTGGTCTGCGGCCATTCCGACTGCGGCGCGATGACGGCCGTCGCCTGCGGCAAGGATCTGACGGGCATGCCCGCCGTCGCCGGCTGGCTGCGCCACGCCGACTGCGCCAAGGCGATCAGCGACGCCGGCGAGCACGCCGGCCACGACGCCAAAGTGAATGCCATGGCCCGCGAGAACGTCATCGCCCAGCTGGCCAATCTGCGCACCCATCCCTCGGTGGCGCTGGCGCTGAGGCAGGGCCGGCTGCGCCTGCACGGCTGGATGTACGACATCGCCAGCGGCGACATCCAGGCCCTGGATCCGGAGCAAGGCCGCTTCGTGCCGCTGCGGGATTGCCCGCAGACGGCGGCCATGCTGGAAGACGCCGTCCGCCAGCCCTGAACCGAAACCATCCCCCGCGCGGCGGCGCGCCCGGCCTTTCATGCCGTCCCCAGCCGCGCTCAACCCCAAGCAAGGAGAATCAATATGCAATCCCAATGCCAACAAGCCCCGCGCCAAGCCCTGACCGACGCCATCATCGCCGCCAAGGCGCGCAAGCGCCTGAGCTTCGAGGAGATAAACCAGGGCACCGGCCTCAGCATCGCCTACACCACCGCCGCGCTGCTGGGCCAGCACGCGCTGCCGGAAGCGGCCGCCCGCCTGGTGGCGGACCGTCTGGAACTGGACGACGACGCCGTCGCCTTGCTGCAGACCATCCCGCTGCGCGGCAGCATTCCGGGCGGCGTGCCGACCGATCCGACCATCTACCGCTTCTATGAAATGGTGCAGATCTACGGCACCACGCTGAAGGCGCTGGTGCATGAGCAATTCGGAGACGGCATCATCAGCGCGATCAACTTCAAGCTGGACATCAAGAAAGTGGAAGACCCGGACGGCGGCCAACGCGCGGTGATCACGCTGGACGGCAAGTACCTGCCGACCAAGCCGTTCTGATTGTCCCCGCGGGCGGACCGTCCGCAGCAGCCGCCGGCATCGCGCCGGCGGCTGAATCGGCGCCGCTAGCCGCGCGCGGGCTCCGGCGCGCGCTCGGCCAGCATCAGCGCCACCATGGCCATGCCCAGCATGGCCGCCACGGCCCCGGTCAGAAATACCGCGCCGTAGCCGAAGCTGTCGGCGAACAAGCCGGCCACCGGCCCCGTCAAGCCATAGGCCAGATCCTGGAAAGCCGCGAAGCCGCCCAGCGCGGACCCGCGCAGATGGGCGGGCACGCGCTTGATCACTTCCACGCCCATGCCCGGAAACACCATCGAGCAGCCGACGCCGGTCAGCAGCGCCCCCAGCAGGGCTGCGGCCGGCGTGGCCGCGCTCCAGATCAGCCACTGGCCGACGGCCTCCACCGCCAGCGAGGCCAGCGCCACCTTCGCGCCGCCGATGCGGTCGGGCAGATGGCCGCACAGCACGCGCACCAGCACGAAGCCGACGCCGAAACCGGTCAGGCCCAGGCTGCCCCAGGCCCAGCCGCGGCTGGAGAAATACAAGGCGAAGAAGGCACCCAAGCCGGCGAAGCCGACCCCTTGCAGAAAGACCGCCGCGCCCGGCTTGCCGATCCGCCCCAGAATGCGCAGGAAGGACTCCCGCTGGCCGGCATGCGGCGCGATGCGCGGAAACCGCCGGATCAGCAGCAACCCGGCCAGCGGTAATAACGCGCAGGCCAGCATCAACGGCTGGAAGCCCGCCTGCTGGAACAGCAGCAGCCCCAGAGGCCCGCCCGCGGCGAAAGCGCCGTACATGCCCATGCCCACCAGCGACATCACCTTGCCGGAGTGGGCCGGCCCCATCAGGCCTATGCTCCAGGCCGCCATGCCGACGATCGCCAGGCTCTCGCCCAGCCCCAGCAGCAAGCGCCCGGACAGCAGCACGCCCAAGGCCAGGGCCGGCTGGTCGGCCAGCCAGGACGAAGCCAGGCAAACCGCGCCGGCCAGCATGTACAGGTACAGCCCGCGCTGCATGCAGGCCTTGCCACCCTGCTGATCGCACAGGCGGCCGGCGTAGCCGCGGGTCAGGATGGTGGAAAAGAAGGTGATGCCCACTGCCAGCCCGCCCAGCGCGTTGCCGTAATGCAGTTGGTCGATCACATAGATGGAGGTGACCGGCAGCGACATCGCCACCGCCAGATAAGACAGGAACAACGCCGCCGTCTTGGCCAGCAGACGGCGGTAAGCTTGAGAAAATGACAGGACTTCGGGCATGAACAGCGGTCTCCGCGCAGATCCCGGCTTGCGCGGCGGTCGCTTCAAAAAGGCAACGCACCGCGCCACGGCCGGGTGGCTAGGGTGCGTTGCTTGACGTAAACGCTTACGGCCGCAGGCTTGCGCCTGACGGCGGATATAGTTCGCCTAACTTATCACTTGCGCCGCCGTCACGCAAGCCCGCGGCCTCCCCGCCTGGCCTCATCCTGGCTCGCCGGCGGACCCGGCTTCATTTCCGGCTGCTGCAGCAGTTGGCACATGCCGCCCATGCTGGGCACCAGGCACAAGGGCGTGCCCGGCGGCAGGCCGGCGTCCGGCGTTCCTTCCGCCACGCTGTCCGCGCCGCGGCTGGTTTCGAGCGGGGTGTAGTCCAGGCGCGGCAGCAAGGTCGGCGCCAGCACTTTCAGCACCTGCACCGGCAAGGCGCTGGTAAACCGGTAATCGGCCGCCTTGGGTCCGGCCACATAGGCGACGATGGTGCCGAAGTAATGGTCGCCGATATAGAACACGAAGGCGCCGGAGCGGCTGACCACCCGCGCCGAGGTCAAGCCGCCGCCGCGCGAGAAGGTCTTGAAGCGGTTGTCGCCGGTGCCGGTCTTGCCGCCTATCAGCGTGTGCTCGCCCTTCTTGCGGTCGAAAGAGCCGGCCACCCGGTGGGCGGTGCCCTTGTCCACCACTTCGGACAGCACCTGGCGCACCAGTTGCGGGATTTCCGGCGGCAGCACCCTCACCCCGCGCGTCGGCGCCTGCGCCAGCGAAGTCTCGTACGGCGTGGCCTCGGCGAAGCGCATCTTGTCGATGTAGACGGTGGGCAGGCGCACGCCGTCATTGGACAGGATGCCCATCAGCTCGGCCAGGGCCGCCGGCCGGTCGGCCGAAGCGCCCAGCGCGGTGGCGTAGGACGGCACCAGGGAGTCGAAGGGATAGCCCATCCGCTTCCACGCCGCGTGTATCTTGCGGAAAGCGTCGGTTTCCTGGATCTGGCGGATGCGGTTGTCCTGGCCGCCCTTGTGCTTGCTGTTGAACAGCCACTGGTACACTTCCTGGCGCTGGGCGGCGCTGGCCTGGACCATCTCGCTCCAGCCCGCGTCGGGATGCGCGTGCAGATAGGCGACCATCCACAGCTCCAGCGGATGGACGCCGGCCAGGTAGCCGCGGTCGGCCAGGTTGAAGCGGTCCGGTCCCAGCTCGTCGTACAGCTTGGCCAGCGTCGCGGGTTCCAGCTTGGCCGGCGGATTGGCGTGCTTGGCGATGAAGGCCGCCATCGCCTGCTGGTCTTCCGTCGGACGGATGCTGCGGAAGATCACCGCCAGCCGCTTGGGACTGCGCCGCGCCTTCTCCACCAGCAACGCGTCGATCTGGTTCACATCCTTGCCGCGGTACTTGTGGTAGAAGCCGGCCATGAAGGTCTTGCCTTCCTTGTCTGCGAAGCGCTGCAGGTATTCGCGCCGGCGCGGGTCTTCCTTGTCGCCCATCAGGGTGTCGTCGTAGCCGGCCGGATACATGTAATAGCGGACGATGTCGCGCATCACCCGGATGTAGACCAGGTTCACCGAGCGCTGGGTCGCCTCGCGCAGGCTCAGAATGCGGCCGTTGTCGTTCTTGTCGAAATTCTCGAAGGTGTGGCGGCCGCCGCCGGTGAAGAAGCTCTCTCCCGGGCTGGCGCTGTACTTGCGCTCCAGGGAAGCCGCCAGCATCGCCGGCAGGCTGCGGTCGTCGCTCTGGCGCAGATAGTCTATCGCCCAGCGCCGCAGCACCGACTCATGCTCGCCCGACTTGATCTTGCCCAGCGCCTCAGGGCTCAGGCCCGCGTATTGCCGGTGCAGATCGGCGATCACTTCCAGATAGGTGACCAGCGTGCGCAGCTTGGAGGTGGAGCCCAGGTCCAGCTTGGTGCCCTCGTTGATGTCGAAGGGCTGGTCGAAATTATCGGCCTGCACCCGCACCTTGTTGCCGAACGGCGTGCGCTCGATCAGCGTGAAGCTGTAGGTCACGCCCTCCGGCGAGCCCTGCTGCAGCAGGAATTTGTCGCCCAGGCCCACCGACTTCGCGTACTCGGGGTCGCGCAGCTTCATCAAGTGGTCGGTGACCGACTGCTGCAGCTGCGAATCCAGCGTGCTGTTGACCTCGAGATCGACATGGTCCAGATCGTACAGCCTGGGCATGCCCAGCATGCCGGCCAGTTTGATCCGCACCGCGTTGGCGCCCTTGCGCTCTACCAGCGACTTGACCGTCGGATTCACTTTTTCCTTCTGCTGCCGCAGCGACACCTTCAGCGCCGCGTCGCATAGCTCCTGCGAAATCACCTTGTCCCGCGCCATCAGCCTCAGATAGGAATTGGTCAGGTCTTCCAGCACCTTCATGTCGCCATTCAGGTAAGCGGACGGTCCGCGCTGGGAAATCATCAGGCTGAACGCCTCCTTGAACACGGTGGCCTGCTCGTCCACCGTCAGCGGAGAGTCGTTGTCCAGCGTGCGGTTCATCTCGTCGAAAGAGCGGCCATACCAGGCCCACATGCCGTCGCCGATGCCGGATATCTCGCCGAAACCGGCGCGCGCCGCCAGCGGCACCGTGTTCAGATACTCCACCACCAGCTGGCGGCGGAAAGCGGTGGTGTCCTCGCCGTTGTGGTAGGCGCGCACCGAGGCCGACAACATCTGGCGCAGCTTTTCCTTGGGCGAGCCGGTGCGGCCGCCGGGGGAATGGCGGAACTTCTCGATCTGGGTGGCCAGGGTGCTGGCGCCCGCCGAGTGGTAGCCGGGACGGAACAGGTGCAGGCTCTCGTCGGCCAGCGCCTTGCCGAAGCGCGACCATTCGATGGCCGGATTCTGCTGCGGATTGCCATCGTCCAGCAGGGTATGGTTTTCGATGTACAGCAGGCCGGCCACCAGCAGATGCGGCAGCGATTCGAAATTGCTGTATATCCGCTGCGGATACTGCGACTGGTAAATGGGCCTGCCGTAGCCGTCCCTGACCAGCAGCCCGGCCTGGTCCTTCTCGCGGAACGGCGGGAACAAACCCAGCGGCAGCAGCGGTCCGGTGACGCCGCGGTCGGTCAGCTTGATCAAATCGGGCGACTGCCTGGCCTGGGCGTCTATCGCGTAGCCGCGCTGCCCCAGCCGCTGCAGGAAGCGCGGCAGCTCGACATAGCCCATGCGCTGGTCGTAGGGACCGCCGGGAGAGGGAAAGCGCATTTCCTTGCTCGGCCCCTGCTCCACCGCGAAAGTGGCATGGCGGCCGGCGCGGCTGAAGAACATCGACTGAAAGTGGGATGTGTGGATTTCGTTCAGCAGCAGCGAGGCGCCCAGACCGAACAATGCGATGCCGAGGCCGGCCAACGCCCACCAAACGGAAGAAGACGGTTTGCCCTTGCCCAATCCGAGTTTGGCTTCCGAAGTGTCTATCATGATCAGTCGGCCCTCAGGGCCGCCCCCTTAGCAGGAACTGGAGAATGTCGCCGCCGCTCCGCCCCCCGGGCGGCATCCTCTCGGATATCGCTCGCCTGACAGGCTTTATCTCACTATCGGACAGCCTTACGGCTTTACAAGCCCGGGACAACTCTACTCACAATTCCCCTGCGCCGACGCTCACCTTCTGCGTCCCGCGCGCCCCCTTCGGCTCAGGCCAGCACGCCCGCCGCCAGCGCGGACGCCTGGCCGGCGAACTTCACCACTTTCGCCACAGCCTCGATCGAACGCTCGGTCTGATCCAGCGCCGCAGTCGCCGCATCGGCCTCCTGCGTCGCTGCGGTCAACGCGTTGACCGCGGCGGCGTACTGGGCGGTGGCATGGTCCAGATCCTTGGCGATGGCCGCCAAAGCCTGACCGGTAAGAGTCTCCTGCAGATCGGAGCATTGACGGCTGACGGCGCCCGAAGTGTCCACCATCAGGTTGTTCAGACGCGACGCCAAGCCGGTCAGCAGCTCCGCCAGATCATGACTATCCATGGTTTGCCTCCTCGTCAACTATTCGGCAGGTCGCGGTACAGCGCCCGCAGGCGGCGCGCCTCCGCGATGAAATCATGCAGGCGGTCAAGCGGCTTGCCGGGCTGATCCAGGCTCGCCCGCAATTGGCGATGCAATTCAGGGAAGTCCCGCACCGCCTTGTCGGTGGAGGCCAGCGCCTGCTCCAGCCTGTCATAGCCGGCCAGTTGCGCGGCTACCTGCTGGTCGAAACGGTAACGATCCCAGCTGTGGTAGGGCGGGCGCACGCCATCGCGGTTGACCAGCCCCAGATAACGCAAACGGATATTGAGCACATAGAGCTTCAAATCCTCGTCCACCCGCTCCATCATCTGCGCCAGCGCGTCCAGGCCGGGCTGGGCGCGGTCCATCACGCCGCGCAGCCCCTCCCGGCGTTGGGCCGCGAGCATGGCCTGGCCCAGCGCGTCCACCGCGACGGCGACGCCATTCGCCGCCTGAGTGTCCAGCGTCCCGGCCGGCAGGCCGCGCAGGCTGGCCGCCAGATCCTGCGACGCGCGGTCTATGTCCTCCATCTTGCCGCCGCCCGCCAGCTTGGCCAGCGCTTCCGAGTAGCAGCTGAGCGCGTCCAGCGTAGCCGTCACCCGGGACAGCGGCGCGCTCAGGTCGTAGCTTTCGCCCTGCGCGTTCACCAGCGGGAAGCCCTGCGCGCCGACCTTGCGGTCCGGATAGCCAAGCACCGCGCTGTCGCGCGCGTCGCTCTGCAATTGATCGAAGCTCGCCTGGGCGCCGCGGTTCACCTGGACGGCGGCGTCTCTCAAGGCGATGAATTTTCCGCTGTCCACGCTGCCGGCGCAGCCGGCGAGTAGCGCCAGAAGCAGCGCGGCGGGCAACAGGAATGAAGGAGTGGACATGGCGCGACCCCGCGATTGACGATGACGACCGGACCGCCTGGCGGGGCCGGCGATGACATGCCTTTCAGATATAGTCCGTCATCAAATCAAGGCAAAGCGATTGCAGGCCGCTTAAGTAATACGCCGTACTCCCCTCTTGCCAATGAACGCCGGCACCATGCCGGCGTGAACGGTCAGCGCGGACGCCACGGCTGGCCGCGCCCCACCAGCCGGCGCGACAACAGCGACGCCGCCAGCGAGGCCAGCGCCGAGCTGAGCACGATCAGCGTCGCCATCGCGGCGGCGGCGGCGGTGTCGCCGGCGTCGTCCATGGTCACGATGGCCACCGCCGCCAGGCTGCGCTCCGGCCCGGCGATGAACACCAGCGCCGACAGCGTGGTCATCGCCGACACGAACAGGAAGCGCGACACGTCCAGCAGCGCCGGCAGGCAAACCGGCAGCGTCACCCGGCGCAGCGTGATCCAGAACGGCACTTTCAGCGCGGCGGCCACCGCTTCGAATTCGCCGTCCATCTGCTTCAGCGCGGTGGCGATGGTCAGATGGGCGGTGGTGTAGAAGTGGGCGACCGTGCAGGCCGTCATCAGCGCCAGGCCGCCATACAAGCCGTTGAGCGGATTGTCGGGGTGGTTGAAGAAGAACACGTAGCCCAGGCCCAGCACCAGGCCAGGCACCGCCATCGGCAGCATCGCGAAGAATCGCAGCATGCCCCTCGCCAACGGCGCGGCCGGCAGCTTCTCGCAACAGTATGCGCCCAGGAAAACCAGCGTCGCGCCGATCAGCGCGGTGGCCGCGGCCATTTCCAGGCTGTTGAAATACGCGCCCCAGCCGCCGCCGTCCACTTGGTCGAAACGGTAGTGGGCCAGCGTCAGGCTCAGATCGTACGGCCAATACTTGATGAAGGAAGCCGCCACGCCGACGCCCATCAGCGCCAGCAACGGCATGGCCATGATCGCCAGCATGGTAAGCGCGGCCGCGTCCCGCGCCGGGGCCCGGGATGGCGCAAACGGCGTCGACAGCGCGGACAAGGCCGCGCGCTGGCGGTGCGACATCGCCCGCTCGATGAAGCAGGACAGCACGGCCGGCAGCAGCAGCATCAGACCCACCACCGCGCCGCGCGGAAAGTTCTGCTGCCCCACTACCTGCTTGAACGCCTCCACCGCCAACACATTGCAGTCGCCGCCCACCACCTTGGGCACGCCGAAATCGGTGAGCACCAGCGTGAACACCAGCAGCGCCGACGAGGCCAGGCCGTAGCGCGCGCCCGGCAGCGTGATGGTGGCGAAGCGCCGCCACGCGCCGGCGCCCATCGCCCGCGCCGCCTCGTACAGTCTGGCGTCGGCGACGGACAAGGACGTGGCAAGCAGCATGAGGGCATAGGGAAAGGCATAGAACGCCTCGCCGGCGACCATGCCCCAGAAGCCGTAAACCGATCCGCCGCCCAGCCAGCCTTTCAACAGGCCCTGGTTGCCAAACAGGTAAACCAGCGAGATGGCCGGCAGCAGCGACGGCGCCAATAACGGCAGCAACGCGATCTGGCGGAACATCCCCTTGCCCGGCGCCCGGCTGCGGCACAGCGCCCAGGCGAAAGCGAAAGCCGACGGCACCACCAGCGCCGACACCGTCAAGGCCAGCAGCAAGCTGTTGCCGGCCGCGCGCATCAGGCCGGGCGAAGCCAGCACCTCGGCGAAATTGCCGAGTCCGGCGAAATCGCCGTCCATGGTCAGCACCGATTTGCCGAGGATGAACAGCAGCGGCAGCCCCAGCGCCAGCGCCAGACATCCCAGCAGCGCCCAGGCCAGCGCGGCGCCGGCCAGGCGCTCGCCATCCACCCGCAGCGCGGCGGGAAGCCATCGTCGCGCCAGGCTCAGCATGCCGCTTCCCCCGGATAGGCGCGCAATTGCGCGGCGGGCAGCTCCACCGGCACGATCTCGCCCGGCACCAGCGGCTGGCGGTTCAGCATCGACGGGCATATTTCGGCGCGCAGGATCAGGCCGGGCATGCCTTCCGGACGCAAACGCAGCCGCGTCATTGCGCCGCCGAAGGACACATCCTCCACCCGCGCCAGCAGGGTATTGGCCGCCGGCGCCCAGCGCGGCTTGACGATGACGTCCTCAGGCCGGATGAACAGCGTCAACGCCTCGGCATCGGGCAGATCCCGCGCCAGGCTCAGCACGCAGCCACCGACCGCGGCCTCCCGGCCGCCTCGGCGCTCGGCCGGCAGCCAGTTGGCTTCGCCGACGAATTCGGCGACGAAGCGGCTGGCCGGGCTGCGGTAGATCTCGGCCGGCGTGCCCGTCTGCTCGATCCTCCCGGCATTCATCACCACCACCCGGTCGGCGATGGACAGGGCTTCTTCCTGATCGTGGGTGACCATCAGCGTGGTGACGCCCAGCCGCCGTTGCAGGCCCTTCAGCTCCTCGCGCAGCTTGTCGCGCACCCGCGCGTCCAGCGCCGACAACGGCTCGTCCAGCAGCAGCAGGCCGGGCGAGGTGGCCAGCGCGCGCGCCAGCGCCACCCGCTGCTGTTGGCCGCCGGACAGCTGGGACGGGTATTTGCCTTCCGAGCCCGGCAGGCCGACGATGTCCAGCAGCTCGCGCACGCGGCGGGCATGGCCGGCCTTGTCGCGGCGCGGCGTCAGGCCGTAGGCGATGTTGTCGGCCACGGTCAGATTGGGAAACAGCGCGTAGCTCTGGAACACGATGCCGTAGTCGCGCTTGGCCGGCGCCGCGCGGGTGATATCGCGGCCGGACAGGCGGATCGCGCCGGCATCCGGCTGGTCTAGCCCGGCGATCAGCCGCAGCAGCGTGGTCTTGCCGCAGCCGGATGGACCAAGCAGGCAGACGAACTCGCCCTTGCGGATGGAAAGCGAGGCTTGGTCCAAAGCGGTGAAGGCGCCGAAACGGCGGCTGAGCGCATGGACGGATAAATGCTCGGACAAGCCGGACAGGCTATCGACCGGTTTCATCGGGTGCTCCAGTAAGCTGGGATGATGCGCGGGGACAAGCCGCCCCCGGCGTGGGGGCGGCTGCCGGGCGGCCCCTTATTCTTTCGGCGCGGCCTTGCTTTCATAGCGGCGCGACCATTCCTTCAGGATGGCGTCGCGGTTCTTGGCGGCCCAGCCGAAGTTGTTCTTGGACAGCCGCTGCGAGTAGTCGACCGGGATATAGGGGTTCTGTTTGGCCACGCCCGGCATCGCCAGCACCGCGTAGTTCTGCTCGTACAGCTTCATCGCCGGCAGGCTCACCGAGAAGTCGGCCAGCTTCCTGGCGGCTTCCAGGTTCTTGGTGCCCTTGATGATGGCGGTGGCCTCCAGATCCCAGCCCAAGCCTTCCTTCGGATAGATCAGGTCGATCGGCGCGCCCTTCTCCTTCAACTGCGCGCCGCGATATTCAAACGAGATGCCGATCGGGTACTCGCCGGCGGCGGCCATCTTGCACGGTTTGGAGCCGGAATGGACGTACTGCGCCATATTGGCGTGCAGCTTGTCCATGTAGTCCCAGCCCTTCTTCTCGCCCAGGGTCTGCAGCCAGGCGGATACATCCAGATAGCCGGTGCCGGACGAAGCCGGATGCGGCATCACGATCTGGCCCTTGTAGACCGGCTTGGTCAAATCGGTCCAGCTTTCCGGCTTGGGCAGATTCTTTTTCGCCGCTTCCACGGTGTTGAAACAGATGGCGGCGGCCCATACGTCCATGCCGGTCCATTTCGGCGGCCTGGCCTTGTCGACGAACTGCGGGCTTAGTTTCTCCACGCCTTTGGGCGCGTAGCCCTGCAGCATGCCCTGCTGGTCCAGGATCATCAGGCTGGTGGCGGCCAGGCCCCACACGGCGTCGGCCTGGGGATGGTTTTTCTCCGACAGCAGCCGGGCGGTGATCACGCCGGTGGATTCGCGCACCCAGCGGATGTCGATGTCTGGATTGGCCTTCTCGAACGCGTCCTTGTAATCCTTCACCTGGTCCGCTTCCAGCGCGGTGTAGACGGTCAGCGTGGTCTTGGCCTGCGCCAGCGGGGACAGCAGCCCGGATACGGCCAGGGCGGCCGCGACAGCCATCTGCTTTTTCATCGACGATGCTCCTTGGGTTAGACGTATAGACAAATCTACTTACACATCGGACTGATTGAAACAAAACAGCGCAACGATAAGCGCCAGCGATGACAGGCTGGTGAACCCGGCATGAAGCTTGTCTTGCCGCGCTAGACCTATGCGGGCGGAAAGCCCCGCGGCTCTTATCTATAGTGAGGACTGGACACAGGCGACGACAGATGAATAAGACCCCGCAAAGCCATACGGCGCAGCAGATTTGCCGCTCTCAGAAAATGGCGCTTCGCTCCGCATCCTCGAGAAGGAGCGATGGTTGACCTTGCGCGAGAAAAGCGGCGGCCTGAGCCCGGGCGGAACGCGAGCGAACGGAGCGGAGCAGACATGAGGTCCAAACGCCTGTCGGACAGCATCATCATCCGCCTGTTGGCGCTGTCCCTGGCCATCATGATCTTCGGCGTGCTATCGCGTTACTACGCGCTGGGCTCCTTTCTGCGGCAGGATCTGGGCCAGGTCGTGTCCGAGCAGCAGCTGGCGCTGGCCGGCTACGTCGCCCACGACATCGACGACAAGATCAGGCAGCGCAAGGCTTTGCTGTCCCGCCTGGCCACCGCGCTGCCGCCTGAGCTGCTGGACCAACCTGACGCCCTGCGCGCCTGGCTGAAGGAGCGTTACCAGTACCAGCCGCTATTCTCCATCGGCTTGTTCGTGGTGAGGCCGGACGGCCGCGTGATCGCCGACTATCCGGAGGTGCCGCACCGGATGCAGGTCAACTACGGCGACCGCGACTATATCCGGCAATCCCTGCAAGGCCGGTTCTACATCGGCAAGGCGACAACCGGCCGCAGTTCGGGCGTGCCGGTTTTGCCGATGTCGGCGCCGGTGCAGGTCAGCGGCGAAGTGCCGGCGGTGCTGGTCGGCGTCACCGCCATCGCCGCGCCGGGTTTCCTTGATTTGCTGCAGCAATCCCGAATCGGCGACCATCGCGACAGCTTCCTGCTGATTTCCCCGCGCGACCATCAGATCATCACCGCCTCGCAAAGCGAGCTGACGCTGCAGCCGACGCCTGAGCCCGGGCGCGACCCGCTGCACGATCAGGCGATGGCCGGCTATCGCGGCGCGGCGGTGGCGGCCACACTGCAGGGAGAGGAGGAGGTCCGCGCCATCGTGCAGGTGCCCAGCACCGGCTGGCTGGTGGTGGCCAAGCTGCCCGGCCGGGACGCCTTCGCCACCGTGGCCCGTGTACAGAGCTTCACGCTGCGCCAGGCGTTGATCGCCTTCGTCGTGTTCTCGCTGCTGGCCTGCGGCGGCATGTACATCGTGCTGCGCCCGCTGTTCCGCGCCGCCCGCCACGCCGACCGCATGACGCGGGGCGAATTGCCGCTGGAGCCCTTGCCGATACACCGCAAAGACGAAGTCGGCTATCTGATCGCCTCCTTCAACCGCCTGCTGCGCAAGCTGGAAGACAAGCAGACGGAACTGGCCCAGATGGCCCACCACGACTCGCTGACCGGCCTGCCCAACCGTTTGCTGCTGTCCGACCGGCTGCACGTGGCGCTGGCCCAGGCCCAGCGCCGGGAAACCCGGCTGGCGCTGCTGTTCATGGACCTGGACAGTTTCAAGATGATCAACGACACCCTGGGCCACAAAGCAGGCGACAAGGTGCTGTGGCAGGCCGCGCAGCGCCTGTCCGGCACCGTGCGCCAGAGCGACACCCTGGCCCGGATAGGCGGGGATGAATTCGTGCTGCTGCTGAGCGATCTGGACGACAAGGCCGAAGACATCGCCCGCACCGTGGCCGGCAAATGCCTGGAAGCCTTCGACACGCCCTTCTTGGTCTCCGGCACCTCCTGCCAGTTGGGCATCTCCATCGGCATCGCCATCGGCGACGGCTACAGCAATCCGGACAGCCTGCTGCAGGCGGCAGACCAGGCGATGTACCGCGTCAAGAAGACCGGCAGCAGCGGCTGCCAAACCATACGCCTGTAGCCCGCAACGACCGATCGTCATATTTCCGACGTAGTCCCGACCAACCATTTCAGTTTCCCAATCCGCGAGAAATTCCGATGAGGCTACTGCAAACAATCAAGGTAGGTCCCCGACTCGCCGTCTCCTTCATGGTGCTGCTGGCTTTTTTGCTAGCGATTGCCGCCAGCGTATGGGGTGGGCTGGCCCGAATCGAACAGGCCACCCGCGTCATCGTCAGCGAGGATGCCAGCAAACAGCAGGCGGCGGCGGACCTGGACCGCTACTCGCAAAGCGCCGCCTTGCTGCTATTGCAGATTGTGTCCACCCCGGAGCAAGCGCAGCGCGTGCCGCTGTACGCGGCGATGGACGACGCCAACCGCAAGAGCAACGATGTGCTGCAAAGGCTGAAAGCGCTGCCATGGAGCGCGGAACAAACCGGCGCGCTGCAAAAGCTGGCCGATCTGCGCGCTGCCTACGTCAAGGCCTTCGGCAATACCGTGGATTTGGTCGAAGCCAACGACCCGGCGGCCCTGGCCAAGCAATACGGCAGCCAGACACGGCCTGCGCTGCAGGCGCTGCTCAGCGCCACCGCTGATCTGGCGGCAGTCCAACAAAGCCACATGAACGCGGAAATGGCCGATGTGCTGTCGCTGATGGGCGCCACCCGCGGCTTGCTGCTGGGGTGCTGCGTCGCGGCCGCGCTGGCTGGATTGCTGCTCGCCTGGGGCGTCACCCGCAGCATCACCGCGCCGCTGGAGCACAGCGTGGCGGTGCTGGGCGCGATGGCGCGCGGCGATCTGCGCAGCCGGGTCCATGCCACCGGCAAGGATGAGACGGCGCAGATGCTGCGGCGGATGGAAACCATGCAGAATGAACTGGCCGCCCTGGTGCGCGAACTGCGCGCCAGCGCCGACGTGGTGGCCGACACCGCCACCTCTACGCGCGGCAGCGCGGCGGAAGTGGCGGGCGGCGTGGAGCGGCAGCAGGCGGAAATCCACCAGATCAACGGCGTGGTGGGCGCCTTCTCCGCCAAGCTGGACCGCGCCGCCGCCACCGCCGGCCAGGCGCAGCAGCAAGCCCGCAACGCGGCGCTGCTGGCCGACCGCGGCCAAAGCCTGATCGAAACCGCCTCGCGCGAGATCGGACTGATCGCCGGCCAGATCCGCGGCAGCGCCGAATCGGTGGACGCGCTGCGCCAGCGCGCCAACTCCATGCACGACATGATCGAAGCCGTCACCGACATCGCCGAGCAGACCAATATGCTGGCGCTGAACGCGGCGATAGAAGCCGCCCGCGCCGGCGAAATGGGCCGCGGCTTCGCCGTGGTGGCGGACGAGGTGCGCAACCTGGCCGCCCGCACCGCCCAGGCCACCCGCGAGATCAACGGCGTGATCAGCGCGATGGACTCGCAGACATCGGACGCGATGAGCCGCATCGAACAGGGCCAGCGCGAAATGGCGCGCGGCGTCGCCCTGATAGGCGAGATAGTGGAGCCGCTGACCGAATTGAAGCGCGGCGCCACCGCCACCGTGGGCGAGCTGGACCGGCTGACGTCGGACATCGCGGAACAAGTGCGAGAGAGCCAAGCCATCGCCGGCAGCGTGTCGGAAATCGCCCGCTCAGCCGACGAAAGCCTCAAGGCCAGCCAGGACGCCCGGCACAGCAGCGGCCGGCTGCAGGAAGTGAGCGCCGCGCTGCAGGCGCAAATGCGGCGCTTCGCGGTGGACGGCTGATCAACGGCCAGCCAGCAGCGCCAGCAGCCTCTCCCCGGCCTCCGCCAGCTCGCCGTCGTTCCACAGCACCTCGCTGCCCGGCGGCGGCGCGAAGCCGCCGGCCTCGCGCAGGCGGCGGCCGATAT